>NZ_BOQN01000096.1 GCF_018332695.1 Paractinoplanes toevensis
AACCACTGGTTGAGCCCAAGGACAGAGCAGCAACTCCACAAGATCTGCGCTGCCGGGCGCCAAGACGTGGCATCGACCCGTCGCTGACGGGCCGAATACCTATAAACGCCCTCCGGGCAGCGCAAAAGCGCTGCTGCGCGGAGGCTGGGTGCGTGTGTCGTTGCGCGAGAGTCGCGGCACGTGCCGGTGTGGCACGCCGCTTGCGGGGTGGCGGCGGTCGGGTGATGTTGCGGTTGGTGACGATGTCTCCCGTACCGGAAAGCGGGTTTGATTCTCGCGACCTCGACCTCAAAGGTGTCTAGAGGGCGACCAGTTTATAGCGTTTCCGCAGCCAGGGCAGCAGTTTCCGGTAGGCCGAGATGGTGTCCGGCTGGGCGTAATCGTGGGAGAGCACGATCGCGCCCGCGTGGGTGTTCCGCTCGACGCGGGCGATGACCCGGGCCCGGTGCTGCGCGTGCGTCTCGTTCTTCGGGTGGTCCCAGTCCCGCGGGTCGACCCGCCAGTAGAGCGACGTCATGCCCAGCTGCTTGGCGACCGCGACGACGCCGGGCGTGAAGTTGCCGCCGGGAGCCCGGAAATACCTGATCTTCGCGTTCGGGGCGGCCTTGCGGATCGCCGCGTTCGTACGCGCCAGGTCGGCCTTGATCTTCGCGGGCGATTTCTTGCCGAGCTTCAGATCGTGGCTCCAGGTGTGGTTGCACAGGGTGTGGCCACCGGCCACGATCTTGCGGACCAGCTCGGGGTGCTTCTGCACGTTCTTGCCAACCAGGCAGAACGTAGCTTTGGTGTGGTTCTGCGCGAGCAGCTTGAGGATCCTCGGCGTCTGGGCCGGGTCGGGCCCGTCGTCGAAGGTGAGCGCCACCGCCTTGGTGCCGGTGGTCATCCGGCTGCCGGCCGGGCCGGAGGGCTTGTGCGCGGCCGGCTTCACGGTGGCCGGCTTGGGCTTCGGTTTCGCCTTCTTGACCGGGGCGGGTGCCGGAACGGACCTCGTCGGCGCGGGCGACGCCAGGGGGGCGGCCGGGGTCTCGTTCGCCGAAGCCCGCCCGGCCAGACCCACCATCACGAGGGCCACCCCGAGCAACACCAACTTCTTGGAACGCGACAACCGCATCAAAATCCTCCCCAGGTATCTCGAATGACGACAGTGCCCGATGAAGGCGACTGATCGCCACTCTCGATCCCCGTACGGCACACTTCCGGGATCTAATTCACTCGTCGACCCCGACTGCTCATCTCAGAGAACGTAGGGGCGGCGCGCAACGATCAAACGGCCCATCCTGGACGGATGAACATCCGGTTGCGCCCGATCCGCGGTGACGAGCTCGAGATTCTGCATGCGCACGCCCAGGACCCGGATTACTCGGCCAATACCTGGACCGGCTTCCACTCGGTCGCTCACCTGGCCCGGCTGCACGAGGAGAACGGCTTCCTGGGCGAGGACGTGAGCCGGCTCATGGTGGACGTGGACGGCGAGGCGGCCGGCTTGGTCTCGCTGGTTCGCAAGCGCTACGGCATCCGGGGCGATTGCTACGAGATCGGGTGCGCGCTACTGCCGCCGTTCCGCGGCCGGGGGATCGGCTGGCGGGCGCAGGCGCTGCTCACGGCGTACGTCTTCGAGCACTTCCCGGTGCAACGGGTGGAGGCCGGCACCCAGCCGGAAAACGTGGCCGAGCGGAAGGCGCTGCTCAAGGCCGGGTTTCAGCAGGAAGGGGTGCTGCGGTCGGTGGAGTTCCGGGCCGGGCGGTGGCGCGACGGCGTGCTGTTCAGCCGGCTGCGCGACGACCCGTACCCGGAAATCACCGATTAGGACAATTCGGCCAGCTCGTCGGCGGTGAGCAGGCGCGAGCGGATCAGGAACCGTACGCCCTCGGGAGCCTCCAGCGAGAAGCCGGCGCCGCGCCCCGGGACCACGTCCACCGTCAGGTGGGTGTGCTTCCACAGCTCGAACTGGGAGCCGGACATCCAGAACGTGATCGGCTCGTCCACCCCGTCGATCTTCAGGGACTCGAGCAGCACGTCGGACTGGCCGGTGCGGAACTCACCCTCCAGGTAACACATCGGCGAGCTGCCGTCGCAGCACCCGCCGGACTGGTGGAACATCAGTGGGCCGTGCTGGCCCCGCAGCTGCCGCATCATGGCGGCGGCCGCGGGGGTCACGTCAACTCTCGTGGCTGGCATGGCCTAGAAGAAGCCCATCGCCTTGGGGCTGTACGACACCAGCAGGTTCTTGGTCTGCTGGTAGTGGTCCAGCATCATCTTGTGGTTCTCCCGGCCGATGCCGGACTGCTTGTAGCCACCGAACGCGGCGTGCGCCGGGTACAGGTGGTAGGAGTTGGTCCACACCCGGCCGGCCTTGATCGCCCGCCCGGCCCGGTACGCGGTGTTGATGTCCCGGGTCCACACGCCGGCGCCGAGGCCGTAGAGCGTGTCGTTGGCGATCTTGATGGCGTCGGCGTAATCGGCGAACGAGGTCACCGAGACGACCGGCCCGAAGATCTCCTCCTGGAAGATCCGCATGCTGTTCGAGCCCTCGAAGATCGTCGGCTGCACGTAGTAGCCGCCGGAGAGGTTGCCGCCGAGGTCGGCCCGGCCACCGCCGGTGAGCACGCGAGCGCCCTCCTGCCGGCCGATGTCGAGGTACGACAGGATCTTCTCGAGCTGGTCGTTGGACGCCTGCGCGCCGACCTGGGTGTCGGTGTCGAGCGGGTTGCCCTGCTTGAGGTTCTCCACCCGCTTCACGCCGGCGGCCAGGAAGTCGGAGTAGATGCTCTGCTGGATGAGCGCGCGGGACGGGCAGGTGCAGACCTCGCCTTGGTTGAGCGCGAACATCGAGAAGCCCTCGAGCGACTTGTCGTAGAAGTCGTCGTCGGCCCGGCTGACGTCCTCGAAGAAGATGTTCGGGCTCTTGCCGCCCAGCTCGAGGGTGACCGGGATCAGGTTCTCCGAGGCGTACTGCATGATCAGGCGGCCGGTCGTGGTCTCGCCGGTGAACGCGATCTTCGCGATCCGCTTCGAGCTGGCAAGCGGCTTGCCGGCCTCCACGCCGAAGCCGTTGACGATGTTGAGGACGCCCGCCGGGAGCAGGTCGCCGATCAGCGAGATAAGGTAGTGGATCGAGGCCGGGGTCTGCTCGGCCGGCTTGAGCACGACACAGTTGCCGGCGGCGAGGGCCGGGGCCAGCTTCCAGACCGCCATCAGGATCGGGAAGTTCCACGGGATGATCTGGCCGACCACGCCGAGCGGCTCGTGGAAGTGGTAGGCGATGGTGTCGTCGTCGATCTCGCCGGCGGTGCCCTCCTGGGCCCGGATCGCGCCGGCGAAGTACCGGAAGTGGTCGATCGCGAGCGGGATGTCGGCGGCCAGGGTCTCGCGGACCGGCTTGCCGTTCTCCCAGGCCTCGGCGACGGCGAGCTTCTCGAGGTTCGCCTCCATCCGGTCGGCGATCTTGTTGAGGATGTTGGCCCGTTCGGCGACCGAGGTGCGGCCCCACGCGTCGGCGGCCCCGTGCGCGGCGTCGAGAGCTCGCTCCACGTCGTCGGCGGTGCCCCGGGCGATCTCGGTGAAGTTCTCGCCGGTGACCGGGCTGGGGTTCTCGAAGTACTGCCCCCTGGCCGGTGCGACGTACTCGCCACCGATGTAGTGGTCGTAGCGGGACTGGTAGCTGACGATCGATCCGTCGGAACCGGGCGGGGAGTATGTGGTCATGCTGGCCTCCGTACCTGCGGGGTAGGTACGGGCCAAGCTAGTTACCGGCACGTTGCAACGACGTTGCAAGACCGTATTCGGCGGCGAGCTGGCGGATCCGGTTTACCGCGAGTGGGCGGGCCGGGGAGCCGTGCGGGAGCTGTTTCGTGTAGGCCTCCCACATCTCCAGGTCGTCGGCGCCCCACGGGTGGTGCAGCCAGGTGCGCATCAGTGAACGGTCGTGGCTGGCCAGCACGGCCGCGCGCATCTGCCCGTCGACCAGGTTGCGCAGGCGGGTGATGCCGGGTGCGTCGGAGCCGGGGAGCAGCGGCCCCGCGTACTCCTCCAGGGCCTCCGCCACCCGCCCGCGTTCCAGCAGCCGGGTCACCGTGCGGAAGTCGGAGTCCAGCTCGGCGCGCAGCCGGTAGGGCCGCGATTCGACCAGCTCCGGGCCGAGGGTGCGGCGCAGTCGGGACAACTCGGCGCGCACGGTCACCGGGCTCACATCGTCGCCATAGAGATCAAAACCAAGTTCCTCTCCGGTACGCCCTTCCGGGTGCGCCAGGAGCAGGACGACCAGTTCCGAGTGCCGGCGACCGAGCCGTTGCCGTGCCCCGCCGAAGGTCAGCGTGGCCTCGTTGCGGCCCAGGGCGGCGACCCGGCCGGCGGCGGTGTGCGGGGTGAGCTGACTGCCCAGGTAGGCCTCGGCGGCCAGGGCGGTGGCCCGGACCAGGGCCAGGCTGTGCGGGTTGGCCAGGTGGTCGCCGCCGGTCACGTCGATCGCGCCGAGCAGCCGGCCGGTGCCGGGGTCGTGGATCGGTGCGGCCGCGCAGGTCCAGCGCTGCACCGAACGGCTGAAATGTTCGGTCGCGAAGATCTGCAGCGAGTGGTCGATGGCCAAGGCGGTGCCGGGGGCGTTGGTGCCGGCGTGCGCCTCGTCCCAGCGGGCGCCCGGTACGAAGTTCATCTGCTCGGCCCCGTGCAGCACCGAGCCGGCCCCCTCGACCCAGAGCAGCCGCCCGTACGCGTCGCAGACCGCCATCAGATGGTCGCCGTCCTCGGCCAGGCCGCCCAGCAGGTCGCGGAAGATCGGCAGTACCCGCGCCAGCGGGTGGGCCGCCCGGTATTCCTCCAGTTCGCCGTCGCTCAGATCGATCGGCGGGGTGTTGTCGGCCCCGGGCAGCGCGGAGGCGGACCGTTTCCACGAGTCGGCGACCACCGAGCGGATCTGCGGGGACCGCTGGTCCCCCGACAGGAAGCGTTCGTGGGCACGCCCGACCTGCCGAATCCGTTCGGCCGGATCGGTGCCGAGATCGAGGGCGAGCCAGGGATTGGCCACGGGCCACCTCCAGTCCCACCCATCGTGACCCGCATCACCCCGGACGACAAGCCACCCGTAACAGTGGCGGCGTCCCGTTGCCACCTTCTCGTTCTCCTGCCTCCGCTACTCTCAGCGGGAATCAACGGGGTGAGGGGGAGAATTGTCTGATCTGTCCAAGATCGTCAAAGCGTACGACGTCCGTGGAACGGTGCCCGACCAGTTCAACGAGGCTGTCGCCCGGGCGCTCGGCACCGCTTTCGTCGAGATGCTGCGTGAGTCGGGGGACGACGCGGACCAGATCGTGATCGCGCACGACATGCGCGAGTCCGGCCCCGGCCTGGCCGCCGCCTTCGCTCGGGGCGCCAACGCGGCCGGCGCGGCCGTGATCAACACCGGTCTCGGTTCCACCGACCAGCTCTACTACGCCTCCGGCGCGCTCGGCCTGCCCGGTGCCATGTTCACCGCCAGCCACAACCCGGCGCAGTACAACGGCATCAAGCTGTGCCGCGCCGGCGCCAAGCCGGTCGGTCAGGACAGCGGCCTCGCCGTCGTCCGCCGCCGCGCCGAGCAGCTGCTGCGCGACCTGAACGCCGATGCCGACGGTCCCGACCGGATCGAGACCCGCGACCTGCTCCGCGACTACGCGGAGCACCTGCGCTCGCTGGTCGACCTCTCCGGCATCCGGCCGCTCAAGGTCATCGTGGACGCGGGCAACGGCATGGGCGGCCACACCGTTCCGGCCGTGCTCGGCGACCAGGTGCTCGCGGCCCTGCCGCTGACCATCGTGCCGATGTATTTCGAGCTGGACGGCTCGTTCCCGAACCACGAGGCCAACCCGCTCGACCCGGCCAACCTGGTCGACCTGCAGGAAGCCATCCGGGCGCAGGGCGCCGACATCGGCGTCGCGTTCGACGGCGACGCCGACCGTTGCTTCATCATCGACGAGCACGGCGACCCGGTCTCGCCCTCGGCGGTCACCGCGTTGGTCGCCAAGCGGGAGTTGGCCAAGTTCCCGGGCAGCACGATCATCCACAACCTGATCACCTCATCCGCGGTGCCCGAGATCATCACCGAGAACGGCGGCAAGCCGGTCCGCAGCCGGGTCGGCCACTCGTTCATCAAGGCCGAGATGGCCCGCACCAACGCGGTCTTCGGCGGCGAGCACTCGGCGCACTACTACTTCCGCGACTTCTGGTTCGCCGACACCGGCATGCTGGCCGCCATGCACGTGCTGGCCGCGCTGGGCGGGCAGGACCGGCCGCTGTCCGAGTTCGCCGCCGAGTTCGAGCGCTACTCCGCCTCCGGCGAGATCAACTCCACCGTGGCGGACGCCCCGGCCCGGGTCGCCGACGTCCGGGCGGCCTTCCCGGACGCCACGTTCGACGAGCTGGACGGCCTGACCGTGACGCTCGCCGACGGCGCCTGGTTCAACCTGCGAGCCTCCAACACCGAGCCGTTGCTGCGGCTCAACGTGGAGGCCCCGAAGCCGGATCGGATGGCATCGCTGAGGGACGAAGTGCTGACGATCGTGCGCCGCTGACCCGACGCCGCGATCGAAGAGGGCTGTCCAACGCCTAGCATCTAGGCGTACTTGTCGTATGCCTAGATATTTTCGGGTCGGGGTCTCACCAATTCCAGAAAGTACGGAACCCCGGCCCAGCCTGCCTCGAACGGAGGGCGGGACGCTTTCCCGCGGAAGACCTTTGCCGTACGCGCGGATTCACTCCCGTGGCACGCGGTCCCGGCAGGTGCACCTCACCCTCCGCGCGCCCGCTGCGGGCGGGCCCGGCCCATCCGCGATGCCGGTCGTTGCCGCGCGGGGAGGCCCGCCCCACTGACGGTGAGAAGTCGCTCGTCCATGTCAATGGGCGGGGATCCACAACACACCCACCGGACCCAAGCCGGTGAACGTTCGTGGACACCGCACTAGGATCAGGGGGCTCGCTCTCTGCCACTCGTAAAGGAGCCGTTCGGTGGCCCTCGATCCGCAGTTGCTGGACATCCTGGCCTGCCCGGACACGCACCACTCGCCGTTGACGCACGACGCCGATGCGCAAACCCTCACCTGTACGGAGTGCGGGCGGATCTTCGAGATCCGCGACGACATCCCCGTCCTGCTGCTCGACGAGGCGCGGCAGCCCTCCGCGAAGGAGGCCTGATGGCCACCCCGCTGGAGGGCTCGTCCGGGGTCAACGGGCATCGCGTCGCCGACGAGTCGCTGCTCGACGACGAGAAGTCGATGCTCGCCAACGACCCCGGCGGCATGCTCCGCGCCACCGCTTCGGCCGGCGCCCAGGTCCGCGAGTCCGCGGCCCTGGCCGCCGAGGCCGACCTGAGCATGATGGCCGACGAGGGCCGCCCCCGGGCGGTCGTCGTGGCCGGCATCGGCACCGCCGGCCTGACCGGCAACATCCTGGCCACCGTGGCCGGTCACCGCTGTCCGGTGCCGATCATCGGGCACCGCAGCGCCGGCATCCCCGGCTGGGTGGGTGCGGCCGACGTGGTCATCGCCGTTTCCGCCTCCGGTCGCAGCCCGGAGGCGCTGGCCGCTGCCGAGGCCGCGGTCCGCCGGGGTGCCCGGCTGATCGCTATCGGTAACCCCGACACCGAGCTGCAGGCGATGGCCGAGCGGGCCAGGTCGCCGTTCATCCCGGTGCCGCGCCGCGCGCCGGCCCGGGCCAGCCTCTGGGGCCTGACCGTGCCGGTGCTGCTCGCGGCCCGGGCGATCGGCCTGGTCAAGGTCAACGAGGCCGACCTGGCCGAGACCGCGACCCGGCTGGACGCCGACGCCGAGCGGTGCCGGGCCGGTGCCGACTCGTTCGTCAACCCGGCCAAGTCGCTCGCGCTCGGCCTGGCCGGCTCGATCCCGATCGTCTGGGGCTCGTCCCCGCTGGCCACCGTGGCCGCCCGGCGCTTCGCCGACACCCTGGCCGCGAACGCTCGCTACCCGGTGATGGCCGGCGCGCTCGGCGAGGCCGGCCGTGGCCGGGTGGGCCTGCTCGACGGGGTCTTCGGCGGTCTCGCCGAGTCGTCCCGCGACATCTTCGCCGACCCCGACGAGGAAGAGGAAGCGACCGGCACCCGGCTGCGGCTCGTGGTCTTCCGTGACGGCGGGCTCAACCCGGAGGAAGACGCCGACGAGCCGATCGCCGTCGAGGAGCGTCGCGCCGACGCGGTGCAGACCCTGGCCGAGCGGCGCGGAGTGCGCGTCGACGTGCTGACCGCCGAGGGCGGCTCGGCGCTGGAACGGCTGGCCTCACTCACCGCGGTGCCCGACTTCGCCTCGCTGTATCTTGCTCTGGCACATGGACTCGACCCGATGGCCGTCCCCGCCATCAGTGAGATGAAGGAGCTGTCCAACCCGATGCCCGAGGGAATCCAGTGATGGAGCGAAGCGGAATCACCATCAGGCTCGGTGCGGAATTTGCTCATGGCAATGCGGAGCGAAGCGGAGCATTGGTATGAGTGCAGAGGGCGGCACCAGAGCGATCATCGCGGCGCTGACCGCGAATCTAGGCATCGCGGTCACCAAGTTCGTCGCGTGGCTGCTGACCGGCTCGTCGTCGATGCTGGCCGAGGCGATCCACTCGGTCGCCGACTCGGGCAACCAGCTCCTGCTGCTGATCGGCGGCAAGCGGGCGAAGCGCAAGGCGACCCCCGAGCACCCGTTCGGCTACGGCCGCGAGCGCTACATCTACGCGTTCATCGTGTCGATCGTGCTGTTCAGTGTCGGTGGCCTGTTCGCGCTCTACGAGGGCTACCACAAGATCCGGCACCCCGAGGCGATCGACGCCTGGCAGTGGGTGCCGGTCACGGTGCTGGTCGTCGCGATCGGCCTAGAGACGTACTCGTTCATGACCGCGATCAAGGAGTCCAACCACACCCGGGGCCGCACGAGCTGGGTCAACTTCGTCCGCCGGGCCAAGGCTCCCGAGCTGCCGGTGGTGCTGCTCGAGGACGCCGGCGCCCTGGTCGGCCTGGTGCTGGCCCTGTTCGGCGTGGTGCTCACGCTGATCACCGGCGACGGCGTGTGGGACGGTATCGGCACCGGCGCGATCGGCATCCTGCTGGTCTCGATCGCCGGCATCCTCGCGGTCGAGACGAAGAGTCTGCTGCTCGGCGAGGGTGCGACTCCGGAAGATGTCCACAAGATCGAGACGGCGATCCTGGCCGGCGAGGGCATCGAGCGGATCATTCACATGAAGACGCTCTACCTCGGTCCGGAGGAGCTGCTGGTCGCGGTGAAGATCGCGGTGCCGCGCGCCGAGCGGGCCGACGACCTGGCGACCCACATCGACGAGACCGAGAAGCGCATCCGCGAAGCTGTTCCGATCGCCCGGGTCATCTACATCGAGCCGGACATCTTCAGCGAGCGGAAGGCGTCGGCGGTAGCCGAGGGTGCCCCAGCGACGGCGTAGAACCGGATATTCTGCGGCCATGACCGTGTACCCGTTGACCGGTGTCATCCGTCCCTATGCCTGGGGATCGCGCACCGTGATCGCCGATCTGCAGGGGCGGCCCAGCCCCACCGAGGCTCCCGAGGCGGAGCTGTGGCTGGGTGCGCATCCCGGCGACCCGTCCACGGTCGACGGCGTCAGCCTGCCCACGCTGATCGCCGACAACCCGAAGGCACATCTGGGGGAGCAGGTGGTGGCCGAGTTCGGCCCCCGCCTGCCCTTCCTGCTCAAGGTCCTCGCGGCCGACGCGCCGCTGTCGCTGCAGGCGCACCCGTCGCTCGACTACGCCCGCGAGGCCTGGGCCCGCCAGGAGGCCGATCCGAGCCTCCCGAAGAACTACACGGACGCCAACCACAAGCCCGAGATGCTGGTGGCGATCACCCCGTTCGAGGCGCTGTGCGGTTTCCGCAACCCGGCCGCGGCCGCCGACGACCTCGAGGCGTTCGGCATCCCGGCGCTGGCCCCGGTGGTCGCGGCGCTGCGGGCCGGCGATCTGGCCACCGCGGTGAAGGCCCTGCTGAGCTGGCCCGACGAGGACCGTGCCGGGCTGATCGAGGCGGTCGTGGCGGCCGGCACCAGCCCGCTCGCCACCGAACTGGCCACGTTCTACCCCGGTGACCCGGGCGTGCTGGTCGCGCTCCTGCTCAACCACGTGCACCTGCAGCCGGGCGAGGCCATCTGGATGCCGGCCGGCAACCTGCACGCCTACCTGCGTGGCGCCGGTGTGGAGCTCATGGCGGCCAGCGACAACGTCCTCCGCGGCGGCCTCACCCCCAAGCGGGTGGACGTCCCCGAGTTGCTCCAGGTCCTGCGTTTCGAGGTGCTCGACGACCCGATCCTGCGTGCGACCGAGGTGGCTTCCGGCATCCTGACCTGGTCGGTTCCGGTCCCGGACTTCGTCCTCTACCGCATCGAGGTGGACGGCACCCGCCCGCCGCTGGAGATCCCGGCCGAGGGCCCGCGCCTCGTCCTGGCCACCGAGGGTGACCTCTTCCTCGGCGAGTCCATCGACGGCACCCCGATCGAACTCACTCGCGGTGACGCCGCCTACGCTCCCGCCGACGCGGGAAAGCTCAAAATCGCCGGCACCGGCCAGGCGTTCATCGCCACGGTCCCGGCATAATCTGGCCGTTTCTGATCAGTACGCGGTAGTCCGTAGCCAACCGCAATACCGCCCGACCGCCCGCTCCACGCGGCCGGGCGGCCACACCGGCGCGTGCCGCGCCTCTCGCGTGGTGACTCCCCACCGGCCTCCAAGTGATGTTGCACGTGTGCCGAGAGTGACAAAACTTGACCACAAAACCATGAAATTTCCGGATTTGCTTGACGTGGCGAATGCAGAGTGTAAATCTATAACCACGCAGCGTCATTGGTGATCGGGGGGTCCCACGGACGCGCGCGGTACCAAACCGGGGGGATGAACGGGGCGGCGGGTCTAGGCCTGCCGCCCCGTTCGCTATTTCGGGGCGGGCTCGCGCGGTCGGGGATGGCGCTGCTCGTCGGCGCGGTCGACCGGTGCCGGTGTGGGCGCGCCTCACGCGAGAGGCGCGGCACGCGCCGGTGTTGCAGTCGATCGCGCCGAGAGGCGGGCCGGGCGGTATTGCGGTTGTGAACCGACTCGCCGCGTACGCGAAAAAGACCGCGAGGCAACGGCCGGCGGTCCGGGAAACCGAGCGCAGGGCGTCGCCGAGAGCGTTGTTCGGCCGGCCCGCCGATCCCTTTCGAGGAGTTCATCAAATGACCAGCACCATTCGTCCGCGGACGGTAACCGACGGCGACTTCAAGGTCGCGGATCTGTCGCTCGCTGCTTTCGGGCGCAAGGAGATCCAGCTCGCGGAGCACGAGATGCCCGGACTGATGTCGTTGCGCCGGGAGTTCGGGCCGACTCAGCCCCTGCGCGGCGCGCGAATTACCGGCTCGCTGCACATGACCATTCAGACCGCGGTGCTGATCGAAACGCTCACCGCGCTCGGTGCGGAGGTGCGGTGGGCCTCCTGCAACATCTTCTCGACGCAGGATCACGCGGCCGCCGCGATCGCGGTCGGGCCGGCCGGCACCCCGGAGAAACCGCAGGGTGTGCCGGTGTACGCGTGGAAGGGCGAGTCGCTCGAGGAGTACTGGTGGTGCACCGAGCAGGTCCTGCTGTGGCCGGACGGCGACGGGCCCAACATGATTCTCGACGACGGTGGCGACGCGACGCTGCTGGTGCACAAGGGGGCCGAGTTCGAGAAACTCGGCGCGGTTCCGTCGGCCGATCCGGCCGATTCCGAGGAGTACGCGGTCATTCTCGGCGTGCTTTCCCGCAGTCTGGCCGAGGACGACCGGCGGTGGATGCGGGTGGCGGCCGGGGTCAAGGGCGTGACCGAGGAGACGACGACCGGCGTGCACCGGCTCTACGAAATGCAGCAGAACGGCACCCTGCTGTTCCCCGCGATCAACGTCAACGATTCGGTGACCAAGTCGAAGTTCGACAACAAGTACGGCTGCCGCCATTCACTGATCGACGGCCTCAATCGGGCCACCGACGTGCTGATCGGCGGCAAGGTGGCGGTCGTGTTCGGCTACGGCGACGTGGGCAAGGGGTGTGCCGAATCGCTGCGCGGCCAGGGCGCCCGGGTGATCGTCACCGAGGTGGACCCGATCTGCGCGTTGCAGGCGGCGATGGACGGGTACCAGGTCGCGACGATCGACGACGTCGTCTCCTACGCCGACATCTTCGTAACGGCGACCGGGTGCTTCAACGTGATCACGCACGAGCACATGGCGCGGATGAAGCACCAGGCGATCGTCGGAAACATCGGTCATTTCGACAATGAGATCGATATGGCGGGTCTGCAGCGGCGGGCCGATGTGCGGCGGACCATCATCAAGCCGCAGGTCGACGAGTGGAGCTTCGCCGACGGGCACTCGATCATCGTGCTGTCCGAGGGTCGCCTGCTGAACCTGGGCAACGCGACCGGCCACCCGTCGTTCGTGATGAGCAACAGCTTCTCGAACCAGACGATCGCGCAGATCGAGCTGTTCACCAAGACCGAGGATTACCCGGTCGGCGTGTACGTGCTGCCCAAGCACCTGGACGAGAAGGTCGCCCGGCTGCATCTCGGCGCGCTGGGCGTGCGGCTGACCGAGCTGACCAAGGAGCAGGCCGGTTACCTCGGGGTGCCGGTCGAGGGCCCGTACAAGCCCGATCATTACCGGTACTGAGCAGGATCGAGCCCCCGTCCGCCCGCAGGACGGGGGCTCGATCTCTCCGGGGGCACGGCAGTTGCCGCTACCGCGATCCCGTCGTTCATGTTCATTACGTCACGCCGCCTGACCTGCATGCAAGTGCATAGTGTGCAATGCAAGTTGCAGAGAGACACCGGCACATGTCTATGGTGGCGACGTGGCCCGGGCGACTTCTACCGCACGGCGCGAGCTCGGCATCGAGCTGCGCCGGCTCCGCGGTGAGCGGCGCGGCGCGGCCGTCGCCACCGCGCTCGGCTGGTCCGAGTCGAAACTGAGCCGGATCGAGACGGCGCACACCTCGATCAGCGAGGGTGACCTCGACCGCCTGCTGACCGCCTACGGCGTCCGGGTGGAGGACCGCGACCGCCTGCGCGACCTGGCCCGCCGCGGCAGCGACCGAGCCTGGTGGACGCAGTACCGCTCGTCCGTCCCGGACCCCTACGACGAGTACGTCGCGCTGGAGGGCGAGGCCGCCCTGATCAGCGAGTGGGAGGCCCAGGTGGTGCCGGGCCTGCTGCAGACCGACGAGTACGCCCGGGCGGTGATCGAGCGCGGCGCGGACGTCGGCGATCCGCGGGTGATCCAGCGCCGGCTCGCGCTGCGGATGGCCCGCCAGGCGGTGCTGACCCGTGATCCACCACCGGCGCTGCGGATGGTGCTGGACGAGGCGGTGCTCCACCGGGAGGTCGGCGGCCGCGAGGTCCTGCTACGACAGCTGGCCCGGTTGTCCGAGGCCGCGCATCGCCCCGGGCTGGAGTTGTCGATCCTGCCGTTCTCGGCCGGCGCGCACGCCGGGCAGATCGAGTCGTTCATGGTGCTGGACTTCGCGCCCGGCACCCGGGCGCCGGTCGTGCACATCGAAGGGCTTACCGGTGGTCTCTTCCGGGTGAAACCCGACGAGATCGAGGTCTACCGGGACGCCCTCGATGACCTGCGGAAACGTGCCCTGTCGCCAGAAGACAGCCGAACGGCCATCGCTGAAAGGGAGGAAGCGCTCCGCGGTTCGGCCGAGTCTTGAGCTGAAATGGTAGTGCCTAATTCCTGGAAGGGGACTGCCATGCAGGACGCCAATCTCACCTGGCGTAAGAGCACTCGGAGCGGTGCCGCGGGGCACTGCGTCGAGGTCGCGAATGTTCCCTCGGCCGTGCTGGTGCGCGACTCGAAGGACGCTGCCGGGCCCGTGCTCACATTCGCCGCGGCACAGTGGAGCGGCTTCATCTCGGGTGTCCGGGCCGGGGAGTTCGACCGCGCCTGATCATCCCGTCGAGGGCGGCCCTGTTCGGGGGGCCGCCCTTTTCTGTTCCCTACAAAACGTAGGACCCCCCTTGACGTGCCGTCCCGTGCCCCGGTTAAGGTATGCCCAACCTAACTTAGGGTTGCCTTAGCTATCGTCGCGGAGTGAAATGTTCGCCACCTACCTCATCGGCCTACGCGAAGGGCTGGAGGCCACCCTGGTGGTCAGCATTCTCATCGCGTTCCTGGTCAAGTCGGATCGCAAGGACAAGCTGAAGCTGGTGTGGGCCGGCGTGGCCGCGGCGGTGGTGCTCTCGGTCCTCTTCGGCTGGATGCTCAGCTACACCGAGACCACCCTGCTCAAGGACTTCAAGCAGCAGGAGGCGTTCGAGGCGATCACCTCGATCGCCGCGGTCTGCTTCGTCACCTGGATGATCTTCTGGATGCGGCGGGCCGCCCGCGGCATCGCCGGTGAGCTACGCAACCGACTGCAGGACGCCCTGGCGGTGGGCTCGTTCGCGGTGGGGTTCATGGCCTTCCTCGCGGTGGTCCGCGAGGGTCTCGAGACGTCGCTGATCTTCTACGCCGCGGTGCAGGGCGCCGACCTCAACGGCGGCCCGCTGGCCGCGCTGCTCGGCGGCATCGCCACCGCGATCGCGATCGGCTACCTGATGTACGCGACCGCCGTGCGGATCAACCTGACGGTCTTCTTCCGGTGGACCGGCGTGCTGCTCATCCTGGTCGCCGCCGGCATCTTCAAGTACGGCGTGCACTCCCTGCAGGAGGCCGAGTTCCTGCCCGGCATCGGCAACCTGGCGTACGACGCGGCGAGCTGGCTCGACCCGTCCACCTGGTACGCGACCCTGCTCGCCGGGATGTTCAACGTCACACCACAGCCCAGCGTGCTCGAGATCGTCGCCTGGGCGGTCTACCTCGTGCCCGCCCTCGTTCTCTTCCTCTGGCCGGCGCGTCGCACCGCGCCGGCACCCACCCCCGCCGCATAGGAGATCTACGTTGCGCCACGCCCCTTGGATAATCGCGCTGGTCGCGGTCGGTTCGGTAACCGCCGCCTGCAGCTCGGACAAGCCGGACTCGTCGACGGCGTCCGGTGGCCCGATCGCGGTCAAGGCCTCCGACACCGCCTGTGAGGTCGGCCAGAACACGCTGCCGGCCGGCACGCACGTCTTCCAGATCGCCAACTCAGGCAACAAGGTCACCGAGTTCTACGTCTACGCGGCCGGCGACCGGGTGATGGGCGAGGTGGAGAACATCACCCCGGGTCTCTCCCGCGAGCTGCGCGTCGAGCTGCCCGCCGGCACGTACCAGACCGCCTGCAAGCCCGGCATGATCGGCACCGGCATCCGGGCCGACCTGACCGTGTCCGGCTCGGCCGCGGCGCTGACCGAGGACGCCGCCCTCCAGCAGGCCACCGAGAGCTACACCCGGTACATCACCTCGCAGAGCGAGGCGCTGGTCGAGAAGACCACCGACTTCGTGACCGCGGTCAAGGGCGGCGACATCGAGAAGTCGAAGCAGCTCTTCCCGATCGCCCGCACCTACTACGAGCGCATCGAGCCGGTGGCCGAGATCTTCGGCGACCTGGACCCGAAGATCGACGGCCGCGAGGACGACGCCACCGCCGAGCTGCCCTTCTCCGGCTTCCACAAGCTCGAGAAGGACCTGTGGGTGGCGAAGGACATCAGCAAGGACGGCCCGGTCGCCGACCAGCTGCTGACCGACGTCAAGGAGGTCGTCGCCAAGGCGAAGGCCGAGAAGCTGTCCCCGCTGCAGCTGGCCAACGGCGCCAAGGAGCTGCTCGACGAGGTCGCCAACAGCAAGATCACCGGCGAGGAGGACCGCTACTCGCACACCGACCTGTGGGACTTCGCCGCGAACGTGGACGGTTCCCAGGCGGCGGTCGCGGCCCTGCGCCCGGCGCTCGAGCAGCGCGATCCCGAGCTGGTCAAGCAGATCGACACCGCGTTCACCAACGTCGACAACGAGCTGGCGAAGTACCGCGACGGTGACGGCTGGAAGCTGCAGAACCAGCTCACCCAGGCCGAGCTGAAGGGCCTGTCGGACGTGATCAACGCACTCGCCGAACCGATCAGCAAGATCGCCGGGGTCATCGCCAAGAAGTAGGTTCTCATGTCGGATAAATCGTTCCCGCGCCGGCGAGTGATCGCGCTCGCCGGCGCCGGCGTGGCCGGAGTAGCCGGGGCGGCCGCCGTCGGCGGCGCCGTCCTGCGGTCCTCGGCCACCACCCCGGAAAGCACCACCGATCAGGTGCCGTTCTACGGTCCGGTGCAGGCCGGCATCGTCACGCCGGCCCAGGACCGGCTGCACTTCGTCGCGTTCGACGTGATCACCACCTCGCGTGATCGGCTGATCCAGTTGCTCGAGGACTGGACCGCGGCCGCCGCCCGGATGACCGCGGGCCGGGACGCCGGCGAGATCGGGGCCACCGCCGGGATCCTCGAGGCGCCGCCGGACGACACCGGTGAGGCCATCGGCCTGCCCGCCGCCGGGCTCACCCTCACCATCGGCTTCGGACCCACCCTGTTCCGGGACGCCACCGGCAAGGACCGCTTCGGGCTGGCCGCCCGCAAGCCGGCCGCGCTGGCCGACCTGCCGCACTTCCCGGGCGACACCATCGACGCCACCATCTCGGGCGGCGACATCTGCGTGCAGGCCTGCGCGAACGATCCGCAGGTCGCGGTGCACGCGATCCGCAACCTGGCCCGGATCGGCATGGGCGTGGTCAGCGTGCGCTGGTCGCAACTGGGTTTCGGGCGTACGTCGTCGACCTCGACCGCCCAGGCCACCCCGCGCAACCTGTTCGGCTTCAAGGACGGCACCGCCAACCTGAAGGCCGAGGAGACCGACCTGCTCCGGCAGCACCTGTGGGCGGCGGCGGACGACGGGTCGGACTGGATGGCCGGTGGGTCGTACCTGGTCACCCGGAAGATCCGGATGATGATCGAGACCTGGGACCGCACCTCGCTGGGCGAGCAGGAGGACATCGTCGGGCGGACCAAGGGCGAGGGCGCACCGATCGGGCAGGGTAAGGAGTTCGACGAGCCGGACCTGACGTCGACCTCGATCCGGCCCGACGCGCACGTCCGGCTGGCCCACCCGACCTCGAACTCCGGTGCGCACCTGCTGCGTCGCGGCTACAACTTCGTGGACGGCTCGGACGGGCTCGGCCGGCTCAACGCGGGGTTGTTCTTCATCGCCTACCAGCGGGACCCGCGCACGCATTTCGTACCCATTCAGCTGAATCTCGCCCGGCACGACGCCATGAACGAGTACCTCCGGCACGTCTCCAGCGGCCTGTTCGCCTGCCCGCCAGGGGTCTCCGGCCCGGACGACTTCTGGGGCCGTGCCCTTTTCGCGTAGGCTTCCGCAGGCAAGATCGGCACCGGGGTACGCGGCGTCGGGGAGGACAGTGCAATATTGGACCGCATGAGAGCCCGGGTACTCGTCGTCGATGACGACCCAGCGTTGGCCGAGATGCTCGGCATCGTTCTGCGTAGTGAGGGTTTCCTGCCCTCCTTCGTCGCCGACGGCGAACGCGCCCTGGCCGCTTTCCGGGAAAGCCGGCCGGACATCGTCCTGCTCGACCTCATGCTGCCCGGCATGAGCGGCATCGACGTGGCGCGGGCGATCCGCGCCGAGTCCGGCATCCCGATCGTCATGCTCACCGCCAAGAGCGACACGGTCGACGTCGTGCTCGGGCTCGAGTCCGGCGCCGACGACTACGTGGTCAAGCCGTTCAAGCCCAAGGAGCTGGTGGCGCGGATGCGTGCCCGCCTGCGCCGGGGCGAGGACGCCGCGCCCGAGACACTCACCATCGGGCCGCCCGGCAACCAGATCACCATCGACGTCCCGGCCCACACCGTGTCCCGCGACGACGACGAGGTGAAACTGACCCCGCTCGAGTTCGACCTGCTGGTCGCGCTGGCCCGCAAACCGCGGCAGGTGTTCACCCGCGAGGTGCTGCTCGAGCAGGTCTGGGGTTACCGCCACGCGGCCGACACCCGGCTGGTGAACGTGCACGTCCAGCGGCTGCGGGCAAAGATCGAACCGGATCCGGAACGGCCGGAGATCATCCTTACCGTTCGTGGGGTCGGCTACAAGGCGGGGACCGGGTGATAGCCCCGAGGGGCTAACCTTGCCCGCGAGATGCGCGCCCCGGCCTGGCTTCCGATGCCCATCCGGCGCACCCTGCGGGTGCTCCGGCGATACTTCCGCGTGGCCGTACGCCGGCTGGAGCGGGTGCTGGCCCCGGCCCGCCGCGAGTGGCGCCGCTCCCTGCAACTGCGGGTGGTGGCGCTCACCCTGATCGCGTCGAGCCTGCTGGTCGGCGCGTTCGGCTTCTTCGTGGCCCAGCGCAGCGCCAAGATCCTGCTGAACCGGGCGCAGGACGAGGTCCAGGCGTCCATGGACAGCAAGGTGAAATACGCCGCGTCCCAGCTGAGCGTGCACCGCCAGGCCCGCGACCCGCGGCTGCAGGCCACCGTCAACACCACCGTGGACGTGCTGGCCGACGACGACCCGGCCGAGTCGGGCGGCTCGGTGGTGTCACTGCGCGCCGACCAGTTCACCACCGAGATCGACGCCGCCACCTCGGCGAAGATGGACACCTCCGAGCTGATCACCGCCGACCTGATCCGGTCCGTCTCCCGCGACGGCAAGGTCGCCGAACAGGTTCGCACCGCCGAGGTGGAAGGACGACAGACCAAATTCCTGGTGTACGGGTCACCCGTGCCGACCAGCTTCGGTCACGTCGAGCTCTACTACCTCGTGCCGCTGACCACCGAGGACAGCGCGGCCAACCAGATCCGCACCACCGTGCTGGCCACCGGCCTGGCCCTGGTCATCCTGCTCGGCGTGGTGGCCGGCCTGGTCACCCGCCTGGTCGTGCTGCCGGTGCGCGATGCCGCCCGCACCGCTCAGCGGCTCTCGGCCGGTCTGCTCGACCAGCGGATGAAGGTGGACGGCGAGGACGACCTGGCCCTGCTCGCGGCCTCGTTCAACCAGATGGCGGCCAACCTCCAGCGGCAGATCGTGCGGCTCGAGGAGATGTCCCGGCTCCAGCGCCGTTTCACCTCGGACGTGTCGCACGAGTTGCGCACGCCGCTGACGACCGTACGGATGGCCGCCGACCTGATCTTCTCCGAGCGGGAGGAGTTCGATCCGGCCGTCGCCCGCAGCGCCGAGTTGCTGCAGGCCGAGCTGGACCGCTTCGAGAGCCTGCTCACCGACCTGCTGGAGATCAGCCGGTTCGACGCCGGCTTCGCCGCTCTGGACGCCGAGCACACCGACCTGGTGCCGATCGTGCACCGGGTCGCCGAACGGCTGACCGGCCTGGCCGACCGGGTCGGGGTCAGCATCGAGCTGCGGGTGCCGGAGGCGCCGGTGATCGCCGAGGTCGACCCGCGCCGGATCGAGCGGGTGCTGCGCAACCTGGTCGGCAACGCGGTCGAGCACGGCGAGGGCCGCCCGGTGCAGATCACCCTGGCCTGCGACGATGCGGCGGTCGCGGTTACCGTTCGCGACCACGGCATCGGCCTCAAGGCCGGCGAGGAACGCCTGGTCTTCAACCGGTTCTGGCGCGCCGACCCGTCCCGGGCCCGGCAGACCGGCGGCACCGGCCTCGGCCTGTCGATCAGCGCCGAGGACGCCCGGCTGCACGGCGGCTGGCTGGAGGCCTGGGGCGCTCCCGGCGAGGGCGCCCAGTTCCGGCTCACCCTGCCGGTGCGCTCCGGCGACCGGTTGCTCGCCGCGCCGCTGCCGCTGATCCCGCGCGACCGGGTGCCGGCGATCGAGAGCGACGAGACGGCCGAGGTGGTCTGATGCGGCGTTACCTGGTCGTCGCGCTGGTCGGTGTCCTGCTGGCCGGCGGTTGCGGCATCCCCGACGACACCGACGTGACGGTGATCGGGGACGGGCCGTCGGCGGGCTTCGGCGGCGGGGACGACAGCACCCCCTCCGAGCCACCCGCCCGTGATTCGGCCAGTGACGCCGTGCAGTTGGTGACCAACTACCTGATGGCCGCGGCCGGCGACCCGGAGGGTGCAACCAACCGGGTCAAGGCGTTCATCGCCGACGACGCCAAGGCCGGTTTCCAAGCCGGCCCGGACGTCCGGGTGATCCGCCTGGCCGACAAGGTGCTCTTCACCCCGGGCGACCCGGAGGTCGTGGTCAGCGCCCAGCAGGTCGGCACGCTCAAGAGCAACGGCGTGCTGGAGCCGTCGCCCGATCCGTCGCCCGCGGTGACCGACTACAAGTTCCAGGTCGGCCCGGTGCCCGGCAAGGGCGGCCTGTTCATCCTCGCGGCGCCGCGCGTCCTGCTGCTGACCGACACCGCGCTGAACGACTACTACCTGCGCCACACGATCTATTTCTGGAACAACGACAACACCGGGCTGGTCCCCGACCTGCGCTACATGCCGCGCAGCCTGCCCAGCGTGCAGCAGCCCACCACGATCCTGAGCTGGCTGGTCAACGGGCCGGCCTCGTGGCTGGGCGACACCGTGCACCCGCTGCCGTCCGGCACCGCCGCCCCGGACAACGTGCCGGCCGCCGCGAACGAGACGCTGCAGGTGACGCTGAGCGCGCAGGCCGTACCGGCCGGCGACGAGAAGGCGCTGGACCGGCTGCGCCGGCAGTTGCAGTGGTCGTTGCGCGACCTCATCCCGCGCGACCTCGAACTCAAGATCGGCAACCAGGACCCGGTTCGCTACTCCAGCATCGACTACCAGGACAGCAACGTCGCCTCCCGGCTGGCCGACCGCCCGGAACGGTTCGTGATCTACAACGGGACCATCCGGCGGCTGACCGACTCGGCGCAGCCGACCGAGCCAGTCCCGGTGATCAAGGCGCCCGACAACAAGGGCTTCTCGGCCGCCGCGATGAGCGCGTCCGCCACGCACACGTTCCTCGCCGTGGTGACCGGCACCGGCAAGAACCGCAAGCTGCGGGTGGCCGTGGCCCGGACCGGCGAGCAGAGCGATCTGCTGGACATCGGCGGCATCTCCGGTGACCTCGGCCGCCCGGTCTGGGCGGTCACCCCGGACAACAACCCCGGCGGCGCGATCGGGCTGATCACGCTGGGCGGGAAGCTGTACAGCTTCGGCTCGGGCGGGTCGAAGGCGTCGGCGGTCGAGTGGCAGGGTGACCCGGGCGCGATCACGGCGATCTCGGTGGCGCCGGACGGCTACCGGGTCGCGCTGGTGGCCGGCGGCCGGCTGTACCGCACGGTGCTGGACACCGGTGGTGACACGCTCACCATGAGCGCTCCCGAGCAGCTGTTGCCGCCGAACTTCAGCTCGGTCGCCGCGGTGGCCTGGAGCAGCGAGACCTACCTCGCGGTGGCCGGCACCCGCTCGGACGGGCGGTCCGCGGTGATCGACGTGACGGTCGACGGTGCGCTGACCTATCCCCGGCTGACCGACATCGGCAAGGAGACGGTCACCGTCCTCACCGCCTACCCGGCCAACCCGCTGTCGCCCGAGGAGAGCTCCGACTCCGAGTCGTACGAGACCGACGGCGACGCCTGGGACGTACTCGGCGAGCCGGTCCGGATCACCGTGGCCGACCTGGCCGGCCCGACCGTGAGCCCGCAGGCCGGTGCGGTGCCGTCCGCGCCGTTCTTCCTCGACTGAAGTGCTCGCGCTGCTCGGTGATCTCGCCGATCTGGTGCTTCCGTCGCCGTGCGCGGGCTGCGGCGCCGAGCGGATCCCGCTGCGGTACGGCATGTGCGGCACGTGTGTGACGGTCCTGGAGGCGCTGCGGCCGTTCCGCACCGCTCCGGACCCACCGCCGGTGGGTCTGCCCCGTTGCGTGGCCGTGGGCGCCTATCAGGGGCCGTTGCGGGGTGCTCTGCTCGCGTACAAGGAGCGCGGCCGGCACCGGCTCGCCCGGCCGCTGGGAATGCTGCTCGCGACGGCGGTGGTGGAGCTGGCGCCGCGCGGCCGCCCGGTCACGCTGATCACCGTGCCGTCCACCGCCGCGGCCGTCCGGGAACGCGGCGGCGACCACATGGCACGTCTCGCCGGACAGGCGGTGCGGCGGCTGCGCGGGGCGGGTTGGGAGGCTGGCGTCATCCGGCCGCTCCGAGCGTTACCGCGGCCTGACTCAGCGTCACTGTCGGCGGCCGAACGCCGTGCGGCAGCTGAAAGTTCGCTGCGAATCCGGTCCGCTCTGATCGGGTTTCGCCGACGCGCGACGCCGTTCGGAGGCACGCTGGTGGTGGTGGACGACATCGTCACGACCGGGGCCACGCTGGCCGCCGTGACGCGTCGCCTGAAGGAGGCGGACATGCAGGTCACGGGCGCCGCGGTGCTCGCCGCCACCCGGCTGCGAAGAACAACTCGAGGAAGTTTCGGCGGATAAGCACCTGTGGGTACCGAAAGGGCCAAAGGTCAGGGATTAGCTATCCGAAACGAGGGGTGACGCGGGAGCATCGGCACGTTAGCGTCTTGGTGACGAGGGTAAGCGTCATCGCCTACCCAACCACCGGGAGAGCGCGGGTCATCCGCTTCATAGCCACCGGAAAGGAGTCGTCTCTTTCGCGATCGGTCACGCCGCGTTAACTCCCTCATCCGAGCCGAGACCGGCGTCACCGCAGAAGCCAAGCGCGTCGCATTTCGGCGCCCCCGGCACCCGTCGATCAGGGCGCCCGCAGAACAGAAACGTTGGGGGAGGTCACGAGTGGACATTGTCGTCAAGGGCCGCAACGTAGAGGTTCCCGCCCACTACCGGGAACATGTCGCCGAGAAGCTGAGCAAGGTCGAACGGTACGACCAGAAACTGATCCGAGCCGACGTGGAGCTGTTCCACGAACGCAATCCGCGCCAGTCCGACACGTGCCAGCGAGTCGAGATCACGGTCATGACCAGAGGGCCCGTCGTCCGCGCCGAGGCCTGCGCGAAGGACTTCTACGCAGCCCTGGACTGCGCCATCACCAAACTCGACGGCAGACTGCGGCGTTCCGCCGACCGTCGCCGAGTGCACCGCGGGCGGCACGCGCCCGTTTCGGTAGCGGCCGCCACCGCGGGCCTGCCCACCGACCTCAGTCTGGCCCAGCCGGCCACCGAGGAGTCGTCCTCATCCATCGCCACCGCCCTCCTGGAGCACGACGGAGATCAGCCGTGGCGCATCGTGCGGGAGAAGGAACACCCCGCCGACCCGATGACCGTCGATGACGCTCTCTTCCAGATGGAGCTCGTCGGCCACGACTTCTACCTCTTCCTCGACAAGGAGAGCGGCCGCCCCAGCGTCGTCTATCGGCGACGCGGCTACGACTACGGGATTCTTTCCCTGGAGACCACCGCCTAGCCGGTCTCAGCCATCAAGCCGGGGGCCTTCGGTCAGGAGGTCCTCGGCCAGGAGGACGAATTCCACGTCGTCCACCCGCCCGCCGTCGGGGCCGGGCAGGCGCGATCTGAGGTACGCCTCACGGCGGAACCCGGCCTTCTCGAGTACCCGTTGCGATCCCACGTTCGTCGGAAGCGTCCCCGCGATGAGGCGGGCGATGTCCGTCTCCGCGAACGCCCACAGCGCGACCAGCTGGGCCGCCCGTGTCGCAAAGCCGCGACCGCGGAAGGCCGGCAGCATGCTGTACCCGATCATGGCCTGTCCGGTCACCGGCTCCTGATAGAACAACCCGATCTCACCGGCCGGCGTGCCGGTTCCCGCGTCGACGATCACCAGGTCGGCGCGGGTGCCGGCCAGCCAGTGCGCCGCCGCCCGCTCGCACCGGTGCCGCACCACCTCGGCCGGTGGCGGCTCCGGCGGCACGCTGGTCTGCCACACCTCGGGCAGGTTGCGCACGGCGGTGGCGAAGGCGATGTCGTCCGGCCCGAGCGGGCGCAGCGTCACGACGCCGTCGGTGAGCTCCCCGCCGGGCAGGTCGGGCAGCAGCCGGGGGATCGGGTCACCGGGGTCGCCGGCCACCCGGGCGAACGCGATCAGGTCGTCCCGGCCGCCGTCGCGGTCGGGCAGCGCCGCCCGGCGTACGCCCTCGCGCTGATAGCCCGCCGCGAGCGCGACACGCTGGCTGGCCGGATTTTCCCAATGGGTGAGTAGTTCGAGGCGGGCGAGCCCGGTGCCGAGTGCGTGCGTGCTCAGGGTGCGTACCGCCGCGGTGGCGACGCCGCGGCCGCGCGCCCAGGACCCGACCCAGTACCCGATCTCGGCCTGCCCGCGAGCGGGCACCACCTTGTCGAAACCGATGCCGCCGAGCAGCTCGTCGGTGTCCGGGTCGGCGATCGCGTAGGCCGCTCCGCCGTCGGCAAACACCGAGGTCACGCCCTCGGCGAGGAAGCGTTCGGCGTGTGCGAGGGTGAACGGCGAGGGCAGCGGTGGCAGGAAGCGGTGGCAGAGCGGATCGTCGTAGCCGGCCGTGACCGCTTCGACATCGTCCGGGCGAAATGCCCGTAGACGCACCCCAGTTCCGTCGATCTCCCCAGTGGTGCTCAAATCGCCTCCATTTGGTGCCGTTTTCGGGGGTAATCCTGCCGGAAGTCCTGCGCTCTCAGCGAACTCCATGCCACGTTTCGCACCTTTTGTGCGGTTTACCGGAGGCTCGGGTCACAGGTTCCGCGGGAGGGTGCCTACGATGGTCCGGCAGACTGTCTAGGGGAGCGCTGACCCGTGTCGATATTGGAAAAGGTCCTACGTGCCGGCGAAGGCCGCATGGTGCGCCGGCTCAAGGCGATCGCGGACGCGGTCAACTCGATCGAGGAAGACTACGTCGACCTCACCGACGACGAGTTGCGTGAGTGCACTGAGTCGTTCAAGGAGCGGTACGCGGACGGCGAGTCCCTCGACTCCTTGCTGCCCGAGGCGTTCGCCGTGGCGCGTGAGGGTGCCAAGCGGGTGCTCGGCCAGCGCGCCTACGACGTCCAGCTGATGGGCGGCGCCGCGCTGCACTTCGGCAACATCCCGGAGATGAAGACCGGTGAGGGCAAGACCCTGACCGGTGTGTTCCCCGCCTACCTCAATGCGTTGAGCGGCAAGGGCGTGCACATCATCACGGTGAACGACTACCTCGCCCAGCGTGACGCCGAGTGGGTCGGCCGGGTGCACGTGTTCCTCGGCCTCACGGTCGGCGTCATCCTGCCGAACCGGCCGTCCGTCGAGCATCGCGCGGCTTATCACTGCGACATCACCTACGGCACCAACAACGAGTTCGGCTTCGACTACCTGCGCGACAACATGGCGTGGTCGAAGGACGAGTTGGTGCAGCGTGGGCACAACTTTGCGATCGTCGACGAGGTCGACTCGATCCTCATCGACGAGGCCCGCACCCCGCTGATCATCTCCGGCCCGGCCGAGCACTCGGCTCGGTGGTACGGAGAGTTCGCCGCGATCGTCAACCGCCTGCAGAAGGGCAAGGACGGCGAGGGCGACTACGAGGTCGACGAGGCCAAGCGCACCGTCGCGATCACCGAGCGCGGTGTCGGCCGGGTCGAGGACCGCCTCGGCATCGACAACCTCTACGAGTCGGTGAACACCCCGCTGGTCGGCTACCTGAACAACGCCATCAAGGCCAAGGAGCTCTACAAGCGGGACAAGGACTACATCGTCAACGAGGGTGGCGAGGTCCTCATCGTCGACGAGTTCACCGGCCGCATCCTGCACGGCCGCCGCTACAACGAGGGCATGCACCAGGCCATCGAGGCGAAGGAGGGCGTCGAGGTCAAGCAGGAAAATCAGACCCTGGCGACCATCACGCTGCAGAACTACTTCCGGCTCTACGAGAAGCTCGGCGGCATGACCGGTACGGCGCAAACCGAGGCCGGCGAGTTCAACAAGGTCTACAACGTCGGCGTCGTGAGCATCCCGACGCACCGGCCGATGATCCGCATCGACCACCCGGACGTCATCTACAAGACCGAGAAGGCCAAGTTCAACGCGGTCATCGAGGACATCGCCGAGCGGCATGCCACCGGCCAGCCGGTGCTGGTCGGCACGGTCAGCGTGGAAAACTCCGAGATCCTCTCCACCCTGCTGCGCCGCCGCGGCATCCCGCACAGCGTGCTGAACGCGAAGTTCCACGCCCAGGAAGCCACGATCATCGCGCAGGCCGGCCGCAAGGGCGGCGTCACGGTCGCCACCAACATGGCCGGCCGCGGCACCGACATCCTGCTCGGCGGCAACCCCGAGTTCCTCGCCTCGGCCGAGCTGCACCAGCGCGGCCTCGACCCGGTCGAGACCCCGGAGGAGTACGCGAAGGCGCTCGAGGAGGTCCTCCCCGCCTGGAAGGACGCCTGCGAGTCCGAGGCCGCCGAGGTGACCGCCGCGGGAGGTCTCTACGTCCTGGGCACCGAGCGGCACGACTCCCGGCGCATCGACAACCAGCTGCGCGGCCGGTCCGGCCGGCAGGGTGACCCGGGCGAGTCCCGGTTCTACCTGTCGCTGCAGGACGACCTGATGAAGCGGTTCCGGGCCGGTGCGGTCGAGGCGGTCATGGAGCGCTTCAACATCCCCGAGGACGTGCCGATCGAGTCCAAGATGGTGACCCGGCAGATCCGCAGCGCGCAGACCCAGATCGAGGGCCAGAACGCCGAGATCCGCAAGAACGTCCTCAAGTACGACGAGGTGCTCAACAAGCAGCGCCAGGTCATCTACGCCGAGCGCAAGCGGGTGCTCGACGGCGAGGACATGCACGAGCAGGCCCAGCACATGGTGACCGACGTGATCGGCGACATCGTGCTGGCGGCCACCTCGGAGGGCTACGCCGAGGACTGGGACCTCGAGCAGCTGTGGACCAACCTCAAGCGGCTCTACCCGGTCACCCTCACCATCGACGACATCGTCGAGGAGTCCGGCGGCGAGGTGAACGCGGTCGACCAGGAGTTCCTGACCCAGAAGCTCAAGGACGACGCGGCCGCCGCCTACGAGGCCCGCGAGGAGGAGCTCGGCGCCGAGGCGATCCGGGAACTCGAGCGGCAGGTCCTGCTCGCGGTGATCGACCGCAAGTGGCGCGAGCACCTGTACGAGATGGACTACCTCCAGGAGGGCATCAACCTCCGGGCCTACGCGCAGCGCGACCCCGTCGTGGAGTACCAGCGCGAGGGCTTCGACATGTTCAACCAGATGATGGAGGGCATCAAGGAGGAGGCGGTCGGGTTCCTGTTCAACCTGGAGGTCCAGGTCGAGGAGGCGCCGTCCGTCGTGGTCGACCCCAGCAAGGCGGTCCTGCTGCCGACCGGGGACGACAACGTGACCGACTCCGACCGGGTCGAGGTGCGCGCCAAGGGCCTCGGTGGCGGTCGCCGCCCGCAAAACCTTCAGTACACCGCGCCCGCGATCGACGGCGAGGCCGGTGACGGTGCTCCCGTCATCCAGCAGCAGCAGGCCCCGGCACTCGGCCTCGGGGGCGGCGGACCGGTGCCGGCGTCGCCCGCGCACTCGCCGGCCGGTCGCACCCGGGCGTCCGGGCAGGCCGAGTCGGGCGGGCCCTCGCGGAACGCGCCCTGCTACTGCGGTTCGGGCAAGAAGTACAAGCGCTGCCACGGAGCTCCCGGGGGCGCGTAACCCTTCCTCGAAACGGCCCGCCGGCATCTGCCGGCGGGCCGTTTTGTGTGCTGGCAAACGGTGGCAAACTGAGCCGATCGCGAGCAAGGAGGTGGATCTGTGGTGGAGCCCCGGTTCCTGCTGTTGTCCGACGTGGCCACCGAGCTGAACGTCTCGGATTCGCAGGTCTACCACATGGTGCGCAGCGGCGAGCTGCCCGCGATCAAGGTCGGCGGGCGCGGTCAGTGGCGGGTGGAGCGGGCCAAGCTGGAGGAATACATCCAGCAGAAGTACACCGAGACCGCCGAGTGGGTGCGCGGCAACCCCCTGACCGAGTAGGCCGCTTTGCCCCTCTTCCCGCATCGGTAGAGGCGCGTTGACCCTCCCGCCACCGCAGCGGAACAATCGTTGTCGCAAGCAAACGAAGGCAAAAGCAATGATTGGCGGTGCAAATGAGACGGACGGTCGAGATCGCTCCGCAGGGGCCGCGCCCCTCGATCAGCCTCCGCCGGGTCCCACCCTGCGAGCCGCCCTTCGACGACGAGGTCGAGCCCGCGGTCTGGGCGACCGCCCACCAACTGGCCTTCGACTGGCCACCGGCGCCACCACCGCCGCCACCCGCACCGCCGCCACCGCCCGTGCACCGGTCAGCGGTGGTCGGCGCCTCGCAGGACGCCAAGCTGGCCGTCCACCGCTTCATGCGGATGTGTGTCGAGGTGCTCAACGGTCATCGGCCGCCGGCTCATCTGCGCCCGCTGTCCCGGCCCGAGGAAGCGGCCGGGGTCGTCGCGCAGGGCCTCGCGGGTGCGCGTCGCGTCGCCGACCTGCGCCGGGCGTCCGGTCGGCGGCCATCCCGTCGCGCCGCACCGGTCGCGGTCGTCCGGCTGCGCATGTGCGAGCCCCGCCCCGGCGCGGTGGAGGCGGCCGCGGCCCTGGTGACCGGCGAGCGCACGTGGGCGATGGCCCTGCGGATGGAGCTGCACCAGCAGTCCTGGGCCGCGACGACGCTGCGGCTCATCTAGACCCCCGGGGCGCCTATCGGTCGGTGGTGGCGGTGGGCGTCCCGGGCTCGGCAATGGCACGGCCGGAGAGCGGGCTCGAATAGACGATGCTGGTGGTCACCGCGCCCAGGCCGGAGATGCGGCCGTTCACCTCCTCCAGGTGGCGCATCGAGCGGGCCATGACCTTCAGGACGAAGCAGTCCTCGCCGGTCACGTGGTGGGCCTCGATGATCTCGGGAGTGGAGTCCAGCAGGGCGTGGAACGGACGGTAGTTACCGGTGGGGTAGCGGAGGCGGACGAAGGCCATCACGGTCAACCCAACCCGCTCGGGGTCCACCGTCGCCCGGTAACCGGCGATCACACCGGCCTCCTCCAGGCGGCGGACCCGCTCGGTCACGGCGCTCGGGGACATGGACACCGCGCGAGCGAGCTCGGCATAGGTGGTGCGGCCGTCTCGCTGCAATTCGCTGAGCAGGCGCCAGTCGGTGGCGTCGGGTGTGAAGTCCACGGGCATGCAGGCAATCTACCGGGCAATCCTCGGTGGTCGTCGGTGAGCGCCGGGGAAGATCACTGTGCTGAGCCGGAAACCGTCCGTAGCGTTCTGGGGCATGACGACCTCTATCGCCGCCGCCTTCTTCGCGGCAAAACTCCAGTTCCAGACCGACGTCGCCGACGTGGCCACCGCCTTGCGGAGCGGCGAGCCCGGCTTCGTGCTGGTCGACTCGCGCAGCACGGTCGCATGGGAGCACGGGCACATCCCGGGGGCCGTGCACCTGCCCACCGCCGAGATCGCCACCCGGGCCGGTGAGCTGCTCGACCCGGCCGTGCCGGTGGTCACCTACTGCTGGGGTCCGGGCTGCGACGGCGCCACCCGGGCCGCGCTCGCGTTCGCCCTGGCCGGGTACACCGTCAAGGAGATGATCGGGGGCGTCGAGTACTGGGTCCGTGAGGGACTCACCCTGCGTACGTCTCGGGGCGACATTGCCGCCGCCGCCGACCCGCTCACCGCGCCCGTCGCCCGCCCGCTCGTCGCGGCCACCGCCGTTCCGATCGCCGTGCCCGCCGCGGTCGCCTGCGGCTGCTGAAGGCGGGCACCCGGCCGGCCGCGTGCCGTGCCCGCCGCGGTCGCCTGCGGCTGCTGATGGCGGCCACCCGGCGCGCCACGATCCGGACACGACTGGTGGAATGGGCCTTCCGCGCACCGCTGCGGCGGTGTACTACGGGGACGGTCCATATCGCTGCAGGAGGAGACGTGCCGATCACCGATCTGGTCCGGGTCTACGTGCCGGCCACCGTGCCGATGCTCGCGGCCCTGCGCGCCTCCGGGCAGTTGGGAGACGGGCCGACCGAGGCGCACGCGGTCACTCCGGCCCTCCGCGAGTGGTATGCGGAGGGTGACGAGGAGGAGTTGGAGTACGTCGCGTTCACCCGGGCCGCCCAGGCCGCGCTGCAGCTCCTGCGGCACGACCCGGCGGCACCGCGCCGGCGGGTGGTGGTCTCGGCCGACGTGGCGGCGACCGCGCTGGTTCGGGAGGACATCGAGTTGGGCTCGAGCACGGTGCGCCTGCCGCACCCGGTGTCCCTCAAGGAGGTGGCGTCGATCCACGTGGACGGCACCGACGCGGCCGAGCAGGTGGGCGCGGCGGCCGACGTGGTCGAGGAGGCGGCCGCCGGCGACCCGGACGCCCAGTTCACCGTCGACGGCGCCGAGGACCACGAGCTGGAGTGGTATTCGGTGACCGAGCTCGACGACCTCGCCTAGGACTTGGCGGGCTCTGTCACGGTTTCGCCGGAGTCGGAGTCGGCGGCGGGGCGGATCGTGCGGCCGACCGCGATGGTCGCGCTGATCGCGCCCACGAACAGGACGATCAGGGCGCTGTTGAACCGGGCCCCGCTGAGCATCTGCTGCACGGTCTGTTCCAACTCGCTGACCTTGCCGGCCAGGTCGAGCACCCGGGAACCGGCCGTGCGGGTCAGTCCTTCGCCGACCACCAGCAGCAGCCCGGGACCGCCGCCGGCCAGAGCGTAGAAGGGCCAGGCGACACCGGGCCGGTCACGGCGCAGAAGTTTGTAGGCGATCAGGCCCGCGACCAGGCCGGACAGCAGCGACTGCAGGAAGGTGAACAGCTGGGCCGCGTCGGCCTGCGACGACTGGGTGCTGCCCGAGCCGAGCACCTTGAGCACCTGGTCCTGGAACAGGTTGAGGACGAAGCCGACCAGGAACACCCCGATCGCCGCCCAGCAGACCGCGCCGAGCACCCTGGACTGCCGGAACCCGGCGAGCGCGCCGCCGATGGTGGCGGCCGCGGCGATCGTGCCGCCGACCACCGCGTAGATCCAGCCCTCGGTGTTGATCGTGATGATCGTCAGCGCGCCGGCCAGGCCGAGGACCAGGCCGGTGCCGGTGGCGATCGCGAACCGGACGGTCGAGCCGAGGTCGCGGCGCCGGGTGAACAGGGCGAGGACGGCGAGACCGGCCGCGGCGCCGGCGACCAGGCTCGCGGAGACCGCACCGGGCAGGGCGTAAGCCGTGGAGGTCACCTCCATCTCGGCGTCCGCCCGGCCGGTGATCGAGGCGCGGGCCGACCACAGCATCGCGGCCATCCAGATCAGCGCGGCGAGCGCGAGGAACAGACCGTTCGACGAGGGTCGCTCGGCGTCCGGTGTCGGGTCCTGGGCACTCATGAGGCTCAGGGTAACGGGCGAACCTGGAGTGACCGGAACTGGTGCGAGGATGAGGGAATCCGGCCCGGCGACCCCGGCGCCCGGATCTACTCAGCAGACCACCATGTCGAGGAGTACCTGATGGACGCCCAGCTTGCCGTGCCCATTCCGCGCAACGAGACGGTCCGTGACTACCGCCCGGGCAGCCCCGAGCGGGCCTCGCTCGAGGCCCGGATCGCCGATCTGCGCGACGCCCGCCCCGACCTGACCATGACGATCGGGGGCCGGCAGTCGATGGCCGGTGGCGGCCCGATCGAGGTGGTCCAGCCGCACCGGCGGCACTCGGTGCTGGGGGTGACCGGCAACGCCACGCAGACCGACGCGGCCGCCGCGGCCGAGGCCGCCAAGCGGGCCGCCCGGGGTTGGCGGGAGCTGCCCTACGCCGAGCGGGCCGCGGTCTTCCTGCGCGCCGCCGAGCTGCTGGCCGGCAGCTGGCGGGACACCTTGAACGCGGCCACCATCCTGGGTCAGTCCAAGTCCTGCTACCAGGCCGAGATCGACGCGGCCTGCGAGCTGATCGACTTCCTGCGCTTCAACGTGGCGTTCGGCGAGCGGCTCCTGGCCGAGCAGCCGGACTCGTCGCCGGGCGTGTGGAACCGCTTCGACCACCGCCCGCTGGAGGGCTTCGTCTACGCGATCACCCCGTTCAACTTCACCGCGATCGCCGGCAACCTCCCTTCCGCGCCGGCTCTCATGGGCAACACGGTGATCTGGAAGCCGTCGCCGACGCAGCAGTTCGCGGCGCATTTCACGATGCGCCTGTTCGAGGCGGCCGGCCTGCCGCCCGGCGTGATCAACATGGTGACGGGGGACGGTCAGGCGGTCTCCGATGTGCTGCTCGCCGACCCCGACCTGGCCGGCATCCACTTCACCGGCTCGACCGGCACGTTCCGGCACCTGTGGCGTTCGGTCGGGGCCAACATCGACCGCTACCGCACCTACCCGCGGCTGGTGGGGGAGACCGGCGGCAAGGACTTCGTGGTGGCCCACCCCAGCGCCGACGTCGAGGCGCTGCACACGGCGCTGCTGCGCGGCGCCTTCGAATATCAGGGGCAGAAGTGCAGTGCGGCCTCGCGGGCCTACGTCCCGCGGAGCCTCTGGGTGGAGGGCGGCCTGCGCGACCGGCTCGCGGCCGCGGTTTCCTCCATTGCGTACGGCGATGTCAGTAATCTCGCGGTGTTCGGCGGTGCCGTGATCGACGGCCGGGCGTTCGCGAAGCTGGCCGGCGCCCTGGACCGGATCAAGAACAGCGAGTCGTGCACCGTCCTCGCCGGTGGGACGGCAGACGACGTCGACGGCTGGTTCGTGTCGCCCACCCTGGTCGAGTGCACCGATCCGGCGCACGAGGTGTTCCGCACCGAGTACTTCGGTCCGATCCTGGCCGTGCACGTCTATCCGGACGAGCGGTTCGACGAGATGCTGACGCAGATGGACGGAGTGTCCGATTACGCGCTCACCGGGTCGATCTTCGCGACCGACCGCACGGTGATCGACCGGGCCGGCCGGGCGCTGCGGTTCACTGCGGGCAATTTCTATATCAACGACAAGCCGACCGGTGCCGTGGTGGGTCAGCAACCCTTCGGCGGGGCGCGCGGTAGTGGCACCAACGACAAGGCCGGCTCGGTGCTGAACCTGATGCGCTGGGTCTCGCCGCGCACGATCAAGGAGACCTTCGAGCCTCCGGTCTCGTGGCGCTATCCCCATATGGGTTAAGCATCCCGATTTGTAGGCTTTGCCGGCGGCAATCCGGGTGCTTTCGTCCGGTTGCTGCCCGGCATCGCCGTCTGACCGGTTTGCTAGGGCCATTTTAGCTGGTCAGACTGCTGCTCGCCGGTTAAACGCGCCGTCTCGACCCTCGTGGTCGGACTGTCTGTGCGGGACAGTCGTTTGTGGAGACGCAAACTGGACGGATCGGGCGAAATCCTGGACGTGGGCTCGGCAAAGTGGCAGCGTAGGAGGCATGCCCGACACTCAAATCAATCCCACGGCTGCCGCGCTGCTCGGCCTGCTACACGAGGGGCCGATGACCGGCGGACAGCTCATGGCGGCTGCCGAACGCCGCCTCGGGCCCTACTGGTCGATGACGCGGAGCCAGGTCTACCGCGAATTGCCGGTCCTTGCCGATATGGGATTCGTCCGGCTCGGCAAGCCCGGCCCCCGTTCCAGCCAGCCCTACGCCATCACCGCCTCCGGCAAGCGTGCCTTCAGTCGCTGGCTCGCCGAGGCTCCCGGCCGGGATGCCCTGCGCAACCCGGTCGCCCTGCGCGTCGCCTTCGGCGAGCAGCACAGCGGAAGTCAGTTGAAGGAGCTCTACACCGGCGCCAGCGAATACCACGCCGAGGCGATGGCCATGGCCAAGGAACAGGCGAAGGAGGCGAAGAAGAACGGCGACGCGTACGGGTCGGCCGCACTCGAGTTCGCCGTCGCCTATCACAAGGCCGCGCTGAGCTGGCTGAAGACCGCACCGGCGAGTTGACAGTCCGATCGGACCGCCCGGCCGCAACATCGGCCGGGCGGCGTAGTCTTGAGTGTCGTGACCGCTGCCGACTTTCCTGAGCAACTCAAGGCGTTAGACGCCACCCTGCGCAACATCGAGAACGTCCTGGACGTCGACAAGCTGCGCCGGGACAAAGCTGAGCTCGAGGAGCAGGCCTCCGCCCCTGACCTGTGGGACGACCAGGCCCGGGCGCAGGAGGTCAACAGCCGGCTGTCCTACGTCTCCGGCGAGATCTCCAGGATGGAGCGCCTGCGCTCCCGCCTCGACGATGCCGGCCTGCTGCTCGAGATGGCCGAGGCCGAGGGCGACGAGGGTTCGATCGCCGAGGTCGGCGCCGAGCTCGTGGCGCTGGCCAAGGCCATCGAGGAGATGGAGGTCCGCACCCTCCTGTCCGGTGAGTACGACTCGCGGGAAGCGGTGGTGGCCATCCGGGCCGGCGCCGGCGGCGTGGACGCGGCCGACTTCGCCGAGATGCTCATGCGGATGTACCTGCGATGGGCCGAGCGCCACAACTACCCCACCGAGGTCTACGACACGTCGTACGCCGAGGAGGCCGGCCTCAAGTCGGCGACCTTCGCGGTCAAGGTGCCGTACGCGTACGGAACTCTCAGCGTCGAGTCGGGCACCCACCGCCTGGTCCGGATCAGCCCGTTCGACAACCAGGGCCGCCGGCAGACCAGCTTCGCCGGTGTCGAGGTGATGCCGGTGGTCGCGCAGACCGACCACATCGACATTCCGGAGAACGAGATCCGGGTCGACGTCTACCGCTCGTCCGGGCCCGGTGGACAGAGCGTCAACACTACGGACAGTGCTGTCCGGCTCACCCACATCCCGACCGGCATCGTGGTGACGTGTCAGAACGAGAAGTCCCAGTTGCAGAACAAAGCGTCGGCGATGCGAGTTCTTCAGGCCCGCCTCCTCGAGCGCAAGCGCCAGGAGGAAGAGGCCAAGATGGCCGGCCTCAAGCAGGACACCACGGGCTCGTGGGGCGACCAGATGCGGTCGTACGTCCTGCACCCTTATCAAATGGTGAAGGATCTGCGTACCGAGTACGAGACCGGCAACCCGAGCTCGGTCTTCGACGGCGACCTGGACGAGTTCATCGAGGCAGGGATCCGTTGGCGCAAGACCGGCCAGACGGAAGGCTCGTAAGATCCACCACGTACGGCGACGGGGCCTGAACGTTCGGTCAGCCCTCGGCCGCCGGAATGCCTGTTCCGGCGGGCCGGGCGCAGATTGACGCACCCGCCGGGGTTGGCGTTTTCGTTACACCGCGTAGACTCCGTTTCCGTGATTCAGCTCGAGAACGTGACGAAGACGTACCCCAAGGCGTCTCGCCCGTCGCTGGACGACGTGAGCGTGGGCATTGAGAAGGGTGAGTTCGTCTTCTTCATCGGCCCCTCCGGTTCCGGCAAGTCGACGATCATCAAGCTCCTCCTGCACGAGGTCGCCCCGACCCGCGGCAAGGTGGTGGTGAACACCAAGGACGTGACCACGCTGCGGTCGTGGAAGGTTCCGCACTTCCGCCGTTCGATCGGCTGCGTGTTCCAGGACTTCCGCCTGCTGCCCAACCGCACGGCGTACGAAAATGTGGCCTTTGCCCTTGAAGTGATCGGCAAGACCAAGGCGGTGGCCCGGCGGGTCGTGCCCGAGGTGCTCGAGCTGGTCGGTCTGGGCGGCAAGGAGCACCGTTACCCGCACGAGCTCTCCGGTGGTGAGCAGCAGCGCGTCGCGGTGGCCCGGGCGTTCGTCAACCGGCCGCTGATCCTGCTGGCCGACGAGCCCACCGGTAACCTCGACCCGGACACCTCGATCGAAATCATGCGCCTGCTCGATCGGATCAACCGGACCGGCACGACGGTCGTGATGGTCACCCACGACTCCAACATCGTCAACCAGATGCGCCGCCGGGTCATCGAGATCGAAAGCGGCCGCATCGTTCGTGACCAGGCCCGCGGCGTCTACGGCTGAGCCCGGCTCCGCCCAGTCCCCGATCCCCTGAACAAGCACGACGCGGAGTCCCGGAAGGAACCCCCCGATGCGGTTGAAGTACGTCCTCAACGAGGTCCTGGTGGGCCTGTGGCGAAACGTCACGATGACGGTCGCCATGATCATCACCATGTCGGTCTCGCTCTTCATGCTGGGCGCCAGTGTGCTGCTGTACATGCAGGTCGACCAGATGAAGAACTACTACTACGGCGCGATCGAGGTGTCGATCTTCCTGCGCACGGATGTGACCGATGCGCAGCGGTCCGCCATCGATCAGGCGATCTCCAGCAACCCGCTGGTGAGCGACAAGACGTACGAGACCCGCGCGGAGGCGTTCACCCGCTTCCAGCAGCTCTGGGCGGACTCACCGGACTTCGTGAAATCGGTCGGCCCGGACAGCCTGCCCGAGTCGTTCCGGGTCAAGCTGAAGGACCCGGAGAAGTACAAGGCCTTCGCCGACCAGATCGCCGGCATGCCCGGCATCCAGGACGTGATCGACCAGCGGACGCTGCTCGACAAGGTGTTCAACATCTTCAACGGCCTTCAAGTCGGGTCGCTGGGGGTGGCGGGCTTCATGGCCATTGCCGCGCTGCTCCTGGTCGGTAACACGATCCAGGTGGCGGCGTACAGCAAACGGCGAGAAGTCGCGGTGATGAAACTGGTCGGCGCGTCGAACTGGTTCATCCAGGCGCCGTTCGTGCTCGAGGCGGTGGTCGCCGGCGTCATCGGCTCGGTGATCGGCTTCATCGTGCTGTTCGTCGGCAAGATCGTGCTGCTCGACCACAAGTTGCAAGCGCTGACCACGATCCTGACCCCGGTGCACAACGGCAATGTGTGGCTCATGCTGCCGCTGCTGGCCGGAGTCGGCGGGGTGGTCAGCGCGGTCACCGCCTGGGTCACGCTGCGCTTCTACCTCAAGGTCTGACTTTTACGGATCACCACTACGGCCGCGTTCCGACAGGAACGCGGCCGTTGGGCGATTTGGACCTTTGCTGGGGGTTAGGCGGAGTACGGTGGGTCGCTGTGTGGTCAAAATGTCGACATAGCCGGGTATCGCCCCTTCTGGCAATAACCGCGTGCCTTGTCAGCCTGGCGACCTCGGCACCGGCGCTGGCCGACACCGGCTCCGGACGTGCTTCGAGCGAGGTCGACCGGGCCGAGGCCGTACTGGAAAGCGCCACCTCACAAGCGCGCACCGCCGCACTTCGCCTCGAGGCCGCCACCCGGGCGATGCCGGCCGCGCAGCGGCGAGTCGCCATGTCCCGCGGTGCCGTCGCCGCCGCGATCGCCGCCGCCAACAGCGCCGGCCGCCGCGCCAACGCGGCCCGGGCCGCGTACGCGAAAATCGCCGGGCACTACGAAAAGGCGCAGGGGGAGTTCGCCGACGCCCGCGAGCGCGTCGATCAGATCGCCCAGGCGACCTACATGGGCAGCTCGTTCTCCCGGATCAACGTGCTGGTCGATGCCACCGGGCCGGCCGACATGATGGACCGGCTCAGCCTCGTCGACCAGCTCATGCGCACCCAGCAGCAGGACGTCGAGCGGCTGATCCACACCCGAGCCGCGGCGCGCACCGCCCAGGACCGGGCCGGACTGGCCAAACGCGAGGCCGAGGAGGCCGAGGCGCTGGCCCGGGGCAAGCTCACCGCGGCCAAGGACGCCCAGGTCGCGGCCGTCACCGCGCAGAAAGCCCTGATCCGGCTGGCCGCCACCCGGCAGGCCGCGCTGCGCGTCGCGAACGCCCAGCGGGCCAGCGTGCTCGCCCAGTACCGGGAGGCGGTCGCTTCGGAGCAGCGCATCCGGACGGCGCTGCGCGGCTGGGCGATCAAGTCCGGCAACGACGGGCGCTACCAGGGCGGACGGCTGCTCATGCCGGTCCGCGGGTGGAAGAGCAGCGACTTCGGCAACCGGTACGACCCGTACTATCGGGTCTGGCAGTTGCACGCCGGCACCGACATCGCGGCACCCGGCGGGACACCGATCCACGCGGCCGCGGCGGGGCGGGTGATCCGGGCCGGCTGGTCCAACGGCTACGGCAACTACACCTGCATCAACCACGGACGGTTGGACGGCGCCGGCTTCCAGACCTGTTATGGGCACCAGTCGCGCATCCTCGTGCACGAGGGCGAATACGTCCGGCGGGGCGAGGTGATCGGGCGGGTCGGCACCACCGGCGCGTCGACCGGTTACCACCTGCACTTCGAGACGCGCTTCAACGGCGTACCGAAGAATCCGCTCAGCTACCTGCCGTCCTGTCTCTGCTGAATCCCCTAGTAGCATTGGTCTTTTTGGGGAGTTCATGCCACGCGAACAGGGGCGCAAGGTCGTCTCCTCCAACCGCAAGGCCCACCACGACTACGCCATCCTCGACACCTACGAGGCGGGCATGGCGCTGACCGGCACCGAGGTCAAGTCGCTGCGGGCCGGCCGGGCATCACTGGTCGACGCGTTCGGTCACGAGAGCTCCGGCGAGATCTTCCTGCACGGCCTGCACATCCCGGAGTACACGCAGGGCACCTGGACCAACCACGAGCCGCGGCGCATCCGCAAGCTGCTGCTGCACAAGGATGAGATTCGGAAGATCCAGGGCAAACTGCGCGACGAGGGCATCACGCTGGTGCCGCTCCAGGTCTACTTCCAGAACGGGTACGCCAAGGTCGAACTCGCCCTGGCACGGGGCAAGAAGAGCTACGACAAGCGCCAGGACCTGGCGTCCAAAGACGCGCAACGAGAAATTTCCCGGGCGATGGGTCGGCGCAACAAAGGCATGTCATAACGAGGTACAGTGCCGGGCGCTCCTAGATCCACGAAGGGACGGCCCGTTGCCCGCCAAGCACTCCGCGCGCCCTCTCGGACCCGCCCGAATCGTCCTCAGCGCGGCCGCCGCGGTCCTGGTCATGCTGGTTGTCTGGGTCGCCGTCCGGGCGGTCGGGCCGGCCGAGGCAGCCCGCCAGCCGTCGGTGGCTCTGCCGTCCATGCCGCAGGTGCCGCTGGCCCCCGCCACGTCCGCCACGCCCACGCCGACCCACTCGGTCGTCTCGCCGTCGCCGTCCCGCTCGCGCTCCCGGTCGTCGTCACCGACCCCGAGCCGCACCTCGGCGCGACCGTCGTCGCACACCCCCGTACCGGAAAAAACGACCACCAAGCCGCCGGCGGCGGCACCCACCACGACCCGGCCCCGCAGCGATGTCTTCTCCGCCGCGCTGAGCGTGCCCGCCAGCTGGGAGCAGGGGTACGTGGCCGCGGTGCGCATCAAGAATGTCAGCGGCAGCTCGCAGTCGTGGTCGGTGACCGTTTCCCACAGCAACCAGGACAACCTCCGGCTCACCGGCACCTGGAACGCGCGAGGCAGCCAGTCCGGCGACAACCTGACCTTCACCGGCGGACCGCTGGCCCCCGGCGCCTCCATCACCTTCGGCTACCAGGTGAGCAAGAGCGGCCGCGGCAACGGACGACCGAGCGGCTGCTCCGTCGTGGGCGGCAAGTGCGGCGTGAGCTAAGATTCCAAGGTTGCACCAACAGGGGGGTGACTGGTTTCGACTTCGTACGTGGAGACAGGGGAAGCGAGCCGAGGAAGCCGACGTCGTCTCGAGAATCGGTCGTCGGAAACTTATAAGCGCCGATAACAATCAGCGCGACTTCGCTCTCGCCGCCTGAGGCGAGTAGCGGGTCTGTCGGACCGGGAGCGCCTCCGTCCCGGATCACCGGCATCAGCTAGGAGGCTGGCCAATCGGTCCCAGTTGCGAGGACCATGCGGCGAGATTAAACGCGACTGGCCCCGTCATACCGACTTGCTCATGTGATCGGTAGGGGCGAGTAGAGGCATAGTGAGCTGCGCTCGGAGAAGCCCTGACGAAACAACGAAGGACCCGGGTTCGATTCCCGGCACCTCCACGAGGGGGTTCTTACTTGAACCCAGAGCGGCGCCGCCCATCGGGGCGGCGCCGCTCTCGTTTCTCGCGTGGTTGACCAGGGGAGATACCAGGTCGGCAAGCTCGTCCGCCGCGACGTACGGTCCGTTTCCGTCGTCGTCGAGGTACTGCTTCGCGAAGCACGTCTGATCCAGGGCGCGGCGTCCGCGCTTGCTCGCCTGGCGGTACAACTCCTGCGGGTCGGTCAGGAGTTCCAGGAGGTACGTGAGGGTCTCTCGGGCTGCGTCGAGCCTCTCCGTCTCGTCCTCGTCGAGCTGACGGGCCAGCCTGCCCCGCTCGTCTCGGATGTCCCTCAGCCGGGCAGCGATCTTGTCTTGTGGCCAATCCGGCTCGCCGACCAGATCGAGGAAGCGATCTTCCTTCGCGTTCAGCTCCTTGAGGTGTGCCGAAACCCTGGCCCGGATCTCCTTCTGAGTCTCGGCTGACCCGATCAACATCTCCTTGACCGTGGCGGCGATCCGCTCGCGGAGATCTGCGGGCAGCGCCACCGTGGCGTAGTTGTCGAGTACGGCCGTTTCGACCTTGGCGATGGGCAGGTAGGGGAGGTCGCATGAGTGGAGCTGCCTGCCCCGGCAGAAGTAGTAGAAATGCAAGTCGCCGGTCTTGCTCTTTCCTCGCATCACCATGAGGCGGCGCTGGCATCGGGCGCACCAAACCGTGCCCTTGAGGTAGTGGTTGTGTGTTCGCTCGCGGACTCCGCCCGCGCGCCGCGACTCCAGCATTTGTTGCACACGGTCGAAGACCTCCGGCGTGATCAGCGGCTCGTGCCTGCCTTGGTACTCGATGCCTCGGTATTCGACTAGCCCGAGGTAGTAGCGGTCGCGGAGGAGGTTGCCGAGCGAGTTGATGGAGATCGGCATGCCGGTGGGGTAGCGGCGGGTCGGTTTCGTCCGGAGGCCGGCGTCGGTGAGCGCCTGGATGAGCGCGTGGAAGCCGTACGAGCCGCTTGCGTACAGCTCGAAGGCCATCCGGACCAACGGACCGCGTACAGGGTCGACAGCGACCGTACGAACCTCTCTGCCCTCGAACTTCTCGCGGATGTTGAGGTAGCCGATGGGCGCCCGGCCGACCGATCCGCCCCGAACGATCTTCTGGCCCATCTTGTAGGCGATGTCGGCACCGGCGGCGCGTGACTGGTATTCGTTGACGCCGTCGAGGACCGTCGCGACCAGGTCGCCGATCGCGTTGTCTTCGGTGTAATCCATGATCGAGATGAGCGTGACGCCGGCCCTGCGGAGATCGCGTTTGGTGATCGCGGCGTCGATGCTGTTGCGGTGGAGCCGAGAACGGGCGTAGACGATCACGTAGTCAATGTCGGGCTCCGCTTTGAGGCGAGCCATCATCTCTTGGAACACGGGTCGGCCGTCGACCGTGGTTGCGGAGCGGCCCGGTTCGACGAACTCGGCGGCGATCTCAGCGTCCAGTTCCAGCGCGCGGCGGAGGATAGCGGCACGTTGCGCGGGGAGCGAGATGCCCTCTGGGTCGTAGTCGGTGTTGACCTGGCCGGCCGACGAGACTCGGAGGTAGATGAAGGCGCGCTTCCGGCGCTTGACCGGCCGGTCGTGATGGCGAGTGGTGGCCTTCGGCTCAGGCATCTGGTCGCTCCTTCTGCTCTCGATCTCCGACCAGGTCGGCCGCGATGATGGCCAGGGCGCGGGCGAGAAGATCTTCGTCGACGTGCAGCTCACGCCGAATCATCGATTGTCGCGAGCGAGTCTTGCGGCACGCCACCGTGCGACCTCTCGCCTGATTGGCCGTCGGGACGTCTTGGGACGTCTTGAGCTGGTCATTCTTGACTTTCCGCGTCTTGCGGGTTCGTATGCTGCGATTTCTCCTCTCGTCGGCTGACTCTTCAGCGGTGATCGTTGAGCCTCCTTTCGATCGGTGGGTAGAGTCCGCGTGGCCGTCCGTCCGTTGTCCGTCCGCGCGCTGATATGCGCAGACGCGCGCGAGCGGACGGACGTCCGCGCGGACGATTGGGTCAGGCGCGCCAGCGTCCGCGGGCGACCTGCCGGGCTTTGCCGCCGGTGGCGAGCGCTTGGAGCCGGTCGTAGATCCAAGTGCGTCGCATGCCGGTCGCATTAATGAGTTCCGGGATGGTCAGTCCGTCGCTCGGCGCTTCGTTCAACGCGGTCAAGAGCACCTCGTCGGCGGCCTTCGGTGGCGGCTCGATAGCGCGTGGATGATGGTCGATTGCTGCTTGAGACAACGGATCCAGGCCGGGCCGGTGGTCGGCATATCGGGCGACCGTCTCCCGCACCTGATCGTCATCGACGAGATAGGCGCGGGCTCGGCGCGGGTGGTTGTGCCCATCGGCGAAGACGTAGAACTTGCCGGGAGCGTCGAGAGTGTGAGCGTGCCAGCCGTCGGCGAGCATGCCCTTGTCGAGGATGAGGTCGACGTCGCGTCGTTCCCTTACTCTCAGGCAGACGCGGACGCTCATCTGCGAGCGCAGCGCCCCGCCACCCATCGCCTTCTGTGTCGGCCGTTGCGTCGCGGCCAGCAGGTCAACGGCGAGCGCACGCCCACGACGCGCGATGGATTCGGCGGACGGAACTGCGGCCGGCGCCGTGTCCGCGAGTTCCGCGTACTCGTCGATCACGATGACCAAGGCCGGTGCCGCGGGCGTAGGTTCCCAGACTCGGGTGTTTTCGTGGCCGGCTGCATTTGCCCTCGCGTCTAGCACCGCGACGGCGTCGGCGAGCAGCCGGGTTGCCTCTTCCGGCGTGGTAGCGAGCCTTGCAAGGCACGGTGCCCACGGTCGCAGTTCCATCCCGCCCTTGAGGTCGATGCCCCATAGGACGACGTCGTTGCAAGCGGCGAGGTTGCCAAGGACGACGTTCAGAACGTCGCTCTTGCCGGAGTCCGTGGTGCCGCCGATCAGGCCATGCCGTCGAAGGAACGACACGCGGACGCGCGTCGCGTCTTCGAATACGCCGAGTTCGATGGGGTCGGCCAGCGAGCGTGCGGTCGGGCCGGGCCACAGGATCGCGCCGGCGTGCGGGTCGACGGCGAGAACCCGCATCGTGCAGCGGCCGGAGTGCGCCGGGTCCTGCTCGACTCGGACGGCGCCGGGTCGCGTGCCCAAGGCCGACTCGATGGCCGGCACCCTGGCCACGACGTCGGCGACGCTCTGGCCCGGTCGCAGCTTCATCAGGGCGCGCCATCCCCACGTGTCCACGACGGCCGACATGACCCGCGACCCGTCGAGTCCGATGGTGTCCGCGAGATCGGGCCACGCATGGATTACGCGGTCGACCCGGACGCGGGCTCGGCGGCGCCGGTGCGGCCACCAAGGCACGCCGAGCGCAATGACGGACGCGAGCAGGACGGTTGGGAGCAGACTGCGTCCGGGTCCGAACGCGGTGGCAGAAGTGAGCCAGCCTCCTGCGACGGCTGTCGTCGTGGCGGCATAGATCCGCTCCCCGGAGCGGCTGAGGCCCCAAGGCCACCCGCGCAGGCCGGCGACCAGCGCCGTGATGACCGTTGCGGCCGCGACCATCGGCCAGGCGTGCGGGTGGGTGTGGTGCAGCAGGAGCCCGGCGACGGCGAGCGTGAGTCCGGCGTTGATCGGGGCGAGTTCCGACCGGTACCGAAAGAGTGCGCGTCCGATCGCGGCCAACGCGGTGATGAGGAGCGGTTCGTCGGGCACGAGCAGGAGCGGTTGCGGGTGGCGTCGGCTCCATCGGCGATGCCGGCGTCCGTAGGCCCTCATTCGGCGAGTTGGTCGTCGCTGGGCGTGGTCCATGCTCGGTGCTCGGCGACCGCGTCGCGAAGGTAGGCCAGAGGTTCCGATTCGCCGTCGTGGTCGGCGGCGAGGGTGGCACGGGCGGCGGCAAGCAGGTCGGCGAGGTCCCATCGCGTGCGGCTGAGCAGCAGCGCGAGGCGGTCGATTTCGGCGAGCAGGGCCGGAATGTCGGCGACAGCGGTCCAAACGGCCGTCGGCGTGGGTCGTTGCTGGGCGGCATGCAGGTGGGAGAGAACTGCCTCCGTGTCGAGGGTCGGGCGCGGTGTGCGCGGTTGGTTGGTCATGAGTGAGTCGAAGCCTCCTTTCGGTCGGTGTTCTCTGCGGCGAGACGTCGTCGCAGTTCGGTCGCCGTGGGTCCGGCGATCCGGAGCGTTGAGCGCAATCCGTCACGGCTGATCGGGCGGCCGTTGTTCGCGGCGCGGTGTCTGGCGTCGGCCTCGCGGGCAGCTGCCAGGAGCGCTTCCTCGGTGCGACGGTGCTTCGTCGGGTGGGTCCGGACTGCGGTCCGGGCTTGAGGACGGTCTTCCGACGCCGTGATCGTTTGGAGCGCGTGCAGGTGTGCGGTCAGGCCGAGGACGGCGGCCGGCACGGCTCCGACGAAGACGACAATCGGCCAGGAGATGTTGATCAGTCCGGTGGCGATCAGGTGATAGCCGGCGTTGCCGATGATGCTTGTCGCGATGGCGCCGATTGCGTTGGCACGGGCGAACTTCCGCGCTCGAAGCCCACCAACGGTTCCGGCGAGCCAGACCCGAGCGGACGTCATCGCGTACGCGTCGATGGTGATCGGCAGGAGCCAGGCAAGCCGATCTGGCCAGCCGGCCACGACGGCCAGACCGCGGAGGCCGGCGAAGCTGGCCAGCGCGGCGGAGATCGCCGCTGTGGTCATGCCGGCCATGACCCACCAGTCACGACGCCTCGGTTGTTCGCCCACCTCAGAGATCCAGCCGGGCGATGAACCGAGCCAGAGCCCGCAGTCCGTCACCGATATTCGGGCCGACGGACGACGAGGCGAGGTAGTAGCCGAACGCCGCGCAGATGGCGGCCTGCCAGAGCGGCAACCGGGCGTAGCGCCAGAGCAGGAAGACGAAGACGCCGAGCAGGATGACGGCGGAGACGGCGATCGTCATGCGTCACCACCGTCGCGGTTGCCGTTGCGCCGCGTCCGACGGGTACGGATGGCCCGGTCCGCGCCCGCCGTGCCCGCCGCGCGCCTGGTGCCGGCGGTTCCACCGCATCCAGGCCACGCACTTGCGGCACAGGGTCGGGTGCCCCGTCCCGAGCTGCGCGCCGCACGGGCAAGTCGGGGCCTCGTAGGTGAAGTGCTGGATGTCCATTGCCGATCTCCTCTCGGTTTGGCGATGCGGGAATCGCATCGACGCCACTGAGATTGCGATCTGAGGACGGGACGTGATCAGGTCATGGCTGGACGTGTCCGAGACGTCTCCCATAGGGTTATCGGGCTGCCGGGACGTCCTGACGGGAAGACGATGCCGAACGAGCGACTACGCACCGCCATGCTGGAACGCGGGATCACCCCGGCCGGCCTCGCGGAAGCGCTCAAGGTTGACCCGAAGAGCGTTGAGCGCTGGATCAGCGGACGGACGCCGTACCGGCGCCATCGATACGCGGTCGCCGCTCACCTCGGAGTAGACGAGGTCTATCTCTGGCCCGACGCGATCGGCGCTGACCAGGTCGCCAGCGCCAGCGAGAGCGAGATCATCAACATCTACCCCCACCGGTGGGCCGTCCCGTCCGAACTCTGGCGCAACTTCTTTGCCAGCGCGGAAAACGAGATCGGCGTCCTGGTGTTCAGCGGGCTCTTCCTTTCCGAAGACGCCGGCGTCCACCGGATCTTCCGTGAGAAAGCGGATGCCGGTGCCCGCGTGCGCATCCTTCTCGGCGACCCCAACGCCGAGGTGGTCGAGCAACGCAACGCCGACGAAGGCATCGAAAGCCTCGCGGGGAAGATCAAGAACGCCATCGTCATGTACCGGCCGCTGTTCGGCCTCGACGGCATCGAGTTCAGGTTGCACCGCACGGTGCTCTACAACTCGATCTACCGGGCCGATGAACAGGTCCTGGTCAACACGCACATCTACGGCACTCCCGCATCCCAGGCGCCGGTGTTCCATCTACGACGCGTCGCGGGCGGCGGCATGGTGTCGACCTACGTGGACAGCTTCGAACGCGTATGGAGCGAAGCAACACCATTGGAATGAGGCAGATGTGGGACGACGAATCGACTTCTATGACGATCCCGCCGCACCGAAGGCGAACAGCGTCGTCCCTTCGGCCAACGTCGTCGTGGTCAACGAAGACGGCGCGATCCTGCTGATCCGTCGCTCGGATAACGACAACTGGGCCTTACCTGGTGGCGCATGGATCTGGGGGAGTCGCTCCCGGACACGGGTGTGCGGGAGACCGCCGAGGAGACCGGGATCGACGTCGAGATCACCGGCCTGGTCGGCATCTACACCGACCCGCGGCACGTCATCCTCTACACCAGCAACAACGAGGCGCGGCAGGAGTTCTCGGTGGTGTTCACCGCCCGCCCGATCGGCGGGGCACCGACGCCCAGCGAAGAGTCGACCGAGGTCCGCTGGGTACTGCCGACCGAGATCGACGCGCTCCCGATGGACCGGTCGATGCGGATGCGAGTTGACCAGTACCTCACCGCGCCGCAGAACGTTCACCTTGGATAGCGACTGGCTCAGCGCGTTCGCCGACATCTTCTCGGCGATCGGCACGGTCGGCGCATTCCTACTCGGGTTTCTGCTCCTACGTCGTGAACAACTTCGCGAGGCTGACCGCGCTGAGGACGAGCGCCGGGCGCAAGCTGAGCGAATCAGCGCCTGGGTCGAACTGACTCTGAGGCCGGAAGGCGGCCGTGAACTGGCGTTTCACATTCACAATGCGAGCGGCATGCCGATCTATGAGGTCGAGTTGCCATTGCCCGCTCGCGGCGATGAGGTGCCCGCAACAGAGTTCGTCGGCCTCGTGCCACCGGGCCAGACGATCCGGCGGCCGGCTCCAGCCGCTTGGCTGCGGTCCTACGTCGAGCCGGAACCGATCCAGATCGAGTTCCTCGACAGCGCAGGGCGGCGCTGGAGCCGCGATGAGCAGGGCACGCTGTCCCGAGCGGAATGAGTCTTAACAGTCGGCGAGCGCTGCCTTGATGGTCTGCACCGAACGGATGATCAGGGGACTCGCCTCGCGGATCGAATCGGCGACGAGGTCTCCCTCTCCGTACCGGTCCAGGATTTCGGCGAGGCGCATTTCCACTTCTACGGGCTCGCCGTCCGGGGTAGTGGTCATGTCCGCGTAGGTGATCGCGTCCGACAACAAGCCGGCGACCGGCGGGAACTCTGTGGTGAGTTCGTCGCCCAATCCGCGGTTCCGCCCCTCGATGTGCGCGCACGAATGGTTCGCCACGAGTCGGCAGGTGAGGTCGTCCGCCTGTGCGACGTCGCGTAGGTAACGCGCACCGTCGAGCTGATGCATGCCCGTCACGACCAGGTCTGGCGCGTAGCCGATGTCATGGAGCCAAGCAGCAGACACCAGCGTCGGTCCGTCATCGGCAACGAGGTGCGCGACCGACTCGGCTTTACGTCCAACGCCCTGACTGTGCGCCCACCGACGAGGGATCGACCCGGCCAACAGGAGACGCGCGAGATCGCGGGCTCGTTCGATCTGCTCCACATGGGCAGCCTACGAACGTCCCTCGGTTGCGATCAAGCGCGCTACTTGTCGCGGTCCTCCTCCACCGGGTCGGCGGTCAGGGCTGTTGCGTGAATGAGCGCGGCGAGCCGGCCCGCGATGGCGGGTCGGACATCTCCCAAGTGCACGACGGCAGAGCCGTCACGATCAACCGCGTCGTTCAAGGCCGGAAAGTCCCGCCCGACGTCGAAACCGGCGTCCTCGAGCGCGAGCGCCAGGCGATCTGTCGCCTCCCGCGCAGAGGGTTCCGCGGCGTGCTCGTCATTGGCCATGGGCCACCCGTCCACTCGATCTCGCCGTGCGCTTCCGTCTTGAGTCTTCGCGCTGTGTAAGGGACTTTGAACTACGGCGCGGGACGTCTTGGGACTTCTTGGCTAGGATGGGGTCTCGCCACGATCGGAGTCGTCGCGTGAACCACCCTCTCGCACGAGCCCTACGGGGCGCCGGGATGAACGCAATCGACGTCGCGGCGCGGCTTGGAGTCGACCCGAAGACCGTCGACCGGTGGCTGACCGGTCGCCAGCCGTACCCCAGGCATCGCGAAGCCTTGGCCAAACTGACCGGTTGGCCCGAGCACGCGCTGTGGCCTGAGCTACCTCGCATCGCGGACCCGATCACCCTGGCGGACGAGATCCGGATCGTCTATCCCCATCGCTCAGCCGTACAGGCCGACACCTGGACACGGCTGTTCGCCGGCGCACACGATCAAATCGACGTCCTCGCCCACAGCGCCTTGTTCCTTGCGGAGGACATCGTCAGCACAGCCATCATCTGCGACAAGGCGAGAGCCGGCGTACGGGTTCGGATCGCGCTTGGAGATCCGAACGGCGTGCACATCGCGAACCGGGGCGCCGAAGAGCGGATCGACGAGGCGCACAGGGCGCGTATTCGCGCCGCCCTGGTCCAGTTCGCCTCGATCGCCGATGCAGGCGGCGAGGTCCGCCTCCACGACACCGTGCTCTACAACTCGATCTACCGCGCCGACGACGACCTTCTGGTCAACGCCCACGTCTACGGACATCCCGCCGCGCACGCGCCGGTCTTCCACCTGCGACGACGGGGCGACGGGTGCATGACCCGCACCTACCTCGACTCCTTCGAGCGGATCTGGGCGATGGGCAGCCCATTCGACGGGTGAGTCGTTTGCACTGCGGCTGGCGCCACGCCGTTCACGAGCGCAGACGATGGTCTGAAAGAGCGCCACCAAACACGTCAGGACCCCGGGACCGAGGGCGTGCGGGCCGCCGACGGCCGATGCTCATTGATCCAAGTCTCGACATCCTCACACCGCCATATACGCCCTTGAGCCAAGTGCTCGTATGGCGCTGGCCAGTCAAGGCGTTGCGTGAGTTGATGTACGCGTTGCCGACATACGCCGAGCCGCCGACCTATCTCAGTCGCACCCATCAAATGCCGCGACATGTGACTCGCCTCCGTGTGGCTTCGACGTTTCTAGGCAAAAGATACAAAAACGCCACCGCGCATGACACGACTCAGGACAACCGTGACACTCGCGCCAGGCTGAACAGACGCTCCTCCATGGGCAATCCGGGAGGTGGCAGCTCGACCGCACGCTGAACTAGGCAAGCGCGCGGCCGAGGCCTTTAGGCAGCCGGTGTCCCAGTGCTTCCGCAACCTAGATACCAGCCGTGAAAAGGATGCGTTCCCGAACAGAGAGATGCGACCATGTCTGCGGAGACGTCCTGTCATTTCTACGCGTCCAGGATGTCCGAGCAAGTTCCGTTTGAGTCAAATGAACGCCTTGCGCTCGCAGATCCACCTCACCACCGCGGCTGGCACTCGCACCGGCAACTACCGGCTGATTACCATCCTGATCAGCCCGGACACCCACCCCGCTGCCGAACTGGTCCGCCTCCACCGCCAGCGGTGGGAATCGAACTAGACCGGCCGCATTCGTGGTCCTTGAGGGATTCTGCTCGCAGGGAGTGTCGTTATGAGCAGCTCTTCTGCTTTGTGATACTTGCCGGAGCCGCTAACAGAATAATTCAAGTTGACCAGCCGGCGGTTGATCGACCACTCCTTAACGCCAAATGAGGCCTTGTCGTCGCGCGACGGTGTCATTCGCCTAGATGCGTACAATGCAGGATCACAAAGAAGGGACGGGTGATTGTCATACGACAGTATCCAGCGATACTGAACCTTCCTGCGCAGGTACTCCGCAAGGCGGTAATGCTCGCGTCCTCGTCCCCAAGCGCTCATGCTGGACGCCGCCGCATTCTTGCCGTAGCCGCCATGGGGATCAAAGGAACGTCCATAAAGCTTGGCCGACTTTTCTAGATACGGCGGGTCGAGGTAAGCGACAACCTTGTTGGGCAAAAGCTGAGGATACCACTCCGCGACGTCTGCGAGTGTTGCTTGCCAATCCTTGCACCAGACGTCAGCAATTCGACCTGCGGTGTAGAGATCGCCGATTAGCCGAAGCCTCTGTTCGAGGGCAGACTTATTAAAGCGGCAGTCGATCTTATACTCGCTGGATTGTGCTCGTCCTCCAATTGGCCCGGCGCGACCATGAAGGATTCCCGAAAACGTTGTGCGATTCAAGAAGAGGCACTTAACGGCCGTCTCGCGATCATTATCCCTCTTCGGAATCCATGCCCGCCAGTAATCCCATCGATCGAGGGTGACGGGCTCGTCCCACATGCGACCAATCAGCCAGTCGGTTTCGGATGCAGCTACTTGCCAGAAGCGCGCTACAAGAGGATCGGCGTCAGCAAGTAGGACACGTTCTACGATGCCAGCGGAAGCCACCCGGAGCGACGTAGATGCTCCGCCGGCGAACGGCTCGACCAGCAGTCGTAAGCGGCCAAGTGACTGCGACGCAGCAGTGACAGTTTCGGCTATGAGTGGCACTAAGCCTGACTTTGCCCCAGGGTAGCGAAGAGGTGACTGGTAGCGCATGTCGCGACCTGGCTTGCCAGGGAGCGGGCCCAATTCGCCGAAACGCTGCGGCGTTTCGGCGATGCATGGCGGAGCGGCAGTCGCGCCGACCAAACGTGCCGATCTACCACCTTGAGCTGCACGGACGTCACTCATGAGCGTGAGTTGTTACCAATTCCCTTGAGCCGAGGTGCTCTCCAGTCCCAGCTTCACGCGGGCCGCCAGCCGAAGAACGTCAGTTCCAACGCCTATAGGATACGCAGCCTTCGAGTGGGCCAGCGCTACCGGTATGAGACCGTCTCGATACATTGAAGACCCGGTTCGATCGATTACGTCGAGGATCGCTGGCAACGACGGGTACGCCTCAGGGTCAGGCTGTCCACCGTGGTCATCGTACGGGGCGCCGACGCGGGGCAACGCGGTGAAGACGACGACTCGCTTATCGAGAGACTGGTAAACGAACTTCCGGCCCCAATACGTTTCTGAACCATACGCAGACGGGTTCTTTACGTTTGTAATCCTCGATATCACGTCGGCGTCTACCATCATGAGATCACCTGGACCAAGGGCATCGTGCCTTACCAGCGCGCGCGCATAGTCAAGCACAGTCCCGGACTTCTCGATTCCGCACAGAAACGGCCCATCACCCGGTGTCGTCTGAATCATCGACTGGAAGTACTCGAGAGCTTTCGCCCTAAGCTTAGCTGGCGGACCGTAAACAGCCATCGGACCGTCCATGATAAACAACGTCTGACGGAGTAGGTCTTCTCTTGACTGCTCCCACAACAACGTAGTCAAGCCGACAAGAACGAGCAGCTCCACCACCTGCATCAGCCGGCTGAGTGGCGATTCGTTCGAACTCTCTTCGAGAACCTCTTCATGGATCCGAAGAACATCCGTTGGGAATATCTCCGTCCCGCATCCCGGACAGTCCATGGCAGCCGGTCCAACAGTCAAGGCTCGGTTGCTGCAGGCGCGATTCGGGCAGAGAACTTCGAGCGTTTGCGCAGCGGCTCCCGGAGTCCCGTGTATGAGAAATAATAGTTGCAGGAGGCTCTGATTGAGCCGATTAACCTCGATCTTCTTGCTCCGAAAGATTTGGAATATCGCCTCACGCCAGGAATCCGCAATCGACACGCCTTGACGCAAATAGGCGCCGGCCGCCGGGAGGTCGTACGAGACCAGTGCGGAGTTGACTGCTCGGTTAAGCGCAACTGGATCCACGAATCGCTCATCCCGCTGAGAATCTAGCGCTAGGAGGTCAAGCCAAATTGCCGCCGCCTGCGCGTAGCCGTACCGTACCGACGGCAGTCCGTCGCGCACAGGGACCACCATTAGTGATCCATCGACGCCGATGACGCTTGAGAGCCGCTCAGAGGCAGGCAGCGTACCTGCCACCGAACGCGAACGAATCTTCGCTGTGAGCCATGAAATGTCGCCGATCTTCTCTGCGGGTACATAGAAATCCGACCGATCGGCTAGCGCCTTAACGATCGCGTTTGTGTGTCCGGTCCTTGACGCTCTCTCGAAATTTCCTGAAATAGTGTCGTACGGCAACGAAAACACCTACGCTTTCGGTGCGAGAGGTAGATCGCCGGCGGCAGTTCGCGCCTCGTTGACGAGGTCGAGGCCATAGCGGTCGATCTGCACGGGGATGATGTAGGGGGAAGAGAGCGTCTTGAGCCGCACATAACCCGGATCCTCGTGGCTGATGATCGCGTCACCGAAGGCTTTGAAGTCGTAGAACCGAGCGAGCTCATTGACTTCCCGAGTGTTATTTAGGTGGGCGACGACCCAATTCTTGGTGTTAGCCAAAACTTGGTGCGCAACTCCCGTTACCTCCTGCGTGGCGTAGATCATACCAATCTTTAGCTTGCTGCCTTCCTTCGCCAACCTCACCCATACGTCTAGATCGTCTTTGTACTTGTCGGAGGCGAAAAGATTGTGCGCCTCTTCGATTACTACCTGAACATCCGGTGGAGTAGTTCCACTCGTAAAGATTTCTGTCTGACGCTCGATTAGAAAAGCGGCTAGATTTTCCGACAAGCTGCGGACTACAACATCTGGCCCAAGGTGGAGGTCGACGATGACAATCATGCCTTCGACGAGCTTGCGGTAAATCTCGGACCGGTACTCGTTGCGAGACGAAGCCGTGTGAAACGGGCGCAGTGGTTTAAGTTTGGTGTATCCTGAAACCGGTCTTCCTTGATTTTCCTGGGTGTAGATCGGCAGCGCGGACTTCCACGCGTCACCTTCTGCGATCGAGTCCAAGCCTTCTTTGGCTCGACCTTTGAGGTCGTCGGCTTCTATGCGCTCAATAAGCCAGTCGATGACGTCGCGTAGATGCTCGCGGACAACTCCGACCTGACCATTAGATTTCTGTGGAATCACGATGTGGTTAGGTCCGAGCTGCCGTTCAAGCTCCTCTGCCAGTTCTTTGCGCATCGTCATCCAAGCCCTCCACGGCCATTGCCTCCCGTCCGGGGTGTAATGCACCTGAGGAATCGGGAAATCGGCTTGGGCGAGCGCGCCGTATAGAAGCAAGCGACCTCGACTGGCGTGCGCCTTCCTGCGCGCGGACTCTTGTGCGTTCTCGCCTGGTATAGCGCTGCCGAGGAAGTCTGCTTGCACGAAGGCCCTCACGTAATCGGCGTTGGCATCAGCCAGGGCGGATGCGATGACGCCTTTTACGGGTTCGACCTGAGCAGGATCAAAAAAGTTGAATCCAAGCGCTTTAACATTAGGGCGATCTTCGGTCGCGCCGAACTTGTAGATCACAACGTGCTGCTCGCCAATCGCAGCAAGCTCGGTGCCGTCTTGAGTGTTCGGGTTCGCGTACTCGCCCTGAGGGTCGAAGACGAGCTGACCTACAGGCGATTTTCCGGCTGCCCTCCGCATCTCAGAAGCCACGAACACACGGGACGCTACGGTCTTCATGGTGTTGGACTTCCCCATGCGGGTCATGCCGAACATCCCGGTCTTGCTACCGATGAAATCATTGATGTTGACTTCGACAGCGGCGCCATTTTGCTTGGATGCGATCGCTCGACGTCGAGTAGAGGAATAGCGCACGGCACCGATTCGAACCTTCTCGACGGGATCAGACGTCGGCTTTAGATAGGAGGCGATAAAACTCAGTCCGGCGCCCACTGGCTTGAAAACGCGATATGTCGAGTTGGAGTAGAAGTTGTCGACGTCGTGGCCGAACTCGAGAATCACTGAACCGTTCCGGACGTCTTCGTAAAAAGTCCCCAGGATTCGGCAATTGAGGCCAGTGAAGGCAACTCTGTTCCGCGTGAATGGGTCAAGGTGTACGTCGAGCACTCCGCCAGGAGATGGGTTGTCGTTCCGAGAAAGGGCGTCCCGCAACGCCTCTTCGCGGACTTCCAGCAAGTCGCGCTCCAGGGATAGAGGCGCCGTTCCCTCAACACGGAGAAGAAGAACTTCGTCGTCGTCTCCGCCACCGCTTCCTATCTCGCGAGCCGTGGCAATTAAGTAGGAGAACTGAGGAATCCCGCCTGTCTCAGACTTCCAGCGGTCGTGGGTGATCACGACCGCGCGGTTGTAGTCAAGCGTTTGAATCGCGCCGATCCTGACGGCTCGTTCGTCGGCGAGGAGTTCCCGCTCCAGGATCGTGCCGGCACCGACGTTCGGAATAAGGTCCAGCATGGCCGCGACTCCTTTGTAGCGTGTCCGACGGCTAGAGGGTCTTCCATGGCTCACGCGCGGCCGGATCAACCCCTAGGCCCCCACCTGTGCTGAATCTAGCGAGTTCGATGGATTGCTGCGAGTATCGACACGGCTGATAGTCCGCTGCCCGAACATGCATCATGTGCTGGCGGAACGCCTGAGTTCCGGGCTTGCTTGACGTGGGGCTTACTAGCGGCAACGTTTGATACCGATGGATCATCGATGTTCCCTGGTCGGACGTGACCCTGGAACAATGCCGGAAGGTAGGGACCCAATTCTGTCAGATTCTCGACACTTTGGAACCGTCGTCGGCCTTGTATTGGACCCTCTTATCCTCGGCTCGGACAGCACCGCGACCCGATTGTCGCCTTCTTTTGTTTGGTGAGGCTACCGAATGAGCGCCAACTTCCGTCGGCTCGAAGTCCTGCAAGTGATTATGCATATCGTCCCGAAGGCGAGGAAGGGCGACGCCGCGGCAGAACCGCTGCAGCTAAGTGACGCTGCTTGCAAGCTCCAAGCTGGTGTCCGGGAGGAGCTGCAGGCGCGAATGCGTCTTCAGCTCTCGTCGGCTGGGCGGCAAGTAAGCGAGGACTCTTCAACCGAGTCCAAGGTCCCTGGAATTATCAGAAATTTTCTGACGACCGCCGGCGCGGACTTCGTTGCGACCTCGAGACAGCTCGCGACCGCCTTGCGAGAGGTCCAAACGGGGCTCAACTCCGGCGGCATGCTTCTCGTCGCGGATTGCAAACTTTCTGGAGCTCCCGCGCTGCTGATTGTCAAGTTTGAGCAGGAGCGCGGCATGCGTGCTCAGCCGACCACGGATAACGGCCAAAACGTATTCGATATGGAGTATTTGCGCGACCTCTTTCTGACGAGTCGATCTCGCGTTTTCAAGGTGGGACTGTTTTCTCGATCTGGCATCAGTAATGGCGTACTTGGAGGTTGGGTTGCCGATAAGCAGGGCGCAAGTGGGAAAGTGGCTGCGTTCTTTTTGGAAGACTACCTTGGATGCCGGCATCTCGAGGAGCCAGACGAGATCACCAAACGGTATTTCGATGCAAGTTTCGATTGGATCAATCAGAGTGTCGTAAATCCCAGCTCGCGGGGGCGCTACGCTATTGCCGTCATGGCGGAACTGCAAAACCAAAATGCCCAGATGTCGACGGATCGCTTCGCAGAGGTCAATATGGATTCCGATGGCGACGCTGATAGCTATGCGAGCTTTTTGGAGACGCGTGATGTTCCGAAGATCTTTGTTAAGGATAAAGGTCTCATAGCTGGTCGCTTAGAGCGAATGCAGTTCAACTTCACTAGCGGTGCGGTCGTCTATTTTCCGATTTCAGCGCTGGAGGATGGCAGCGTAGATATCGAGGAAATCGATGATCGGCAAACGCAGATAACATTGATTGGGGAGGCTAAAGAGGCGAAACCTCGAAGTGCGAGGTCGCGGTCTAGCGCGTCCGAAGAGCAAGACTGATGGACACACGGATTGAGGCTGCCAGGTCACGCTATGCGAAGGTCCGATCAAGCTACGAAGCGACCGCGCAAAACTTGGTCACGGAGATTCGTCACGGAGCAATTCAAAAGAACTTGGACTGCACGGTTGAAGGGCGAGCGAAGGATGTTAGCAGCTACGTACTGAAGGCTATGAGCAGCAAAAGCGTCGTCGATCCCTGGGAAGAAATCTATGACAAGATCGGTTTGAGGGTAGTTGTCCGGCATACGCTCGACCTAGATGTAGCTCGTGAGCTGGTCTGCGAGTTGTTCGGCGAGCCGGTACATGTCCTGGATGACCGTCAGTCTGATGTTCCCGAGAACCAGTTGCGGTATCCGCGGCTTCATCTTCAGGTCGGAGTACCTCCCGCGCTAGATGTGTCTGCTGGAGCGGAGGGCAAACCCACCTTCGAAGTGCAAATCAGGACGGAGGCTTCCCACCTCTGGTCTCGAATGTCTCATTTATACCTATATAAGCCTTCTGCCAAGCTACCGAAAGTTGTCAGGCGGTCACTGTATCGTCTACTTGCGCTGGTCGAGTTGTACGACAGCGAGGTAGAGCGGGCGGTGATCGCCATGGAGCAGGATCGGGACCGAGACCTGAATCTGCTGGTGTCGCAGCTAGAGCGCATCTTCTACGCGTTCTGCGCAGCCGACTACGACGTGGAGCTGACTCGCAAGGTTTCTGGTGTTCTGCTCCAGGCTGTGCGCGAGTCCGATCGAGCCAGCTACTCAAGTCGACTCGCAGCCTTTGCGGCCGAGATGCGTTCCGATCTCGAAAGTGCCTATCGCGAGTATGGTCCCGGCAGCACGCCGGCGAGTCTTGGAACGTACTTGTTGGTGAGCCAGCCGGAGAGCGTCGCTATATTTGAGCGACTTACTTATGCCCCGCGGACGCTAAGCCAAGTCTGGAGCGCCAATGGTGTACCGGAAGAACTGCTTCAGGACATGAAGGGCGTATGGGCCCTGAACTGAGCATCTTCAAGCGGCCGGCAGCGAGTCGGGCCTATTTCGCTTAGCTTGATCACGAGCTGCAAGTGTTTTCAGTGTTTTGTTGTATATCCGCCTGGATACCGCGTCTCCGTCGCCGCTGACGCGGTCGAGCTCGGACCGAATTCTCTCCAGGGTCTCCTTGGCGTCTCCTCGGCTCTGTGCCGTCAGCGCGAGGACGGATTCGATCTCCCTGCGAATCTTGCCGTACTGGGCGCCGAGATTTTTATGCTTTTCTGCCCGCTCGAGGTAGCGGAAGTGCAATTGGAGCGCGGCAAGTGCGGCGGCCAGCAGCGTCAGTGAGCCGAACCAGACTTTGGTTGCGGCCGGCACGGTGTTGGTAATGTTGGCGAATGTTGCTGTTCCGACAATCGTAGTGATGACGACGACGGGAACCGCGATTATGTAGTGCGCCCGTCGGAAATGTTTGGCGGCCTCGTACTGCATGTGTTGCCCTTCGCGTGTGCGCCGGAGCCATGTTCGCATCGCAGCTTCGGCTCCGTCCCAGTCGCGGTTAGGCGGCATCCATTTCTCCGATCCCTGCATGGCGGCCCATGGCGCCATGGTCGTCGACATCTTAACTGCGAGCCGACGTGTGGCCGAAAGCGGAACTTGTGACGGAACGGGTAGGCGGCCTGTTGTTCTTTGGATATGGGATCCTATTCAGGCATTCCGGGCGAAGGTTCCGAAGGTGTGGAGAAGGCTGCGTACTGGTCAAGATCGCACGAGCATCGCCCATCAGGACTCGTCGGTAGCTGAGTGACTCTGTCTACTCATGCGTCCACGTGACGCAGCTCGGTGAGGCTGGCACCGAGCCGGCCCGGGTTGTCTCGGAAGCTCAGGTAAGCGGACAGCATCTCCACTGCTTAACGGCCCCTGTTCGCGGAAAGCGCGAACGGGGGATCGTTCGGGTATATCTGCTCCGGGGCCGAGCCCCGGAAGCCCTGCGGCGCGGCGCGTGCGGTGCGGGCGGGCCGAACTCGCGAGTGCAGCGGCCCGTCCAGCGGTCCGTCAGTCACACGGTTAGCAGGGCAAGCAAGCCGGCGTCAGATACATGCCGAAGGACGAAGGGTCGTCGTCAGCGCCGCTGACGTGTTGGTGCGGTCGTCTGAGCGCTCGCGTGCTGCGCCCTCGGCACGTTCTGCGTCGTTCACGCCGAGCAAATACCATCCGTAGCGCTGGTGATTTCACTGGCGATTATCCGCCAGGTTGATCTGACTAGTTAGTTACGCGTTGGCGTGGACGACTGATTCCGTGTGGGATAGCTGGGCTCTGATGTTGCGATACCTGGTGGCGAGACTGTTTGCTGTGGCGTTTCCAAGGTGGGCTTGACCCGATTCGAC
>NZ_BOQN01000097.1 GCF_018332695.1 Paractinoplanes toevensis
ACCGTTCGTGGCACAGTCCCGTCGATTTTGGCGCGCGCTCGACGGGGTTTGCACCGGTGAAGTTTATGTACCATCGGGTGAGTTCGACCCTGTTGTGCAGGCCCAGTCGGGCGCTGAGGTTGGTGAGGTGGGTGTCGACGGTTCGATGGCTTATCCGCAGGCGTCGGCCGATTTCGGAGCTGCTGAGTCCCTGAGCAACGAGGTCGACGACCTCGAGTTCTCGAGGGGTAGGTCCGTCTTCGGTAGAGGCGCGTGGGCGTCGGGATGTGGGCTCGTTGAGGGCGTGGCGGATGGCGTGTTTATGTGAGTGTTTGCCTGCGGCTGCCTCTCTGGTGATGGTGCTCTCGTCGAGGTGCTCGGCGATGCGGGCGCGGGCTTGTTCGCGCCGGGCGGCTAACGGTCGTAGTTCGGACAGTAGGACGCCGAGCTTTTCTTGGCGGGCCATCGCCGCGCCGAGGAGCCACGCGGCTCGCCGGGCTTGTCTTTCGGGTTCGGGGTGGTCGTGTAGGCGGGCAGCTGTGATCCAGGCGGCTAGTTCGATACTCCAGGTTTGCCCCCATTGATCGCCCATGTCCCGTTGTAGTTGCAGGCATCGGGCGATCGCCGTGGTGGCGCGTTCGAGGTCGTCGCAGCGCAGGGCTGCCAGTGCAGCCGCCCACAACGCCCAAGAGATGGCCCATGGCGCTGCGGCTTTTTCCGCTTCGTCGAGGTACCGGTCGGCGGCGTTCTCGGCAGCGTTGGGCTCGCCAGCGAAGGCATACGCGATGGACCACATCATGGTGGCCATGTGCCGGTCGCCTGCGGTGGCAGGGTCGGTGAACTGATCGCGGGCGGCGGCGAGCAGTCCGATGGCTTCCCGGTGCCCGGCGAGCAGGGCGTCGCTGCCGCCGCGAGTGAACAGCAGCGGCGGGTTGGCGGGGAGGTGGTGGGCGCGCAGCCATGTGTCGGCGCTGCCGAGAAGGGTGCGAGCGGTCTTGCGTCTGCCTTGAGCAGCGGCGATCCAGGCGGCGGCTGCGGCGGTGGCGGCCAGGTCGCTGGCCTCGGCTGGTTGGTCGGGATTCGGGTTGGAGGCGTCGATCGCCCGTTCCAGTTGGTTGAATGCCAAGCCCATGAATCCCCAGAAGAAGGGTGCTCGGGTGCGGGTGAGGTCGCGGGCGAGGGCTCTGGCGGTGGCGAGGTCGCCGTCGGTGATGCTGTGATCGATCGCGTTGAGGATCTCGCGTAGTTCGCGACGGACTGATGCGAGTGTTTCCAGCTCCGCAGGTCCGAGCCAGGTTGCGACCGCGTGTTCGAGCCAGCGGCGGTAGTGCGCGCGATGCCGAGTGCGGACGGCCAGGGCTTCCGTGGAGGCGGCCAACCGGCGCCGGCCGTAGTCGCGCAGCGTGTCGAGCATCGTGTAACGAGAAGGTTTGGCAGTGGTGTCGACCGTGATCACAGACTTGTCGATCAGTCCTGCGATCAGGTCGACCACCGAAGCCTGGTTGATGTCATCGCCGGCAATGACTGCTTCGGCCGCCGCGAGGTCGAAGGTGCCGGCGAAGATTGAGATGTGGGTCCACGCCTGCTGTTCCTGGCGCGTGCACATGTCGTAGGAGAGGTCGACGACCCGACCGAGCGTGGAATGCCGTTCGTCGTTTCCGTGTGCTGGGGCTGTGAGTAGACGGAATCGATCGTCGAGCCGGTCGATCAGTTCCTGCACGGACAGGGTGCGGGTCCGGCCTGCGGCCAGGCGGATCGCCAATGGCAGTCCGTCGAGTCGCTGGCACAGGCGTTGGATGGCGTCGGTGTCGGCGAGGCTGGCAGGCGGTGAGCCGGCGGCGATGGCTCGGTCGGTGAACAGGTGGACCGCGTCTCGGGTCGACAGTGGAGGTACAGGCATGGTGCGCTCACCGTCGATGCCGAGTGGCTGCCGCGAGGTTGCCACGACCCGCAGGTGGCGGGTGGACCGCAGCAGTTGGCTGACGAGGTCCCGGGTCCGCGGCAGCAGGTATTCGCAGCTGTCGACGATGAGCAGGGCTCGCCTGTCGTGCAGGTGCGTACGCAGAACTTCCAGCGTGGCGGGTCCGTGCCGGCGTAGGCCCAACGCCAAGGCGACGTGGGTGTAGAGCCAATCGGCGGAGTGGTCGTCGCCTCCTTCCAGTTCGCCGACGTCGATGATCCAGGCACCGTCGGTGAACTCCGTTCGCAGGTGGCTGGCGATCCGCTGGGCCAGGCGGGTCTTGCCGACTCCTCCGGGGCCGGTCAGGGTCAGTAGCCGCTCACGGCGCAGCAGCTCCGCGGCGGTGGCGAGGGCATCGTCGCGGCCGACGAATACGGCGAGGTCCAACGGCAGATTTCCGTTGTCGATGGTTTGGCCGTTGCGCGTTTCGTTGCCCACGACACCTTCCTATGTTGCTGGCCGGACTTCGGCGGCGGAACGGAGACGTGACGACGCGATGGGCGTTTTGACGTCCACCCGTTTCGAGCCGCACGCCCAGGGTTCAGCATGGGCCAGTTCACGGCAGGGAAGATGTGGCCTCCGCGGAATGGCCCAGCCAGAGCGTTTCAGAAGCTCTTTCGTTTTATCGCATCGACGTCGATCACGCTACGGCGGGAAATTTGCGCTCTCGCATGAACGTTCCCGGAAAAGCGTCACTTTGAAGGTGTGACTTACGCCATGTCGCGTGACGAGTGCTAATACTTGCGTCCGAGCCCGGCCCATGAGCCGACGACGCGGAGCGGGAGGTCCGGGGTTTCCGGGCGGGGTCGCCAGTGGGTGTTGGGTACGATCCCCGGCTCGATCACCTCGAGCCGGTCGAACAGCGTCGAGATTTCGTCCTTGTCGCGCATCCAGAAGTCGCTGCGGCCCTCACGACGCATCTGCTCATGAGCGGCGGTCACCTCTGCTGGCGAGAAGTCACTCGTGGCGTGGGTGATCGCCAGGAAACTGCCCGGAGCCAGGGCGTCCATGAGTTGTTCGACCAACTGTTTGGCGATGCCGACACCGGGGATGAAGTGCAACACGGCGATGAGCATCAAGCCGACAGGTTGTCGCAGGTCAAGGGCTTCGCGCAGTTGTGGGTTGCTCAGGATGCCGGCTGGGTCGTTCAGGTCCGCCTGGATGTAGGCAGTGCGGCCCTCCGGAGAGCTGGTAAGCAGAGCGTTGGTGTAGGCCAGTACCAGGGGATCGTTGTCGACGTAGACGATCCGAGCCTCCGGTGCCACCGCCTGAGCAACCTCGTGGGTGTTGCCGGCGGTCGGCAAACCCGTACCGATATCGAGGAACTGCCGCACATTTTCCTCGGCTGCCAGGTAGTGGACCATGCGGCGCAGCACGTCCCGGTTTTCCTGCACGCCCTTGCGGATGTCCGGTTCCAGGCGCTCGAACTCCGCCGCGGACTCGCGGTCAGCCGCGAAGTTGTCCTTGCCCTCTAGCCATACGTTGTATCGCCGTGCAGGGTGAGCGACCGAGGGCTGGAAAACAGACAGCCGCGCTTCGAGATCGCTCAGGGAGAGTGGTTCCCCCGCTTCGGGTGCGCCCCGCGGCGCACCTTCGGCGGAAGTCTCCGCAAACGGATGGGGGTCGGCCGTCGCTGGGACGTCTGCGTCACGGCCAGGTTCTTCGTGACTAAGCCTTCGGTAGGACTCGCGGTCCATCCTGCTGGCCTGTCCCTGGGCAGTGGCGAACCATGATCGCCCGGGGGACTCTTGTTTGCCGACCAGGCCGAGGTCCGCGAGTTTGCGCAACATCGTGTTGAGCTGGCCTTCGCCGGGTGCGCGTCCGGTCAGCGCGGCTAGGTGGGGGCGGATGTCGGCGTATCGGAGCGGCTTGTCGGCGAGAACCGTCAGGATGTGCTCGTACCACGGGTTCCTGATCATCAGCGCGAGAGTCTTCTCGGCCCTGCGGTAGGTCTTGCGTCCGAGTCCGACCCAGGCGTTGACCAGATTCAACGCTGGATCGAGGTCGTCGGGTTCGGGGCGCCAGCGCGTGGTGGCAACGATGCCGGGATCCACGATCTGCAGGTCCTCGAATAACGTGGCGATCTCGTCACGGTCGCGCATCCAGAAGTCGCTGCGGCCGGCGCTGCGCATCCGGTTGTGCTCGGCGATCACCTCGGGCGCCGAGAAGTCGTCGGTGACATGGGTGAGCGCCAGGAAGCTGCCCGGAGCCAGGGCGTCCATCAACTCCTCGACCAGCGGGTTGGCTGCCCCCTTCCCCGCGATGAAGTGCAGTACACCGAACAGCAGTAGTGCCACCGGCTGGGTGAGATCCAGAGTCTCGCGCAACCGGGCGCTGGAGAGGATCGTGGCGGGGTCGCGGATGTCCGCGTCGATGTACGCGGTTCGGCCTTCTTGGGAGCTGGTGAGCAGGGCCTGGGCGTGGACCAGCACTAACGGGTCGTTGTCGACATACACGATCCGGGCGTCCGGCGCCACTGCCTGAGCAACCTCGTGGGTGTTGCCGGCGGTCGGCAGACCCGTTCCGATATCGAGGAATTGGCGGATGCCCTGCTCTGCGGCCAGGTAACGCACAATGCGACCCAGTACGGCGCGGTTGGCGCGCACACCAACACGCATGCCCGGATAAACCTTCTCCAGGGCATCACCGGAAGCACGGTCCGCGGCGAAGTGGTCCTTACCGCCCAGCCAGTAATCGTAGCGGCGCGCCGGGTGCGCTACCTGAGGATTGAACTCACGGAAATGGTGGGCCATCTCGCGTCGCTGCGCCCGGACACGCTGGCGGCTGCCGTCGGTCGGCGGGCCAGTGGGCTCGGCAGCTTCAGCCGTGCCCGCCCCACTACGAAGCGCCCATAGCCGGTCAAAGTAGTCACGGTCCTGCTTGACGTGTTGACCGGTCGAGGTGAGTACCCAGGGCGCTTGCTTGCCGGCGCCCTCCTTGACTATCAGTCCGAGGTCTCGCATCTGACGCAACGCCCGATTGACCTGTCCTTCGCCTCGTGGCGGCTCAGGCTCCGTCAAGGCCATCAGGGCCAGTTTGATCTCGACGTACTGCTTAGGACTGGTCGCGAGCAGGTCCAGGATGGGCCGATGCCAGGGCTGGACTGCGACCTCGTTCAGGATGTCCGGCGATGAATCTGAGCGTGCCTTATCCAACGACGTGTCCCTCCTCCGCCGCATGGTGCCTGCCCGCTGTCAGCGGAGGAAGTCTCTCACAGCCCGTATTGGAGTGGATACCGCCCTTTGTCGATCCCTGCCCGGAATCCGCCGGACTTATATCGCGGCTGGACGGACGGCCCGCACAAGACGCCAGCCTCATCTACGTAGACGGGAGAGGTGGTGCTACGTAGATGATCGGATGTGCCGCCAACAGGCGTCTACCACACTCGCCTCGAGGAACCACGCTGTTGCCGGATTGACGGCACCAGGGCGTGCCTCTTCTGTCGGGAACGATGGTGTGGAAAGGGAACAGCATGACCGCGGGCACCGCTCACGAACACGAACATGCAGTTCGGACCTTTTATGACGATGGCCCTGGCGGCGATGGCGCCGGAAAGGCCTACGTGGCGCTTATGGGCGACATCTGGCACCACGGCGACGCCGGCGTCGAGAACGACGGCGGTTCGCCGCGCGAAGCGGCATTGGCCATGCAGCGACGACTGATGACGCTGGCTGGCATCGTTCCGGGTCAGCGTGTGCTCGACTTCGGCAGTGGGCCGGGCGGCGCCACGTGTGCGATGGCTCGCACGACTGGCGCGACCTTTGTCGGGGTCTCCAATACCGAGACTCTCAACGAACGGGCGCGCACGCTGGCGAAGGCCCGGCGCCTTGATGGGCAAGTCAGCTTTGTCACCCTGGGTGACCAGGACTATCGCACCCTGTTGGCGTGGCCGGACGGAAGCTTCGACGCGGTCGTCTTCCTCGAATCGGTGTGTCACCTCACCGACAAGCAAGCCTTCTTCCGCGCCGCGCACCGCGTCCTGCGGCCTGGTGGCCGGCTGGTCGGACTGGACTGGCTGCAACGCCCCTACGGCGGCTACCAAACGGCGGAGCAGATCGAACAGATCATTCGCCCGGTCTGTGAACACATTCGACTGGCGGGGCTTGGCACGCTTGATTCGTACGTCGCGATGATGACCCGCGCTGGTTTCACGGTCAGCCATGCCGAAGACGAATTCGCCGGCCGACAGTGCTGGGGGTCGACACCACCACAGGATCGACAAGCTTGGTTGACCTACAGCGATCTGTTTCGTACCGGCAAGCTCGTGCTGGACGCCGCTCGGCAAGCAGGGGTGTTCACCGTCGGTTGGTGGGCGGCCACCCGCCCGCTTGACTAGCGGTGGCACCGCCATCACCGGCCCATCTGGGTGCTGATCCGACTCCTGCCGCGCCTTCTGCCGCCACTCAGCGGACGCCCTCACCCGCTTCTCTGTTAGCGCAGCCGGGGGCCGTTGGAACAATCCGTCATTAACCGAGCAGACACGGGACCGGCGGACCGCGAAGGGCTGCGCGCGACGACCGCGTAGACCCTCACCGCCGATCGTGAGGACAAGGAGCTGTCGTGGAGTTGGCAGGCGACACCGAGGAGGAGCCGACGCGTCAGCCTGCGGCGCTCACGGGAGGCGAGCGGCTGAAATACCTGCGAGCACAGAGGAGATGGACACAGCCGCAGCTGGCACGTCGCTTTCAGGCGGTCGGAGCGTGGTATCTAGGCGCCCCGAAGTGGACCAGCTCGCTGGTGTCGATGATCAGTAAGTGGGAGGGGGACACCGTTGTTCCCGATTCCTACAACCTGCACATCCTGGCTGAGGCACTCAATGTTCGGGTTACCGAAGTCGGATTCCCGGTCGATCCGCACTACGTGCACCCACCGCGGCGCGCGACGCCGCTACAGGCCGATTGACCGTAGCCTGCTCAGCGTCGGACGCATCTCACTATGCGTCCAGCGCAATGTATTACCAATACATCCATTGTAGATACAGCCGACAAGTAATGACAATAGACCGCATATCGGATCGCTGCCAGGCTGATTATATGAGTGATCAACCTTTCGAGGCAGCCCGGGCACGTCAGGAATACGCGCGGCCGGCGGCCGGCCACCGCGCAGATCAGGCGCGAGCAGATGCGACCGTAGCGCTACCAGCCACCGGCCCGGCGCGTCTCTGCGGACCGCGCTTACCCCGCGAGGCCGGCGTGACCGCGGCAGCGCGGCGGGTCTCGCGCCTGCTCGCCGCGCTGCCCGGCATCCGCGTCCCACCCCCGGCCGGGCAAGGTCTTCTCCAGGCACGGCCGGAGCGCCGCACGCGTACGTCGCGGCTGCTCGGCGCGCGTTGCCCGTTGTTACCGGCGATTCTTATCTGACTGGTGCACCGCCGAGCGAAGGCCGTCGTGACGGTGCGCGGGGAGCAATCGCTTGCATCGCCGATCCGTTACCCGTCTACGACGCGCCGGCCGGAGTCCCGTTCGCGGTCATGACCGGTGAGCCGGTACATCTACCGGTCATTGATCAGCGACCGGGATGGGTGCGAGTGCTGCTGCCTGGGCGGCCGAACGGACTGAGCGGATGGATCGACACCGAGCTTGTCGGCATCATCACCGCCCGCTACGACCTGCGGGTGCAACTGGGTGAGGGGTACCTGTACGTGCGCTTCTGCGGTCGGAGTCGCCGTTGGCCGCTGACCGTTCGTGACAGCAGCCCCGCCGTCCCGCTTGGCCGTACGTATGTCCTAGCCGGCCCTGCCGGACGCCGCACGGAGGGTCTGCTCCTCGCCGCGCATCACGGTGATGCCGCCGGCAACGTCCAAGTCGGCGGCGAGCGCGGGAGCGGCACCTTCATCGTGCCCGCCGCGGCACTCCCGACTCTTGCCCGGGTCGAGCCGGGCACCATGGTGCTCATCCGCTGCTGATGGATCCCCACATCCTTCGCCGAAGCGGTCACCATGCGCTCCGCCGGGCGTCGGCCTGTCCACAACAGCGCCTCGGCGAACCCGGCAATGTAACTACAGGCGACAACACGTGACAAGACATGACAATAGCGTTGGGAACGGATAATGGTCATGCTTGAACTCATGACAGATCAGCCCATCCGTACCGCCACAAAGCGAACCGCCGGCATGGCCTCAATAGGTGAACCTGTCACACGGCCGGCCGGGCAGGATGACCCCGCAACTCGCCGGGGCAGTCGGGGCCTGCCTGCCCGTGGCGACGGTGCCGGTCTGCGGTAAGCCGCGATCGGCCACGGCCACCAGAGTTACGCGGGCACAGCGCCGGCGTGGCTCCGGAAGTCTCACCGAACCCGCCCGCGCAGCGCCTGTCGCTCACGTCGCCGGGCTCCGCCGTGTCCGCGTCCGCATCTGACTCATCTGACGTAACCGCCTCTCTTTTGTCCGTCCAGGAAGGACATGATCGTGAAGACCACCACTGTGTTGCTCGCCGTTGCCCCGATCGCCGTTGCGGCGCTGATCACCGCCCCGGCGTCGCCGGCACTGACCTGCGTGGCAGCCGAGGCTCCGGCGTCCGCCGAGACGTTGAAGTTCACTTCCTCCGCCTTCGTCGCGAGTACGACAACCGGCGCCGAGGTTTCCTTCGACCGGTTCGCCGTTACGGGATCGAGTGGACAATCCCGGGCTCACCCGGCGTCTTGGCTCATCGTGACTTCGGCCCGCGCCTGCCTCTGACCGGACGCCGTTCTGCACCTGGCGCGATCCCAGAGGAGCCGCAAATGCACGCCATTGATAGACCGAAGGTGATGGCCGCGAGCCCTGACGACCTCCCCGATCTGGTCGGGCTGGCCGTCGCATATGAATGGGACTCACCAGCAGCGGCATGGCTGGTCCCCGATGTCCACAGCCGGCCCGGGGTACTCATGGCCTGGTATGCGATTCAGGCTGAACAGGCGCTTCGCCATGGCTACGTCGACATGACCCGCGACCGGCGCGCCGCCGCATTCTGGCTCGACCGGAGTCGGCCGCATCGCTTGCCAGGCAACCACCTACGGCGGGTGACCGCGACCTGTGGCCGGTATGCGATGGTGCTGCTGGACTACGAGCAGTTGCTGGTCCGGCATCAACCCGCCACTGGGCATCTACGGCTCGTCACGCTCGCCGGCGACCCGTGAGCAGCAGCCACCTTGCTGACGCACCGGCACGACCACCTCGACACAGCAGGCATGTCTGCGTACACGATGGCACCCGGCCCCGAGCAATACCGCGTCCTGACCGCCGCCGGCTACCTACCAGCTGCCCCGTGTCGACTGCCCGGTGGCCCGGACGTCTGGCCGCTACAGCGTCTGCCGGCACTGACACCACTATCAGCCGGCCCGCGACAGACACCACAACCAGCCGGCCCGCCACAGACAAGTCCGACCCGCTCATCCGGCTGAGCCGACCCTTACCCATGGCAGCCGGTTCGGATACCCCGCCCACCTCCGGAATCGACCACGCCGCACACCACGACCAAACCCTGAGGGTGGCACCGGAACCCCCAGCAGGCTCTGCCCAGCGGTGGCCGGGCAGACCCCGGATCACTGCATCAGCCGCCGGTTCACAGGTGGCTCCTGCCTTCGGTCGGACGCTGCCAACGCAGAACCGAGGCTCCTGATCGCCGCCGGGTACCAGGCCGGACTCCCCGCGCCGGCCGCCCGGCGGCCCACCACCCAACCGCCCAACTCGACCCGCCAGCACCAGACCGGCGGGGGTTGAGCTCTGGCACACGCTCTCGGCACGCGGGCCAGCCGATCACTCCACCACCTCACCCCTCTGGCCTTGCCATGCCCGGATTCTGCCCCCGGCAGGTCCAGGCCATCACGCCTGTACACCGCGACCTGCGGTGCACGTCTCACGAAGGAGCTCATCATGCGACTCGACCCGTTCGATCCCGGTTGCGGCCGGGACCCGGCCGCCACGTGGCGGCGGCTACTCGGCGAGGGCCCCGGGGTCTGCCTCGACCCGGGCCTGGGACTGTGGATCGTCGCAGGGTACGACAACGTCCGTGACGTGCTCGGCGATGCTCGCCGGTTCGGCACCGCCGCGACGCTGACTCCGGTCACCCCGCTCACCGGGGCGGCACTGGCGCTGCTGACCAGCGTGCACATGACGCCGGGCGTCGTAACCAGCGATCCGCCCGAGCACACCCGGCTGCGTTCGGTGTTGCGTTCGGTCATCCCAGGCACTGCCGGCGCGGTGCGCGAGCGGTGGCTGCCGGTAGTGCGGCAGCGCGCCGAGCAGATGGTCGATGAACTCAGTGAGCACGCCACCGTCGACCTGGTCGATCAGTTCAGCCGACGGCTGCCGTTGCTGGTCATGCTCGACGTGCTCGGCCTGCCGGCCGAGGACGCGACGATGATCGACCACTGTTCGGCCGCGACGGTTGAGCTGATCTGGGGCCGGCCCACCGCCGCGAAGCAACTGCCCGCCCTGTACCGGTTCCTGGAGTTGCGCGAATACTGCCGCGCGCTGGTCCGGGTGCGCCTGACCACAGCGCGGCCGTCGCCGGGCGTCCTGGGTGACTTGCTGACCTATCGCAGCGGCAACGAGGCCCTGTTGTCCGTCGAGCAAGCCACCGCCCTGCTGTTCGACCTGCTGACCGTCGGTTTGACGAGCACCGCGGCAGCACTCGGGCACGCACTCGAACACACGCTCGCCGACGCGAAGCGATGGGGCCGCGTGGCCGGCGACCCCCACCACCGGACCACCCTGATCGAGGAATCGCTGCGCTACAGCCCCGGCACGGACGGCTGGCTGCGGCTGGCTACGACCGACACCGTCATCAGCGATGTCACCATCCCCGCAGGCAGCCGCTGCCTCGTGCTGCTCGGCAGCGCCGGCCACGACCAAACCGTCTACCCCGACCCGCACATCTTCGACCCGGCACGGGCGCGGCTGTCTCGACATCTGGCCTTCGGCTACGGCCCGCACCAATGCCTGGGCGCCGCGCTGGCCCGGCTCGTGCTGTCGACCGCGCTCGGCACGCTCGCCCGCCGGCTACCCGCGCTCCGCCTCGGCGCCGACCACACACGCCGGTTCCGGCCGTCGGTAGTGACCCGGGCGCACACCGCGATGCCGGCCACCACCGCCGACAGCCGGTGCCTCGTCCCGGACGGTCCCGCGGGAGCACAGCGATGACCACGGACTTGCTCTCGCCGCATTCTCCTGCCGCGACGTCCACCGGGGAACTGGCCGAACTCGACCCGTACCTGAACCAGGTACTGGCCCGGATCACCGTGGCGGACGCCACCAACATCGGCTATCCGCGGGCGATCGACATCGACTACGCAGCACTGGCGCCGTTCCTGCGGTTCATGCTCAACAACCCCGGCGAGCCACACGGTCCCGACCCGATCTACCCGCTGCACACCATGGACGTGGAGCGGCGGGTCCTGACCTGGTTCGCGAATCTGTTCGGAGCCGAGCGTGGCTGGACCGGCTACCTGGCGTCCGGCAGCACCGAAGGCACCCTGCACAGCCTGCGGCTGGCCCGCGCCAAGCTGATAGATCCCCTCGTCTTCTACTCGCGCGCGGCTCACTATTCCGTGCTCAAGGCGGCCCGGATCCTGGGGCTACCGGCCATCGCCGTCGATGCCGCACCGCACGGCGAGATGGACTACGCCGACCTGCGCGTCAAAGCCGCCCGAACCTCGTCGAGGGCGGCGATCGTCGTGGCCACCATCGGCACGACCATGACTGAGGCCATCGACTCGGTCCCTGCCATCCACGGCAGTCTCGACGACGCCGGGGTCGCGCGCCGGTGGATCCACGCCGACGCCGCTCTCGGCGGCGCTCCCGCAGCACTGACCGGCCGTACCGACTTTCACCTGACCCGCGGCGGCGCGGACAGCATCGTGACCTCCGGCCACAAATGGTGGGGCACACCGATCACGACCGCGCCGACTCTGACCGTGCACCAGCCGACAGGCGACAGCCGCCCGATCTCCTACATCGGTAACGCCGACACCACCATCGCCGGCTCGCGCAGCGGCTTGGCCGCCGTTGTGCTGGCCCATGCCCTCACCCGACACTCCCTGGCCGGGCAACGCCGGCGCGTCGAACAAGCCCGCGCGGTCGCCGGCTACGCCTGCCGGCGGCTGACCGCGATCGGCTGGCCGTACTGGCGCAACCCGGACGCCGTCACCGTGATGCTGCGTCCCCTGCCCGAACCCTTGACCAAGAAGTGGCCCCTGCCCGTCGACGGCGGCTGGAGTCACGTGATCTGCATGCCCGGAATCACCACCGACCACATCGACCACCTGGTCACCGACCTGCAAGGAGGATCTTGATGAAACCTCAGTCACCCGCACCATCGCTGTGGCCTGGGCCGCAGCCTTCCCCGCGGCGCGAAGCCGCCAGTTCGACCCCGGGTCGTCGCCCCGGCACACCAACCCGCTGCTGGTCATCATTACCGCCCTAGCCGCTGCCACGTTGTCACTGCTCGCCGCCGGCCCCGCGCAAGCCGCCACCTACCGAGACCTGAAGCCGGTGCGCTTCGGCACCTGCCTTACGCCCACGGCGACCGCTCGAAGCATCTACGCCAAGCCGTGCAGCACCACCGCGGCGCCATGCGGCAACTGGCAGATCATCATCGAGGGCTTCCTGCAACAGCCACCCGTCGTGGGCGATCAGGCGGCAATCGGGCAACTTCCTCAGCGTCGGCGGCAACGTGCGCAGCAGCTACTTCTCCATCAGAACCTTCGCGAACGGGGCGTGCGACCCGTGGACGTCCCGAAGGAAAATCTTGCCACGAAGGGGTTCTCCGATGAGCCGAACCGCTACGACAGACGGTCAACACGACACTGCCGCCCTCGTCAGAACGACACTTCCCGATCATCCTCGCGAATCGGAGGGTTTGACCGAGGGCCTCAAACCTCCCCCAGGCCCGATCGCAGATCGACCTGAGGCTGCCGGCGCAGCCAAACCGGCCGATGTGGACAATCTCAACACCGGTGACCCGCCGCTTTTGGTGGTGCGGCGAGACAACGAGCACCAGCCGGTATACGAACGCAGTGCAGGCAAGAGCTCAGACTTTGCAGGGGTACAAGCGACGATGAGCTCGTTAGATCTGCCGCAGTACGACGAGACCGAGAGGAGGATGACTCCGGGGGCACGGATTCATCGGGCGCGACTGGCCCGGCAGTGGTCGCTGCAGCAGCTGGCCTTGCATATGCGTCTTTACGCAGCTAAGCGCGGAGATCCCGCGCCGGGTGTGTTGTCATTGAAGCCCATGATCTCCCGGTGGGAACACGACAAGGCCAAGCCGGACGAGTACAACCGTCGCTTACTCGCGGCGGTTCTGCAGGTCACCGTTGCGGACCTGGATCTGCCGGAAGACCCGGATTTCATCTGGAACGACGGCAGCGAGCCGGGTGGATTGCCTGGCACAACCCGCATGCGCCCACGGTGACGCTGCGCTCCCTTGCGCCCGAGGTCGCGGCACGATGGCCGCTGGCCACAGCCGGGCGGCTGAAGCCATCTCATCGACACGCCCCGCATCACCCGTGCCCAGATGTGCCGGTACCGCCGACGTGGAAATGCACCTCGTCCCGTGTCCACAGCCGCGCACGGCACCCGGGCGCTCACCCTGCTCGCTGAGCGGTACCGCCATGATGACGGCCGCGGCGCGGGTCTGATCGGCACACCCCGAACGCCCTGCCAGCGCCGGCACGCAGCCGGCTGCTGCCCGAGACGCCCACCGCGCGAACGGGCGACTCCCTGACCATGCGGCCGCATGGCTGCCGCACCGTGCTTCGCGCCGCCCCTCAGCGTCGCGTCCGCACGAGCGGCTTGGTCACTGCGCAACCGGCACCTGGCACCGACCGCAGGGCGCCGTCACAAAACCAGCTCAGCGCTGCTGACAGCAGGGGCGCCCGGCCGCTGACGCATGTCACCGTGCCGGGATACAGCCACGCCTGCCTCTGATCCATCGATGTGCGCACGCCGTAGCGACTGGGCGGTCTGGCACCACGAGCGCCCCGCTCGACAACACCCGACAACCCTCGACAACTTCCCTGCCGCCACCCGGCCCGGCATCGTCAAACAGGTGATCAGCGCCGACGGACGCGCTGGGAACGCCGAGGGGGCCGTCTCCCGGCGCACGTCCATCGCCGGCGGACGCACCGGTTGCGGCATCGGCAACCGAGGTGCGGATCACCTCGCCCCGCGACCGGGGCGAACCCCTGTGCCGGGCGGCAACTGACTCCGCCGCCCGGCACAGGCCATCCGGCAGCAGCTGAACCGCCCTTTCCAGCCCGCGGGCAGCAAGCACCCGGTCTCAGGTGCTTCTCCCGTCCCGCGTCGGTGAGCAGCCGACATCCCACCAGGCCTCCACATCGAGCGGTCGCCGATGGGCCACCTCGGTGCCAGAACCCGGACCGGCCAGGCGGCCCACCAGACCCGCACACCGGCGCCAGCTCCGCACGGCAACACCCCGCCGAGCACCCACCATCCACTCCTTCAGGAGCACAGCAGATGACCAAGACCCTCACCCGCCTGGCCGCCATCGCCGCCGCGGCGCCAGGCCTGACCCTGACTGTCGCCACACCCGCACTGGCCAGCGCCGACAAGAGCAAGGGCGACGCCTACGCCAGCTGTATCGCGGTCAACGGCAAGGCCCTGCACGTCAACTCGATCAACAGCCGTGTCGCGGCTACTGCAGCTACGGCACCGCCTGCGCCACCGTCGGCTGACCCGCACGGGCGAAAGGCAGCGGTCGGTGATGCCGCCAGGCATCACAGGCCCCGAGCCGGCCCCGCACGCAAGGCCCTTCCGCAGCCGCCGTGACCCCCTTGACCCTTCCGGGGAGACCTTCCATGACCAGCGCCACCCCACCCGGGCCGAGCACGACCCCGGCCATACTGCGCCGCTATCGACTCGCGATCAGCCTGATGTTCGGCATCGCCGGCATGACCATCGGCACCTGGACCGCGCGGATCCCCGCGATCCAGCACAACATCAAAATGGCCGACGGCAAGCTGAGCATCTGCCTGCTCGTACTCGCCGTCGGTGGCCTGCTCGGCATGCGCGCCGCCGGCCGGTTCATCGACCGACACGGCAGCACCACCGTCCTGGTCCTACCATCGCTGACCCTCGGCGGTGCGCTTCTCTTCGCCGGCCACGCCCCGACGTGGACGATGCTGGCTGCTGCCCTGCTCACCTTCGGCGTCCTGCACGGCACCCTCAACGTGAGCATGAACGCCGCAGCGGTCTCGTGCCAGACCGCGTACGGGCGGCCGATCATGACCTCGTTCCACGCGCTGTTCAGCATCGGTGGTGTTGCCGGTGCCCTGCTGTCCGCCGCCTGCGCGCACATCGGCCTCACCGTGGCCGACGCCTTCGCCGCCGTCGCTGTCGCGTCCACCGCTACGGCGGGATGGGCGATCCACCGACTCACACCCGCCCCCACCTCAAACGCGAAGGTCCAGGAGTCGACAGCCACGGCCGCACCCGGGCGGCGCCGGCCCCGAGCCCGCATCCTGCTGCTCGGCATGCTCGCCTTCAGCGCGTTGATCAGCGAAGGCGCCGCGGCCGACTGGGCCAGCACCTACCTCACCCGCCTCGGCGCGACACCCGCCCTGGCCGCCATCGCCTACGCCGCCTTCGCCGCGAGCATGACCCTCGGCCGGCTCATCGGCGACCGCCTCACCGCCGCCATCGCACCCGCCGCCCTGCTACGCGGCTGCGGCCTGATCGCCGGCGGCGGCCTCGCCCTCGGCCTGATCGGCGGCACCCCGATCACCGCGATCGTGGGTTTCGCGAGCCTCGGCGCGGGCCTGTCCTGCGTCGTCCCGTTGATCTACTCCACCGCGGGCAACCTCGACCCGGCCCGACCCGGCGCCGCTTTATCGGCCGTAGCCGCATTGGGCTACCTCGGCTACGTCACCGGGCCAGCCATCATCGGCGGCGCCGCCACGCACATCAGCCTCGGCAACGCCCTGCTCATCCTCCCCGCCCTCGCCACACTGCTGGTCGTCGCCGCCCCGGTCGTGCACCACAGCCGCGGCCGACACCACCGACCGACAAACGCCCGCAGGCACAAAACGCCCCTGCCGGCCGCAACCGACGACATGACACGTCCCACCCGCCAGATCCGCACGCCCGAGTTCACCACCAACCACCTCGACCACCCGGTCACCGACCTCGAAGGAGCCCTCCGATGAACACCACCCTCACCCGCACCGCCTCGATCGCCGACGCCGCCGCGGCCACTGCCCGCCACGACAAGGCCAGCAGCTCGAACCGGGTCGTCGCACGTACCCGGCGCCGCACCCCCCTGCTGATGATCATCGCCGCCGCCATCGCGGCGGCCCTACCCCTGATGGGCGCCACCCCGGCGCAAGCCGCCACCTACCGAGACCCGGCTCCCGGCGCGGGGACGATGTCGGCCCTGGCCGCGTCGGGCTGCCGGGCCTCGCCGTACTCGTTCCACTTCGAGGGCTACGGCAGCCTGGCCTTTCCGGAGGACCCCACCGGCCAATACAACTACTCGGTCACGCCGGTGCTGAAGACCACCACCCAGTGCAGGGACATCAACGTCAAGAACACGACCAAGGGGAAGATCCGCGTCTGCGTCATGTTCGGTAAAACCAGCAACACCTGCAACTACCAAACCACCATCGCGGCCGGCGCCTGGGCGAACGCGGCCACCAACGTCAAGGACAACACCTACTTCCGAATGCGGGCCGGGATCCTGTACAACACCTCCGGCTGGGCGACCGGCGCGACCGGAGTAGCCGACTTCTGAGCCTGTACGCGCTCACCGGAGTCCCGAGACAGGCGGCAGGGATGCCGTTGCGGTTCGCAGCGACATCCCTGCCGCCCAGCCCAGGAGCGCCAATCTGGTGGGCCCAGGCCAGCTGTCCTTGGGCGAGCGGACTGGCCCCACGAACGGTTGGCAGAAATCCGCCGATCGCACCGGACAAGCGGCAGAGGAAGCCTGCAATCAATCACCGCACAGACTGGCTCGACGAACGTGCCACCGGGGCAGCTGACTGTCCGCACCGAGTGGACCGAACAGGACCGCAGAATCGAGGACTGACCCACCGGCGACCTGGCGTCACAGGGCCGGCGCGGGGAGCGCGTCGCCCCGTGCGTAGGGCGTGCATGGCGGCTTTCTCCGCAGCGCACCAGTGGGGTGTGGGATTGCCGCGGAATGCCTCAGCAGTCGCGGCCAGAACGGCGAGCGAACGCGCTCACTCGGTCAGGGGATTGACCCCCATCAAACTTTCTTGGTAGCACGTTGAGGTGCGACACCGGGCTGACGCCAGTCGGGCAAACGACGACCATGACAGCGTGAGGAGCATCGTGATCCAGACGTATGTGGCGTACGGCTACCGCCTCGGCGGACCCAGCAACTGGGCCTTCAAGGGTATGGCCCCGTCAGACCGCCTCATCACACCCTGGTACGACGAGACCGACCCGACCCATGATCTCGCAGCGCGCGCCACCGACGAACTCGTGAACGGGTTCTTGAACCGTCGGCCGAACGCACAACACCGTGCCGCGTACGAGGCCCAGACGCCGACTATGTTCGACACGGCGATCGAGGTGTCTCCACCGGACTGGACTCGCGAAGCCAGCGGCGAACCTACCCTCGGCCGGCATCTCGCGCCGTCCTCTCCCTTACTCGATCTTGATCGGCCCACACCCGGTCTCTACGTCCTGGTGGTCAACGACTCCGTCAGGCACCTCGACGCCGAGGAGGACGCCCGCTATGACGAGAGCGAAGACGACGAGCCGTTCGAGATTGGTGACTTGCGTATCGATTGGGACAGCCTGCTCGACGCCGCCCTCACAGAAGTCGGTCTGCAGATGCCCTGCATGCCCGACTGGTTCTGGTACCGTACCAGCTTCGCTGACTAATCCATCCCGGCCCCTGCTCGGCGGCCGGGTCCAATGCGCGGTCAGATCGAGCGGGATTCATCGCGAACAGCACACGACGCCGTAGCTGATCGAACGCCCGGAGAAGGCCGGAGTGCGAGTTGCACGCCGGCCCTCTCGGTCCTAGATGTTGGTGTTGGATGCCCAGAGCGGACGGCCATCTGGCGCGTAGACGACGACGTTTCGGTCGTCTTGAATCTTCAGCGAGCTGCCGGTGGTAGCAGCCGTATTGGTCGACCAAGCTGTGGAATTCGTGGGATTGCTTATGACGAACGTTCCGTCAGCTTTTGCTTCGAGGTAACTGCCGGTCTGACCGTAGGTGCCGCTTGCCCAGACGGCCTGTGTTCCGTCGTACTCGACCAGGTTTCCATCGAGCTGCATGACGAGCACGTAACGCCCGTTCGACGAAGTCAGTTGCTCGCCGGGGTTGAGGCGCTCCCCGGCGTGCAGGGTGTCGCCGTGCGCGGAGGCGGGTTCGGCCGGCCTGCCGAGCACAGTCTTGATGGCGCTGTTGGTGCCGGCGCCATCTGCGATCGCAAGCTGGTCGTGGTCGGCAGCGATGCTGGTGACGTTTGTCAGGCCGTGGTCGAGGATGAGCTTTTCGTAACCCGTGTTCTTGTCGATACGGATGAGCAGCGGGTAGGTGTCGCCTGTCCTCCACAAATTTGCGTACAGGTAGCCACCGACGGACAGCAGTGCGGTGGGATTACGCCCGACTGTCGCGACTGGTGCGATGGACTTGCTGACCCGCGAAGCGGGATCGAACCGGATCAGTCGGTCGTTGTTGATGACCCAGACATAATCGCGGTCGGCAGCGATCGCGCCTGTGAGGCTCGGGTCGAGCACGGCACTGGCGCCGGTGTTGAGGTCGACGCGGGTCAGTCCGCCGTAGCTGTTGTCGACCGCATAGAGATAGCGGCCGGCGATCGAGATTGAGGCGACGCGTGAGCTGAAGTTCCCGGAAGTGGTCAGCGACGTTACTGCCTTGGTAGTCGGATCAATCCGGCGAATCCCGCAGGCGTCGGTGGCATAGATGAATCGCCCATCTGTGCCCACCACCTTCAGCGGCGCGTAGTCGGTCCGGAATTGGGCAGCGGTGTCGTTCGGGAAGCTTCGGCAGGAGTCGGTGGCGGTTTCCTTGCCGGTCAGCGGAGTTGCCGTTCCGCTGCTGTTCCCGATTTTGACGATGCGGTTTCCGTCAGCCGTGTAGGTGGTATTGCCGATTACAGCGACACCGTTGGCGCCGCCTAGCTTGTTGGTATCAGATCGCTGAGAGAGGGAGCCGGCTTCCATCACGGGGTCGTCGGCGGGTGCCGGGTATGCATAGGCGGCAGCAGGTTGCACTCGCTTCAGCGACGCGCCGTCGGCGGTAAGGTCGGTGACATAAAACTGGTCACGGTCGGCGCTGATACCGGTGATGTTTTCGAAACCGCTGGCCGCGACGACTGTGGTATTACCACCGACTGTTGAGACCCGCATGAAGATGGGGTAGACGTCGCCCGGGTTCCACTGGCCGAAGTACAGGTCCCCAGCGCCGTAGAGCATGGCCGTCGGGGTATGGCCATTTGTTGCCACTGAGGTGCTCACCGTGTAGGCATTTCCGCTCGACCGGTCGATTTCGAGCAGGACCGTTCCGTTCAGCACCCAGACGCGGGTGTCATTAGCGGCGATTGCCCCAGAAATGCTTGAGTTGATCAGAGTGCTGGCTCCGGAATCAAGGTCGATCTTGGTCAGACCGCCGTTGGTGTTGTCGACGGCATACAAGTATTGGCCGCCGATAGCAACGGATGCGATTCGTGAGCTGAAGTTACCGGAAACGGTCAGCGAGGTCACTGCTTTGGTGGTGGGGTCGATGCGGCGGATGCCACAGGCGTCGGTGGCGTAGATGAATCGACCGTCGGACGCGACCACTCGCAGAGGCGCAGAGTCGGTCCGGAACTGTGCGGTGGCGTCGCTCGGGAAGCTTTGACAATAGTCGACAGCCGCCACTTTTCCGGTTAGCGGTGTCACTTGTCCGCTGGCGTTGTCGATCTGGACAATGCGATTTCCGTCTGCCGTGTATGTGGTGTTACCGATTACCGCAGCGCCGTTGGCACCGTTCGGCTTCGGATCAAGGGGCAGATCCTTTACGGAACCATTTTCCATCGTCGGGTTCAAGTTTGCGCTGGGATAGCTGGCCGTAGGTCCACTTGTGATGACTGCGACACTCGGCGCGCTGCTCGCCGTGTCAGATATGTAGAGCTTCTGCTTGCCGTCCGTGGCGATACCGCTGATGTCGACGACCCCGTGGCTGATAACCGCGAACGCGGCGGTTCCGTCAGATTTCGCAATTCGAGTCAGGCCCGGGTGGGTGTCGCCAGGTGTCCAGATGTTGGCGTAGAGGTAGTCGCCG
>NZ_BOQN01000098.1 GCF_018332695.1 Paractinoplanes toevensis
CGTCGACACCTGCCAGGGCGACTCCGGCGGCCCGATGGTCGGCCGAGACGCGCACGGCGACTGGGTGCAGGTCGGCATCGTCAGCTGGGGACTGGGCTGCGCCCGGGACGGTTACCCCGGCGTCTACACGCAAATCTCGACATTCCGCGCGGCCATCCGTAACGCCACCCACAAGTTGAGCTGAACCTGGCAAGCCTTGCCGTCGCCTGGGACCATCGAACCATGAGTTACGGCGGCACCGACCCACAGTCAGAAGCGGCGAAGTTCGGGACCGACGCGTTCTACGCCTCGCTGGGGCGGGCCTTCGTGACCATGTGCGCCGTCATTCCCGTTCTGTTCCTGATCGAGGCGATCGACCGGGGCATCGGCGCCGGCCAGCTCGACGTGGCCGGCGGCATCATCCCGCACCGCCTCAGCGGCCTGGACGGCGTCCTGTTCAGCCCGTTCCTGCACTCCGGGTGGGACCACCTCTACGGCAACGCGGTGCCGCTGATCCTGGTCGGCACGTTCGCCCTGGCCGGCGGGGTGCGTCGGTTCATCTGGTCGACCGCGGTCATCATGCTGGTGAGCGGCCTCGGCGTCTGGTTCGTCGGCGACCCGAACAGCGTGGTCGTCGGCGCGAGCGGCGTCATCTTCGGCTACCTCGGCCTGCTGGTGACCCGCGGCCTGGTCGAGCGCAGCTGGTGGAACCTGGGCGTGTCCGCGTTCATCGGCCTGCTGTATTGGTACCAGCTCTACAACATCCTGCCGACCGACCAGCCGATCTCCTGGCAGGGCCACCTGCTCGGCCTGCTCGGCGGCGTGCTGGCGGCGGTCATCTTCCGTCGCAAGCGGCCGAAACGCGCCAAGATCTCGCCGTCCCCGTTCACGCCGAGCACGACCACCACCCTGACCGACCTCTGAGGACGGTCAGGCCAGCTCGCGCAGCCGGGGCAGCAGAGCCACCGCCTGCTCGAGCCCGGCACCGCGCGGCATCAGGATCAGGTCGGTAAACCCCGCCGCGACGAACCGCTCGGCCGCGCGCAGTGTGTCGTCCGGCTGTGCGGCCAGCGGAAACTGCACGCCCCGGCGCAGGGTCGCCGGATCGCGCCCGGCGTCCCGGCAGTTCCGATCCAGGATTGTCATCAAGCGCACCAGGTCACCGGGCTCGTCGTCGAAGGTGGCGGTGAGCCAGGCGTCGGCCCGTCGCGCGACGGCTCGCAGGCCCCGCCGTTCGCCGTTGCTCGCCATCCACAGCGGAAGCGGTCGCTGCACCGGTTTCGGGTCGGAGACCGCGCCGGTCAACCGGTAGTGCGTGCCGTCGAAGTGGGCCACCGGCGTGTCCCACAGCAGGCGCAGCACCTGCGCCGCCTCGTCGAGCCGATCGACCCGGGTGCGGGCCGGCACCTCGGGCAGGCCGGCCATCGTGTCGGCCTCCGGATCGCCGCCGGCGCCGAGGCCCACATCCAGCCGCCCTCCGGCGAGGTGGTCGACGGTCGACGCCATCTTGGCCAGCAGCGCCGGGTGCCGATAGCCGTTGCCGGTGACCAGGGTGCCGAGTCGCACCCGCCGGGTGGCCTGAGCCATTGCCGCCAGGATCGTCCACGCCTCGAAGATGTCACCGGTGCGGTCCCGACCCATCGGCCGGAGGTGGTCGAAGACCCAGCAACTGTCGAGGCCGCTGTCGTCGACCCGGGCCCACAGCTCGCGGTATTCGTCGATCGTGAAGTGCTGCTGGGAGGCCTTCCACCCGATGGTGAGTCTCTGCATATGCTCAGGCTAGCTGATCGTCAGTAGTGCTGACTATCTGCTCGACGGGATATCGTATCTGCGTGCTTCACGATCGGCTCGGCTACCTGCTGAAACATGTCCAGCTATCGCTCACCGAGCAGACCGGTGCGGTGCTCGCACCGCTCGACGTCACGGGGCGAGAGCTGGCCGTACTGACGGTGTTGGGTGGACCCGAAGCGCTGGCTCAGCAGCAGGCGGCGGCCAAGCTCGGCGTCGACCGGACCACGATGGTTGATCTCGTCGATGCGCTCCAGGGCAAGCAACTGGTGGAGCGGCGGCCCGACCCGGCGGACCGGCGGCGGAACCTCGTGCACCTCACCGAGCGGGGGCGGCAGGTCCTCGTGGAGGGCTCGCGGGTGCACGCGCGGGCGGAGCGGGAGTTTCTCGCCGCACTGGACGAGGACGAGATCCGGCAGCTCAAGTCGCTGCTTCAGCGCGTACTCAAGGAATGAAAGAGGGAGGGCGCCGCGGCGCCCTCCCCCTCGTGGTTCTCCCGTCTTACAGGACCGGGTCGCCCATCGGTACGGTCGGCAGGTGACCGTCGAAGTCGACCGCGGAGTAGAGCGCGAGCTTCTCCAGGCGGTGGTATGAGTCGATCACCCGGATCGTCCCGCTCTTGGAGCGCATCACGATCGACTGGGTGTGCGCGCCGCCGGCTCGGTAACGAACGCCCTTGAGCAGGTCGCCCGAGGTGACCCCGGTGGCGACGAAGAAGCAGTTGTCGCCGGTCACCAGGTCGTCGGTGGTCAGCACCCGGTCGAGGTCGTGCCCGGCGGCGAGGGCCTTCTCCCGCTCGGCGTCGTCGCGTGGCCACAGCTTCGCCTGGATCATGCCGCCCAGGCACTTCAGGGCACACGCCGCCGTGATGCCCTCGGGCGTGCCGCCGACCCCCATCAGTACGTCCACGTCGGACTCCATCCGGGCCGCGGAGATCGCGCCCGCGATGTCGCCGTCCGAGATGAACTTGATGTTGGCGCCGGCCTGGCGCACCTCCTCGACCAGGGTGGCGTGCCGCGGCCGGTCGAGGATGCAGACCGTCACGTCGGAGATGCTCGACCTCTTCGCCCGGGCGATGCGCCGCAGGTTCTCCGCGGTGCCGGCGTTGATGTCGACGACGTCGGCGCAGTCCGGGCCGACCGCGATCTTGTCCATGTAGAAGACGGCGCTCGGGTCGAACATCGCGCCGCGCTCGGCGACCGCGAGCACCGCCACCGAGCCGGGCATGCCCTTGCTCATCAGCGTGGTGCCGTCGATCGGGTCGACGGCCACGTCGACCTCGGGGCCGGTGCCGTCACCCACCAGCTCCCCGTTGAACAGCATCGGGGCTTCGTCCTTCTCACCCTCGCCGATCACCACGGTGCCGCGCATCTGGATCGAGTTGATCAGTTTGCGCATGGCGTCGACGGCGGCGCCGTCACCGCCGTTCTTGTCGCCGCGGCCCACCCAACGGCCGGCCGCCATGGCGGCCGCCTCGGTGACGCGGACCAGATCGAGGGCGATGTTGCGGTCGAGATCCTGGGGAACCCGGGCAGGCATGAAGGTGCCTCCTCGCGACGTTGCGGGGCTGGTAGATAACCGATCCTCACATGCCCGGACGCGCAAAGTCCCGTTCCAGCGACATGGTTAACAATGGGTGCGTGGATCCCACCTCGGACGTTGAGAGCAACACGGCACCGGCTCCCCGCCTCGGACGCCGTGAGGAACGCTCGCCGCGCGACATGCTGATGTCGCTGGGCGTGCTGCTGGTGCCGATCGCACTGTTGCTGGTCATCTACCGCACGCTGCTCAGCGGCGACGCGCCGATCACGGTCGACCCGAGCTCCGCGATCCAGGAGGCGCAGAAGGCCGCCGCCTTCACGGTCATCACGCCGCAGGCCCTCGGCGACGACTGGCACACCTCCAGTGCCACCTTCCGGCGGCAGGCCGACGGGGCGACCCTGCGGCTCGGCTACGTCGCCCCGGACAAGGACCCGGTCCAGCTGGTCGAGAGCAGCGTGCCGACCGCCTCGCTGCTCCCGGGCGAACTGGGTGGCGACTCCAAGGCGCTGGGCAACTTCCGCACCGATGACGGGGTGTGGACCGTCTACGAAGCGCGGCCGGGCGAGAAAGCTCTGGTCCTGGCCGCACCGACCCGGACGATCGTGGTGGTCGGCAAGACCGACATGGAGCACCTGGAGGCCCTGGCCTCCGCGTTGAGTTAGACAGTCATCTAAGCTCCTCCGCCATGAATACGCTACGGGGAACCATCACCTCCGCCGCGCTGGCCGGTCTGCTGGGCTTCGCCCTGACCGGCTGCGGCACCTCCACCGACAGCGACACGGCCGGCGGCACCTCGACCGCCGCCGCCACCACCGCCCCCGCCGACCCGAAGACGGCGCTCATCGCCTCCCTCAAAGAGCTGAAGACGGGCAACTACGCCCTCCGCGTCGACTCGCCGGAAACCAAGGTGACCGGCAGCGTGCACGTGCCGAGCAAGAGCGGCGCGCTGAAGATGGACGTGACGTCCGATGGCTCCAGCTTCACGATGGAGCTGGTCGGGGCGGCTCCGGACCGCTGGGTCCGGATCAGCTCGTCCGACGCCGCCATCCAGCAGCTGCTCGGCAGCGACGGCAAGACGTGGAGCCACATCGACACGTCCAAGGTCGCGAAGGGTGGCGGCCTCGACATCGACGTGACCAACGCCGATCTACTCGGTGTGGAGGCCCTGCTCCAGGGGGTCACCGCGGTGAAGGGTGACGCCCGCACCATCGCCGGCACGATCGACGCCACCAAGGTCAACGCCGATGACGGCTTCCTGGACGACGACGCGATCAAGGCGATGGGCGCGGGAGCGTCGTCGCTTCCGTTCACCGCGACCCTCGACGGCCAGGGCCGGCTCACCAAACTGGTGATCGACGCGCCGAAGGCGGGCGACACGCCGGCCGGCAAGTGGGCCTACACCATCTCCGGTTACGGCGAGCAGAAGGCTCAGACGAAGCCGGCCGGTGCCATCAAGGAGATGTCGGCCAAGCAGCTCGAGATGCTGAACAGCTAGTCGGACTCGACACGAGCGGCCCGGGCGGCGTCGATGCGCTCCCGGGCCCCGTCGAGCCAGCGCCGGCAGACGTCGGCCAGTTTCTCGCCGCGCTCCCACAGCGCCAGCGACTCCTCCAGCGAGGTGCCGCCCTGCTCGAGGCGCTCCACCACGCCGGCAAGCTCGGTGCGCGCCTGCTCGTAGCTCAGGGTGTCGTCGCTCATTCGCTCTCCCGTACCTCTGCTCGCAGCTCGCCCTCGGCCAGCCGGACCCGCAGGATGTCGTCGGTCTTGACCTCGTCGGCCGCGCGGACCACGTGCCCGTCGGCGCGCTGCACGATCGCGTAACCCCGCTGCAGGGTGGCGGCCGGCGACAGGCCGCGCAGCCGGGCCACCGTGTGCCGCAGGTCGTCGTCGGCGCGGCGCAGCCGGTGATCGAGGCTGCGGACCGAGCGCTCGCGCAGCGCGGTCACGTCGGCCGCCCGCTGGTCGATCAGCAGCTCCGGCCGGGCCAGCGACGGCCGGGACAGCCACGCCTCGATCCCCTGACGCTCTCGGTCTATCCGGGTCAGCACCGCCCGGTCGAGCCGGCGCCGGGCCGACTCGATGAGCTGCCGCTCCTCGCCCAGGTCGGGGACGATCCGCTTGGCCGCGTCGGTCGGGGTCGAGGCGCGCAGGTCGGCGACGTAGTCGACCAGGGGCGCGTCGGTCTCGTGGCCGATCGCGCTGACCACCGGGGTGCGGGTGCCGAAGACCGCGCGGCACAGCGCCTCGTCGGAGAACGGCAATAGATCTTCCACGCTGCCGCCGCCGCGAGCGATCACGATGACGTCGACCGTCTCGTCGTTGTCGAGGACCTTGAGCGCGTCGATGATCTGCGGAACCGCGGTCGGGCCCTGGACCGGGACGTTGATCACCCGGAAGTCGACGGCCGGCCAGCGGCGCCGGGTGTTCATCAGAACGTCGCGCTCGGCGGCGCTGGCCCGGCCGGTGATCAGGCCGATGCGCTGCGGCAGGAACGGCAACCGTCGCTTGCGCTCGCGGGCGAACAGGCCCTCGGCGGCGAGCAGTTTCTTCAACCGCTCGAGGCGGGCCAGCAACTCGCCCAGACCGACCTGGCGGATCTCGTCGGCGCGGAGGCTGAGCGTGCCGCGGGCCGGGTAGAACTCCGGCTTGGCGTGCAGGGTGACCCGGGCCCCCTCGGCCAGCTCGGGTGCGCCCGCGTCGAGCACGTCGCGGTGGGCGGTGACGGTGAGGCTGAGGTCGGCCGACGGGTCGCGCAGGGTCAGGAACACCACGGCCGAGCCGGGGCGCCGGCTGATCTGGGCGACCTGGCCGTCGACCCACACCCAGCCGAGCTTGGCGATCCAGGCACCGACCTTCTGACTGACGACGCGAACCGGCCACGGCTCGTCGGCGGTGCTCTTCGGTGCCGGCCCGGGCTCACTCACCCGGCCAGACTACGGAACACCTCTGACATTCTCCTCGTCCACCGCTTCGGCCCGGGGTTCGGCGTGCCGCCCGGTGGAGACCGGTGGTGCCGGCACCGCGGTCGGCACCGCGGTCGGCACCGCGGTCGGCACCGCGACCGGGGCCGGGGTCGCGGCGGTGACCGCGAGCAGCACGAACATCCCGATGCAGGCCCAGAAGACGAGGTCGGCCACGGCACGACCGCCGTCGGAGTGCCAGTGTCCGGACCTTTCCGCCAGCAGGGTGAACGGGAAGCCGTGCCGCTTGTCGTAATCGCTCAGGCAGCAGATCGCCGTCGAGGTCCGCGGCAGCGCGCTGATCACGAAGCCGAGCAGGGTGACCGCGCCGCCGGCCAGCCAGGCGATCCGGCCGGGCTGCCCGCGCAGGATGCCGGCCGACAGCAACGCTCCGCCGCCGATCGCCAGGACCGCGTGGAACAGCAGGTAGGGGACGTCGGTGATGCCCATCGCGAGGTTCAGGACGCCGATCCCCAGGCAGCCCCAGCCGGTCAGCAACCGGGCCATGCTCAGGACGGACGACAGGCCGGTCTCCTCGTCCTCGGCCTGCGGCCCGGCGTCGCGCATGCGACCGAGTATCACCGCGTATCACCGCAAAAGCCGCCGTATTCGGCGGAATACCGCCTTATCCGGCCTGCGGTACCCGGTGGTCACCCCGGGCGCGCCGCACCAGCACACCGATCACCACGAGCAACAGGCCGGCGTACGCCCACAGGACCACGTTCGCGGTGAGCGAGACCAGGTCGACGTTCCAGTTCGACGAGTCGGCGAGCCGCTGCGCCGTGGCCGGGTCGTCGGCGATCGCACCTTTCTGCATCCAGGTGAACGGCCAGCCCCGATCGGCGATGACGGCGTACGAGCAGCAGGTGCGCTCGGTCAGCGCGACCAGGCCCGCGGCCGTGCCGACCAGCGCGAACCCGGCCATCACCAGCGCCGTGAGCCGGCGCGGAAGCCGGATGCGGTGCGGCATGAGCAGCACCAGGCCGGCCGCCGCCAGCACCAGGCCGGCCCCCAGGTCGACCCATTCGTGCGTGCTGACCAGGATCCAGGTGAGGCCGCCCACCAGGGAGAGCGCACCCGCCAGCCAGCGCACGAGGCGCCCGGCCGCCGTCCACCGGCTGGTCTTCTCATCGATCGACACGTCGTTCGCCACCCGACGAGTATGCCCGCGATATCGACGATCGCCCCTCACCGCGATCTGCCCCCGTGCTGTGGCGCCGGTCGCACGTCGGTCGCAACCTGGCGGGCCCACGTACCATGGCCGGGTGACCGAAGCTCGTAAGCGTGTGTTGCTGGCCAAGCCGCGCGGCTATTGCGCCGGCGTCGACCGGGCGGTCCAGACCGTCGAGGAGGCGCTGAAGCTGTACGGTGCGCCGGTCTACGTGCGTAAGCAGATCGTGCACAACAAACACGTGGTCAGCACGCTCGAGGCGGCCGGCGCGATCTTCGTGGAGGAGAACGAGGAGGTCCCCGAGGGGTCCACCGTCGTCTTCTCGGCGCACGGCGTCGCGCCCGAGGTGCACGAGCAGGCCCGGGTGCGCAATCTCAAGGCGATCGACGCGACCTGCCCGCTGGTCACCAAGGTCCACAACGAGGCCAAGCGGTTCGCCGCCGACGACTACGACATCCTGCTCATCGGTCACGAAGGCCACGAGGAGGTCGTCGGCACCTCCGGCGAGGCCCCCGCGCACATCCAGCTGGTCGACGGCCCCGACTCGGTCGACAAGGTCGTGGTGCGCGACCCGGCCAAGGTCGTCTGGCTGTCGCAGACCACGCTCTCGGTCGACGAGACCATGGAGACGGTGGCCCGGCTCAAGACCAAGCTGCCCCTGCTCCAGTCGCCGCCCAGCGACGACATCTGCTATGCCACCCAGAACCGCCAGCACGTGGTCAAGGAGATCGCTCCGGACTGCGACGTGGTCATCGTGGTCGGCTCGAAGAACTCGTCGAACTCGGTGCGGCTGGTCGAGGTGGCGGTCGACGCCGGTGCACGGGCCGGCCACCTGGTCGACTACGCCTCCGAGATCCAGGACGAGTGGCTGACCGGCGCGACCACGGTCGGCGTCTCCTCCGGCGCGAGCGTGCCGGAAGACCTGGTCATGGACGTGCTCCAGCACCTCGCGGCGCGGGGTTTCGGCGAGGTCACCGAGTACACCACCGCCGAGGAGCGGCTCACCTTCTCGCTGCCGCAGGAGCTGCGCCGCGACATGAAGGCAGCCGCGGCCGCTAAGGCTTGATCTCCTCGAACAGCTCCGGTGACTGCGGCTGCCGCGGTGCCGTCTCCACCTGTGGCGGGGTGGGCAGCTCCTGCCGGGAGACGCCCATCTCGGCCAGCTTGCGGGCGCTGACCAGCACCCGCGACTCCAGCGAGCCGACCGCTCGGTTGTACGCCGTCACCGCGCTGCCGAGAGCCGCGCCCAGCTTGCCGACGTGGTCGCCGAGCGTGGTGATCCGCCCATACATCTCCCGGGCCACGTTGTGCACCTCGATGGCGTTGCGGGCCAGCTCCTCCTGACGCCACGAATAGGCCACCGTGCGCAGCATCGCCACCAGGGTGGCCGGCGTGGCCAGCACGACGTTGCGCCGGAACGCGTGCTCCATCAGCGACGGGTCGTGCTGCAGCGCGGCGTCGAGGAACGGGTCGGCCGGCACGAACAGCACCACGAAGTCGGGGGACGGCTCGAAGGCCGTCCAATACTCCTTGGCCGACAGGGCATCGACGTGCCCGCGCAGGTGGCGGGCGTGCCGGCCGAGATGGTCGTCCCGGGTGCGCTCGTCGCGCGCCTCGGCCGCCGCCAGATAGGCATCCAGCGGCGCCTTGGCATCGACCACCACGCTGCGGCCGCCGTGCAGCTTGACCACCAGGTCGGGGCGCACACCCTGCTGGTCGGTGGACGCGGTGACCTGCTCGGCGAAATCGCAGTGCTCCAGCAGCCCGGCCGCCTCGACCACCCGGCGCAGCTGGTGCTCACCCCACCGGCCCCGCACCTGCGGTGTGCGCAACGCGGCCACCAGCTGTTTCGTCTCGGTGCGCAGCTCGCCGGACACCTGACCCATGGCCCGCACCTGCTCACGAAGCTCGGCGTAGGCGTCCACCCGGTCGCGCTCCAGGTCGGCGACCCGGCGCTCGTAGCGCCGCAGCGTCTCGTGCAGCGGGGCCACGGCGAGCGCCACCGACTCCTGCGACTGGGCGGCCGACTCGTAGGACAGCGCCCGCATCGACTGCTCCAACCGCTCCTCACCGTCACGGTGGGCCTGCACGGTGGCCTCGAGCCGGGCGATGTCGGCCGCCGCCCGCGAGCGTGCCGCCAGCCAGCCCAGGGCGGCACCGGCCGCCAGACAGAGGACGATTACGGCCAGCGTTGCGACGGTCACCATCGAAGACTGCCAGACGGGTACGACAGGATTCGTGCAGGTACCTTTGAAACATGAGTGTGTTGCTGATCCTGGGCATCGTCATCGTGGTGCTGCTGGTGGTTCTGCTGGCTCGCCGCAACGGCGCCGCCTCGCAGGCCACCCGGCTCGAGGACGCCCGGGCCGACGCCCAGAGGTGGTACGAAAGGCTCGGCGGTCAGGTGATGAACCTGCACGGCGACGATCCGGCCGCCCGGCAGGCGCTGGCCGACGCCGGCGAGCGATACAACGCGGCCGGCGGTCAGCTCCAGCAGGCCAACACGATCAGGCAGTTCGAGCTGGCCCGGGAGTCGGCGCTGGAGGGTCTGCAATACGTCCGCGCGGCCCGGGTCGCGATGGGCCTCGACCCCGGCCCCGACCTGCCGCCGCTGGCCAGCGCCCAGGGCGTCGGCCGGCTGACCCAGGAGCGTGAGGTCAGCGTGCAGGGTCATTCCTACAAGGCGGGTCCGCAGCCCGGCGCCGACACGCCCTATTACTACCCAGGCGGCCGGGTGCAGGGCCGTCCGGTGCCCGCGGGGTGGTATTCGACGCCGGTCTGGAAGACCGCGCTCGGTGCCGGTGCCGGTGTGCTCGGCGGCATGCTGATCTTCGACGCGCTGTTCTCGCCCGGCTTCGGCGACATGGGCTACGGCGACGGCTACCAGGACGGATTCCAGGACGCCGCGGGCGATTTCGACGGCGGCGACAACGCCGGCGACTTCGGCGGCGGCAACGACTTCGGTGGCTTCGACGGCGGCGGCGATTTCGGCGGCGACTTCTAGCGCGTTCCGGCGGCCCGCTCCCAGGCCGGCGGCCGGTGCCCGCGTGGTCAGGCCGTCGGCTTGGCCGGCATGCGCCGGGCCAGTTCGCGCTTGAGTGCGCGCGGGCCCGGCCAGATCTCGCTGAGGTCGGCCGTGAAGGCCGGGCCGTCGCCGGTGTCGGTCATAGCCGGCCCACCGGGGCCCTCGTCGTCGACCGGGTGCACCCGGTCCAGGTCGATCGGCGTCACGTCGAGCACGGAGCGCAGGCCGACCCGGCGCACCACGACGGTCTCGATGTCCTCCCAGGCCAGCAGGATCGGGTCGCTGTCCTGCGCGGCCAACTCCAGGCCGCCGGAGGAGACCCGCACCCAGGTCCTCAGGGCGCCGCGGGTCGACCACGCGTAGAGGCCGGCGGCCACCGCGCTGATCGAGCCGGCCTGCGCGAAGGTCTGCCACCACGGGTTCCCGGTGCCGCCGACCGCGACCGCCACGATCGGTGACACCACCCCGAAGGACACCATCAGCAGCAGGAAGACGGCGATGAACGTCCGCCACGGTGAGGACCGGAAGAGCACAGCGTCGGTGGCCGGGGCCTCGACCTGCTCGGGCGCGATCGACATGCCTTTCATGCTGCCCCGGCGTGGCTTCCGGGTCCCGGTGTTTACCGGAAACCGGAAGCCTCGGCCGGCCGCTTCTAGAACGCGCAGGCGATGACCAGCTCCGGGGTGCGGTCGGGCAGGCGGTCGAGCTTGCCGATCCGGCCGGCCGAGCGCAGGTCGCCCTCGATCAGCGCGAGCCGGTCGAGCATCTCCGCCGGGCCGAGCGCCTCGGCCAGCGGCACCTCGGCCTTCATCGACAGTTTCCGGTCCGACTTGGCCCGCCGAACCTGGCGCAGCGCCTCACCGGCCAGATCGAGCAGGCCGGCGTCGCCCTCGGGCGCGACGCGGGTCAGTTCGTACTTCGTCGGCCAGGTCGCGGTGTGCACCGAGCCGTACCGCCACCAGGACCAGACCTCCTCGGTGACGTACGGCAGGAACGGGGCGAACAGGCGCAGCAGCACCGACAGGCCGGCGGCGAGGGCCGCCCGCGCCGAGTCGGACGCCGGGCCTTCGGCGTACGCCCGCTCCTTGACCAGCTCGATGTAGTCGTCGCAGAAGGTCCAGAAGAATCCCTCGGTGACCTGTAGCGCCTCGGTGTGGTCGTACCGCTCGAAGGCCGCGGTCGCCGCGGTCACCACCCCGGCCAGCCGGGTCAGCATCGCCTGGTCGAGCGGCTCGGTGACCGGCTGCCGCAGCGCGTCGGCCGCGCCCAGCCCGAGCGCGAACTTCGACGCGTTGAGCAGCTTGGTCGCCAGCCGCCGGCCGACCTTGATCTGGGCCGGGTCGAACGCCAGGTCGGCGCCGGGCCGGCCGTTCGCGGCCCAGTAGCGGACCGCGTCCGAGCCGTTCTGCACCAGCAGGTCCTCCGGCGTGACGACGTTGCCCTTGGACTTGGCCATCTTTTTCCGGTCGGGGTCGAGGATCCAGCCGGAGAGGATCGCGTTGCGCCAGGGCAGCACGTCGCTCTCCATGTCGGCGCGCAGGACCGTGCTGAACAGCCAGGTCCGGATGATCTCGTGCGCCTGCGGGCGGTGGTCCATCGGGAAGACCCGCCGGAAGAGGTCCTCGTCGTCGTGCCAGCCGCCGACGATCTGCGGCGTGAGCGACGAGGTGGCCCAGGTGTCCATGACGTCGGGATCGGCGGCGAAACCGCCGGGAACGCCCCGCTGCGACTCGTCGTAGCCCGGCGGACACTCCGAGGAGGGGTCAACCGGCAACGCCGATTCGTCCGGTATGAGAAGCTGGGTGTAGTCCGGTTCGCCAGCGTTGTCGAGCCGGTACCAAACCGGGATGGGCACGCCGAAGAACCGCTGCCGGCTGATCAGCCAATCCCCGGTCAGGCCGTTCACCCAGTGCTCGTAACGGTGCCGCATGTGCTCCGGGAACCAGTGCAGCTCCCGCCCGCGGGCCAGCATGCGCTCGCGGATCTCGGGGTCGCGGCCGCCGTTGCGGATGAACCACTGCCGGCTCGTGACGATCTCGAGCGGTGAGTCGCCCTTCTCGTAGAACTTCACCGGATGGGTGATCGGCGTCGGCTCTCCGACCAGGTCGCCGGCCTCGATGAGAATGCGGACGATCTCCCGCCGGGCCGCGTTGACGGACAGGCCGGCGAACGGTTCGTATGCCGCGGCGGGGACGCCGGCCGGGCGGTCCGGCAGGAAGCGGCCGTCCCGGCCGATCACGACCCGGGTCTCCAGCTGCAGGTCACGCCACCAGGCGACGTCGGTCAGGTCGCCGAACGTGCAGACCATGACGATGCCGGTGCCCTTGTCAGGAGCGGCCAGCGGGTGCTCGTAGACCGGCACCTCGACCCCGAAGAACGGCGTGCGGACGGTCTTGCCGAGCAGGTGCTGGTAGCGCTCGTCGCCCGGGTGGAAGACCAGCGCGACACAGGCCGGCAGCAGTTCCGGCCGGGTGGTGTCGATCTCGACCGGCCCGTCCGGCCCGTGGAAGCGGACCCGGTGGTAGGCACCCTGGCGGTCCCGGTCCTCCAGCTCGGCCTGCGCGACCGCGGTGCGGAACCCGACGTCCCACAGCGTCGGCGCCTCGGCCGTGTAGGCCTCACCGCGCGCCAGATTGTTGAGGAACGCGCGCTGCGAGACGGCCCGCGCCCTCGTCCCGATCGTCGTGTAGCTCATCTTCCAGTCGACGGACAGCCCGAGCCGCCGCCACAGTGCTTCGAAGACCTTCTCGTCCTCGGTGGTCAGCCGGTCGCAGAGCTCGACGAAGTTCCGCCGGGAGATCGAAATGGTCTCCTTGCCAGACCTCGTCGAGGGGCTCAGTGTCGGCGGTTGCCACTGCGGGTCGTAGGGCAGCGCCGGATCGCACCGGACACCGTAGACGACCTGCACCCGGCGCTCGGTCGGCAGCCCGTTGTCGTCCCAGCCCATCGGGTAGAAGACGGTCTTGCCGCGCATCCGCTGGAACCGCGCGATCGTGTCGGTGTGCGTGTAGGAGAAGACGTGGCCCATGTGCAACTCGCCGGATACGGTCGGCGGAGGTGTGTCGATCGCATATACATCCGCGCGCTCCTTCGAGCGGTCGAATGCATACGTGTCCTCCTCCTGCCAGCGGCGCGCCCACTTTTCCTCGAGGCCGTCCAGCGACGGGCGCTCGGGGAGACCGGCGCGCGCGGTCGTTCCCGTATCAGTCATGGCTGAATGCTACGGGCCCGTGCACCCGCCGGTCCTCCGATAATCAACACGCTCAGGCCGCCTCGTGGGCGAGCAACTGCCGTTTTACCGGCAGTCCCCACCGATAGCCGCCGAGCGACCCGTCGAGCCGCAGCACCCGGTGACACGGGGTGAACAGCGCGACCGGGTTGCGGGCGCACGCCATCGCGGCCGCCCGGATCGCCGCAGGCCGCCCGGAGAGGCGGGCGAACTCGCTGTAGGTCACCGGGCTGCCCGGCTTGATCTCGCGCATCACCACCCACGCGTGCGCCACGAACTCGCCGGCGATGTGCTGCTCCACCACCACCCGGTCGAGCGCGCCCAGGTCACCCTCGAAATAGGACCGCACGTGCGCGATCACCGGCCCGATGTCGTCGTCGGGCTGCGCCTGGGCATGGAGTTTCGGGTGGATCAGCGGCAACAGGTCGCCGACGTCGTCGGTGAAGCCGGCCGCGCGCACGCCGCCACTGGGGCCCACCACGATCGTGAGCGGGCCGGCCGGGGTGTCGATGGTGTGGTGCTTCAACATGGTGTCCTCCAGGGGGTTCGGAACAAGCCTGGCCGGTCGGGACCGGCGGCGGGAAGATTTTTGCGGGCCTGTGGATAACCGGCTCACGAGGCTCGCCACAGGCGGATGAGGGCGTAGGACCGCCAGGGCCGCCATCGCTCGGCGTGCTTCTCCAGGGCCTTCGGGGTGGACGGCAGCCCCAGGGCGGCCGCCCCGCGCCGCACCGCCAGGTCGGTCGGCAGGAACACGTCCGGGTCGCCGATCGCTCGCATCGCGACATATCCGGCGGTCCACGCGCCGATGCCGGGCACCTCGAGCAGCCGGGAGATCGATTCCTCCCGGTCCGCGCCTGGCTCCAGGTCGATCTTCCCGGCCGCGACCGCCTCGGCGAGATGCCGGATCGTCTGCCGCCGGCTCACCGGCATCCCGAACGCGGTGTCCGGCAACTCGGCCACCACCGCGGCGGCGGGAAAACCGGCCAGGTCCGGACCGTCGAAACCACCGGCCGCCCGGATCATCCGGGTCACCGTGGTTCGCGCCCCCGCCACGCTCACCTGCTGGCCCACGATCGCCCGTACGGCCATCTCGAAACCGTCGACCGCGCGCGGTACCCGTACACCCGGCTCGGTCCTGATCGCCGCGCTCAGCGCGACGTCCGCGCCCAGCGTGGCATCGACGGCGTCGGGGTCCGCATCCAGATCGAAGAGCCGCCGGCAACGGGCCACCGCCGGCGCGAGATCACGCACATCGCTCAGCCGCAGCTGCGCGGAAACCCAGCGGTCGGCCGGGGTCAGCGCGACCGTCGCGCTGCCGTGCGGCAGAGACAGACCGCGACGGTACGTGTCACCGGACCGTTCCTCCACCCCGGGCAGCGCCCGCAGCTCGAGGAAGTCGAGCAGCGCCGGGACGTGCAGCGGCGACCGGTAGGCGAGCCGCAGATTGATCGTGCCCGCCTCGGCCCGGGCCACCGGGCGACGTTCGCGCAGCCGGCCCGGCGCCTGCGCGTACACCTCCTGGATCGTGTCGTTGAATTGCCGCACGCTGCCGAAACCCGCCGCGAACGCGATCTCGGCGAGGCCGAGATCGGTGGTCTCGATGAGGATTCGAGCGGTCTGTGCGCGCTGCGCGCGGGCCAGCGCGAGCGGCCCGGCCCCCAGCTCCGCCGTGAGCATCCGGTTGAGATGCCGCTCGGTGTAGCCGAGCCGGGTCGCCAGGCCCGGCACGCCCTCCCGGTCGACCACGCCGTCGCCGATCAGCCGCATCGCCCGGCCGACCAGGTCGGCCCGCACGTCCCACTCGGGGGAGCCGGGCGCGGCGTCCGGCCGGCAGCGCTTGCACGCACGGTAACCGGCGCGCTGGGCCGCGGCCGCGGTCGGGAAGAACGTGACGTTCTCCGGTTTGGGTGTGATGGCCGGGCAGGACGGCCGGCAGTAGATGCCGGTGCTGCTCACGGCGGTGTAGAACCAGCCGTCGAAGCGCTGGTCCCGGCTGTCCACGGCCCGGTAGCACCGTTCGAAGTCCAGTTCCATGCCGTCGAGTCTGCCCCTTGAGACCGGGGAAAGGCTGGCGGGATTCGGACATGGCCCTTGCGCCCGCCGGGCCGCCCGCAACCCTGCGTAAACTGGGTTTCCGTGAGCCTCACCATCGGAATCGTCGGCCTGCCGAACGTCGGCAAGAGCACCCTGTTCAATGCCCTGACCAAGAACGACGTGCTCGCGGCGAACTACCCGTTCGCCACGATCGAGCCGAACGTCGGCGTGGTCGGGCTGCCCGACGAGCGGCTGGGCCGGCTTGCCGAGCTGTTCAACAGCGAGAAGATCCTGCCGGCGCCGGTGAGCTTCGTCGACATCGCGGGCCTCGTGCGCGGCGCGTCCAAGGGCCAGGGCCGCGGCAACGCGTTCCTCGCGAACATCCGCGACGCGTCCGCGATCTGCCAGGTCGTGCGCGCGTTCAGCGACCCGAACGTGTTGCACGTCGACGGCAAGATCTCGCCGGCCGACGACATCGAGACGATCAACACCGAGCTCATCCTGGCCGACCTGCAGACGGTCGAGAAGGCGCTGCCCCGCCTGCAGAAGGAAGCGAAGCTCAAGAAGGACCGCGCGCCCGCCGTGGCCGCCGCGGAAACCGCGTTCAAGCTGCTCAACGACGGCATCACGCTGTATTCGGGGGCGGCCGCCGCCGACCTCGACGTCGAGCTGCTGGCCGAGCTGCACCTGCTCACCACGAAGCCGTTCCTCTACGTGTTCAACGTCGACGAGGCCGAGCTGGGCAACGCCGCGTTCCTCGACGAGCTGCGCGCGCTGGTCGCCCCGGCCGAGGCCGTCTTCATGGACGCGAAGATCGAGTCCGAGCTGATCGACCTGGACGACGACGACGCGCTGGAACTGCTGCAGTCCACCGGCCAGACCGAGCCGGGCCTCAACCGCCTGATCAAGGTCGGCTTCGAGACGCTGGGCCTGCAGACCTACCTGACCGCCGGCCCGAAGGAGGCCCGCGCCTGGGTGATCCCGGTCGGCGCGACCGCCCCCGAGGCGGCCGGCGTCATCCATAGCGACTTCCAGCGCGGCTTCATCAAGGCCGAGATCGTCAGCTTCGACGACCTGATGGCCGCGGGCTCGATGTCCGCCGCGAAGGCGGCCGGCAAGGTCCGCATGGAGGGCAAGGACTACATCATGAAGGACGGCGACGTCGTCGAGTTCCGCTTCAACGTGTAGTCACTCGCCCCACGTGCCGTCGTCTCGGACTCGGTGGGTGCGCCAGCCGACGACGAGAGTTTCCAGGGCCTCGAGATAGGTGTCGGCGATGAACCACTCGCCGGCCTGGTCGAGGTCGAACACGCGGCCACGCTCGTCGATCGCGAGGATCGACTCGTTGTTGACGCTGCCGATCGGGAAGAGCCGCGCCCCGATGACCTGGCCGAACTCGTGGAGCACGTCGGCGCTGTGCTTCGCCCACTCCGGGCCCAGGTAGACGACCCGGGAACGCTGCTCCAGGCCGGACGCGTGGCGATGAATGACCAGCGAGCCGGTCTGGGCCAACGCGTCGATCATCGCCGGAAAGGCCTGGTGGCGGTGTTCCCGGCCGGCCACCGGGAGGACACGTTCCACCTCGAACTCGGCCATCGCGGCCCGCACGTCCGGCGTGATCTCCGGCAGGTACGAGCCGCGGAGCAGTTCCGAGGCGAGCACGTCGGAGAACCGCTCCGGGTCCGGGTTGGGCTCGGGCGGGGCCGGGTTCTCGTAGAGCGCGGAGATCGACTCCCACGGCATGAGGGCCAGCTGGGTGAGCACGTAGACGCAGGACTCGCACGGGTCGTTCGGGGTGCCGCCGAGCGGATCGCCCGGTTCCCGGATCTGGAACGTCTCGAACTCCGACGCCAGGAGCAACTGGCGGGCCTCGTCGAGGGTCAGCGGGGCCGAACCCGTCAGCGCCCGCTTACGGTCCGCCTCGTGCAGCACGTCGGAGCAGACGATCATCTCGGCGTGCCGCTCGCAGCCGCGCACGGTCTGCTGCGGCGTCTGCTCGGCCAGCCGTTCCAGGACGAGGGGGTGGTGGTTGAGTTTCTGGTCGCCCTTGGCGCCGCGGGCGATGAAGACGCGGCCCTCGACGGTGGCGTGCGCGGCGACCCCGGGGGCGATCTTCCGCCGGGCCTCCCGGCGCAGTTGGACCTCGGGGTCGGCGGTCCGGGGCGGGTCGACCACCGCGTCCCGCTGCTCGCGGTATTTCTGCTGGAGCATGTCGGCGGGCCAGTTCGGCCAGGTCGAGACCCGGCCGGTCGCCCGATCGATGACGGTCGAGCCGGTGCCGATCTCGGCGGGCGCGAACGTCTTGCGGACCGGGGCGGTCGTGACGATGAACCCCAGATCGAACTCGTCGACCGTGGCGCGGTAGTCCGCACCCCGGACCAGGGACTCGGCGCGCGCCCAGGCCGCCGCGCTCGCGTCGGCGTCCGCTCGGGTGATCATTGCTGCGTCCTCCAGGTGCCGTCGTCGTGCAGCCGGACGGCCGCGTGACCCATCAGCAGGGCGACGAGCGCCTGGTCGAGAGTCTCCCCGATGAACCATTCACCGCCCTGATCGAGGGCGAAGACGCGGCCCCGCTCGTCGATCGCGAGAACCGCCTCGTCGAAACCCTCGGTGCCCAGCGGGAACATCCTGGCGCCGACGATGATGCCGAGCTCGCACAGGGGGTCGGCCAGGTGTGTAACTCCGCCGATGTCGAACGACCGGATCCGCTGGGCGACGCCCGGGCCGCTCCGGCTGGTCAGGACGCCGTGGAACTCGACGAACGCGTCGTGGGCGGCCGGGAATCCCTCGAGCTCGAATTCGGCGCCCTTGTCGGCCACGATCCGGGCCACCTCGTCGGAGCCGATCCGGGCTCGCCGCTCCCGCGACTCCGGCCGCCAGCCCCGATGGGCGAGCTCCCAGGCCACCTCGGGAGGGAAACGGCCGGGCTCCGGGTCGGTGCCGGCGGTCTGCCGCCGGTCGACCCGGTGAGACTCGGGCCTAAGAGCAAGTTCGATGAGTACGGATTCGCAGGTGAAGCACGATCTGGCGGGCTCGCCGCCGAGCGGGTCGCCGCTCTCCCGGATGTGGAACGTCTCGAACAGTCCCTGCTGGAGGAGAACACGGGCGTCACCGAGGCCGAGCGGAGTGCCGCGGGCCTTGTCGGCCTCGTAGAGCACATCCGAGACGACCAGCAGCTCGGCATGCCGCTCGGCGCCGCGAATCGTGTTCTCCGGCGGGATCGCGGCGAGCAGCTGCGCGACCAGCGGGTGATGGCGGATCTGCTGGTCGCCCTTGGCGCCGCGGGCCCGGAACAGCCGGTCGCCGAGCGTGATGTGCGCGGCGACCGCGGGGCTGACCCGGCGGTGCGCCTCGCGCTTCAGCTCGGCCGTGGGGTCGGCGGTCCGGTGCTGCCCGACGGCGGCGTCGCGCCGCTCGCGGTAGCGCTCGTCGAGCTCCGCGATGGACGCGGGCGGCCAGTGCGACAGCCGGCCGGTCTCTCGATCGATGACGGTGGTGACGTCCGCGCCCGGCTCGGTGCGGATCTCGGGCGGCAGTTGCATCCACACCGCGTAACCGAGCGCCAGCTCATCGACGTGCGGCGTGCAGGTGTAACCGCGCCGGATCGACTGCTTGTGCGCCCAGCCCTCGGCGATGAATTCCGCCTCTTCCAGCGAGATCATCGAGGTGCCCCCATGGGGATGAGCTTAGAACGATCGGACAACGTCGATTCTCGGCGTTGTCCCGAGCTGATAGTTTTTCAGGCAAATCGCGAGTCCTCGGGGGAGACGGCCGTGACACGACAGTCCGATCGCGACGCCAACCACGCACTGCGCGCCCGTTTCGACGACGTGGTCTCGCAGTACCAACGCCTGCGCTCCGGACTGGACGATCTCCAGGAGCGGCTGGCCGCCCTGGCCGTCACGGCCGAATCGCCGGACGGCCTGGTCCGCGCGACGGTCGGCCCACGCGGCCAGCTCATCGACCTCAAGCTGGACCGCGAGATCTACCGTCGCGGCGACCAGGACGAGTTGGCCCGCACCATCCTGCGCACCGTCGAGCGGGCCGTCGCCAAGACGACCGACCAGGTGCAGGAGATGGTCGGCGAATACCTGCCGGCCGACTCCGGGGCGGCCCGATTCCTGCAGGACGGCGACTTCGGCACCCTGCTCGGCCGCCAGGACCGGATCATGCGAGAGGTGGCCGGCGACGATGACCGGTGAGCAGCTCAACCTCGACCCGCAGCGCGCCACCGCCGGCGGCCGCGACCTTTCCCTGGCCGGCTCGCAGCTGGTCAGCCTGGACAACAGCACCGTCGCCGAGATCGCCGCGGCGAGCCAGGGCCAGCCGTGGGGCCGCGACGACATCGGTGCCGCCTTCCAGAAAAACTACGGGCCGCTGCTCCAGCAGTTCACCGAGGCGTTCGGCCAGATCGCCGGCTACGTCGAGGCGCTCGGCGACGCCGCGATGAAGTCGGTCGAGGACAACGTGGCCGCCGACGACCGGGCGGGCGAGACGATCATCAAGTCCTACAAGGCCTGATGCTGCGATGACCATCCTGCCGAGCCCGATTCCGCACCCGCTCGACTACTCTCCGTGGGATCTTCCTGGCTGGGCGTACGACGCTCTCGAATGGGTGGTCGGCTTCGACTGGCCGGAGGGCAACGAGAAGGTCACCTGGGACATCGCCGACCAGTGGTACGACCTGGTCAGCGCGATGGCCGCGCCACGCGACGACGCCGCCGAGGCGGCCCAGCGGATCATCGACGCCTACGGCGGCTCGGGCACCACGATCGAGGCGTTCATCGCCGCCTGGCAGAAAGTCGCCGACGGTGACGAGGCCCCGCTCAACGCGCTGATCGAGTTCGCCAACGAGATGGCCAAGATGGTCGAGGGCTGCGGCCGCGACATCGAGGGCGCCAAGCTCGAGGCGTGGATCGAGCTGGGCATCTTCGTCATCGAGCTGATCGGCATGGCGGTCACCGTCGCGCTGACCCTGGGCGCCGCCTCGCCGGCCGCCGGCGGCCTCATCGCCGCGACCCGGATGGCGATCCAGCAGATCTTCAAGAAGCTGATCGCGCAGCTCGCCAAGAAGGCCATCAAGCAGGGCCTGAAGGACATGGGTAAGCGCGTCGCCAAGGACATCCTCACCAAGAAGGGCCTCAAGCAGCTCGGCAAGAAGGCCCTCAAGGAAGGCCGGGAGGAGGCCCGCGAGGAGTTCCTCACCAACCTCGGCGTCCAGACCTACCAGAACATGACCGGCCGGGCCGACGGCATCAGCCTCTCCGACCTCGCCTGGTCGACCGGCGCGGGCGCGGCCGGCGGCGCCGCGGCCCACGGCGCCAACATCGGCGCGGGCCACCGCAGCGGCATCTTCCGGGGCGCCGCGGCCGAGGTCCTCGGCGACCTGGGCGGCTCGGCCGCCACCGGCAATCTGTCGGACTTCGAGAGCCTTGCCAAATCCGCCACTTCCGGCGTCTCCGGTACGGCAGTCGGCAACACCCACCACGATTTCAAAGGCATGAGTGCCAGCCTGGTCGGCGCCGGCGACCTCACGCTGAGCGACTTGCCGTCGGCTCCGTCCGCCGTTTCAAATTCTTCCGGTACGGATGTCAGCACCGCGATCTCCGACCTGTCCTCCGGATCGACAGTGACCTCGACGAGCAGTTCGCCCACCTCGTCGCCGGCGGTCGCGACATCGGCCTCGGTATCCACACCGGCCTCGGTTTCGACGTCGGCCTCGGTTTCCACGCCAGCCTCGGTTTCCGCGCCTGCGTCGGCGTCGGCGTCGGCCTCGGTTTCGGCGCCGTCCTTGGCCGCCGACGGCTCCGGGACGAGCACGGCCTCGTCGGTGACGTCACCGTCCGTGAGTCATGCCCAGACCTCGGCCTCGGCGAGCGCGCCCGCGGCGGACTTCACCTCGTCGAACTCCGCCGGCAGCGCCACGCTCGCAGCGGCCGCCCCGGCGGTCGACGCCACCGCGCACACCAGCGTGTCGGCCTCCACCCCGGTCTCCACCTCCGCAAGCACGCAGACGAGCGGACCGGTGGCTTTCGCCCAGAATGCCGGTCCCGGCGTGGCCGCCGGCCCGGTCTCGACCGGCGCCTCGGTGACCACCGGCGGTTCACCGAGCTCCAATGTGTCACTGGCCGGCGGCAGCCCGAGCCCGTCCAGCCTCAGCACCTCGACGAGCAGCCCCGCCGTCACCGGCCCGGCGACGAGCGTCTCGGCGACCAGCAGCCCGTCACCGAGCGTCTCGACGACCAGCAGCCCGTCACCGACCGCGACCTCGCCGCAGAGCCTGGACACCGGCGGCACCCGCTCCGGCGGCTCGACCATCAGCTCGACAACCGGCGTGAGCACCTCGGGCCCGACAGTGTCCGCGCCGAGCGCGACCAGCCCAAACATCGCCGGCTCCAGCGCGCCCGGCCCGAACATCACCGGGTCGAGCGTGACCAGCCCGAGCATCACCGGACCGAGCGTGACCAGCCCGAGTGTCACGAGCCCGAGTGTTGCCGGGCCGAATGTGACCAGCCCGAGCGTCTCCAACCCGAGCGTTGCCGGGCCCAACGTCACGAGCCCGAGCGGCGCCGGACCGAACGTCGACGGCAGCCCCAGTCCGAGCGGGCCTGGCCCGAGCAGCCCGAACGCGAACGGCCCGAGCGGCAACGATCCGAGCCGGCCGCGCAACGAGGCGCCGGTGGCCGCGGCGGGCACCACCACCGCGCCGGAGACAACGTCGCCCACCAGGCCGGCACCGGGCCCGGCGGATCCGGGCCGGCCGGGTCCGGTCACCCCGGACGCGGCCACCGGCCCGTCCACGTCGGCTCCCGCGCAGCCGGGCCGGCCGGACACGCCTTCGCCGGATCGGCCGCGATCGGACGGTGACCGCACCGACCCGGCAGTGTTCGTCGCCAGGTCGGGGCATGCCAATCCTCACCTGACGTCCAGGACGCCGGAGCAGGCGCGGTTCGAACAGGCCTATTTCGACCAGCAGGCGCAGAACAAGCAGATCGTTCTGAGCAGGATCTCCACCAGCGCGCTGAGGCGTCACGAGAGGGCGATCGCCGCACTGGAGCGGGCGCAGGCCGATGCGAGGCGAGAGGCGCGCAAGGCCAAGTTCACCTTCCAGTTCCGGAAGGCGGACCGCTTCCGGGCTCTGGAGGCCGCCTACCAACAGCAGGAAACCGATGCCGTACGGCGTCGCGACCAGGTCAAGGCCTACCTGGCCGGGCAGCAGTTCTCGCTCGTCGACACCACCAAGCCGTACTTCGACCCGGTGGACTTCGCCACCGCGAACACCGACCGCGGCTACCTCTCGGGCGCTCCGATCTGGAGCAACGACCATTCCGCCTTGACCGGCGGCCCCAACCCGCCCAACTCGCGCACCCTGCGGAACTACAACAGCCCGGGTGGTCTGCGCCGGCCGCTCGCCATGCACCAGGCCGACCTGGAACAGGTGGTGCCCCGCGATCAGAACGGCGCACCGGTGCGCACCCCGGATCCGCGCGGGCCGCTGCTGAAGCTCCTCAACGACGGCGGTTCCGTCGCGGACCCGACCCGCGGCTTCAACTGCCTCGACTGCGCGCTGTCGTTCTTCGAGACCTACTTCCACGGCCGGCCGACGGTCTCCGCGCCCCGCACCGTCGACAACTACCGGTACGGCGCCGACGTGCACGCGGGCGAGACGAGCGGCACCAACCGGGCCGAGGTGGCGACCGGCAGCGGCTTCACCTACGTCACGCCGTCCGACCCGACCAAGCCGCACGCCGACGTCAAGGCCGACATCGACCGCGGTTTCGAGGCGTTGGCCCGCACCCTCCTGCAGGGCGGCCACGGTTCCACCGCGGTCATCGTCACCGAGTGGGAGAACGGCAGCGCCCACGCGTGGAACGCCGTCAACCACAACGGCGCGGTGCTCTTCCTCGACCCGCAGTCCGGCGAGTGCCGGGACGCGACGAACTTCACCGGCGGCCCCGGTCATCGCACGCTCTACGGCCACACCGGCGCGCCGAACGGCGCCAACGCCGTCGGGATCCACGCGCTCATGGTCGACGGCCAGGGCAACCCGATGGCGGTTCCGAACACTGCGCCGTCGCCGTACAGCGGACGGACCACACCGCCCCCGCCGCCGCTCGCCTACCAGCAACAGCAAGCGCTGCTCCAGCAGCAGGCGAACCAGCAGGCCACACCTCCGCAGCCGCCGGCCCCGCCGGCCCCGCCGGTGAACCTGCAGCCGCCGGCCCCGCCGGTCGTCACACCGTCGCCGGCCCCGCCGGTGAATCCGCAGCCACCAGCCCCGCCGGTGAACCCGCCGCCGCCGGATCCGCCGGTGGACAGCCGACAGCCGGAGACGCCCACGACCCGGCAGCCGACGGTTGACACCCAGGCGGAGGCCACGGTTCGGCCGCACGCTACGGAGATCGATCCGCCGGTGTCGCGGGACGGCTTCCCCACCCGTACGGACGAATCGGCGAGCCCGACCACGACGCAGCCGACGCCGAAGCGCCCGGATTTCGACCTGTTGTCGGTGTTGGATCCCGACTCGACGAGCGGTTCGGCGAACCGTGATCCGCTGTCGGCGCTGGATCCGGCGCCGCGGGACACGGCGGCCGACTCCCGGATCGAGCTGACCACCGAGCCGACGCCGGACGCGGATGCGCGGCAGGCGGCGGAGCATCAGGCGAAGGCCGACTATCACTTCGCGACCGACCGTGCCCGGCGGGAGTTCGACGAGTCCCACCGGCAGCAGTTGGCCGAGGATCTGCGCATCCAGGCCGCGACCGTGAACGATCAGGCGCGCAACCTGAACAAGCGGGTCCGGGACGCCGACCAGCGCGGTGACTACGCCGAGGCCGACCGGCACGCGGCGGACCGCGACCGGATGGCGGAGGAGGGGCGGGACCTCGAGGACCGGGCGTCCGGCGTCGAGCGCGGCGGCGAGATCGGCGACGTCGAGCTGACCGGAAACGACTGGGAGCAGGTCAACGAGAATCACGGCGGGAGCGACCTGGCGCCCGGCCCGGTGGAGACCGGCGACCGCTCCGCGCTGACCGGCGACATCGGACCGCGCTCGATCGACACGACTCGCCGCTACAACCAGCGCGGCGGACTGCGGCCGCCGCTGCGGATCCATCAGACCGACCTGGAACGCGCCATGCCGCGCGACACCGACGGCAACCCGATCCGGCACGCCGACCCGCGCACCGGCGAATGGTTCGACCTGGTCAACGACGGCGGCCCGGAGGCCGACCCGACCCGCTCGATCAACTGCGGCGACACGGTACTTTCGCTGTACGACAGCTACATGCACGGCCGCCCCCGGGTGTCCGCGCCACGCACATTCGACGGTTACCACAACGGCGACCCGAGCCGCCCGATGGACGCCGAGCGAGGCGTAACGGCCCGCATCGAGAACACGACCGGCGCCCGCTTCGAGGGCTTGACCGACGTGAGCTCGCTGGACCCGCAGGACCAGCGAGCAGAGGTACGGCTGGCCGAGAGCCGACTGCACAACCACCTGCTGGGCCTGGGCCACGGTTCGTTCGCCTTCGTCACCACGCAGGACCAGGCCGGCCGAACCCACGCGATAGCCGCGATAAACCAGAACGGCACGATCCTCTACCTGGACGCCCAAAACCGAACCATCAGCGCGACGTCCCCGCTACGCACGAACACCGGCCAGGGTTACCCGTCCGACGTCGTCCGTATGGACGCCCTGGTCGTCGACGGCCAGGCCCGGCCGCGTCCGCTGACGACCAGCGAGGGCCCGTTCGTCACCGCGGAGCCGGCCGGCGGCCCGAACCCCGACGTTTACGACGGCGCGCAGCGCGCGGACATGCACCGGCACGGTGAGCAACTGGGCCTGGCTCCCGAGCAGATCGACGATTTCATCACCGCCGGCTCGATCGAGAAGGACCCCAACCCGCCGAAGCGCCCGGACGGAAAGGCGGCGCTCACCCCTGACGAAGTGAAACAACAGATGGACAACTGGACGGGTGATGTAGAGCCGCGGGGCTATCCACATCATTTCCAAAGTCGTGATCAATTTCTGGAGTTTGTCGACCGGCTCCACGGACTGACCGAAGCGTTCGGTATTCCGAACGGCCGGGTGGTGGTCCAGGGGTCGTCGCTCCGGACTCCGAATGCCGGGGATGTCGATTTCGCGGTAATCGTCTCGGATGAAGATTTCGATGCGTACGCCGCACGGTGTGGGCGCGGCATCGAGGCGCGCGCGAATCCGAGGGCAGTGGACGGGCTGCTTTCCGCATTGGCCGGCAACGTCAGCAGTGGCTTCGTGTCGAAGTACTATGCCGACCGCCCGGACCCGACAGCGCCGACGTTCTCGCAGCAGGTCATCTCACTCGCCCGGGAGTTCTCGGTCCCGGCCATCGATTTTTCGGTGATGAAAGAATCCAGCGTGATGATGATGTATCCGTGGATGGACGTGACGGTGGGGCGGGCGTGAGCGGCTTGCAGAGCAAACTGTTTCTGGGGTGGGATCCGACTTCGCCGGTCGAGGCAACGGCGGACCAGGTCCAGGGCGCGGAGAGGTATTCGCGAAGGCTTCTCGGCCCGTCCGGCGCTCTTGTGCGACTCGAGCTGTACGGCCGTGACGGGCTGCACGAGGTCTACTACTACAGCGGCGAGAGCGAATCGATCATCGCGGACCATGTCCGTGACTATCCCGGAAGCACCTTCGCCATCGTTCGCACCGAGGCCGCCCCGGGCGGCTTCCGTTGGGAGTTCACCACCCGCTATGCCGCCGACGGCAGCCTGCGCCTGTTCATGATTCATCTGTTCGATCCGGCTGATCTGGAGATCATGAATCTGGACTACGTCCGTACCGGTGACCTCCGCGCCATCACCAAGTTTTGGTACGAGTCGGTGGATTCGATCGGCCTGGTCTTCGAGTACCAGCCGGACGGCAAGAACGTCGACGTCACCAACCTTGAGGAAGGCGAGAGCGTGCCCTTCGGAGCAGTGCTCCGAGCGCTGCCCGACCCGGACTTCTACGCCGACGGCTTCGCGCTTCCGCCGCAGCTCGCGGGCACCTCGATCCCGTCGGTGCGCGACCATTTCGAACCCGAGTAGGAAACGGGTCAATGGTGGCGCACGACGAGGTCGACCTCTCCGAGTTGGACTGCAAGGTCTTCGTGGACGGGGCGGCCGGCCGGCATGAGTTGAGCGGTTGGATCGCGGGCGCGGTCGGTGGCGAGGTCTCCGAGGACGGCGTCGTTGCCGATGGCCTTGAGATCCTCGTCGACGACAACGATGACGCCGGCGGCGGGGACAAGACGGTCCGCCGGGGCGGGTTTCTGTTTTTCGACAACGTGGCGGAGATCTATTTCGCGCCGGGGGTCGATCTGGACCGGCGTGTCGGTTTCGTCTCCGCGGTTCTGGAGGATCTGTGGCGGCGCGGACTTCCGGCCGTGGCGGCATGCGATTACGAGGACCGGCTTCTGCGCGAAGGCGGGGTCGCGGAGACCGCTCCGTCGCCGTCGCGAACCGTGTGGTTCCGGGCCGGAGACTCCGGTTTGGACGAGGAAGTGACCGAGGATGAAGCCCGCGCCTCGGGTTCGTATTCGCGAGCACTGTCCGATTCGTCGGGACACCTGGTGCGCCAGGAGTGGTATCGCGAGGGCGAACTGATTCAGATCCGGTACTTCGCCGGCGAGCTCGGATCGATCCGTGCTGAGCACGCCCGTGATCATCCCGGGATCGAGTTCGCCGTTCTCCGCGAGGAGCCTGCACCGGCCGGGTTTCGGTGGGGGTTCATGGCTCGGTATGCCGCGGACGGGCACCCGATCGCGTACTCGACCGAACTCGTCGATCCGGATGACGAGGCGGTCATGATGCTGGAGTACGACGGGGACGGGGAGCTTCGGGTCATCACGAAGTTCTGGGACGAGATGCCGGACGAGGCGGGCATGTTGTTCGAGTACGGCGCGGACGGCAAGAACGTGGTCGTCGGCGATCTGGAGGAGGGCGACACCCTGCGTTTCGACGAGGTCATCCGGGCGCTGCCCGAGCCGGACTTCTACGCCGACGGCTTCGCGCTTCCGCCGCAGCTGGCGGGCACGCCGATCCCGTCCGTGCGGGACCGCTTCCAGGGCTCCTAGAGCGCCCTCTCGTAGCAGACCGAGATGTCCGAGTTGACGTACGCGCCGTACCGCGGGATGGGGTGGTACCCCTCGCGTTCGTAGAAGCGGATCGCGTCGGGCTGGGCTGTGCCGGTCTCCAGGCGCAGCGTGGTCCAGCCTCGGGTTCGCGCCTCGGACTCCAGGCTTCGCAGGATGGCGGTGGCTACGCCCGAGCCGCGGCCCGCGGGTGTCACGTACATCCGTTTTACCTCGGCCGACGCCTGGTCGAGCCGGCGCAGGGCGCCGCAGCCGATCGCCTGGCCGTCGGGGGATACCGCCACCAGGAAGACGTCGATGTCGTGGGCCGTGGGGATGGCGCCGGGCTCGTGGTCGTCGCTGCCGTAGCGAGCGTCCAGCTCGATGCGCTGGGCCTCGCGCAGGGCCGCTCCGGCCGGGTCGTCCCAGTCTCGCTGCTCGATGGTCCAGGTCATCGCGCATCCCTCCTCGTAACAAGCGTTACGGTAACATTCGTTACGGAAAGAGGAGGCGAGACCCGTGTCACGTACGGCGGATCGGCCCGCCCAGGAGGAAGCGCTGTCCCGCGCGGTGTGGGACGTGCTCGCCCAGCAGGGGCTGGAGCGGTTGACGGTGCGGGCCGTCGCGACCGCGGCCGGCTGTACGACCGGGCTGGTCATGCACCGCTTCCCCAATCGGCGGGCGCTGCTGCGGCACGCGCGCGAGCTGCTGCACGAGACCAGCCGCCGCCGGGTCGAAGCGCTCGAGGCCGCGGCTGGTTCACCCCGCGAGGCGTTGCGCGCGGTGCTGCGCCAGGGGATGGCGATCGACGCCGAATCGATCAACGGCAGCGTGGTGTGGATCGGGTTCCTGGCCGCCGCGTTCGCCGATGACGAGCTGATCGAGATTCACCGCCGCAACAACGGGCTGTGGCGGCAGCGGCTGGAACGCCTGGTCCGGGCGGCCGCGCCGGAGTGGCCGGCGGCGCGGGCGGCGACCGTGGCGGTCGCGCTGGGCGCCATGGTCGAGGGCGCGGCGGCGTTCGCCGCCGCCGACCCCGCCGCCTACCCGGCGGACCTGCAGGAAGAGCTGCTGGGCGCGACCTTGACGGCGTACGGGCTGGCGGATTGAGAACAGAGGCGGCGAGGGGCGGCGGATCCGCCGCCCCTGTCGTCGGCCGTCAGGACAGCGAAATCGCTACCCGCTCAAGCGCGTCGTACGACTCCTGCATGCCGCTCTCCATGCCGGACTCGAGGATCGCGTCGCGGCCCGCCTTGTCGCGCATCTCGGTGAGCGACTCGAGGTAGGTGCGCCCGTCCTTCTCGGTCAGTGTCACGGTGACCAGCGCGGCGTTGCCGTCGGGGTCGGGGATGCCCTCGAAGGCCTCGGTGTTGACCAGCCGTTCCGGGGCGGCGATCTCGCGGAACTCGCCGTGGAAGGCGACCTCGAACCCGCCGTTGGCGGTCATCACGTAGCGCCAGCTGCCGCCGACCCGCAGGTCGACCTCGACGCTGGTGACCGAGCCGCGCTCGCCGGACCACCAGCGTTTGATCAGCTCGGGCTCGGTGTAGGCGCGCCACACCAGGTGCCTCGGCGCGTCGAACTCGCGGGTGATCAGGATCTGGTTGTCGGCCGGGAGTGTCACCTTGGCCGAGCCACTAGTCGGTGCCATCTGCTTCCTCCTCTTTGAGATCCGCCAGGACGGTGTCCAGCAGGTCGAAACGGGCGTTCCACTGCTGCTCGTATTTGCGCAGCCAGTCGTGGATCGAGCGCAGCGGCCCGGCGTTCAGCCGGTAGAGCCGGTGCCGGCCCTCGTCGCGGACCCGCACCAGGTCGACCTCGCGCAGCACCCGCAGGTGTTTGGAGACCTGCGGCTGGGCGAGGCCGAGTGCCACGACCAGGTCGTTGACCGGGCGCTCGCCCTGGGCCAGCAGGTCGAGGATCTGCCGGCGGCGGGGCTCGGCCACCGCATTGAACGCGTCCGTCGTGGTTGCCGCTCGTGCCATGCCCAAACCATATACCCATAACGGAATACGTCAAGCCGTCATGCGTACGGAAGGAAAGGTCTTGATCTTTCAGTCGTCTCCGGCCATGGCGTTGAGCGCCTTCGCCAGCGTGGGGAGGTCGAGGTCGGCCAGGTGGTCGAAGATGTGCCGGCGGACGCTGGCCAGGTGGGTGGGCCAGGCCTCCTCGAGGCGGGCCAGACCCTGCTCGGTCAGTACGGCGTTCCAGCCGCGGGCGTCCGAGTCGCACTTGGTGCGTTTCAGGAAGCCCTGCGCCTCGAGCTTGGCGGCCAGCCGGGTCATCCCGCTGAGGGACATGTCGCAGGCCAGGGCCAACTCGGTCATCCGCATGGAACCGCACCGCGACTCGGAGAGGTTGCGCAACACGCTGTACTCACTCGCGGACATTCGCTGATCGCGCTCGAGGTCGGTGGTCAGGGCTCTCGGCAGCACGAGCATGAGGCGGCCCAGCGCACGCATGACCGCTTCCTCCTCCGCGGTGAGCGGAGTGATCCCTGGTGGGAGTGCTGGGGCGGACATGAATTCGATCCTACGACCGGGGCGCACGCGCTTGATCGGCTCGCCAGTGTGGCCTGGGGGATGCTTGCTCTCCAAGCTACGCAATGCACAATGCTCTGGTGCAAAACCAGACAACTAGTGACTCATGGCGGCAACTGCTCGAAATGCCACGAAAGTCTTGGTGGGCCAGGCTGCCGTTCGGGGTACGGATGGCGGTCGGCGCCAGTGCGCTGCTGATCGTGGTCGGCGGTGGTGCCGCCGGCGTTGCCGCCTTCACCATGGGCGGTGACCAGAACTCCCGGATCGTGACCGAGGCCGGGCAGGCGGCGGTGGCCGCACCGGCCATGCCGCAGACCGGCGGCGGGGCGGCGGCGGTCCGGCCGCCCGTCTTCGGCCGGCATGCGGCACCCGTCGACGCCGATGCCCGGGGCGCGAAGCCGGCCGACCGGACCGCCACCCGCGATCCCGGGGGATACCGTCCACCGCCGAGGTCGGCGACCGGAACGCTGATCGACCCGCCGCCGGCGGCGGCAGCCCCGCGGGCCGCGGTGGCCCCGCCCGCCGCACGTCCCGGGACGGTCGCGGCCCCGGTGACCACCATCCGGACCGAGGTGGAGACCCGGGAGATCCCGTTCGAGACCCGGCTGGTCCGCGACCCCGGCCTGCCGCGCGGTGAGAAGCGGATCGAGGCGCCCGGCGTGCCCGGCGTGGAGACCCTGCGCTACCAGGTCACCGTGACCGACGGCCGGACCGTCGCGCGCGATCTGATCGACGCGACCGTCACCCAGCAGCCGCAGCACCGGATCGTGGCGTTCGGCACGCAGCGCTTCGCGGACCGCGATCCCGAGTGCGGGCGCGGGCTGCACGTCTGTGTGCCGCTGGGCCGCGACGCGGGGTGCCCGGAGTCGGCCGAGACCGGTGTGGTCGGTCTCGGCGGGTCGGTCACCGTTCTCGATTCCGACGTGGCGCTCCTCGCCGAAATCCCGGAGTTGGCCTGCTGAGCGAGAATCCGCTGGGCACGAACGGGGGACCAGGGGAAGACTGGATCTCGTGCCGCTGAGCGATGAACGTCTGATCGAGCTGGCCCGCCGGGTGGCCGAGGTGCCCGGCGCGGTCGGCATCGTGCTGGGTGGCAGCCGGGCGCGCGGCTCGCACGCCGACGACTCCGACACCGACGTCGGTCTCTACTACCGCCATCCGCTCGACGTCGACCGGCTGGACCGGCTGGCCAAGTCGGTCGCCGGGCCGTCGGCCGTGGTCACCGCGCCGGGCGGCTGGGGTCCGTGGGTGGACGGCGGCGGCTGGCTCAAGATCGACGGGAACCCGGTCGACTGGATCTACCGCGACCTCGACCGGGTGCTCGGCGTCTGGGCCGACGCCGAACAGGGGCGGTACGGGTTCCATCAGCAGACCGGGCACCCGCTCGGCTTCCCCGACCACACGTACGCGGGCGAGCTGGCGCTCAGCCGGATCCTGGTGGACCCCACCGGGGAGCTGACCGCGCTGCGGGAGAAACTGCTCGTCTTCCCGCCCAAACTGGCCGAGGCGCTGGTGAACGGCCTCTGGGAGGCAGACTTCCTGGTCGCGCTGGCCCGCAAGGCGGTCTCCAGGCGGGACACCGCCTACGTGGCCGGGTGCCTCTTCCGGATGGTCGGGGTGTGCGCGCACGCCCTGCACGGTGCGGCCGGCCGCTGGCTGATCAACGAGAAGGGCGCGGTGGCCGCGGCGGCCGCGCTGCCGGGCGCGCCGGAGCGGTTCCGGCAGCGGGTCGACGCCGCCTTCGCCGGGATCGACGGCGACCCGTTGCGTTTGTCCGAGGCGATCGACGTGGCCGCGGATCTCGTGCTGGAGACCGCCGACGCGTGCGCGATCATGATGCGGTGACGCTGCCTACGATCCTCGCCGGAAGTGCCGGATTCATCCGGGGACCGCGTGGCCCCTATGACCTTCGTCCGGGCCTGATCCACCGCTTTGCCGGTAAACTTTCCGGTTCGCCGGAACCCAAGATCTGCTTCCTGACCCAGGCCACCGGTGACCCGCAAACGTTGATCGGAGCCTGTTACGCGGCGTTCGCCGGCACCGCGTTTCGCCCGTCCCACCTGCAGTTGTTCCCGATGCCCAACATCGCGGACATTCGCGGACATCTGCTGAACCAGGACGTCATCTGGGTCGAGGGCGGTAGCGTCGCCAACCTGTGCGCGGTCTGGCGGGCGCACGGGCTCGACGAGATCCTGCACGAGGCCTGGCAGGAGGGCGTCGTGCTGGGCGGCGTCTCGGCCGGATCGATCTGCTGGCACCAGGGCGGCAGCACCGACAGCTACGGTCCCGAGCTGCGCGGCTTCACCGACGGGCTGGGCTGGCTGCCGTACAGCAACGGGGTGCACTACGACGCCGAGGCGCAGCGGCGGCCGAAGATGCACGAGCTGATCGGCAACGGCACGCTGGGCGACGGGTACGCCACCGACGACGGCGCCGGCCTGCTCTACCGGGGCACCACCCTGGCCGAGGTGGTCGCGGACCGGGAGGGGCCGAAGGGGTACGAGGTGACCAGGACAGCGGACGGCTCGGTAGTGGAGACGCCGCTGCCCACCCGGGTGCTCCGGTGTGCCGCGTAAAGCAGGATCACGCGGCGTAGTGCAAGATCACGTTGTGTACGTGCTGGGTCTTCTCCACGCCGCGGAACTCGACCTCGTGCTGGTGCGTGCCGACGGTGATCACGATGGTGCCGGAGGAGAAGAACTCGCCGGCCCAGCTCTTGTTGCTGACCACGCTGACGCTGCTCACCTTGCTGTACGGGATGCTGGTGATCGCGAACCGCTTACCGACGAATGACTTGTCCTGGATGATGATCCGCCGGTTGGTCAGCCCGATGAAGCCGGTGCCGGCCCCGATCGCGTCGTAGACGGCGATGATCTGCTCGCCCTCGAGCAGGCCGCTCTGGATCTGCTGGAGTTGGCCCTTGTTGTCATAGATGACGTCGCTCATGGGGCATGAGCGTAGCTACGGCGTGCTGGCGATCACCGTGCGGTAGAAATCCTCGATCCGCGCGGCCAGGGTCACCTCACCGTCGGTGATGGCGTCGCCGTCTCGATCGCCCAAACAGATCTGAGTGTGACCGTCGAGGCGCCGGATGCTGGGGCGTATGTGCAGTGTGTCCGCCGCCACCTTGATTCGTTCCGTCAATGCGGCATGCTGACTTTCGTCGCACGCCAGCTCGCGCTTCAGCTGAACGCCGTCACGCGTCCACCCGTTCAGTAGGCCTATCGCGTCGGTCAGATAGTCGGAGCGGGTACCCCGTCGTTTTCTGGCCCGCATCGCCGCACCCCCTAGGCGTCGTTGCCGGCTTGTGGCCAAACTGTCGCCGTGTCGTCATGGTCGGTGCCCACAGTCTTGCCTTCCACGACAATCATGTCCACGCCCACATATACGTGTTTGCGTGACGATCGGGACGCCTCGGACAACCTGAACGGTGAACTTTTATGGGAAGCTTTGATCTCATGCCGGGGGAACAGCACGTCAGCGCCGTGAAGTCACGGAAAGTAATCGTGGCGGCGGCGATCATCACCGAGGGTCGCGTCCTCGCCTGCGAACGGTCCGCACCACCCGAGGTGGCCGGCCGCTGGGAGTTCCCCGGCGGCAAGGTCGAGCCCGGCGAGACCGACGAGCAGGCCCTGGCCCGCGAGTGCGTCGAGGAGCTCGGCGTCCGCGTCGAGGTCGGCGAGCGCATCGGCCCGGACGTCTCGCTCGCGCACGGCCGGGCGGTCCTGCGGGTCTTCGCCGTTACCCTGCTCGGTGACGACCAGCCGCAGGCGCTCGAGCACACCGCCATGCGCTGGCTGTCCGCGGACGAGCTGGACAGTGTGCCCTGGCTCCCCGCGGACAAGCCGATCGTCGCCGCGCTACCGCCGTTACTGCTCTGAGTACGTCTTCCGGAGCTCCCGCTTCAGCACCTTCATGCTCGGGCCGAGCGGCAGCGACTCGACGAAGCGCACCTGCCGCGGGTACTTGTGGCGGCCGAGCTTCTCCTTCGACCACTCGATGAGCTCCTCGGCCGTGACGCCGCCCGGGTCGGGCACCACCACCGCGCAGATCTCCTCGCCGTGCACCGAGTCGGGCACGCCGATCACCGCGACCTGCACGACGGCCGGGTGCCGGGCGAGCGCCTCCTCGACCTCGCGCGGGTAGACGTTGAAGCCGCCCCGGATCACCAGGTCCTTCTTGCGGTCGACGATCGAGATGAAGCCGTCCGCGTCCTTGGTGCCCAGGTCGCCGGTGCGGAACCAGCCGTCCACCACGGCCTGCGCGGTCGCCTCGTCGTTGTTGAGGTAACCGGCGAAGACGTTGTGCCCGCGGATCACGATCTCGCCGAGCTCACCGGCGTCCAGCAGCTCGATCCGCTCGTCGATCTCGGCCCGGGCGATCTCCACCTCGACACCCCAGATCGGGTGGCCGACGGTGCCGGCCCTGGTGCCGAACGCCGGTTGGTTGGTGGTCGCGGTGGGCGAGGTCTCGGAGAGGCCGTACCCCTCGAAGATCTTCGCCTGAAAAACCTCATCAAACTTTTCGAGTACGGCTACCGGCAGCGAGGCGCCACCCGACACGCACAGCCGCAACTGCGGAAGACGGTCGGCCTTGGGGGCGGCCTCGAGCAGCCCGATATACATCGTCGGGACGCCGTGGAAGATGGTCACGTTCTCCTTGACCATCAGATCGATCGCGGCCTCACCGGAGAAGCGCGCCTGCAGCACGAGCGTGCCGCCGAGCCGGAAGGTCCCGTTCATCCCGACCGTCTGCCCGAACGTGTGGAACAGCGGCAGGCAGCCCATCACCACGTCGCCCTGCTTGAGGTCATGGATGTCGAAGACGTTCACCATGGTGTTCATCACCAGGTTGAGGTGGGTGAGCAGGGCACCCTTGGGCTTGCCGGTGGTGCCGCTCGTGTAGAACACGACCGCCACGTCCTCGGCCTCACGGCTCACGTAGCTCCGGAGCGGCACGCCCTGCTCGGCGGCGTCCTCGAGGCGTTCCACCCCCGGCACGGCCGGCCCGACCGAGACGATCTTCGTGCCGGTCAGCGCGGCCGCTGCGGTGGCGTTGGCGAGTTGCGAGGAGTGCGCGACAAGCAGCGTGGCGCCGCTGTCCCGCAGGACGTACGCGTTCTCCTCCGGCGTGAGCAGCAGGTGCATCGGGACTATCGTGGCGCCGGCCGCGAGCACGGCGTAGTAGACCCGGGGGAAGTCGGCGAGGTTGGGGATCTGGATGGCAACGGTGTCGCCGGGCCCGACGCCGAGTTCATTAAGGCCTGCGGCGTAGGCAAGGGTCTGGGACCACAAATCGCGGTAAGTGACCCGCTCGCCGGTGGCGCTGTCGATCACCGCCAGCTGGGAGGGATATTTCCGGGCCGCCTCGGCCAGGACGGTGGCCAGCGACAACTGTGTCATGCCAGGTGCCCTCCGATCTTCGTGTACCCGCGGAGCAGGTCGCGGGAGATGATCAGCCGCTGCATCTCGTCGGTGCCCTCGTAGATCCGCATCAGGCGGACCTGCCGGTACCAGCGCTCGATCGGGAGTTCGCGGGTGTAACCCATGCCGCCGTGGATCTGCATGACCCGGTCGACGACGCGGTTGACCATGCCCGCGCCGTACAGCTTGGCCATCGATGAAGCGTGCCTCGGGTCCCAGCCCTGGTCAACAGTCCAAGCCGCGCGCAGGATCAGCCAGCGGGCGGCCTCGATCTCCACCTCGGAGTCGGCGATCATCCACTGAAGTGCCTGGTTTGTGCCGATCTTCGCGCCGAACGTCTCGCGCGTGTTCGCATAGTCGATCGCCATGCCCAGCGCCCGCTCGGCAATGCCCAGGGCGTTGGAGGGGATGAGGTAGCGGCCCTTGCCGATCCACTTCATGCCCAGCTCGAAGCCCTGCCCGATCTCGCCGAGGATGTTGCGGTGCGGAACCCGCACATCTTCGAAGATCAGCGAGGCGGGCCCGCCCTCGCCCATGGTCTGGATGAACTCCGACCGCCAGCCCATCGACTTGTCGACCAGGAACGCGGTCGCGCCGCCCTTGCTGGCCTTTTTCGAGGGGTCGGTGACGGCCACGACGATCGTGAAGTCGGCGTCGTTGCCGTTGGTGATGAACGTCTTCTCCCCGTTCAGCACCCAGTCGTCGCCGTCGCGGACGGCCCGCAGCTTGATGTTGGCGGCGTCGGAGCCGGCGCCCGGCTCGGTGATCGCGAAGCAGGAGATGCGCTCACCCTCGATGGTGGGCAGCAGGAACTCGCGCTTCTGGTCCTCGTTGGCGTAATACAGGATGTTGTCGGCCTCGCCGCCGAACTTGAACTGCACGAAGGTGCGGCCCACCTCGGTCCAGATCAGCGACTGGAGGAGGGCGGGGAGATCCATCCCGCCGTACTCCTCCGGGGTGCTCAGGCCCCAGAAGCCGAACTTCTTCGCCTTCTGTTGCAGCTCGCGAAGCTCGCTGAGCTCCAGGCCGGGTTGATGGCGGCGCTCGCGGAGCAGCGCCTCCTGCTCCAGCGGCATGACCTCTTTGGTGATGAACTGACGAGCCGTATCGCGAATCGCACGTTCCTCGTCGGTGAGCGAGAAGTCCATGTGCTTAAACTAGCGGTGTAAGTTTTAACACGTCCAGTGCGAATTCCTTGGAGAATCCTGTGGCCCGACCGAGGCAGGCGTTGCTCACCCGCGAGCGCATCGTGGCGGCCGCGGGCGCCCTGGTCGACGCCGAAGGCCTGGACGCGCTGTCGGTGCGCCGGCTCGCCACCGAGCTCGGCGTGCAGGGCCCGTCGCTCTACAACCACTTCCCGACCAAGGCCGACATCGTCGATGCGGTCGCCGACGCCGTCGTCGAACAGGTCGACCTCTCGGTCTTCGGCGAGAAGCCCTGGCCCGAGGCCCTCCGGAGCTGGGCCCTGGAATATCACGCGGTGCTGGCCGCGCACCCGAACGTCGTGCCCGTCCTGGCGCAGGGGCCCGGCCGTCGCCCCGCCGGCCTCGCCATGGCCGAGGCGGTTTTCGGCGCGCTGGTCGACGCCGGCTGGCCACCCGCGCGCGCCACCCACATCGGCGCGCTCATGCGTTACCTGGTGACCGGTTCCGCCCTCGGTTCGTTCGCCCTGGGCTTCGACATCGACCCCGAGCTCTACGACCGTTACCCCCATCTGCACAACGCGCCCCGTCTGGCGGCGCATCATGAAGCCGTGGACGAAGGCGCCTTCACCCTCGGCCTCGACCTGCTCATCAACGGCCTGCTGGCTCAGTTCGAAGGGACCCGCCGATGACCTCGCTCGACCGTCCGCTCCTCTACATTGGCGGAGAGTGGGTGCCGCCGTCCACCTCGAAAACCATCCCTGTGGATAACCCGGCCACCGAGGAAACCATCGCCCAGGTGCCGGCCGGATCGGCCGAGGACGTCGACCGGGCCGTGACCGCCGCGCAGGCCGCCTTCGACGGCTGGGCCGGCCGTTCGATGGCCGAGCGCGGCGAGGTTCTGGACCGCCTGCACACCGCCCTCGCCGCCCGGGCCGGCGACATCGCGAAAACCGTCGGGCTCGAGCTGGGCACGCCGCTCAAGGTCGCGAAAGCGGTCCAGGCCGGACTTCCGCTCACGGTCCTCCGTGGGTACGCCGACCTGGCCGTACGCCCGGTGCCGGACGAGACGATCGGCAACTCCCTGATCGTCCACGAGCCGGTCGGCGTGGTCGGTGCGATCACCCCGTGGAACTACCCGCTGCACCAGGTGGTGGCGAAGGTGGCGGCGGCCCTGGCGGCCGGCTGCCCGGTCGTGCTCAAGCCCAGCGAGCTGACGCCGCTGGTGGCCTACCTGCTGTTCGACGCGGCCGAGGAGGCGGGCGTGCCGGCCGGCGTGCTCAACCTGGTCACCGGCACCGGCGCCGAGGTGGGCGCGGCCATTGCCGGTCACCCCGGCGTCGACATGGTGTCGTTCACCGGCTCGACGGCGACCGGCCGGGCCATCACGCACGCGGCCGCCGACCGGATCGCGCGGGTCGCCCTGGAGTTGGGCGGCAAGTCGGCCAACGTCATTCTCGAGGACGCCGACGTGGTGAAGGCGGTGAAGGTCGGGGTCGGCAACGCCTTCCTCAACTCCGGGCAGACCTGCACGGCCTGGACCCGGATGCTGGTGCACCGCTCGCACTACGACGAGGCGGTCGAGCTGGCCGCCAAGACCGCCGCGGGTTACACCGTCGGCGACCCCTTCGACGAGGGCACCCGGCTCGGGCCGCTGGTGTCGAAGGGGCAACAGGACCGGGTGCGTGGATTCATCGAGCGCGCCACCGCCCGCCTGGTCGCCGGTGGCCTGGACGCGCCGGTCCCCGGCAAGGGTTACTTCGTGGCGCCGACCGTGTTCGCCGACGTCGATCCCGCCGGTGAGCTGGCCCAGGAGGAGATCTTCGGGCCGGTTCTGTCGATCATCCCGTTCGACGACGACGACCACGCCGTGGCGATCGCCAACAACTCGCGCTACGGCCTGGCCGGCGGCGTGTGGGGATCGGACGCGCGTGCGCTGGCGGTCGCCCGCCGGATGCGCACGGGTGCTGTCGACGTCAACGGTGGCGCCTTCAACCCGTTTGCCCCGTTCGGCGGATACAAGCAGTCCGGTGTCGGACGGGAGTTGGGCGAGTACGGTCTGGCCGAGTTCCAGCAAACGAAGGCGATTCAACGATGAGCGCTTACTTCAACGGGGTGGTCGTGCGATCGGCCGGGGAGCGGCCGGCCGTCGAGGAGTTGCGGCTGCCCGAGATCGGCCCCGGCCAGGTGCGGGTGCGCATCCGGGCGGCCGGCGTCTGCCACTCCGATCTGTCCATGGTGAACGGCACCGTCCGATCCCCGTACCCGCTGGTCATCGGCCACGAGGCGGCCGGCGAGGTGGTCGAGGCCGGCGAGCACGTCACCCGGGCCGCGGTCGGTGACCACGTCGTGCTCAACTGGCAGCCGCCCTGCCGCGAGTGCTGGTTCTGCGAGCGCGGCGAACCGTGGCTGTGCGCCACTTCGTCCGGCGTGGCCGCCCTGGAGAACGGCATCACCCTGGACGGCGCCCCGGTGCATGTCTCGCTCGGCCTGGGCGCCTTCGCCGACTACGTGGTGGCTCCCGCCAACGCGGTGATCCGGGTGCCGTCCGAGCTGCCCTTCGAAAAGGCCGCCCTGCTCGGCTGCGGCGTGCTCACCGGAACCGGCGCGGTCCGCAACACCGCCCAGGTGGCCCCGGGCGAGTCGGTGGTCGTCATCGGCCTCGGCGGCGTCGGCCTCTCGGTGGTCGCCGCGGCCCGCGCCGCCGGCGCCGCCGACGTGATCGCGGTGGACGTGTCCGAGGCCAAGAAGGGCCTGGCCGAGGCGGCCGGTGCGACCGACTTCGTGGTGTCCTCGGACGCGCTGTCCAAGGAGATCCGGGTCCGCACCTCGGGCCGCGGCGCCGACCACGCCATCGAGTGCGTCGGCCGATCCGCCACGATCCGCGCGGCCTGGCGGGCGACCCGCCGCGGCGGCCGGGTCACGGTGGTCGGCATGGGCAGCAACGACGACCTGGTCCAGCTCTCCGCGCTGGACATCTTCTCCTCGTCCCGCACGCTGCGCTCGTCGGTGTACGGTGCCGCCGACTTCGACACCGAGATTCCCCGGCTGGCCGCCGACGTCCTCTCCGGCGAGCTGTCGGTGGACCACCTGATCTCCGACCGGATCACCCTGGCCGACGTGCCCGAAGCCTTCGACCGGATGTCCCGTGGGGAGGGCGCCCGCTCGGTGGTCCAGCTCTGATGCGACCGGCGCCGGGCGAGGTGCTCCACTTCTCGGAGGATCCGACGATCGAGCGCTTCGCGCCGCACGTGGCGCCGACCTCGGCGGAGACCACGCCGTACGTCTGGGCGGTGGATGCGCGCAGCGCGCCGAGCTATTGGTTTCCGCGTCAGTGCCCGCGCGCGATGGCCTGGGTGCGGGAGGGCACGACCGACGCCGATCGGGACCGGATCATCGGTCCCGGTGGCGGCGAGCGGGTGCACGCCATCGAGTACACCTGGTGGGACGCGATGCGCACCACCAGGCTGTACGCGTACCGCTTCGCGGCGGAGGCGTTCGAGCCGCTCGCCTCACCCGCCGCCGAACCGCACGCCATGGTGTCGACCGAGCCGGTGGTTCCGCTCGGGCCGCCCGAGCCGGTCGGCAACCTGATCGACTGCCACGCCGCCGCCGGCATCCAGCTACGCCTGCTGCCCAACTTATGGCCGTTCTGGGACGCGGTCACCGCCGGCACCCTAGGTCACAGCGGCATCCGCCTGCGCAATGCGGCGCCACGCCCAGAGCCAGACCAATCGAGATATTCAACTACTTGACGATGCGTCATCCCGTGCCTACTGTCCCGATCAAGCGTTCGGCTGGGGCGGAACGCCAACCCATCCATTGTGGCTTCACGGGGAAGACGGTGGCGTTGGTGCGTGAGCGGGCGCGTTCCTGCATGTCCATTTTCGTCGCATTTCTACTGTCTTCCAGCTCGATAGCGGTGGTCGGCGCGGCGCCCTCGGCGACCGCGGCGCCGAAGGCAAGCTGTCCCGACAGCGCCGCCGACGCGACGGCGGCGGCGCGGGCCGCGGCGAGTTGCCGAGGCCGGGTCGAGGTGCTCTCCGAACTCGGCGAGCGGACCCGGGTCTTCGCCAACCAGAACGGCTCCTTCACTGCCGAGAGCGCCGCGACCGTACAGCGGGTCAAGAACTCGACCGGCCGCTGGGTCAAGCCCGATCCGACCCTGCACCGCGACGCCGACGGGCGGATCGCGCCGGCCGCGACCTCGATGCGGATCTCGTTCTCCGGTGGCGGCACCGGCGCGGCCGCGACGATCGGCAAGGGCGAGTCCGAGCTGGGCCTGCACTGGCCCGCCGCGCTTCCGGTCCCGACCCTGGCCGGCGCCAACGCCACGTACGCCGAGGTCCTGCCCGGCGTCGACCTGGTACTTACCGCCCGGGCCGAAGGGTTCTCCGAGGTCCTAGTGGTCAAGAACACCACCGCCGCGGCCAACCCGGCGCTGTCCGCGGTCCGGTTCCGGACGACCACCACCAAGCTGCGGCTCCGCCAGGACACGACCGGCTCGCTGACCGCGGTCGACGGCGCCGGCGCCACGCTCTTCGGCTCGGGTAACCCGGTCATGTGGGACTCGGCCAAGTCCGGTGACCGGCGGCCCGCCCGGGTGGTCACCCCGGGTGCCAACCGGCGCGCGATGCCGCTCCGGCTGACCGGCGATGAACTGGTCATCCAGCCGGACACCGCGATGCTGCGGGACCCGGCCACGAAGTTCCCGGTCTACATCGACCCGGCGCTCGGCCGCACGGCCTGGACGATGATCAACAGCAAGTACCCGTCCCAGTCCTACTGGAGCTACGACCGGTCCGACTGCCCGGATCCGTACGGGGCGATCCAGTGCGCGAAGGTCGGCTACACCAACGACCCGACCGGCATGATCTACCGGTCGCTGTTCTCCTTCGGGATCTCCAGCCTGCGGAGCAAGCACATCCAGGACGCCAAGCTGTCGATGGACACCGTCTACTCCTGGACGAACAACGACTACGGCACCCAGGTCCGGGTCGCCGGCGCGATCAGCTCCAGCACCACCTGGTCGAACAACTCGGGCAGCTGGGGCGGGGTGGTCGCGACCGCGAACAGCCACGCCCACGACAAGGTGCGGCGGCGCACCGAGTGGGGCGTCACCTCCGCGGTGTCGACCGCGGCCGGTGGCACCAGCAACACCCTCACCTTCGGGCTCCGGGCGGTCGACGAGACGACCGTCAACCAGTGGAAGAAGTTCGACGCCGGTACGGCGCTGCTCGCCGTCATCTACAACTCGTACCCGAACGTGCCCGACACCATCACGGTCGGCGGTCAGCCTTGCACGCGCGGGGCCGGTCAGCCGTACATCCGAACCCTGACGCCGGCGCTGAAGGCCCGGCAGACCGACCCCGATGGCACGGCGCGCCTGCTCAAGGGCTGGTTCTACTGGTACAACCAGGGCGGCGCCCGGACCGGGACCCAGACGGTCTCGCAAGCGTCGATCGTCTCCGGGCAGTACGCGAACGCCACCATCCCGGCCGGGAAGCTGGCCGACGGTGGCAAGTACATCGTGCAGGCCATCACCCACGACGGCATCGACTACGGCCAGTACTCGGCGAACTGCGAGTTCACCGTCGACATATCGGCGCCGGGTGCGCCCAGCGGGGTGATCTCGACGACCTACCCGAACGACGGCCAGCTGCACGGCGGCGTCGGCACCGCGGGTAGTTTCGTGCTGCAACCGCCAAGCGGTGTTCCGACCGACTTCGCCGGGTACGCGTGGACGCTGGACCCGGCCATCAGCGCGGCGGCGGCCAACCAGGTCGCGGCCACCCAGGCGAGCCCCACCGCAACGATCTCGATCACGCCCACGGTCGACCAGCAGTACACCCTGCGGGTGTGGTCGCGGGACAAAGCCGGCAACTTCTCGGCCCCATTCGACTACACCTTCAGCGTCCGGGCCGGCACCGGGCCGGACGCCCGCTGGACCTTCGATCGGTCGGACGGCACTGACGTCAGCGGGCATGGCAACCCGGTCACCCCCACCGGGACCTGGGCGACGGGGCGTGGTGGCTACGGCTTTGCTCTGCAGCTGAACGGCACCTCCCAGTCCGCCGTCACCACCGGGCCGATCGTCACCCGGGACCCGAACACCGGCGCCGCCACCACCGTGCACTCCAACGGCAGCTTCACGGTGGCCGCCACCGTGAAGCTGGATTCCCTGGCCGGTTCGGGGCAGCGGGTGGTGGTCGCCCAGAACGGCGCGAACACCTCCGCCTATCTGCTCAGCTACTCGGTCGCCGACCAGAAGTGGCGGTTCGCGGTCGCGCAGTCCGATGTGGGCTCGCCGACCACCGTGGCGGTCGTGTCCAACGACGTCGCGTCCACCACCGCCTGGACCAGGCTGCTGGCCACCTATGACGGCACCACGCATGCCCTGCGTCTCTACGTGAACGGCATCGCCCAGACGGCCACCGCGACCTCGACCACGTTCGACGCCACCGGAACGGTGACGATCGGCCGGATGGGCTCGGGCGGCTACTTCCCCGGGGCCATCGACGACGTCCGGATTTACGGGCGGGCGCTGAACAGCGCCGAGAGCGAGTTCAAGCTGATCGGCTTCCCGAACCCGCCGAGCTTGTCATACAACGGCGGCACCAAGGCGTATGTCGGACAGAACCTGCAACTGGTGATCAGCGCTGCTGGCGACCCCGCCGTCACGAAGGTGAAGTACCAGCTCGGTTCGACCCCGCCGGTCACCGTGACACTGCCGAACCCGGGCGAGTGGGCCACCGTGACCGCCACGTCGTCCTTCGTCGACAAGCCGAGGTTCTCCGCCTGGGCCATCGACTCGGCCGGCAACGAATCACCGGCCGTGTGGGTCGACCTGGAGTTCGCTGAGGCACCGGCCCTGAACGGCCAGGTGACCGACTGGAAAACCGGGAACCCCCTGAGCGGTGTCACGGTCTCGTTGACGCCCGGTGATCTGACGCGAACCACGGATGCGGCCGGCGCCTACTCGTTCACCGGGCTGGCGGATCAGGACTACGTCGTGACTGCGGCCTTCGGTGGCTCGGGCTGCTCGAACCGGATCGCCACCTCCGCGGTTCGGACCAGCGCCGCGACCACCGTGAACCTGGCGCCCGCACCGTCGACGATCGACCGCTTCGGCTACCGGTGTGATCTGGCCGCGAACACACCCTTCATCGCGGGCACCACGAAGCTGAACCTGACGGGCGATGACGTGGTCAGTGACGCGATCGCGCTGCCATTCTCGATGCCCTACTTCGGCAAGTCGTACGACCAGGGGTGGGTCTCGTCGAACGGCGCGATGACCTTGGTGGACCCGCACGGCGATATCGGCTACTCGCCTGTCAGCCTGCCGGCCCGCGACTACGCGCCGGTAGCCGGGCTCATCCCGTTCTGGGCCGACCTGTACCTCGACGATCAGGCCGGCGTCTACACCAAGGCCGAGGGAAGCGGAACCACCCAGCGATTCGTGATCGAGTGGCGCAACATCCGCTTCTGGTGGGACGACCCGGCGGCCGCCACCCGCTTCAGCTTCGAGGTCGTGCTCATCGCCAACGGCGACATCACTTTCAACTACTCCGGTCTCTACGACGACCAGTCGATGGGCGGGGTCGCCGCGGTCGGCATCACCAGCCCGGGCGGGGCGTACGCGGTGCAGCACTCGTTCGAGACGCCCGACCTGAACAGCAACCTGGCCGTGACGTTCGACTACCCCGAGGACGCGTGGCCGATCCCGACCTACACGGTCTCCGGGACGGCCTACTACAACGGCCAGATCGCGCCGAACACCTACGTCTACATGGAGGGCCACGAGCAGTGGACCGACGGCGACGCCCGGTTCCAGTTGCCCGACGTCGAGGAGGGAACGTACGACCTGTGGGGGCTGGGCGGTTGCGTGCGCACCAACCAGCCGAACGTGGTCGCCGATCAGGACGTGAACGTAGACCTGAACCTGCTGGCGTGGACCGATGACTGGGACGCCAGCTGTGCGGCGACCACGACCGCCTTCATCCCGGGTACGACCCCGGTAACTCTCGCCGGCGAGGACCCGGTGCCCGTACCGCTGGGATTTGAAATGCCGTTCTTCGGTCGTCAGGTCTCGAGCGTGGGCGTGGTGGAGACGGCGCAGATCCAGTTCAACACCGATGCCGCCGGCGCCGAGTTGGGCGGCGGCCTGTGGGTCTGGCCGGCCAGCTACGTGGTTCTCGACGGCCAGTCGCAGCTGCTGACCGGCCACACCGGTGCGGCGCCGAGCCGGAAGACCGTCCTCGAATGGCGGAACGTGGTGCTCACCGATCATCCCGACGTCCGATTCACGTTCGAGGTCGTCTTCGCCGAGAACGGTGACCAGACCGTGGTGTTCAAGGACCTGCCGGACATGGCGGCTATCGACAACCACATCGAGATTTGGACGTGGGGCCCGGATCGCCAGGGCATCAATTACTACGAGACGGTCATGCGCGCGCTTCGTGCCGGACAGGCTGTCACCTTCTCCCAGCCCGTCGCCGGCTGAGCCGGATCACACCCCCATGCGCACCCGGAGGTCTTCGGTGAAGTCCCGTCTCATCACGGCGGTGGCACTGGCCCTGTCGGCCGTTCTCGTCGTCACCCTGCAGCAGCAGCCGGCATGGGCGGCCAAGCCCAAGCCGTACACCCCGCCGACTCCGGCCGCTCAGCCCAGCATCGCCGTGCGGGGCGTTGCGGCGAAGCCGGCCCCGCCCGGCTTCGCCAAGCTCGCCTCCGCCCAGCCCGCCCCGGTCTGGCCGAAGGCGACCAGCGCGGACGTGGCGGTCGCCGCGACCGACAGCGCGCCGATCAGCTTCCACGCCGCCGGCACCGGCAAGGCGCGGCCGTCCAAGATGCACGTGGACGTGCTCGACCGGGCCACCGCGGATCGCGCCGACGTCGCCGGCCTGCTCTTCCGGGTAGGGCGGGCCGACGGTTCGAACGCTGCCGCTCCGGTCGGGGTCACCGTCGACTACAGCAAGTTCGCGACGGCGTACGGCGGTGACTGGGCGACCCGGCTCAGACTCGTACGGCTGCCGGAATGTGCCCTGACCACTCCGGAGCGCAAAGACTGCGCCGGGGCCGAGGTACCCACCCGGAATGATGTCGCCGCGAAGCGGGCGACCGCGGACGTCGCCGTTGGGGCGACGACGCTCATGGCGCTCGCCGCGGCACCGTCCGGGCCGTCCGGCAACTACGGCGCGACCAGCCTCAACGCCTCCGGCACCTGGTCGGCGGGCAGTTCCTCGGGCAACTTCTCCTGGTCGTTCCCGATGCGGGTGCCGCCCGGTCTGAACGGGCCGTCGCCGACGCTGGAACTCGGCTACTCGTCCCAGTCGGTCGACGGGCGGATGGTGTCGTCGAACAATCAGCCGTCCGAGGTCGGCGAGGGCTTCGAACTCGGCACCAGCGGTTTCATCGAACGGCGTTACAAGAACTGCAGCGCGGACACCTCTGGCGGAAACAACGCGGGTGACGCTGACAAGTACGCCGACGACCAGTGCTGGGTCACCGACAACGCGTCGATGACCCTGGGGGGCAGCGGCGGCGACCTGATTCGCGATGCCGCGAACGCCAACCTGTGGCATCTTCGCAACGACGACGGTTCCAAGGTCGAGCGCCGGTTCGACGCGGACAACGGCACCTATAACGGCGAGTGGTGGGTCGTCACCACGGTCAACGGCACCCAGTACTGGTTCGGCCGTAACAAGTTGCCCGGCACGACCGGTGCCACCACCAGGTCGGCCTGGACGGTGCCGGTCTTCGGTAACAACACCAACGAACGCTGCCATCAGAGCACCTTCGCCGCGTCATCCTGCGTGCAGGCCTGGCGATGGAACCTCGACTACGTCGTCGACCCGCACAACAACACGACGTCGTATTGGTACGACACCGACTCGAACAACTACAAGTCCGGCACCGGCAGCGTGAAGTCGTACGTCCGGGCCGGTTACCTCGACCACGTCAGCTATGGCACCCGAGTCGAACCCGACTCGGCCACCGGCACCGACACGGTCTTCAACGGGCATGCCGCGGCGCAGATCGACTTCGCCTACGGCGACCGTTGCCTGAGCGCCTGCACCACCCACGACGCCGCCCACTGGCCGGACACCCCGTGGGACCTGGCTTGCACCAGCACCACCACGTGCGACCTGCTGATGCCCTCGTTCTACAGCACCCGCCGGCTCGCCAGCGTCACCACGAGCACGTACGAGGTACTCACCGGCAACTTCCGGCCGGTCGAACGGTGGACTCTGACCCATTCCTTCCCCGACCCGGGCGACGGCACCCGGGCCGGCCTGTGGCTTGCCAAGATCGGGCACGCCGGCCTGGTCGGCGGCACCACCACCATGCCGGACGTCACGTTCACCGGCCGGGCCCTGCCCAACCGGGTCGACGCGGTCGACAACGCCCCGGCGATGAACTGGCCGCGCCTCACCGACATCAACAGCGAGACCGGCGCGATCGTCCACGTCGACTACCTCGAGAGCGACTGCACGCCCACCACCAAGCCGACCAACCCGTCGACGAATACCAAACGCTGTTACCCGGTTCGCTGGTCGCCGCCCGGTTACCCGCAGCAGACCGACTACTTCAACCGGTACGTCGTCAACGAGGTCACCGAGACCGACCGCACCGGCGGGGCCACCAGGGTGTTGCACCACTACACCTACATCGGCTCGCCGGCCTGGCACTACACCGACGACGACGGGATCATCTCGGACGACGCGAAGACCTGGTCGCAGTGGCGCGGCTACCAGAAGGTCGGCGTCACCACCGGTGACCCGGGCGGCCAGACGTACACCGAGTCCACGTATTTCCGCGGCCTGAACGGCGACTTCCTGTCCGCCACATCGACGCGGTCGGCCACCGTGCCCGACTCGCTCGGTGGTTCGTTGCCGGACGACGACGCCTTCACCGGAATGGTCCGGGAGAGCCGGGTCTTCAATGGGCCCGGCGGGGCCGAGGTGTCCGGCGAGATCAACGACCCGTGGAAGTCGGCCGCCACCGCCACCCGCACCATCGGCGGTGCCACCGTAGAGGCCCGCTTCATCAACACCGAGGGCACCCACTCGCGCACCACGCTGGACCACGCGCCGTGGACCCGTACGACCTACACCAAATCCACCTTCGATGCGTACGGCATGGCCGTGCGCACCGACGACTTCGGCGACGAGGTGGTCACCGGCGACGAACAGTGCACCGCCACCACCTACGAACCGCGCAACGGCACGCTGTGGCTGATGTCGCTGCCACAACGCGTCCAGACGTACGCGTTGAGCTGCGCCAACATCGCCGGCACCGTTGCCGAGGCCGATGTCATCGGCGATGCCCGCACGTACTACGACGGTCATGACTACGGGGTCGCGCCGACCAAGGGCGACGTCACCAAGACCGAGCAAATGAGCGTCTACAGCACCACCAGCCCGACGTACGTGCAGGTCACCCGCTCCGCCTACGACACGCTCGGTCGTGTCGTCGAGTCCTGGGACGCGCTCGACCGGCGCTCGGCGACCGCCTACACGCCGGCCACCACCGGCCCGGTCACCCAGACCGTCGACACCAACCCGATGGGCTGGACCGCGGTCAGCACCATCGAACCGGCCTGGGGCCTGGCCACCTCGACCGTCGATGTCAACCAACTGCGGACCACGCTCAAGTACGACGGGCTCGGCCGGCTGAAAGCCATGTGGTCGCCCGGCCGGGACTACACCTCCGACACCCCCGACGTGGCGTACGACTACCTGGTCCGCACCGACGGCGTGAACGCGGTGACCACCAGCCACCTCAATCCCGGCGGCGGGGTCACCAAGTCGTACACCCTCTACGACGGCCTGCTGCGCACCCGGCAGACCCAGACGGCCTCGCCGGCCGGCGGCCGGATCCTCACCGACACGTTCTACGACGCGGCCGGGCGGGCCTACCTGAGCAACGGCGCCTACTACGATAAGACCGGCACCCCCGGCGCCACCCTGGTGCAGCCGATCGCCCAGGAAGACATTCCCAACCAGACCAAGACGGTGTACGACGGTGCCGGGCGCCCGGTCAGCTCGGTCTTCCAGCCGAAGACGGTCGAACGCTGGCGCACCACCACGGTGTACGGCGGTGACCATGTCGACGTCCAACCGCCGGCCGGCGCGACCGCCTCGTCGACCTGGACCGACGCCCGCGAACGCACCATCCAGCTGCGGCAGTACCCGACCCGCAGCGCCACCGGCACCGACTACGACCACACCGACTACGCCTACAACCGCAAGGGCCTGCTCGAATCGGTCACCACGCCGGACGGCAGCAAGTGGACCTACGCGTACGACCTGCGTGGCCGCACCACCAGCAGCACCGACCCGGACGCCGGGAAGACCCTGAGCAAGTACGACAACGCGGGCCGCCTCACCGCGACGCAGGACGGCAACAACGTCGCGCTGACCTACACCTACGACGCGCTCGACCGGAAAACAGGCCTGTACAAGGGCACCGGCGTCTCGTCGTCCGGCCAGCTCGCCCAGTGGGACTACGACCAAGCGACCTTCGCCGACGGGACGACCCCGGTAAAGGGCCAGCTCTTCCAGTCCAACCGGATCGACGGGATCAACCGGTACGTCACCGCGGTGAAGCAGTACGACGAGCATTACCAGCCACTCGTGTCGGCCGTGACCATCCCGACCTCGGAGTCCGGGCTGAACGGCACCTATCAGTTCACCACGGGCTACAACCCCGACGGGAGCGTGCGCGCCAGCACCTATCCGGCAACCGGCGACCTGCCGTCGGAGACCCTCCTGTACGGCTACAACGCCTATGACCAGCCAAAAACATTGATGAACCTCTATTACGAGGTTGAGACGAGCATCGTCTCCGACAGCCAGTACGACGCCCTGGGTCATGCCACCCAGTACACCCTTTACACCGGCTTCTTCTCCGGTCAAGGCGGTCGCGCCTACCTCAACTTCCAGAACGACCTGACCACCGGCCGGCTCAACCAGATCAGCGTGCGCCGCGACAGCGCCTCGCCGAACACGGTCAGCAACCTGGAATACACCTACGACGACGCCGGCAACGTCACCAAGATGGCCGACACCGCCACCGCCGACAACCAGTGCTTCAGCTACGACCGTTACCAGCGGTTGGCCGAGGCCTGGACTCCGGGCGGCGGGGACTGCGCGGCCACCCCGGCCACCGCGAGCCTGGGCGGACCGGCCCCGTACTGGCAGAGCTACAGCTACACGTTGGGCGGCGCCCGCGCCAAGCTGGTGGACCACGGCACCCCGAACGGCGACGTCACTACCGACTACACCTTCACCGACAGCACCCCGGCGGACCCGCTCACCGGCCAGCCGCATGCCCTGCGCGGCACCACGACCACCGACAACACCGGTTCGCGTACGGCCGCGTACACCTACGACAAGGCCGGCAACACCAAGACCCGCCCCGGCCCGAACGGCACTCAGACCCTGGTTTGGGACGCCGAGGGCAACCTGCAGAGCGTCACCGACACCGCCGGCAGCTCCAGTTATGTGTACGACGCCGACGGCAACCGCCTGATCAGCCGGGACACCACCGGCAAGACCCTCTACCTGCCGGGCGAGGAACTGCGCTACACCAACAGCACGGGCGCGACGAGCTGCACGCGTTACTACTCGTTCGGCGGCGGCACGGTAGCCCAACGCACTTCGGCGGGTCTGGACTGGCTGGCCGCCGACCATCAGGGCACCCAGAATGTCAGCATCGACGAGCAGACCCAGACGTCGACAATCCGCCGGCAGACGCCCTTCGGTACGGCGCGGGGCCAGGCGGTCTCCTGGATCAACACGAAGGGTTTCGTCGGGGGCACCGCCGACCCGACCGGTCTGACCCATCTCGGTGCTCGCGAGTACGACCCGGCGCTGGGCCGTTTCATCTCGGTCGACCCGGTGCTCAACAGTGGTGACCCGCAGTCGATGGAGGGCTACGCGTACGCCCTGAACAACCCGATCGTCCACGCCGACCCGTCCGGCCTGATGGTCGCCAAGGACCCAGGCGACCACACCACCACACCGGACAAGTACTTCAACCACGGCTCCCAGTCGGATGGCGACGACAAGCCGGCCAAGAAGAAGGAGAAGAAGAAGGGCTGTGGCTGGAACGCCTGGTGCCACACCAAGAAGGCCGCCACCGCCACCGTCAACTTCGTAGACGAGCACAAGGCCGCCATCGCGGGCGCCGTGGTTGGCGTGGCGGTCGGTGTCGGCTGCGGCTTCGCCATCGGCTGGACTGGGGTGGGTGCGGTCGCCTGCGGGGCCTTGGCCGGCGCGGTCGGCAGCATGGTCCAGTACGCGATCGAGACGAAGGTCGAGCACAAGGGCAACTTCAGCCTCGGCGGAATGCTTATCCAGGGCGCGATAGGCGGCGTCATCGGCGGAGCGACGGGCGGCTTGGGCTCGATAGGCGGCGCCGGCATCAAAGCCGGCGTGTCGACGCTCGCTTCCGGGGGTGGCGCCAAGCTGGCGGTAGCCGCCGGGAACGCCGCCGCAAAGAAGGAAGCCGGCAACATCGTCGGCGGCCTCAGCCGAGGCGCCTTTACGAGATCGGCCTCCAACGCTGCTGCGGGCGCGGCTGATGGCGGCGTCAGCGGTGGAGCAGCCAGTGTAAACGCTGGTGTCGGACTCACGAACGACTTAAAGACGGCCCAAGCCGCGAATCCGCTCGTCGAGTCCTTGCGAAGCACCGGGAAGCTTCCCTCGAACTATGTCACCAAGGCGCAGGCGGGAGCAGCGGGTTGGGAGCCTGGCAAGGCAATTTGGAACCACGTACCCGGTGGCCAAATTGGTGGGGATGTCTTCGAGAACAGCACGGGTGTGGTGCCTGCTGCTGCCGGACGAAGCTGGTCTGAAGCCGATGTGGGTCTGGTCGGTAGCATGAAGCGGTCCAAGCAGCCGGGAACTCGCCTGCTGTACTCCAATGACGGCCTTGCCTACGTCACAAATGACCACTACGAGTCCGTTTTTCAGCTGCCCAATTGGAAATAAAATGGTTTCGGTTACAATTCCGGGGAATCGCATCGTTTCTGAGCTTGAACTCCACCGGTTCCTCGCCCGAGAGCTGGACCTCGGTCCTTATTACGGTAAGAACCTGGACGCGTTGTGGGACCGGCTCACGACGGATGTCGAGCGCCCCGTCTACCTGGTTTGGGTCGATGCCGCAAAGAGCCGGGAGGGCATGGGGGAGGATCTGTTCGACAAGATTGTCGACCTCCTCCGGAAGGTGGCGGCGAAAGATGTCGAAGCGGGCTACAAGGATCGGTTCAACGTAGAGATCCGGGAGTAGCCCGGTCGGCCAGGATGGTGTCGCACGCCGCTACTGCATTGGCTGGCATGGAAGGCGGTGGAAACGGTGCGAAGGCGACAGCCGACCAATGAAGGGAACGCCGCGCAACTCGCGAACTCTTGGCCTGTTCGACGAGTTGGGGGGATCGCTGCGCAGGCGCGTGCTGCACTATCACTGTGCTCGCCGGCAAGGAGCAGGCGTGGTCGCCCGGGCAGAATGAGGCAGCTTCTCCGAGGTTCTGGTGGTGAAGACCGCGGCCGCCGCGGCCAACCGGCACTCTATTGATTCGATTTAGCGTTCGGTCCGCTCGGCGGGTGCCGCAAGCGCCCGCCGGACGGCTCCTTTCGACAAACTCAGGTGGCGATCAGTAGAGCAGTAGTGATCGTGCGGGGCCATGGCGGCCCACGCTGCCGACACCGACAGGCCCCGCACCTCGCGCCAGCTCGACCACGTCGCCCACATGCTGACCCCGGTCAGGGCGTTCAGCGGTTCCTCGTCGCCGAACTGCGCGGAGACCAACATTCTGGAACGGACCGGATCCGGAAAGTAACTTTGTGCCGGGCACGCTCTTCGGCCATTAGTGAAATGGTGGTTGTAGCCCATGGCCGTCTCGTTTCGCGCGGCGAGGACCGAGCCCGGACGCCACGACTGGCGTTCCTATCGGGCACCGCTGGCGGGTGGGCCGTCGGTGCCGGAGGTTTTCGCGCGCCTGTTGGATGGCGGTCGCCAGTCCGATGCGGCTGGATACAGCCTTTACGGTCGCCTTGAGACGCAATCCATGCTCTATGAGATCGCGCTGTCGGCGACCCGCGTGATTTTGGCGGCGCTGCCGGGCGGCCGGCTCGAGGATTGGGTCGAGGATGAGTTCCTGACAATCCTGCATACCATCGTCTACGGCGAGCCGCACCGACCGAGTACGAACTCGGGAATGACGACCTCGCCGAGCGGTGCGTCGCGAGGGCTCGCGATGGTGTCTGGACGCTCTACGGAATTCTTCGAGGGTCGAATGCGGAATTCGTGCTCGACATCCTTGAAGCCGTTGATGATGACAAGGACCGGTTGGCGGCCTTTCGCCGCGAACATCAGGTGCCGTAGGCCCTTGGGGGCGAGCGCCTCAGGCGCTCGCCCCCAAGTAGGCTCACGTCGTAGTCAGCAGAGCCGTGATGGTCCGGGCCATCGCGGCCCGCGCTGCCGGCACCGACAGGCCCAGCACCTCGCGCCAGCTCGACCACGTCGCCCACATGCTGACCCCGGTCAGGGCGTTCAGCAGTTCCTCATCGCCGTTGATCTCGGCGGCGAAGAGCGTCGCCAGTTCCTCGCGCACCCGGGCCATGTGCAGCTTGCGGTATTTCTGCAGAGCCTCGGAGAACGGCTCCTTAACAGCCGACGCCTTGGCGTTCGGGCCGATCTGCTCCAGCAGGCGGGCCCGCTGCCGACAGAACGCGTCGATCCGGTCCGGCAGCGGCATCTTCGGCGATACCGGGCGATGAGCGGCGTCGCGCAGTTCGAGGACGCGCTGCCCGCTCTCGGCGAACAGCGCCTCCATGTCCGCGAAGTGGCTCCACAGCGCGCGCAGCGACACCCCGGCCTGCTTGGCGATCCGGTCGGCGGTGGGGCGGAGGTCGCCTTCGCGGATCAACTGCAGGTGGGCGTCGACGATCGCGTTGCGGGTGCGTTCGGAACGGGCGGTGCGGCCGTCCATCTTTTGTGGCGAAGAGGTCACTTCTCGCTCCGGTAGCGGTTCAACTCCCGTCGGGCGAGGGAGCGTTTGTGCACCTCGTCGGGACCGTCGGCGAGGCGCAGGGTGCGGGCTCCGGCCCACAGCGCGGCCAGTGGGGTGTCCTGGCCGACGCCGGCGGCGCCGTGGGCCTGAATCGCCTTGTCGATGATCCATTCGGTGGTGCTGGGCACGATGATTTTGATGGATTGGATCTCGGTGTGCGCGCCTTTGTTGCCGACGGTGTCCATCAGCCAGGCGGCTTTGAGCACCAGGAGCCGGGCCTGTTCGATGCGCACCCGGGATTCGGCGATCCAGTCCTGCACGACGCCCTGCTCGGCGAGCGGCTTGCCGAAGGGGGTGCGGGCCAGGGCCCGCGTGCACATCAGTTCGAGGGCGCGTTCGGCCATCCCGATCAGGCGCATGCAGTGGTGGATGCGGCCGGGGCCGAGGCGGGCCTGCGAGATCGCGAAGCCGCTGCCCTCCTCGCCGATCAAACTCGAGGCCGGCACCCGTACGTCGTCGAAGAAGACCTCGGCGTGGCCGCCGTGGTCGCCGTCGGTGTAGCCGAAGACCCGCATGCCACGTTCGACGCGTACGCCGGGCGTGTCGCGCGGCACGAGGATCATGCTCTGCTGCACGTGGCGGGCGGCGGCCGGATCGGTCTTGCCCATCACGATGAAGATCTTGCAGTTCGGGTTCATCGCGCCGCTGATGTAGAACTTGTGGCCGTTGATCACATAGGAATCGCCGTCGCGCACGATGCGGGTGCCGATGTTGGTGGCGTCCGACGAGGCGACGCCGGGTTCGGTCATCGCGAACGCGGACCGGATCGAGCCATTCAGCAACGGCTCCAGCCACTGCTGTTTCTGCTCGGCGGAACCGAACTCGTTGAGCACCTCCATGTTCCCGGTGTCGGGCGCGGCGCAGTTCAGCGCGGCCGGCGCCAGCGACGGGCTGCGACCGGTGATCTCGGCGAGCGGCGCGTACTGGAGGTTGGTCAGCCCGGCGCCGTTGGCACCCGGTAGGAAGAGATTCCACAGGCCGGCCGCGCGAGCCGCGGTCTGCAAACCACCCAGGACCGCCGGGGGTTCCCAGCCGTCGTGCGAGGCGAGGGACGGCTCCGCCGGGTAGACATGCTCGTCCATGAAGGCGAGCAGCCGCTTGCGGTAGTCCTCGGTCTTGGCGTCGAAGTCGAAGTCCATCAGTTTCCCTCCAGCGCCTCGTGGCCGCGCATCACCAGCGGGCCCACCAGGTTGCCGATCGAATCGAAACCTTCACCGACCGTTTGTCCGTGAACGTACCGGTAATGCACGCCTTCGAGGATCACGGCGAGCTTGAATGCGGCGAACGCCACGTACCAGTGCAGGTCGCTGACATCGCGACCGCTCCGCTGCGCGTAGCGGTCGCTCATCTCGCGCAGGCCGGGATGTCCGGGCACTTTCAGCGGTACGGTGGCCCGCCCGTCACTGACCTGCAGGGGAAGCCCCGCATAGACGAGCATCAGGGCGACGTCGCTGAGTGGATCGCCGAGCGTGGACATCTCCCAGTCGAGCACCGCCCGCACGTCGAGGTCGTCCCCGATCAGCACGTTGTCGAGCCGGAAGTCGCCGTGCACGACCGTGCCGGGCCCGCCGGCCGGAATGTCCACGGCCAGCCGCGCGTGCAGCTCGGCGATGCCGGGCACGTCGCGGCTGTGGGAGGCGTCGAGCTGCTTCTTCCACCGGGAAACCTGCCGCTGGTTGAAGCCTTCCGGCCGGCCGAAGTCGGCGAGCCCGATCGCGGCCGGGTCAAGGGAGTGCAGGTCGGCGAGGGTGTCCACAAGTGACAGAACCAGCGAATGCAGACCGGAATCGCCGAGCGCTTCCAGGTCCGAGGAATCGCGGTAGATCCGCCCGTCGACGTACTCCATCAGGTAAAAGGGCGCCCCGATCACGTCGACATCGGTGCACAACAGCACCGGCCGGGGAGCGGGGAAGCCGGCCTTGGAGAGCGCCTCCAGGACGCGATGCTCCCGAACCATGTCGTGCGCGGTCGGCAGCACATGCCCGAGCGGCGGCCGCCGCAGCACCCACCGCTGCTCACCGTCGGTGATGGCATAGGTGAGGTTGGATCGCCCGCCGGCGAACATGGTGCCGGTCAGTTCCCGCGCGGACCCGAGATATTGCTGCAGCGCCGCGAGGTCGAGTCCTTTCATCGAGCGCTCCCCTCGTACGCCCGCTGCAGTTTGTTCATCCCGCCGAGCCACCGATCCGTGTCCGTGGCCCGCAACTTGTAGTAATCGGCCACCTCGGGGTGCGGCAGGATCAGGAAGCTCTCGCCCTCGAGCGCCTTGGCGGCGACCTCGGCGACCTCGGCCGGTTCGAGGGCGCCCTCGGCCAGCAACGCGGCGGCCGCACTGCCGCCTTCGTTGCCGCGAGTCAGCATGTCGGTGCGCACGCCCTGCGGGCACAAGGCCTGAACGATCAAACCCCGATGGGCGTACGTCGCACGAAGCCATTCGGCGTACGCGAGGGCGCCGTGTTTCGTCACGGCGTAGGACGCGCTGCCGAGGATGGAGAGCAGTCCGGCCGCGCTGACCGTGATGAGCAGCCGGTGCGGGCCCTCCTGATCGAGCCAGCGCGGCAGCAGGTGCCGGCTGACGTAGACGTGGGACAGCACGTTGACCGAAAAGTCCCTGGTCCAGGCCGCGTCGGGAGTGTTCTCGTCGCCGGCCGTGAGCACCCCGGCGTTGGAGCAGAACAGATCGACGCCGCCGAGCTCGGCCCAGGCGACCTCGATCAACCGGCGGGTGTCGTCCTCGTTCGCGGCGTCGGCCGGGACGGCCAGCCCGCCGATCTCGGAGGCGACCGCCGCGGCCGCATCGGCGTCGAGGTCGCTGACGATCACTTCGGCGCCCTCGGCCGCGAACCGGCGGGCCAGGGCCGCGCCGATCCCGCCGCCGGCGCCGGTGACCACGACCCGCCTCATTGCACCGCCCCGGTCAGCAGCAGCCCGCCGTCGATGACGACGGTCTGTCCGGTGATCCAGGCGGCGTCCGGCCCGCACAGGAACGCCACCGTGCCGGCCACGTCCTCGGGCACGCCGAGCCGCTGGAGCGGGTAGGCCGCCGACACCTCCGCCTCGCGTCCCTCGTAGAGCGCGGTGGCGAACTTGGTCTTGACCACGGCCGGGGCGACCGCGTTGACCCGCACCTTCGGCGCCAGCTCGACGGCCAGCTCCTCGGTGAGGTGGATCAGCGCGGCCTTGGTGACGCCGTAGAACGCGATGCCGGGCGCGGGCCGCACGCCGGAGACCGACGAGATGTTGACGATCGAGCCGCCCTCGGCCAGCCCGCCGCGCAGGGCTTCCTGCACCCAGCCGAGCGTGCCGAGGACGTTCACGTCGATCATCTTGCGGGCGGCACCGAGGTCGAGCGAGCCGAGCGGACCGTACGCTGGGTTGATGCCGATGTTGTTGACCAGCGTGGTGATCGGGCCGTACTGGCCGAGGACGGTGTCGATCACCTGGGCGCGGTGGTCGGCGTCGTCGCCCTTGCCGGCGATGCCGATCGCGACGTCGGCGCCGCCGAGGTCCTTGGCCGCCTGGTCGAGAGCCTCGGCGTTACGCCCGGTGATCGCCACCTTGTAGCCCTCGGCTACGAAGCGTTGCGCGATGGCGAATCCGATTCCCCTGCTGGCCCCGGTCACGATCGCCACTTGGTCCGCCATCGCCGCTCCCTTGCTCGATAAAATATATTCCGGTTGTCTGAAGCTACTGTGCCGTAGGGATTCCGTTCTGTGGAGGTGCGACCGCCGTTCCGGTGTAGGCGGCCACCGCTCCATCCCCGTCATCAGTCTGGTACGGCGTCCCGAAATATTGCGCTTTGCCGCCGGTGAGCTTGGTCAACTGCTCACCGCCGTACCCTGAATGATCTTTCGCCGAGAAACGGACCGGCACCAGCCCGGGCCCGGTGAATCCGCCCTTTTCCACCGCGGCGGTCAGGTTGTCCCGAGTCAGGTCCTTGCCCGCGGCCTGCAGCGACTGCACGAAGAGGTAGCCGACCGACATGCCGTAGACGACGTTGTTGTCGAACTCGGCGTTCCCGTTGAACTCGGTGTTGACCTTCTTGTAGAGCTGGATCCAGGGGTTCGCGTCGTCGGTCGCCAGCGGCAGGTAGTTGGCCGCCACCACGCCCTCCAGCAGCGGTGCCCCGGTCGGGCCGAGCGTCTTGGCCAGGGTGGTCGGGTCGGAGCCGACGTTGCTCACCACGAACTTCGGCCGGAAACCGACCTTCGCGGCGGTGCCGATGGACAGCGCGGTGAAGCCCGGCACGGTGGCCAGCATCACAACGTCGCAGGCGGCGGCCTTGAGCGCGCCGATCTGCGGCACCACGTTGGGGTTGCTGGTCACGTAGGACTGCTTGGCCGCGACCGGTCCGAGGATCTTCTCGATGCCGGCCAGGCTGTCCCGCCCGAAGTCGTCGTCCTGCCCCAGGAAGCAGATCTTCTTGCCGGGGTAGGTTTCCTTCACGTACGTCCCGAGGATCTTGCCCTCGACCGTGTAGTCCGGGTTGAACCCGAACGTCCCCGGATACTTGTCCGGCTGGTTCCAGCTGCGGCTGCCGCTGGCCACGAACAGGTCGGGCACCCGGTTGGTCTTGAGGAAGTCGAGCACGCCGGTGTGGGTGGGCGTGCCCAGGCCGTTCAGGATCGCGAACACCTTGTCCTGCAGCACCAGCTGCCGGACGACCTGCTGGGTGTTCGCCGGGTTGTAGCCGTCATCCATGATCTTGTAAGTGATCTTGCGGCCGTTGACGCCGCCGTTCTTGTTGACGTAGTCGAAGTACGCCTTGGTGGCCGGCGCGATCTTCGAGTAGCCGGCCGCGGCCGGGCCGGTCAGCGGCATGTGCGTACCGACCGTGATCTCGGTGTCGGTCACTCCGGGTGTATCGCTGCTACCACTGCTATTGCCTTTTCCGTTGCTGCTGCAGCCTGCGGCCAGCAGCACGGCGGTGAGAACGATCGCGGCGGTGCGTTTCATGTGCGGCCTTTCTGCTTGTTGCGTTTCAATCGGAGGGAGGCCAGACCGCCGGGAGCGGCCAGCATGACGGCGACGAGGACGACGCCGAAGAAGGTGAGCGCGAGGTTGCCTTCCAGCCGCTGCGAGCCCGCGTCCTCGGCGATCGAGTGAGCGATCTCCGGCAACGCCACCAGCAGCACCGCGCCGATCAGCGCGCCGCTCAGCCGGCCCAGACCGCCGATCACGACGGCCATCACCAGGAACAGCGACAGGGTCAGCGGGAAGGCGCCGGGGGAGACGCTTTGGGCGAGCACGGCGAAGAGGGCGCCGGCCAGGCCGGCGCAGGCCGCGGAGAGGACAAAGGCCAAGACTTGGGTACGGGCGACGCCGATGCCCGCGAGCTTGGCGGCCGTCTCGTCATCGCGTACGGCCCGCATGTCCCGCCCGAAACGACCCCGGACCAGGTACGCGATCACGAGCACCGTCACCAGCGCGCCCGCCCAGCAGAGCCACGCCTGCCACTGTTCGACCGTGATCGCGTCGGGCGGCGGTTCGAGGGCGACGGTCAGCCCTTGATCGCTGTTGAACGTCGTGTCGAACGTGCTCGCGATCGACGGGACAACGGTGGCGACCGCCAAGGTGAGGCCGGCCAGGTAGGGGCCCCTCAGGCGCGCGGCCGCCAAGCCGATGACCCCGCCCACCACCGTGGTGACCGCGACCGCGGCGAGGATGCCGAGCGCGAGAACGTTGAAGCGGTTCTGCATCAGGGCGAGCGTGTAGGCGCCGGTCGCCATGAGCGCGCCGTGGCCCAGCGAGAGCTGCCCGTTGAGTCCGGTGAGGACGGTCAGCCCGGCCGTGACGCAGAGGTAGGCCCCGACGGTGGCCAGTTGATAGTTCCGGAACGGCGGCAGCGCGTACGTCAGGGCGAGAATGACGGCCGCCGCCGGGATGACCACCGCGAGCGGGCTCAGTCTTTTTCTCTTGGGCCGATTTGTCGTTACTTTTTCGGGCGCCGTCACCGTGGTCATGCGGTCCTCGCCTTCGCTCTCGAGAACAGCCCGTCGGGCCGGCCCAGCAGCACCACCACGAGCAGGATCAGGACCGCCATCGGGGCGACCGTGGCACCCAGATAGCCACTCACATAGGTCAGCAGCAGGCCCACGATCAGCCCGCCGACCACCGCACCGACCGGGCTGTCCAGGCCACCCACCACCGCGGCCGTGAACGCCGAGATGAACAGCAGGTCCATCGCGTTCGGATGCAGGCCCAGCTCGGTGGGGACGACCAGCATCCCGGCCAGCGAACCGACCGCGGCGGCCAGCGCCCAGCCCAGGGTCAGCATGCCGCTGACCGGCACGCCCAGCAGGCGCGAGACATCCGGGGCGAAGGCCGCCGCACGCATCCGCAACCCGGTCGACGTACGGGTGAAAAGAAGCGTGAGCAGGACGACCACCGTGCCCACCGCGGCGAAGACGAACAGGTCGTAGCGGGACAGCAGGGCGACGTCGCCGAGTTGGAACGCGTCCCGGCTGAACGGCGCCTCGGCCGGCCGGAACTCGTTGCCGTAGATCATCCCCAGCACGCCCTGGATGATCAGCACGAGGCCGAGCGCCACCACCACCCCGTTCAGCGGCGACGAGTGGTCGACGAACCGCATCACCACCCGCTCGACCAGGGCGCCGAGCACCAGGCCGCCCACGATCGCGACGATGAAGCCGAGCCAGTACGAGCCGGTCGCGTTGGTCACCGAATAGCCGGCGTAGGCGGTGGCCACCGCCATCGCGCCCTGGGCGAAGTTGACGATCCGGGCGGCCCGCCAGATCAGCACCAGGGCCAGCGCGAACGCCGCGTAGACCGCGCCCCGGCTGAGCCCGTCGAAGGTGAGGTAGAGGAATCGGTCCATTTAAAACCCCAGGTAGACGTGCCGGAGATCGGCGTCGCCGGCCAGCGTCGCCGCGTCGTTGCGGGTGACGACCCGCCCGAGCGCGAGCACCAGGCCTTCGTCGGCCACGGACAGCGCGCTGCGCACGTTCTGCTCGACCAGCAGCACCGCCAGGCCGGTGCGGTCGCGCAGGTCCCGCAGCAGCGCCATGATCTGCGCGGTGATCTTCGGGGCCAGCCCGAGCGACGGCTCGTCGAGCAGCAGCAGCCGCGGTTCGGCGACCAGCGCGCGGCCGATCGCCAGCATCTGCCGCTCGCCGCCGGACAGCTGATGGCCGAGGTGGTTCCTACGCTGGGCCAGGGCCGGGAAGAGGTCGTAGATCCCGTCGAGCTTCGGCTTCTGCTTCCGCCACAGGCCGCCCAGCCGCAGGTTCTCGTCCACCGTCAGCTCGGTGACCACGCCGCGCCCCTCCGGGACGTGCGCGATGCCGTGCCGGACCATCCGCTCGACCTTCACCCCGCGCAGGTCCTCGCGGTCGACGGTTATTCGCCCTTTCTCGCAGGCCAGTTGGCCGGAGAGGGTGCGCAGGAGCGTCGTCTTGCCGGCGCCGTTCGCGCCCAGCACCGCGACGATCTGACCGGCGTCGACGGTGAGCGACACGTCGTGCAGAACCGGTGCCGCGCCATACCCCGCGGTGAGCCCCTCGACCTCGAGCAGCGCGCTCACGCGGCTGTCCCCAGGTAGGCCTCGGCAACCTTTTCGTTCCCTCTTATCTCATCCGGCGAGCCGAGCGCGATCGGTTTGCCGAAATCCAGCACGAGGATCTCGTCGCAGACCGACATGACCAGGTCCATGTGGTGCTCGACCAGCAGCACCGTGGTGTCCAGGTTTCTGATGAGCTCGGCCAGCCAGTCGATCTCCTCGGCGTCGAGGCCGCCGGCCGGCTCGTCCAGCAGGAGGATGCGCGGTCGGGCGACGAGGGCCCGAGCCAGCTCGACCCGCTTGCGCTTGGCGTACGGGAGCATGGCCGGATAGGCGGCGGCCTGGTCGGCGACCCCGGTCCGTTCCAGCGCCTCGTAGGCGGCCTTTTCGGTGGGTTTGCCGGTTCGGATGCCGGTCAGCACGTTCTCCAGCACGGTCATGCCGTTGAACTGGCCGACACCCTGCAGCGTGCGCGCGATGCCATGCCGGTTCAGATGGTGCGGCCGCGGCTTGAACGGCTTGCCGTCCAGCGTGATCTCGCCCGACTGCGGCGCGGCGAACCCGCAGATGACATTGAAGAGCGTCGTCTTACCGGCGCCGTTGGGCCCGATCACTCCCACGACCCGGCCCGGCGAAACCCGGAGCGACACATCGTCGAGAGCGAGCAGCCCACCGAAGCGGACGGTTATGTGGTGGAGGGAAAGCCCCTGGTCAGTGCGCGTTGACATGATCACCTCAAGGTCGGACCGGTGGACGTCCTGAGTGGAGGGTTTGAAGGTCAACTATTTACACTGGGAGTGTAACTTTTTCGGCCCCGGCGTCAATGGCCTCGTTACTAGTCCGTAACTTGCTTCCCCTGGGTCGTTCGACGGACGACGATGTGATCGTGGGCGCCGACGCCGAAATCTTCGTGTTCGACTACGAGCGCTATCGGGGCGAGGTCGTCCCCGCTCTGACCGCTCTGCTGCGCACGGGTTCACCGGCGACGTGGCTGGCCGACCTGTTCACCCGAGCCGCGCACGCCGCGGTGGCGGTGGAAAACTCCCGGCCGGCCGACCATGCAGGCGACGACGGCTACGACCTGGTGTGGCCGCGCCTGGCCGGCCGCTTCCGGTCCGAGCCGGTCGACCTGGTCCGGCACTGCACGTGGCTGGGCTCCGACCTGCGCTACGCCGGCCCCACCCGGGTCGACCGCTCGGTCGGCAAGCGCGTCCGATGCGGTTCGCTGGCCTGCCCCGAGCGGCCGCGATGCCCGTTCCACCGGGACAACGACCCGCACGGCGCCGAGCCGCTCAATGTGTTGCACGAGGCACTGATCGCCACCCGATGCCTGGGCCCGTCGGTGTTCGTGGGCCGGACCATCACGCCCGACTACTACGTCCCGCTGCTGGAACGCTGGGAGGTCCCGGCTGCCGACCCGGTGCGCGGCCTGCTGGACGCGCTGGCCACCAGGGGCGCGGCACTGGGCCATCAATACGGCGTGACCGAGGGCATCCACGGCTGGCTGACGGTCGCCGAAACCGCCGAGCTGGCCGCCACCCTGACCCGCCTGCCGCTGCCCCGTTACCCGCCGACGTTCGCCGCCATGACCACCCAGAAGGCTTCGCCGGAGGCCGACGATGACTGGCCCGCAACCAGCCTGTCCTTCATCCGAACCGTCGCCACCATCGCCGCAGCCGGCGGCCGCTCAATCCTGTGGGCCAACGACGTGAGCCCAGAATCCTGGCGCGAGGAACTCGGCCTCCCCAACGACTGATCCGGCTTTACCATCGCCGCATGATGGAGCTGGACCTCGACGACTTCGCCACCGTGGCGACCGCCAGGGCTGCCCACTGGCGAGCGGAAGGAGTTGAGTGTCAGCTACATCGGAACTCGACCGGCAGTAAGCCATCCGCCTGGATCGATTGCACCACGATGCGCCGACTGGTCCAACTGACCGTCTGGACCAGCGGCGAGGCTGAACTACTCGTCGGCGACGTCGCCGTCAACGATATCGCCGTCACCGTCTACCAATTGAATAGCATCACCGAACTCGCGGCCTGTCTCGACGACCTGGCCGCTGCGCTGAGTCTCCCGCCCGCATCGGGCGATTCTTAGGCACTGCCACAGCAGGGTGGGCTTCCGCTTCACCGGCCGAGGCCGACCGTTTGCGGAACAGCACCGCAGCCTCGACCCGCAGCTCTGATCACCGGCACCGCGCCGGCAACGCCGATTGACCCAGCACGAGCGAACTGCGCTACGGCCCGCGCGGTCACCACACTGGCCGGCCATGCTTCGGTGGCGACTCCAGCGCGCGGTACTACATGGCGATGCGGCCGAACTCGGTGATCGCCTGGGTGGCCCGCAGGCTTGTTGCCCACCAGATCACCGATGGTCTTGATGTTGAAGGCCGCGCTGGGCCGCTTTGCGTTCCGGCCCGCGCTGGGCCCGCCCTGCGTTCTGGCCCGCTCTGCGTTCTGGCCCGCTCTGCGTTCCGGCCCGCTGGGCCCGCTCTGCGTTCCGGCTCGCGTTGGGCCCGCTCTGCGTTCTGGCCCGTGCTGGGCCCGCCCTGCGTTCCGGCCTGCGCCGCGCCCGCCCTGCGTTCCGGCCTGCGCCGCGCCCGCCCTGCGTTCCGGCCTGCGCCGCGCCCGCGCTGTTGCCCGCGCCGCTGTTGCCCGCGCCCGCTGCGACCTGCATCGCGCCCGCTGCTACGTTCCGGCCTGCGCTGCGTT
>NZ_BOQN01000099.1 GCF_018332695.1 Paractinoplanes toevensis
GGGGCGGCGCCGACGGCGAAGATGACCGGGCCGGGCGGCACCGGGTCGATGATTCCGCAACGACCGGGGCGGCGCGGAGCGGCGGAAACTCGTACGCCGCAAGGGAGGACGACCGGCGTGACCCGCCCGCCCAGATCGCCCGCGCCTATGCTCCGTATTTGATCATCATTGCGATCTTCTCGATCGCCAGCCTCGGGCCGATCAAGGCCGCCCTCGCCAAGGAGCCCTGGACGGTCGTCTTCGCCTGGCCGGGCCTGCACGTGACCGGGGCCAACGGAAAACCACTGTCATCCGTCAACTTCACCTTCGGGTGGCTTCCGGCGGCCGGGACGCTGATGATTCTCGCCGGGATCCTGACGGCGATCGTGCTGCGGGTCAGCGCGGGCCAGGCGGTGCGGGCCTATCGGGACACCTATTGGACTCTCCGGCACGCGATCGTCACGGTGATGGCGGTGCTGGCGCTCGCGTACGTCATGAACCAGTCCGGGCAGACCAACACGCTCGGCGAGTTCCTGGCGACGGCCGGCGGCTTCTTCGTCTTCCTGTCGTCGATTCTCGGCTGGATCGGGGTCGCCGTGACCGGGTCGGACACCTCGGCGAACGCGCTGTTCGGCGCGCTGCAGGTGCAGACCGCGACGAAGGCCGGCCTCGACCCGGTGCTGCTGGCCGCGGCCAACTCCTCGGGCGGCGTGCTGGGCAAGATGATCAGCCCGCAGAACCTGGCGATCGCGGCGGCCGCCGTCGGCATGTCCGGCAAGGAGGGTGACATCTTCCGCCGGGTAGTCGGCTGGAGTGTCGTCCTGCTGCTGGTCATGTGTGTGCTGGTGACGTTGCAGGGCACCCCGGTTCTGGACTGGATGGTGCCGTGACGGGACGACTACGGTGAGAGAGTGCTGACCGATCGGGATCGCACCCTGCTGGCCCCCCATCTCAACCTGTTGCGTGCCGCCCGGTCGGAGTTGGCCGCGGCGCAGGCCACGCTGACCGACGCCGAGCGGCGGGCCGACCAGTCGCGCACCGGCACCGACTGGCGGGACCGCCTGCTCGGCGGCCTGCTCAGCATCGACGAGGGCCGTTCACAGCGGTTCCGCGGCGCTCGCCGGGACCGCCGGACGGCCCAGGCCATGGTGGACGCGGCCATGAAGAAATACACGAAGTACGCCACCCGGATGGATGAGCTGCTCGAGCCGATCCTCCGCCGTGACGACCTGGCCTTCCGCCGGATTCTGGCCGCCGCGAAGGAGTGTGACACCGCCGTGCGGGCCGCCGCCGGGATCCGCGGCAACATCGACGCTGCCCTGGCCCGGCCCGTCTCGAACACCGGAAAGACGAAGGCCGAGCGGGACACCCAGGCGTGGCACGAGGCCGAGTTCAACCGGTTGCGGTCGACCGAGCTGATCGCCGAGATTCGCGCGTCGGCGCGGGCGCTGGAAGGCCTGACCGAGCGAGCCGCGCGGGCGCTCGGCGAGGTGACCGGCGACCCGGCGCCGACCTCGCCGACGCTGAGCCCGGTGGCGTTGAGCCGGCTCGGGGCGACCACCGGCCGGTCTGCCGAGCGGCCCCTGCGCGACCTGCACCGGCAGCTGGGCGGCGTGCTCACCGAGCTCGAACGCTGGCGCACCCGGGCCGAGGAAGCCCGGGTGGCGGCCCTGCGCGCTGCCCAGGACAACCTGTCCGGCTAGGGCTGGACCTCCAGGAGCTGCTGCATCGCCTGGAGCAGCTGGTGGTTGGAGAACGGCTTGTGCAGCAGCGGCGCGTCCGGCGGCAGCTCCTGGCCGCCCGGCGCCGGGCCGCTCGTGTAACCGGACATGAAGAGGACCGGAAGCTCCGGCCGGGCCTTCCGCATCGAGGCGGCCAGCTGCGTGCCCGACATGCCGGGCATGATGACGTCGCTGAGCAGGGCATCGACCTGCAGGCCACCCTCCAGGCAACGGTGCAGGGCCTCCTGCGGATCGGCGGCGGCGAACACCTCGTACCCGGCCTTGGTGAGGATGCGGCAGACGATGTCGCGCACCCCCTCCTCGTCCTCGACCACCAGGATGCGCCGGCCGGCTCCGGCGGCCGCGTCGGCCGGGGCCACCGGTGCCGGTTGCGCCGGCGCCGTGCCGCCGGCCGGCAGCCGGACGAGCACGGTGGTCCCCCGGTCCGGCTCCGAGTCGAGCGTGATGGTCCCGCCCACGTCGGTGACCACCCCGTACGCGGTGGCCAGCCCCAGCCCGGTCCCCTGGCCCCGGCCCTTGGTGGTGAAGAACGGCTCGAACGCGCGGGCCGCCACCTCGGGCGTCATCCCGCAGCCGGTGTCGGTGATGGCCAGGCTGACGAACCCGTCAGCCGGTGAGGCCGAGGTGGCGATGGTGAGCCGGCCGCCGCTCGGCATCGCGGCCCGGGCGTTCATCACCGCGTTCATCAGCACCTGTTCGAGCTTGCTGCGGTCCATCGTGATCGGCGGCAGGTCGGCCGCGAGCTCGGTGGTCAGCTCGATGTCCTCGCCCAGGGTGCGGCCGAGCAGCCGCTGCATGTCGGTCGCGATGGTGTTGAGGTCGAGCGTCTCGGGCCGGGACGGTTCCAGCCGGCTGAAGATCAGCAGTTGCCGGGTGAGACCGCTGCCGCGCGCCGCGGCCTGCACGATCGCCTGCACGTCGGGCTGGCACGGGCTGTTCTCCAGCTCCTCGGCGAGCACGTCGGCATAGCCGGAGATGACCGCGAGGATGTTGTTGAAGTCGTGCGCGATGCCGCCGGCCAGCTGGCCGAGCGAGTCGAGCCGCTCGGCCTGGCGCAGCTGCTGTTCGAGCTGGCGCCGGTGCCGCCGGGCGGCCGCCTCCTGCAGTTCCCGCTGGACCGCCGGGGCGAGCCGGGCCAGCCGGTCCTTGAGCAGGAAGTCGCGCACCCCGGCCCGCATCATCGCGGCCGCGGCCTCCTCCCCCACCTGGCCGCTGACCATCAGGAACGGGATGTCCGGGTCGTGCGTGCGGACCTGTTCGAGGGCCTCCTCGGCTCGGAAGCCGGGCATGTTGTAGTCGCAGATCACCACGTCCGGCGAGCGGGCGGCGAGGGCGGCGGCCATGCTCTCGTGGCTGTCCGCCCGGACGTGCGTGACGTCGATGCCGGCCCGGGTGAGCTGCCGGGCGATCAGCACGGCGTCGTCGTCGTTGTCGTCGACGACCAGCAGGTGAACCGGTGCGGCGCTCACTGGATCTCCGGGGTCAGGGTGAACCGGAAGGTCGCACCTCGGCCGGGGACTCCCTCGGCGGTGATCCAGCCGCCGTGCCGGGTGACGATGCGGTGCACGATGGCCAGCCCGATCCCGGTTCCCTCGAACTCCGAGGCCCGGTGCAGCCGCTGGAACGGGTCGAACATCCGGTCGGCGTAGTTCATGTCGAAGCCGGCGCCGTTGTCGCGGATCTCGAAGACGTCGATGCCCCGCTCCCGCCGCACGCCCACGGCAATCACCGGCTGGTCGGTGCGGGCGGTGAACTTCCACGCGTTGCCCAGCAGGTTGTGCAGGACCGAGCGGATCAGGTTGCGGTCGCCCGACGTGGTCAGGCCGTCCGGGATCTCGGCGGTGACCGGGCGGCCCGGTTCGCAGGCGGCCAGTTCGGCGACCACCTCGCGGGCCAGGGCGCTCAGGTCGGTGTGTTCCCGGCGCAGCTGCGAGCGGCTGGCCCGGGACAGTTCCAGCAGGTCGTCGACCATCTGGGTCATCCGGGTGGCGTTCGCCCGGATCCGGTGCAGATAGCCCTGGGCCTCCTCGGCCAGGTCGCCGGCGTAGTCCTCGAGCAGCACCTGACTGAACCCCTCGAGCGAGCGCAGCGGGGCTCGCAGGTCGTGCGAGACCGAGTAGGCGAACGCGTCCAGCTCCTTCGTCGACGCCTCCAGCTCCGCGGTCCGCTGCCGGACCCGCAGCTCCAGCTCGTCGTTGAGCCGGCGCACCTCCTCCTCGGCCCGTTTGCGCTCGGTGATGTCGGTGGAGATGCCGCAGATCGCGTACGCCCGGCCGTCCTCGTCGTGCAGCGGGAACTTGACCGTCACGTACGTGTGCATGCCGTCCTCGGCCGGCGCCTTCTCCTCCATCTGCAGCGGGATGCCGCAGTCGATGGCCGCCAGGTCGTTGGCCCGGAACTCGTCGGCGATCGGGCCGGGGAAGAGGTCGTGGTCGGTGAGCCCGACGATGTCCTCGCGGCGCAGGTTGAACAGCCGCTCGTACTCGCGATTGACCAGCAGGTAGTGCCCGTCCGCGTCACGCATGTAGATCACCGCGGAGGTGTGGTCGATCAGGGCCATGAGCTGCTCATGGCCGACCACCTGAGACACCACTTTTCGCCGTCACCCCACCAGCGCGACAGACACCGACCGGCCCGACCGTACCTCCGTCCCGGGTGGCTTTTCTCCGGTTTCCCGGGGAAGCGCCGCGCGCAGCGGAGCGAGCGTATGGTCCCGCCGGGCCTGGGTGAGCCGTTCCAGGAACATCTCGTTCATCCCGGTGGTGCCGGCCCGGTTCGACACCAGCGGCCGGTCGCCCTGGCCCGCATCGTCGCGCTGCCGCTGCGGCTTGAACAGGAACTTCTTGCTCAGCATCAGGTGTGCCCCGGCCGCCCGGGCGTGCGCGGCGAGCAGCCGGTACCAGTCGACGAGGCCCGGGTGGTGGCCGATCAGGCCGTGCAGCTCGGCGATCGGCGCGGTGCGGAGGTCGGCCTCGTCCAGGTCGAGCTCGTCGAGCAGCCGTTCCGGCAGGGTCGGGCGGCCCATCAGCTTCTCGATCTCCTGCCGCTCGCCGTCGAGCAGGGCCGGGAACAGCCGGCGTACGTGGTGGTCGTAGCCGGCCAGGTCGATGCCGAGCAGGAAGTCCCGCTTGAGCGCCTCCGGATCGAGCGCACCGCTGGGCGGGATGTCGTCGCGGGTCCAGTGCACCGCGAACTGCCGGAACACGTCGAGGAAGTGTTCGGCCGGCATGCTCTGCTCGGGTGGCCGCGCCGCGAAGTCGATGAACAGCCGGCGCATCGCCTCGATCAGGCCGGTGGCCGCCCGTACCCGATCGATCGCGTCGTCGCCGAGCAGCGGCGCCTCGCCCAGCGGTCCGAGCAGCTCGTTGACCGCGAGTTCGACCGCCTCACCCTGCTTGACCAGCAGGAAGAAGCTTTCCTCGCCGGGCGTGCCGGTGTAGCTGCGGATCCGCCCATCGTCGAACGCCCCGGGCAGCACCGCCATCAACTCGTTTCCCCGGCGGACCTCGACGGTGCCCACGTTCCAGCGCACCAGCGAGGCGAAGCTGTCCCGCGGGCAGTGCCCCTCGCCGGTCCGGTCGGCCAGCGCCGCGAAGTACTCGCGGAAGGGCCGCTCGGCGACGACCAGCCCGTCGAACGCGCGCTCCGGGTCGGCCTTGCCGCCGGCGTTCCATTCCTGATGGTGCCGGGCCATCGACGCGCCGACGAAACCGAGCCGCACGACCAGCTGTTTTGCCTGCTCAGCGTCGAGCCCGTCGACCTCCGGCAGGTACCGCAGCAGTTCCTCGCGAACCTGGTCGGCGAGCAGTCCGGGCGGGGCGTCGCCATGCAGAATGGCGCTGTTCAGGCGGGGTAACTCGTCGTCCACCCAATCACCAGGCCGCATAGTTTGCCCTTCGACAACCAAGCCGGATCTCTTAGCTCGGCATCGATTGACATCGGTGAATCTCGATGCGAGGGTACGGGCACCCCAGGTGTCAGCGTGTCGCCGACCCGTCACGCGCCCACACCCCGAAAGAGCAGAAGGGACCCTTCATGCGCCTACGACGGGCACTCGCACTCGGCGCCGCCACCATCGCGGCCGCCACCGGAATCCTGGCCGGCCCGGCCGCCGCGGCTCAGGCCGCCGCCCCGGCTCCGGCTCTCGCCGCCGTCACCCTCGCCAACACCATCAAACTGAGCAACTGCTCGGCCTCGCTGGTGCGTTTCCCCAGTTCGGTCTCGAGCGACCGGGCGATGATGCTGACCAACGGGCACTGCTACGAGGGCGGCATGCCGGGCGCCGGCGTGGTGATCCAGAACCGGACCAGCACCCGCAGCGGCTCGCTGCTCAACTCCAGCGGCACTGCGCTCGGCACGGTCCGCGCTGACCGCGTCCTCTACGCCACGATGACCGGCACCGACGTGACGCTCTACCGGCTCAGCTCCACCTTCGCGACGCTGACCAGCCGCTACGGTGCGACCGCGCTGACCATTTCGAGCAGCCGTCCGGCCGCCGGTGCGAGCATCTCGATCCCGTCCAGCTACTGGAAGCAGATCTGGAACTGCAAGATCGACAGCTTTGTCAGCACGCTGCGGGAGGACGTCTGGACCTGGAAGGACTCCATCCGGTACGACGTCAACTGCGACACGATCCACGGCACCTCGGGTTCGCCGATCGTGGACTCGACCAGCGGCCAGATCGTCGGCATCAACAACACCGGCAACGACGACGGCGCGATGTGCACCCTGAACAACCCGTGCGAGGTGGACGCGAACGGCACCACGCACGCATACCAGGGGCAGAGCTACGGCGAGCAGACGTACTGGTTCACGACCTGCCTCAACGCGAGCCGCACCATTGATCTGACCGTGTCGGGCTGCCTGCTGACCAAACCGACAAGCTGACTCGACCGAACGGACGAATCGTCGCAGGTCCGGCGGTATATTTCCGCCGAACTACATTTCCACTAATCAAAATAGCGCTGTGATCAATTCACCTATTCGTGTGTGCGTTTTAAACCGGACAAATGCTGTGAATTTCCTATGATCTTCACATCGGCATTACCCGGATACGAAGAGGTGAAGCGATGAATAAAGTTGCCCGCATGATCGTGATGTCGGGAATGGCCGCCGCTGCCGCCCTGGCGTTCAGCGCCGGACCGGCCGCGGCCTCCTCGGCCACCCCGGCCACCCCGGCTCCCACGGCGAGCAAGGCCACGACCGAGTCGGCCGACCGGTTCGGCCCGTCCCGGAGCAAGGTCGTGAACTACTTCCGCGACCCGCGCACCTGCAACCGGGTCGGCTGGATCGGCGAGCGGCGCAACCAGTGGGACAGCTACAACTGCTTCCGCGTGCCGTTCGGTTTCAAGCGCGGCTGGTGGGCGCTGCAGGTCCGCTGGGACAACCACGGCGGCTTCCCCGGTCACCACGGCGGCCCGATCGGCTTCCCGGGTCACCACGGCGGCCCGATCGGCTTCCCCGGTCACCACGGCGGCCCGATCGGCTTCCCCGGTCACCAGGGCCCGCACTTCCCGGCCAAGAAGTAATCCGCTCCACGAGAGCAGTTAACGGCCGAGGGCCGCACCCGGAAACGGGTGCGGCCCTCGCCGCATTTCCGGCCTAATTCGCAGAGTCACAGGAAATTCCCAGGAAACATTCCGCATATTGACAGTCCTCATTCTCAACCGCAAACTGGGAGCGCTCCCACCCCCTTATTTAATTCACCCACTTGGAGAGCCATGCAGTCCGCGATTCCCCGTCGCGCGGCCCTGGGCGCAGCCCTGCTCGCCGCAACCGCCCTGGTCGCGCCACCGGCGCAGGGTGCCTTCGCCGCCACTACCGCGGTAAACGTCAGCGTCAACGCCCGCGCCGGACTGGCCACCGTCCCGGCCACCGCGCTCGGTGTCAACGACGCCATCTGGGACACCACCCTCGGCACCGACGCCGTTGCCGACCTGCTCGGCAGCGCCGGCGTCAAGATGATCCGCTACCCCGGCGGCTCCTACGCCGACATCTACCACTGGGAGACGCACACCGCGCCCGGCGGTTACGTCGCACCGAACACCGACTTCGACACGTTCATGGCGTCGGCCCGCCGCACCGGCGCCCAGCCGATGATCATCGCGAACTACGGCACCGGCTCGGCCGAAGAGGCCGCCGGATGGGTCCGGTACGCCAACGTCACCAAGGGCTACCAGGCCAAATACTGGACGATCGGCAACGAGAACTACGGCAACGGCCGCTACGGCTCGGCCTGGGAAGCCGACGACCACACCGACCTGAGCCCCACCCAGTACGCGAACGAGGTGGTCGCCTACGCCGACGCGATGAAGGCGGTCGACCCGACGATCAAGGTGGGCGCCGTGCTCACCACGCCGGCGAACTGGCCGGACGGGATCGTCGCCGCGGGCGACAGCGCCACCTGGAACCAGACCGTGCTGTCGATCGCCGGCCCGCACATCGACTTCGCCGACGTGCACTGGTACCCCGGCGGCGGCAGCGCGGCCGAGGCGATCGGCAAGACCCAGTACCTCGACGACACGATCTACGCGCTACGGCAGCAGATCAACAAGTACGGCGGCGCCGGCGCGGCGAAGATCGGGATCAGCCTGACCGAGCTGAACGTCGGAGTTGGCCAGAACACCCAGCCCGGCGCGATCTTCCTGGCCGACGCGTACGCGAGCCTCATCGCGAACGGCGTCTTCACCGTCCAGTGGTGGAACGTCCACAACGGCATCGGCACCCCGTCCACGGTTGCCGGGCAGCCCGACTACAACGACTTCGGCCTGCTCTCCAGCGGCACCTGCACCGCCGACAACTCGGTCTGCGAGCCGCCGCTGAACACGCCGTTCGCGCCCTACCACGCGCTGAAGCTGCTGTCGTCGTTCCTGCACCCGGGCGACCAGATGATCCGAGCCGGCACCGACAACGCCCTGGTCACCGCGCACGCGTCGCGCCGGCCGAACGGCGACCTCGCGGTCCTGATGATCAACAAGGATCCCGATGCGGCGCACGACGTAGCGGTCAGCTACGCCGGCTACACCCCGTCCGCGGCGGCCCCCACGGTGCTCACCTACGGCAACGGCGACACCGCCGCACACGCGGGCAGCGCCACCACGCTCCCGGCGTACTCGCTGACGTTGTTGACCTTGAAGCCGGCCGCCGCCATCACCGCGCCGCAGGCACCGGCCCAGCTGACCGCCTCGGCCATCACCGACCGCACCGCCACGATCAGCTGGACCGGCGTGGCCAAGGCCGGCAAGTACGAGATCTACCGGGCCAACGGCGCGGTCAGTGAGCAGCTGGGCGAGACCGGCGCAACCTCGTTCACGGTCCGCAACCTGCAGCCCGGCACCCGCTACACGGTGAACGTGCTGGCCCGCGACAACGCCGGCAACCAGTCCTGGTCCTCGGCCCCGCTGACCTTCACCACCGGCGCGCCCGCCACCAGCACGTGCACGGTGAAGTTCGCCGACGTCAACGACTGGGGCAACGGCTACGTGGGCCAGGTCGACATCACCAACACCGGCGCGGTCCCGCTGAACGGCTGGACCCTGAACTACACCTGGCCGACCGGCTGGCAGACGGTGAGCAGCGGCTGGTCCGCCACCTGGACCCAGACCGGCACAGACGTACGGGTGACCAGCGACGCCACCCTGGCCGCCAACGGCGGTACGGCGTCGGCCGGTTTCGTCGGTTCCTACAGCGGCCCGAACATCCTGCCCACCGCCTTCACCCTGAACGGCACGGTCTGCTCGATCGCCTGATCATCGGCGGTAACCCGGGCAACGCGCCCGGGTTACCGCCACCCGCTACCGTCCGCCCGATGAGGCTGCTCGAGTACCTGCTGATCTTCTTCGGACTCGTCGGTCTCTACATCGCCGTCCATGTGCCCGGCGGCCCGATCCCGGTGCTGCTGCTGGCGGCCATCGCGGTGGTCGTCTACCTGCGCCGGACTCGCACACCTCTGGTTCGAGCCGGCGCGCTGCGGGCGGCCCTGCCCGGCGTGCTCGCCCTGTGGGCGGCAGTTTCGGCCCTCGCGGTGGCCACGGTCGCGCTGTTCGACCGCGACCACCTGTTCGACCTGCCCCGGCGGGAGCCGCTGCTGTGGCTCGCGATCGTGATCTTCTACCCGCTCGTCTCGGTGTATCCGCAGGAGCTGCTGTTCCGGGCGTTCCTGCTGCACCGGTACGCGCCGGCCTTCGGGACCGGCCTCGGCGCCGCCGCGGCGAGCGCGGCGGCGTTCGGCTTCGCCCACCTGCTCTTCGGAAACGTCCTCGCGGTGGTCGCCACGATCGCCGGCGGCTGGCTGTTCGCCCGTCGTTACCAGCGCACCGGCTCGCTGCTCGTGGTGTCGGTCGAGCACGCCCTCTACGGCATCACCATCTTCACGGCCGGGCTGGGGCAGTACTTCTATCACGGCGCGGGGCCCCTCTGAGGCGCGCCGAGTCGGGCCACGGACTGCCGGGCCGAGCAATCTCCAACGAAGACCGTCCCGGGCCGCACCAACTACGCTCCGTCATCGACTGGAGCGGCACCAACACGCACACGTCGACAATGCGTCGCGCCGGTTCCGGCGGCCATTAGATTTCGTTACCGCCCTCCGCTAAGTGTAATGATCGTTTATTGGCGTGCGCCCTGCCGGCCGCGAGAAAATATGTGCATGCGGCAGCTGGAGTTCTTTAGCAGGTCTGAGGTTGCCGCTATGCGCGATCCCACGAGAGCGCGTAACTATTCGCCGGGGAAAGCGGAGTTTCGTCGTGACCATGAGCGGCGCCGACGGTGGGGCTCAAGCGGCGCTACGGGTGGAAGACGTGCCGGTCGAGCGGCTGTTCGCGCACCTGCGGGGAGCTTGGTCTGCATGACCCTGTCGAGAGTGTTCCGCCGCTGATCTGGCCGGAGGGCGCCACGTGCGGGCAACCGCCCGATCCAACCCCGCCGACGCTCGACGATCTCGACGAGGCCTGCATGCAGGGCTTTTCTGCAGATCAGGCAGTTGACACTCACACCGCGCGGGCGGAGTTGCAAGCACAACGACGCCACCGCATGGTCCGTCCTCGACGGTCACCCGGAGGCGCCGGCGACCTGCAACCGGCGCCGACCGCCTCTGGCCCGGTGCCCCCGCGCCGCCGGCGCCATCCGGCATGGCACCGCCAACCGGCTGGGCCTGGGGCCGCGCCGCCGAGCGCGAATAGTGTGCACAGTTTTCTGAGGAATGGGGAATCAACCAGAAGAATCACCGTGAGAATACATGGCCCACCGCTGCGAAAAACCGGGCACTGATCCCGGACGACGTTATTGAAGCCATGCGCTGCCTGAATTGGGGCCGGCAGAGGTTGCCAGATCCGGGAAACGACGCCGGCCGGAGCAGAGCAACTCCGGCCGGCGTCTCCCCTCATCCCGAATGTGGCTACATGGTGATGCTCGCCTGCGGGCCCGAGTACGCCTTGACGATCGACGGCACGTCGGCTGCCGCGTCGAGGGTGTACGAGTAGAAGCTGCTCGGCGTGAACGCGGAACCGCCGGTCACCTGGGCGCCCGTGCAGTTCACGGCGATGCTGCCGCTCTGCTTCAGCTGGCCCTTGGTGGTGTCGTCGATGTTCCACGGGTTCTTGACGTTGTCGAAGTAGCTGTTCTCCAGAACCATCTTGGTGCTGCCCCGCGACAGGTTGCCGTACGAGGTGATGTTCTGCAGGTAGTTGTTGTAGAGGTGCGCGTACAGCAGGTTGTCCGCGCTGGGGTTGCGCTGGTTGGTGTTGTAGAACCAGTTGTGGTGGATGGTCTCGCGGGCGGTGACGTTGTCGGTCCAGCCGATGCCGAGCGTCTTGTTGTGGTTGCCCAGCTGGTTCCACGAGATGGTCACGTTGGACGTGTCCTTGCGGCTGTCGATGTAGCCGTCGTTGATGTTCGTGAACGTGTTGTGGTCGATCCACACGTGGTCGGCGGTGTCCATCTGGATGCCGTCGTAGTCGAAGTCCTTGTCGTCCGGGTCGTCCGACGCGACGGCGGTGTCGCCGATGGTCAGGTTTCGGATGATGACGTTCTTGACGCCGGCGGCGAGAAAGAAGCCACCGTTCTTGATCCGCCCGGTGGTGCCCACCCCGACGATGGTCTTGTTGCTGGTCACCCGGACCTCGTAACCGAAGGTCGGCACCGTGATCGTTCCGCTGACCCGGATGACGTACGCCGCGCTGGCCGTCGCGTACTTCAGGAAGTCGGCGTAGGTCGTGACGGTGACCGTCGTGCCGCCCGCACCACCGGTGGTTCCGGCGGCGAAGCCGTCGGCCGTGTTGGAGAAGGTGCGCCCGCCGGTGGACACGGAGTTGAAGGCCCACTGCTTGTTCGAGTTGGCCGAGCAGGTTTCCTGGATGATCGCCGCGCCGGAGGCGGTGGACGCGTCCTGGTCGGACAGGCACAGGCCGCTGTTCACGTTGATGATCTGGAACGTGTTCGTGCCGCTCGCGGTCAGCGTGAACAGCTGGTTGGTCTGCGACCCGACGCAGGTGTACTGCTGCACCTGGACACCCGAGGTCTTGGACGCCGCCGGGACGTCGACGCACTTCCCGCTGTTGACGTTGACCAGCTGGTACTGCGAGCTCGACACGGCGTTGAGCTTGAACTGCTGCCAGGCCGCGCCGGCCGTGCAACCCCACTGCTGGAGCAGCGCACTGTTGTCCTTGGACCCGGCGGCGACGTCGATGCACTTGCCGCTCTTGGTGACCGCGAGCTGGTAGGTGCCGCCGGCCGCGGGCAGGGTGGCCGCCTCGGACGGCATCATCGAGATCCCGACCAGCAGGGTCGGCACGGCGACGGTGGCGACCGCGCCGAAAATCAGTTTCTTCCTCATAGCGGGTTCCATCCATCCGTGCCGGCGAGATATTTCTGCGGGGTGTAGTTGGCGGCCGTCGAGTCGGACATCTGCGGCCGGTTGCTGTTGGTGGTCGCGCCCGAGCCGGTGTTCTTGTATTCGTAGAAGCGGGCGTTCTTCCACGAGTTGCTGGACATGTCGATCCAGGGCTGCGCGGTGGCGAGCGCGGCACTCAGCGACGACTCCCGGTAGAGCACCTGCGCGTCGGCTCCCCACGGGCGGCCCAGCTGCGTCTTTCCGCCGGCGGCGCCGGTGATGGTGCATTTGTAGAAGAGGAAGCCGTAGGTAACACCGGCATCGGTCTTCGCGGCGGTGATCGGTCCGCCGGTCGAGCGCTTCTCGTAGATCGAGGAGGTGTTGAAGACCGCGGTGCCGCCGCCGAAGATGAAGTCGACGGTGCCCTCGACGTAGGAGTTCGTGTAGTAGGAGCGACCCGCGTTGACCAGCAGGGTGTCCTGGGCGCCGAGGAAGCGCACGTTGTTGAAGACCGACCGGTCGGCGTTGACGTTGGCCGCTACCGCCTGGCTGCCCTCGCCGTAATCGTTGGACATGGTCAGGTTGGTGGCGGCGAAGTCCTTGCCGTTGACGAAGACCGTGGCGCTGCCGGACGTGCCGTAACCGCCGGCCGAGCTGTGGTTGTTCACGATCACCGTCTGGGACGCGGATGAACCGAGACCCTGCAGCGTCACGTACGGCTTGTTGGCGGGGATGGTGACGATCTCGCGGTAGGTGCCGGCCTTGATGGTGATGGTCCGGCGGGTGGTGTTGTTCGCCGGGACGGCGTCGATCGCGGCCTGGACCGTCTTGTACTGCCCGGTGCCGTCGGCCGCGACGACCGCGCCGGTGGTCGAGCCGCCGGAGACGCTGGTGAACGCCCACTGCTTGTTCGAGTTGGAGGTGCAGGTCTCTTGGATGATCGCGGCCCCGGACGCGGTGGAAGCGCCCTGGTCGGACAGGCAGAGCCCGCTGTTCACGTTGATGATCTGGAACGTGTTGGTGCCGTTGGCGGCGAGCGTGAACAGCTGGTTGGTCTGGCTGCTGACGCAACCCCACTGCTGCACCTGCACACCGGAGGTCTTCGACGCGGCCGGGATGTCGATGCACTTGCCGCTGTTCACGTTGACCAGCTGATACTGCGTGCTGGTCACGGCGGTGAGCTTGAACTGCTGCCAGGCCGCGCCGTCGGTGCAACCCCACTGCTGCAGCAGTGCGCCGTTGTCCTTGGACCCGGCCGCGACGTCGATGCACTTACCGCTCTTGGTGACCGCGAGCTGGTAGGTGCCGCCCGCGGCCGGGAGGGTCGCCGCCGAGGACGGCAGGGCGGCGTAGACGATGGCGGCCGTGGGGATGCTGATCGCCAGCGCGGCCACCAAGAACCTTCGTTTTACTCCGGACAACTTTCCCGATCCTCTCGCCCGTTCGGTGACGCTGGGTATGGGAGCGCTCCCAATCTGTCACCCTGAGTGATTCCGCCCGGGGGAAGGCGGCACCCCGGTAGATGCATGGGCGAAGCGGCGACAACAAAAACCGCGAGGATTTCTTTGTTGTCGCTTGCCGGAGCGGCGTGTAACGATGGCGCCCGGCTTCCGTTGTCGCAGTTCATGCCACTCCCCAGCGTTGCCTCTAGCGACATCTGTCGATGTCGTGGCTCGTCTCAACCGCGAACCAGATGAGGAAGGGCGCCCGTGACTCAGAGTCAGATCGCTCCCGAGATCTCCCGGCTCGTGCGGGATGCGCAGGACGGCAGTTCCGGCGCCCTCGACGAACTCATCGCGCTCCACATGCCGCTCATCTACAACATCATCGGGCGAGCGCTGGCCGGTCACCCGGACGTCGACGACGTCGTGCAGGAGACCATGTTGCGGGCCGTCCGCGGCCTGTCCGGACTGCGCGACCCGGACCGGTTCCGGTCCTGGCTGGTGGCCATCGCCTACCGGCAGATCCAGCTCTACCTGCGCTCCCGCAAGGCGACCCGGATGCGGCGGGTGGCCGAGCCGGTCGAGGTGGCCGACCCGCGCGGCGACTTCGCCGACCGCACCGCGACCGAGATTGTCGTCGCCGACCAGCGCCGGGAACTGGCCGAGGCGGCCCGATGGCTCGACGACGGTGACCGGCGGCTGCTCGGGCTGTGGTGGCAGGAGGCCAGCGGCGAGCTGACCCGCACCGAGCTGGCCGAGGCGATCGAGGTGCCGCCGAAGCACGCGGCCGTCCGGGTGCAGCGGATGAAGGCGCAGCTCGACGCGGCCCGCGGGGTGGTTCGGGCGCTGCGGGCCCGGCCGCGCTGCCCGGAACTGAGCGATCAGCTGCGCCGGTGGAACGGGGCGGCCGATCCGCTGTGGCGCAAGCGGTTCGCCCGGCACATCCGCGAGTGTCCGATGTGTGCGCCGCGCCGGGAAGGCCTGGTCGCCCCGGAGGAGTTGCTGCTCGGTATGGGTGCGCTGCCGGTGCCGGTGGGCCTGGTGGCCGGCCTGAAATCCGCGGCGCTGTCCTCGAAGGTCTCGCTGCTCAAGTCACTCACGGTGGCGGCGACCACGACCGTCGCGGTGGGCGGCGGTCTCGCGTACGCGGTCTATCACGAGACGCTGCCACCCGGCGGCGACACGGTGACCGTGACCCCGACGCTGACCCGGTCGGCCGCGCCGGGCACCGCCCGGCGCGTGCAGACGAACCCGCCGGCGCCGACCGCGACCACCCCCATCGCCGTGGTGCCGGTGGCCGACATCGTGGTCGCGCCCGACGGCTCCGACTCCGGCAACGGCAGCGTCAAGCGGCCGTACGCCACCGTGGCCAAGGCCGTGTCGATGGTGAAGCCGGGACAGACCATCGCGCTGCGCGGTGGAACCTACCGGCTGAGCGCCGAGCTCTCGATCGAGACCAGCGGCACCGCGGCCAAGCGGATCGTGCTCACCAACTACGCGAACGAGAAGCCGGTCATCGACGCGTCCGGAGTGCCGGCCAACCGGTGGGCGATCACCCAGTCGGCGGCGTTCTGGACCGTGCAGGGGCTCGAGGTGACCGGGGCGCGCAGTCATACGTACGTCTGCCGGGGCTGTCACGACGTGGTCTTCCGGCGGCTGTCGATGCACGGCAACGCGGCCTCCGGCCTGCTGCTGCGCGATCCGGGAACGACGAACAACCAGGTGCTGGACAGCGACTTCTTCGACAACGGCGGCGGGCTGGGGATTCAGTTCGGGTCGGGGACGGGGAATCTGGTTCGGGGCAATCGGGCGTACGCAAACGGGTCATCCGGTTTTGATCTTGGTGGGTTCACCGATCCGGTTTCGCTCGAGTACAACTGGGCCTATCGCAATGAGGCGAACGGGTTCGCGTTGGCCGGCAGTGACGTGGCCGCCGGCCACCAATTGCGGCACAACGCGGCGTGGGACAACGCCGGGCCCGGGTTCACCGACGATGGGGGAACCGGGGCATTGCAACTGAGTAATAACACCGCCTGGCGCAACGGTGGCAGCGGCTTCGCGTTCCCGAACGCGCCGGCCCTGCTGCGGTCCAACGCGGCCGCCGGCAACCCGGTCACGCCGGCCGCGAACGCCCAGCTCAGCCGCAACAACTGGGCGGAGACCTTCCGCTCGACCGACCCGGCGACGGCCGAGGGCGCCCGCCAGCCGGACGGCAAATTGCCGCGCACCGACTTCCTGGCGACCGGCGACGGCGTAGGCGCATCGATGGGCGGCTATTGATTCACAGGTGATTCTTAGGTTGTTTCGAGGGACTTCGACCTAACCTGACTATCGACGTTCATCGATAGTTCACCAGGAGGTCACCCCACATGCCCCGGCTCGCGCTCTTCGCGATCGATCTCGTCGCGGTGACCATTCTCGTCTTCGGTCTCTATTTTCCGCGGCATCGGCGCCGGGATCTTGTGGTTGCCTACCTCGGCGTCAACGTCGGGGTCCTCTCCGTCACCGGCGCGCTGAGCGAGAGCTCGGTCGGCGCCGGCCTCGGGCTCGGCCTCTTCGGCGTTCTCTCGATCATCCGGCTCCGCTCCACCGAGGTGGACCAGCGCGAGGTCGCCTATTACTTCTCCGCGCTCGCCCTGGGCATCCTCGGTCCGCTCAACGCCGGACCGTTCTGGCTCACGCCGGCGTTGATGGCCCTCATTCTCTCCGTGATGTATCTCGGCGATCATCCCCGCCTGTTCCGCAGCTACCGGCGGCAGACGCTGGTGCTCGACTCGGCGATCACCGACCACCTCGCGCTGATCGCCCAGCTGGAGGGCATCCTCGGCGCCCGGGTGCACTCGGCCGTCGTGGAACGCGTCGACCTGGTCAACGAGACCACCATCGTGGACGTCCGCTACTCGCACGCCGCCGCCGACCGCGCGGTCGTCACCGCGGGGGTGCACCGATGACCCTCACCACGCTCGAGGCGATCTCGCTCGACGAACTGCTCGAAAAGGCCGAGCTGCAGACCCGCGTCGACCGCAAGTACGTGTTGCCGCTGGACGAGGCGCTCGCGTTGCCGGGCCGGCTCGCGGGCCTGGCCCGGATCCTGGAGATCGACGGGCAACGGACCTTTCGCTACCGGTCCGTCTACTTCGACACCCCCGAGCTGACCAGCTTTCGGCTCGCCGCCACCCGGCGACGGCGCCGGTTCAAGGTGCGCACCCGCACCTACGTCGACTCGGCGCTGTGCTGGCTGGAGGTGAAGACCGAGGGACACCGCGGCGGGACCGTGAAGGACCGGCTGCCGTACGCGGTGGTGGATCACGAGACGGTGGCGCCCGGCCGCTGGTTCGTGGACGGCATCCTCGGTTTCCCGCACGCCCTGGCCCCCACCCTGGTCACCGACTATCGGCGCGCCACCCTGCACGTCTTCGCCGACGACTCCCGGCTGACCATCGACACCGACCTGGGCTGGCAGGACGCCTCGGGAAACCGGCTGCACCGGCCGGACCTGGCCATCGTCGAGACCAAGACCCGGTCGGCGGCGTCCGGAGTGGACCGGATGCTCTGGGCCGACGGACGGCGCCCGGTCCGGATCTCCAAGTACGCGACCGGCCTGGCCGCGTTGCGCCCCGATCTCCCTGCGGTGCCCTGGCGCCGTACGCTCCGGCGCTTTTTTTAAGGCCTTTTTTTCGTGCTTTTTTAAGAAAAGGCACTAATTCCGTTCCCCCATAGACAGGAAAACCCATGTCACGCACCCCACTGCGCCGACGCGCGGTCGCCCCCGCCGTCCTCACCGCCACCGCCCTGGCGATCTGGGCCGGCGGTTCGGCGATCGCCGGCGCGGCTCCGGTCACGACGCTCGCGGCCGGTCCCGCCGCGGCCGCCGCGCTCGCCGCCAACCAGGCCAGTCACGACAGCACGGCCGACCACACCTGGAACGAGTCGGACGTCGCCACCGTCACCCTGACCGGCACCGGAGCCACCTCCACCAGCTCGAACGTCACCGTCTCGGGCAGCACGGTCACCGTGAACGCGGCCGGCACCTACCGGTTCTCCGGCTCGCTCACCAACGGCCAGATCGTGGTGAACAGCACCGGCACCGGCATCGTGCGGCTGATCCTGAACGGCGTCACGATCACGAACAGCACGACGTCGGCTCTGCGCATCGTCGCCGCGGACGAAGCGATGATCTTCCTACAGGCCGGATCGACCAACCGGCTCACCGACGGCTCCGCCAACGCCGACGCGGCCCTCGACGCGGCCGCCGACCTCACCATCGACGGCACCGGCACGCTGACCGTCACCGGCAACGGCAACGACGGCATCGCCAGTGCGGACGGCCTGGTCATCACCGGTGGCACCATCACCGTGACGGCCAAGGACGACGCGATCCGCGGCAAGGACTACGTCATCGTCACCGGCGGCACGATCACCGCGACCGCGACCGGCGACGGCATCAAGTCGGACAACGCCGAGGACACCACCCGCGGCTACGTCTCGCTGGCCGGCGGCACGGTGACCTCGACCGCGACCGGCGACGCCGTCACCGGTCAGACCGACGTGATCATCTCGGGCGGCAAGCTGACCGCGAAGTCCGGCGGCGGCAGCGGGGTCACTCCCGGTGACGCCTCCGCGAAGGGCCTCAAGGCCGGCGTCCTCGTGGTGATCAGCGACGGCACCAACAGCATCGACGCCTCCGACGACGGCGTGCACTCGGACGCCAACGTCACCGTCGACGGCGGCACCACCACGGTCGCCACCGCCGACGACGGCATACACGCCGAGACCAACGTGAACGTCAGCGCCGGCACGGTCAACGTCACCAAGTCGTACGAGGGCGTCGAGGGCCTCAAGGTCTACGTGACCGGCGGTAGCGTCAGCGCCACCGCCACCGACGACGCGTTCAACGCCTCCGACCCGGCCTACGGCGAGATGCAGAACTCGCCGAACGCGCTGATCTCCATCACCGGCGGCACGGTGATCGTCAGCGGTGGCACCGACGGTCTCGACTCCAACGGCGCGCTCGCCATCGGCGGCGGCAACGTCATCGTCGCCGGCTCGCCCACCCGGGGCGGCGGCGAGGGCGGCCTCGACTCCAACGGCGCGCTGACCATCACGGCCGGCACGCTGGTCTCGACCGGCCTGAGCGCCAGCACCAGCACGCTGCCGACCTCGGGTCAGGGCTGGGTGTCGGTGAACTTCAGCGCCAACCAGGCGGCCGGCACGATCGTGCACCTCGCCACCACGTCGGGCACGCAGATCGCCACGTACCAGTCGTCGAAGATCTTCAAGGGCATCATCTTCTCGTCCAGCCAGATCACCCGCGGCACGACCTACGCGATCTACACCGGCGGCACCGTCTCCGGCACCGCGGTCGGCGGCGGCCTCTACACCGGCGGCACGCTCTCCGGCACCCAGTCGACCACCGTCACCGCGGGCACCGCGACGGGCAGTGGCGGCGGCCCGCGCTAACCTCCGCGGGTGCTCGAGTTCCTCGATCGGATCGAGCCCGTCATGGCCGCGCATCTCGGCGGGCCATGGCGGGCCACCGGTTTCACCGACCTCGGCGACCGGGCGTCCCATCGCTGCGGCATCTTCCGCGGCTCGCCGATCGACGTCTTCGCCAAACTGAACACCGGCGGGGAGACCGGGCCCGAACTGCGCGGACTCGCCCTGCTTCGCCGGCACGGAGCGCCGGTTCCGGAATCGATCGGCGAGGTTCCGGTGCCCGGCGGCAGCCTCCTGCTGCAAAAAGCCATTTCGGAGATCCCCGCCGGGTGGGCCGGCATCGGCCGCGTGCTGGGCACGCTTCATCAGACGTACGGCGTGAATTTCGGCCTTGATTTTGATGTTTTCTTCGGTCCACTCCCGCAGGACAACCGGCCGTGCCCGGACTGGCCGTCGTTCTACGCTTCCCGTCGCCTGGAACCGTTGCTGCGCCGCGCGGTCGACTCCGGCCGTCTCGACCCGACGCTCGCCGCCGGGGTATCCCGCGTCATCGACCGGCTGCCACTGCTGTGCGGGCCTGCGCCGCGGCCGACCCTCCTGCACGGGGACGCCCAGCAGAACAATTTCCTGACCGCCGCCGACGGCGTCTATCTGCTCGACGTGTCGCCCTATTACGGGCACCCCGAAGTGGACCTGGCGCTGCTCGACTACTTCGCGCCGGTGCCGCCGGTCGTCTTCGACGCCTACCGCTCGGTGACGCCGATCGACGCCGGTTTTCCGGCGCGGCGGGAGTTGTGGCGCCTCGCCGGCTATCTGGCGGTGGTCATCGTCGACGGCGCGTCCGATTTCGGGCGGCCCTTTCTCGGACGCATCGCCGACGCGATCAAGCTCTACCGCTAATTACTTGCCCTCATGAAATGAAGTAAGGCCCGGCCTTGCGGCCGGGCCTTACTTATCGCTTTCACATGGGGTGATCGACGGGACTTGAACCCGCGACCCCCGGGACCACAACCCGGTGCTCTACCAGCTGAGCTACGACCACCATGCACGAGAAACCTTCCCCGTGGTGCCCGACAATCATAGCCGCCTGCGGCCTGGGGTCGTCGAGGGGGTTACCGATCGCCTCCGCTACAGCTCAGCGGCGATGGCCTTGGCGGTCTCGACGTCCGGGCCGGGCAGCGGGACGAAGACCGTCCGCCGGTAGTACTCCAGCTCTCGGATGCTCTCCCGGATGTCGGCGAGGGCGCGGTGGGCGAGGCCCTTGGGCGGCTGGCCGAAGTAAACCCTCGGGTACCACCGGCGGCACAGCTCCTTGATCGAGGAGACGTCGATCATGCGGTAGTGCAGGAACGCGTCGAGCGCCGGCATGTCCCGCGCGAGGAAGCCGCGGTCGGTGGCGATCGAGTTACCGCACAGCGGCGCGGTGCGCGGGTTGGGGACGAACTCCCGAACATAAGCCAGGACCTGCTCCTCGGCCTCGGCCATGGTGATCACCGAGCGGCGCACCTCATCGGTCAGCCCCGACTTGGCATGCATGTCACGCACGACCGGGGGCATCGCGTCGAGCGCCGCGTCGTCGGCATGGATGACCAGGTCGACGCCCTCGCCCAGCACGTTGAGCTCGGGATCGGTGACCAGCGCCGCGACCTCGATGAGCTTGTCCTTGCCCAGGTCGAGACCGGTCATCTCACAGTCGATCCACACCAGAAGATCAGCCACCCGGACAGCCTACGCCCGCGCGGGGCCCATCGCCGTCACGTCCGGGCGGGCCACCCGTCCGGGCCTTTGCGGTACGACCCGCGCTTTGTCCGCTTTCGGGGGGAGACTTCCCAGTTGGGCGCTTCCCCGGCTAAACTGGTCTTAACGGACGAAGCCCCCATTCGGTTACTCCGTTCCCCCGGTAAAGGGCCCTCCACGTCGGCAGCGCGGAGGGCCCTTTCGGCAAACCCAACAGAGAAGGCCGCCCTGGTGGGCGGCCTTCCAGCTGGTCAATCAGTCATCATTCGGCAGACCTGGCGGGGTACGGCGGCGGCGCACCGGCTCGGGCGGGGCGGGTTCGACCGTGGCGGGGTTTGTAACGGTTCTGCGCCGACGCCGCTGGGCCGAGGCCGCGAGCAGCTCGGCGGCCTCCGCGCGGTAGCTGGAAAGGCCGGTCGCCGAGGCCGCGGCCTTCATCGGCGACGCCGGCTTGAGGGCGGTCGGCGGTTTCGCGGCATTGCTCGTCGCGGGCTTACCCGCGGTGTTCGCGGCCGGTTTGGCGGCATTGCTGACCGCCGGCTTGCCCCCGGTGTTGACGGCCGGCTTGGCCGCGTTGCTCGTCGCCGGCCGCGCCGCGTTGCTCACCGCAGGCTTGGCCGAGTTGCCGACGGCCGACCGGGGTGCGCCGCTCGCGGCCGGCTTCGGTGCGGTGCTCGCCGCCTTGGTTCCGCTGCCGGCCGCCGGCCTCGGTGCGCTCGCCGCCGGCCTCGCCGGTGCGGTCGTCGCCGGCCTCGGTGCGCTCGTTGCCGGCCTCGGTGCGCTCGTTGCCGGCCGCGCCGGTGCGGAACCGGTCGCCGGTTTGGCCGTGACGGACCGCTCCGACGCCGAAGCTGCCGGCGAGGTCGGGGTGGCCGGGGTGGCCGGCTTTGCCGCCGCTGCGGACCGGGTGGCCGCCTTCGCCGCCTTGATGGCCGAGGTGGCCGCCGCCTTGGCCGCCGGGGTGGCCGGGGTCCTGGTGGCCGCTGCCTTGACGGCCGGGGTGGCCGAGGCCGCCGACTTGGCCGACGCACTCGACCGGGCGGTCGAGGTGGTGCGGGCTGTCGTCTTGGCGGCCTCGGCCGGGGCGGCGGCGGTCTTCGGTTTGGCCGTCTTCGCGGCGCGGGCACGGGTCGTCCGGGCCGGCTTCAACTCGGTCTCGCCAGAATCGGGGTCCAGGTCAGCGGCAACGTCCGCGACCACATCGGCCGCCTCGGCACGGGCCTGCGCGGCCGCGCGGGCCGCCACGGTCTCGGCGGCCTTCCGCCAGGCGGCGGGCGCCGGCCGCCCGGCCCCAAGACCGGGCAGCCGACCACCAAAACCGCTAACCAGACCGCCATCGTCGCCATCCGGCGGGGTTTCGGCCGATTTGCGTACGCCGCCCGGCGCTGGCATCGGCCGCTGAACCAGTGGAAACTCGGCCGTCGGCACCTTGCCCGCCTCCGACGCGAACTCATCCCGCGGCATGTCCTCATCCCGGGCACCACCGGGCGAGGGCATCGGCCGACGCCGAGCGCGTCCAGCCGACGGCTCCACCCCGTCCCCGCGGTCTCCGCCGTCTCCGCCCGGCGGCGCAGGCATCCGCTCGCCGCCATCGGTGTCCGAGGCCGGCATCGCCCGCTGAACCAAGCGACCGTCAAAGTCCGACGTCGGCATCCCGCGTTGCGCGAGGCGCCCATCAGCATCCGCCATCGGGCGCTCGGCGAGGTGCCCATCTGCGTCCGGAACCCGCGTCAGGCGTTGAACGAGGTGCCCATCCGCTTCCGGAGCCGGCGTCGGCCGCTGGGCGAGGTGCCCATCGGCGTGCGGAACCGGCGTCAGGCGGTGGGCGAGGTGCCCATCTGCGTCCGGAGCCGGCGTCGGCCGCTGGAGCGGGCGTCGATCCGTGCCCGCATCGGTGGCGCCGACCGTCGGAGTCGCGGTCATCGCGCCTGGGTCAGCGGTGGGACTTCCGGCGACGTTCTGCTCGTCGCGCATGGTGGCCGAGCCGACCGATACGAGTCCGTCTGCCGTTGCCGGCGTGGCGGCGGTGCCGCCGATCCGCTCCCCGCGGGCCATCGCATGCATGAGCGCCGAAACGTCCGCACCGCCGGCGGCAACCCGCACCGGTCGCTGGCCGCCCGCCGCCGTGACCTCGGCTCGATCGTCCGAGTCGGCCGCATCGTGGGCATCGGCCGGCGTACCGGTCGAGGTCCGCTCCGGACTGGACGGCTGAGCCGGCGCCGAGCTACGCCCGGGCGCCGGAACGGCGCCTTCCCGCCCGGAGTCCTCGACCGGTGCGGCCCCGGAGGCGCCGATCACCGAGGTCAGCTCGGGAGCGGACACCGGAGTGCGGTCGTCGCGACCGGCCTCGGTGTCCGCCCCCGCGGCCTGCCGCGCCCTACTGGCGGATAGGTGCGGCGCGGCGCCGGCATCCGCGGTCGTCACGCGAGCGGACGACACGTCGGCACCGGCCGGAGTGGCTTCGGGGTGGGCCCGGCCCGGGTTGGTGGCGGCGGTGGTCCGCTCAGCCTCCGGCACCCGATCGAGCCCGAAATCGGAAGCGGATCCCTCCGCCTGCCCGCCATGAACGGTAGCGGCGCCAGAGCCCGCCAGCCCAGCCGCAGCACCGAGTTCTACGTCACCGGCGGCCCGCTCGACAGCCGCAATGGAAGGCCGTCCCAGCCCCATCACCTGCGGAAACGCCGGCACCTTCGGTGCCGCCCCGACGCCCGGCGCCTGGCCGGCACCCGTCGCGCCCGCGGCCACATCCGCCACGTCCGCACCCGGCCTCCGAACCGAGGCCGCAGCCGCAGCCGCAGCCGCAGCCGACGGCGACGGCGACGGCGACGGCGACGGCGACGGCGACGGCGAGCGTGTCCCAGCAGCCGGGTCAGGCGTCGACGAGACGTTCGGACCGGTTGAAATCGGCATAGGTGAAGCAGCCGACCTGCCCGCCGCCGCAGGCGCAGCCGGAGTGGCCTGCCTCGTCGAGGCGGACGCGGTCGGAGTAGCGGTGGGTGCGGATGACGCCATCGTCGCCGGGATCCGGGATCCCTGGGCTGCGGGTGCGGCTTGGGCCGGGTTCGGACGGCCGCCTGCGGGCTGCTGACGGCCCACTCGGGGAGAATCTGCCCGGGTCAGGCCGGTCGCTGCCCAATCGGTGGCATTAGGGCCGGTGATAACCGCAACCCGCTGGCCGGCCCGGCGCGGGTCGCGGCCGGACTGGTTTTCCCGCCCGGCCGGCGAGGGGGATGCCGCCGACACCGCCTCCGCCCCCTCGCGAACACCGCGTGCGGCGCGCGCATCCGCCGCACCGGCCGCATAAGCCGCCGCAACGGCCGCGTCCCCGGACGGCGCGGGAGCCGGGCGCCCACCGCCCGAACCCCGCTTGCCGACCGACGGCTCAACGGGCCGGGACCCCGTCCCGATCGGCTCGTCCCGGTCTGGCGCTACGTCTGTCGGCTCATCGTCGTCTGTCGGCTCATCGTCGCCGGACGTAGCACCTGTCGGCACACCGTTGTCGGAAACAGGGCGTGGCTGCTCGCCACTGCCGGAAATGAGGTCCGATGGCTCGTCGTCGTCCGGAGCGTCGGCCCGCCGCGCGCCGTTTTCGGACGCCTCGCCGAGCGGCTCGCCGTCGGCGGGCTTCGTACTCGATCGCTCGGCGGCCGCGGCGGCCGCCTTCTTCCTGGCCACCTCGGCCATTCGCGCGGCGGCGGTCGCCTCGGTCTCCCGGGCGCGCTCAGGGGCGGTTTCCGCCACCCAGGCACCGACGGCCGACGCCTGGAACAGTGGCAGGTCACCGGGACCAGGCTCGTGCTTCCGCCCGAACCGCTCCCCTCGCCGACTGAACAGCGGGTCCGCCGAGGACGGAAAGTCCCCGAGCGGCAGAGCGCCGCCGGCCGCGGGCGTGATGAAGTTCAGCGGCTCCCCCGGCGCGGGCCGCCGATCGGCCGGCCGGCCGGGAATGGCAGTGGCCGCCGCGTATTCGGCGGGGTCCGGCGCATCGGACCGGCCCATTGCCGCCGCGGAGTGCGCCATAGGGCGGGGACCCGAGATGCCGGAAGCCGGAACACCGGCCGCGGAAGTCAGTGCCCCGGATACCGAAGCCGGGCCTCCCGAAGCCGGGCCTCCCGAAGCCGGCACTGCGTAAGCCGGGGCCGTGGAAACCGGGGCCGCGGAAACCGGAGCCGCTGACGCCGGGATGGCCGAGGTCGGGGCCGCTGCGGGCGGGCCGGTCAGGGCCGGTGTGCCGGCCGGGGGCCAGGTGAACTGCGGCGCGGAGGCGGACAGGCCCGCCTTCTGGGCGTCGGCGAGGGTTCGGGGGCGGTGGGCGCCGCCGGACCGGGGTGCGTTCAGGGTGGGTAGCGGGAGTGGGGCGCCGATCGCGGCCATCAGGTCGGGGACCTGGCTCGGCTCGACCACGTACACGATCTCGCGGCGGCGGGCCGGCCAGATCAGGGTGATCAGCCCGGTCATCGCCAGCAGGGTGCCCAGCGTGAGCAGGCCCCAGGTGCTGGAGTTGATCCAGCCGGGGCGCAGCTCGGCCGAGGACGTCAGCTGGATGCCGGACTTCGCGCCGGGGCTCATGATGACCAGGCTGTAGGGGCCGCCGGTGACCTCGCCGGGTGACCACGCCAGGTGGCCGTCGGCGCCGGTGCGCAGCCAGAACGACGCGTTGGCGGGGAGCACCCGGGGGGCCTGCCGGCCGCCGACCGGGAAGGTCGCGACCGGGAGGGCGCCGGTGCCGATGTCGACCGTGCGGACCCGGGCGTGCGGGACGCCGTACAGGTACTGGTCGACGGTGGCCGACGGGGCGATGCCGAGGAAGGCGGGGCCGTCCTGGGTGGTCGCGTTGACCCGCAGCTGGGTGTCGCCGATCCGGGTGAAGGGCGCGTCGGTGCGGAGCAGCCGGTCCACGTCGGGGACGACGAACGCGTACCCGGGTGTGGCGAGTCGCTGCAGTTCGCCGCTGAACGCGCCGCCCTGGTCGCGGTGCTGCATGGCCGCCCACAGTCCCGCGCCCGCCAACAGCGACGGCAGACCGATGGTCAGCGTCAGCATTCCGAGGATGGTGCGGAGCCACCGCATCAGCTTCTCCCCCTATCTCAGGCCGTACTGCGGTGACCATACAGATCCAAATATCCCTAAAGTGGTCAAATAGCAGCTAACACCCTGATAGATATGACAACGGCCCGACTCCCTTCCGGGAGCCGGGCCGTGAGCAGCGGAAATCAGGAGATGTTCGCGGTCATCGTGAGGGTCTGCTGGTCGATGTCGCTGGTGCGGGCGGTGAACTTGAACGTCCACTGACCGGCCGACGGCAGCGCGATATCGCCGACCGCGTGGAAATCGGTGATCCGCAGCAACGGGATCTGGATCGGCTCGATGCCTTTCGACTCCAGTGCCGCCGTCCCGGTCCACTCGACGACGGTGAGCGGTTTGTTGTCGGGCGTGTAGGCGTACAGATGGATCGAATTGTTGCCGACCGCGGCCGGGAAGATGTCGACCTGCATCGCCATCGTGCTGCTGGTCAGCGTCTGCGAGACGGTCGAGCTCGTCGAGCCGGTCTCGGCCGCCTCGGCGGTGCGCGGCGGGGCGATCTGCACCAGCGCCGCCGTCACCCCCAGCACGACCGCGGTGATCGCCAGCTCGATGCCGACGATGCGGCGCAGGCCACGCGGCTCGGCCTCGGCCTGTTTCGACCGGACCAGCCGCCGGGAGAACCAGGCGGCGCCCAGCACCAGGCCGGCCAGGGCCACCTTGACCAGGATCAGCCGCCCGTAGGTGCTGTTGACCAGCCCGTCCAGCGAGGCCACCTCGATCAGCGCCTGCACCACGCCGGCCAGGATCAGCGCGGTCACCGCGGTGGCCGCCCAGCGCGACCAGATCGGCAGGATCGCGGACAGCTCCCGCTCGTTGGCCTGGCGCAGCAGGAACCCGCCCAGCATGACCAGGCCGCCCAGCCACACCGACATGGCGGCCAGGTGGATCGCGTCGATCACCACCGAGACGCCGGCCACCGGGGAGGCGGTCGGGTGCCCGGTCAGCGGCCAGGTGGCCAGCGCCGCCACCCCGAGCACGCCGAGCAACGCCAGGTCGGTCTTCGACTCGCCCTTGCCGGTCAGCAGCGGGCGCAGCAGCAGCGCGGCCGCGCACAGCACGCCGATGCGCACCAGCATCACCGCGCCGAACGTGCTGCCCAGCACGTCGCGCAGGTCACCGAGCCGGACGTCGAACAGGCCGGTGCCGAGCGAATAGGGGACCTGGAGCCAGATCGCCACCAGCGTGCTGAACCCGACCAGGCCCATACCGGTCCAGATGACCCGGGACGGGCCGCGCCGGGACAGGCGGTGCGGCCACAGCAGGGCCAGCACCAGCGCCGGGCCGACCAGGAGCACCAGACCTGCGTACCCCAAATATTTCCCGACCGGGATCAGTGCCCGGACCACCGGGTCGACCTTGCTGTCGTCGACCGCCGCCGTCGGCGGCGCCGAGGCCGCGCCCACCGAGTAGGTGATGCTGCCGCCGACCGGGTGACTGTCGGCCGAGATCACGCGGAAGCTGATCAGGTAGGTGCCCCGGCCGCCGCCGGAGCGCAGCGGGATGGTCAGCGTGCCGCCGTCGACCGTCGGCTCGCCCTGGTCGGCGCGCGAGCCGTCCGGCGCGAGCACCTGCACCTTTCCGGTCACCAACTGCACCGACTCGCTGAAGGTCAGCGTCACCTTGTTGGGCGCGTCGGGCACGATCGTGCCGTTTCCGGGGTCGCTGGCGACCAGCGCGGCATGGGCGCTGGCCGGTGCGGCCGGGCCCAGGAGCACCAGGAACAGCCCGATCAGCAGGCCGAAACCACCCGCCAGGGCTCGGCGACGATCAAAGGTCATGCGCGCCATCGTCCCCGATCCGGTCAGAAGCTCCCACCGACGGGTAGTCGCCGATGCGTCCGACATGGTTCCAGAAGCCACCGACAATTCTGGTTCCCGTACCATCTGCGGTCATGGAAGGGCAGGATCCGACGACGCGATTGGCCTTGACGGCCGGCACCGGGGACCCGGCTGCCCAGGCGGCGTTGGTCCGCGCCACCCAGGCCGAGGTGTGGCGGTTCACCGCCGCGCTGGTCGATCCGGGGGCCGCCGACGACCTCACCCAGGAGACCTTTCTCCGGGCGTTCAAGGCGCTGCCGTCCTTCGAGGGCCGCTCGAGCGTGCGCACCTGGCTGCTCGGCATCGCCCGGCGCACCTGCGCCGACCATCTGCGCGCGGTGGTCCGCCGCCGCCGGCTCGACGCGAAACTCGCCGAACAGGCCCGCACCGATCTGCCGGTGCCCGACCCGGCCCATCGGCTGAGCACCGCCGACCTGCTGAGCGGGCTCAGTGACGAACGACGCACCGCGTTCGTGCTCACCCAGGTGCTCGGCCTGTCCTACGCCGAGGCGGCCGAGGTCGAGGACGTACCGGTCGGCACCATCCGCTCCCGGGTCGCCCGGGCCCGGGACGAACTGGTCACCGCGGTGTCCCAGGCGCGGGCGGTGTGACAGGGTCTTTCGACCCTGCCGATTCCCAGCCAAACCTCAGCAGAATGGTGGAACCTGCTGAGCGAGGACAACGACTAACTGGGCGTGAAAATGCATTGGGGTAAGGCGTGGCCGTGGATTTCCACGGTGGCTCGGCTCGGGCTTTCCGCGGTGTTCCTGGTCGCCGGCGCGCTCAAGATCACCGACTTGGACGAGTCGGCCCGTGCGGTCAACGCCTACCGGCTGATGGATTACGACACCGCCAAGGTAATCGGTGCGATTCAGCCGTTTCTCGAGATCGCGGTCGGCCTTCTGCTGCTGATCGGCCTCGCCGTGCGGCTCAGCGCGGCCATCGCCGCGCTGCTCCTGGTGGTCTTCATCGTCGGGATCATCTCGGCGTGGGCCCGGGGGCTGCAGATCGACTGCGGCTGCTTCAGCTCCGGTGGTGATCTGGCCGCCGGGCGCACCGCGCAGTACGGCCTGGACATCGCGCGCGACGCCGGTTTCCTGCTGCTCGCCGGGATTCTGCTGTGGAAGCCGCGCACCCGGTTCTCGATGGACGGCCTTCTGATGGGAGAACGATGAGCAAGGGCAACCGCGACCGACTGGCGGCGAAACGCATCGTCGAACAGCAGAAGGCGGCCGAGCGCCGCCGTCGCGTGACGATCTGGACGTCGGTCGCGGTCGTAGCCGTACTCGTATTCGCCGGTCTGATCGGTTGGGCTGTGGTGGCCAAGCAGGACAGCACCGACGCGAGCAAGCTGACCACGCCGACCGTGGCCGTCGACGACGGCACCGCGTTCGCGGTCGGCACCGGCCCGGTCACGGTCGACCTCTACGAGGACTTCATGTGCCCGATCTGCCACGAGTTCGAGACTCAGGCCGCCGACACGATCACCCAGCTCATCGCGGACAAGAAGATCACCGCGCGCTACCACCCGGTGGCCATCCTCGACCGCGCCTCCAACGGCACCGAGTATTCGACCCGCTCGGCCGGTGCGGCCGCGGCCGCGGCCGAGGGCGGCAAGTTCAGCGAGTACCACAAGGTCCTCTACGACAACCAGCCCGAGGAGAACAGCGACGGCCTCGACAACGCCAAGCTGATCGAGCTGGGCAAGAGCGTCGGGCTGGGCGACGCCTTCGCCACCGCGGTCAACGACAAGACCTACACCGCGTGGGCCGGCAAGGTCACCGACACGTTCTCGTCGCGCGGCTACACCGGCACCCCGACCATCGTCGTGGCCGGCAAGCAGCTGCAGGGCAGCAACGGCAGCATCCCGACGGCGGCCCAGCTCAGCGCGGCCGTCCAGGCGGCCGCGGGGTGAGACGGCTCGCCCTCTTCGTGATCGTGGCCGGCGCGTTCCTCGCGCCGGCCACGCCCGCGTTCGCGCACGGAGGGGACGCGCCCGACGCCACCGCCTACCGCACCACGATCACCGGGATCAGCACGCCGGAGAAAGGCCTGACGGTCCGCACGGTCGAGGCCGGCGCACGCCTGGAATTGACCAACAAGACCGGGCACTCGGTGGAGGTCCTCGGCTACTCCGGTGAGCCCTACCTCGACATCAGACCCGACGGCACCTGGGAGAACGTCAACTCTCCGGCGGCGTACATCAATGAGACCCTGGCCGGCGACACGCCCGTACCCTCCTCGGCCGACCCCACCGCCGCGCCGAGCTGGCGCCGGATCTCCGGCGCGACCAGCGTCCGCTGGCATGACCAGCGCACCCACTGGCTCAGCGCCGGCCTGCCGCCGCCGGCGCGGGCCGATCCGACCCGCGCCCATCGCCTGCGCGATTGGGAGGTGCCGCTGCGGGTGCAGGTGCGCACCTTCGCGATCACCGGCACCCTCGATTGGGAGCCGCCGCCGAAAGCCTGGCTCTGGTGGTCGGTCGCGGTTCTGACCGGCCTGACGGCCTTCGCCCTGCTGCGAAAATGGCCGAGGTCCGTGCGGCCGGTCACCCTGATCGCCGCGATCTGCCCGCTTGTGTACGCCGTGAGCACCGCCCTCGACGGAACCTCCCCGTCCCTGCTGCTCATCACGGTCGGCCTGCTCGCCATCGCGGCGGCCTACCGGCATCCCCCGTTCTTCCTCACGCTGGCCGGTGCCGCGGTGGCCCTGTTCGCCGGCTTCACCGAGATCGGCGCCTTCGACGCGGCCGTGCTTCCCGCCGCCGGCCCGGCCTGGCTGCCGCGCGCTGCGGTGGCCGTCGCCCTGGGCGCGGGAACCGCGCTGGCCCTGACCGGCGTGCTCCGGCTGCGCGCCGCCCTGCCCGCCCCCGCCGACCGCCGCCCCGCACCCGTTGCCGTCTGAACGCCACGCCACGCCACGGCCGGTCCGGCTCCGATCCCGTCGCGCCCTCAACGCCGCGCCGCCGCCGGGTCGCGTGGCTTGTCGGTGGGCCGGTCTATCGTTCGTCGCATGACTGAGACCGCCCGACTTTCTGCCGGGGACACCGCGCCCGAATGGTCGCTGCCGACCGACAACGGCGACCGGCTCACCCTCAAGGACCTGCGCGGCCGCAAGGTGGTGCTCTACGCCTACCCCGCCGCGATGACCCCCGGCTGCACCACCCAGGCGTGCGACTTCCGCGACTCGCTGGCGTCGCTGCAGGCGGCGGGCTACGAGGTGGTCGGCATCTCGCCCGACGCCCCGGCCAAGCTGGCGAAGTTCCGCGAGCGCGACGCCATCACGTTCCCGCTGGTCAGCGACGAGGACAAAAGTGTCCTGACGGCATACGGAGCCTTCGGCGAGAAGAAGAACTACGGCAAGACGGTGCAGGGCGTGATCCGCTCGACCTTCGTGATCGACGAGAACGGCGCGATCGAACACGCCTTCTACAACGTCAAGGCCACCGGCCACGTGGCCAAGCTCCGCCGCGACCTGGGAATCGACTGACCGTTTTCCACAGGTTCGCCCCACTCCTGCCGATCAGACCAGCACGACTAACGGACCGGCAGGTCCCCCGCTCCCACGGCGGCCGTCATGCGGCATCGACCCGCAAGGCGGCCGCCGTGCCCGGGTAGGGGAATCGTTCCCAGGCCGCGCGTCCATGACTTGACCTGCAACCGTCTAGAATCGCCTCAACGCTTTTGCCTCGTGGGGCAAAACGGGCGGGAGTGGCGTAATTGGCAGCCGCGCTGGGTTTAGGTCCCAGTGTTCGAAAGAACGTAGGGGTTCGAGTCCCCTCTTCCGCACCGCGCTTTATGACAGGTCGGTGATTACTACCCGGGCGGTGCTGGAGTCCTTCAGGGAGTCGTAACCCGCGTTGATGTCGGCCAGGCCGATCTCCTTGGTGATCAGGTCGTCCAGGTTCATCCGGCCCTGTAGGTACATCGAGGCGTAGAACGGGATGTCGCGCTTCAGCTCGGACGAACCCATGTAGACGCCCTGCACCTTCTGCGAGTTGCTCAGCGCCACCAGCGCGCTGACCTCGATTCCGGCATCCATCGCGCCCACCCCGATCAGGTAGAGGCCGCCGCCCTTGCCGAGCATCTGTCCGCCCTGCGCGGTGACCGGCCGGACGCCGACGAAGTCGAAGACGTGGTCGGCGCCGGTGCCGGTGAGGTCGCGGACGGCCTCGACCGGGTCGATGGTGCGGCTGTTTATGACGTGGGTGGCGCCGAAGGCCTTGGCCCGGTCCAGCTTGGCGTCCTCGATGTCGGTCGCGATGATCGTGCCGGCGCCGGCCAGCCGGGCGCCGCTGATCGCGTTGAGGCCGACGCCGCCCGCGCCGATGACCACGACGGTGTCGCCCTGTCGCACGTTGGCGCTGTTCAGGACGGCGCCGGCACCGGTGAGCACGCCGCAGCCGATCAGCGCGGCGGGCGCCCACGGCATCTCGTCGGGGACGACGGCCAACTGGTTCTCGTGGATCAGCGCCTCCTGGGCGAAGCCGGCCAGACCCATGCCCTGGGCGACGGGCTCGCCGTTCCAGGACAGCCGGGAGCCGGTGGCGCGTTCGGTGGCCGACGGGTGCAGGCAGATGTAGGAGCGGCCGGCGAGACAGTTCACGCAGGCGCCGCAGTACTGGATCAGGCTGCCGACGACGTGGTCGCCGACCTTGACCTGGGTGACCTGCGGTCCGACGGCGGTCACCACGCCGGCGACCTCGTGGCCGAGCACGACCGGGAACGCGCCACCGATGAACGTGGCGACGCTGAGGTCGGAGTGGCAGAGGCCGGAGGCCTTCACCTCGATGCGGACCTCGTGGCCGATCGGGTCGGCGAGGTCGATCTCCTCGAGCACGAAGCCCTGACCCAGGCCTGTGGTTACGGATGCCTTCATGTCTTCCTCCAGGAACGCGAGATTTCGAGTGTGCGCGCGACTGAAAAGAAAAGCAACAGGTGTCGCTTACCGCTGGTCAGGGCGGCTGATAAGCTTCGATGGTGTCCGCTGACGTCGATGTGCGCGTGCGGCGCACCCGCGAGAGTCTGAGCCAGGCCGTACTGCGTCTGGCCGCCGAGCATCCGGTCGAGGACATCGCGGTGGCCGATGTCGTGCGGCTTGCCCGGATCAACCGCACCACTTTCTACAAGCACGCCGCGTCGCCGGCCGATGTTCTCGCCGAGGTGCTCTACGCCGACCTCGACCGGATCCGGACGGGCTGGATCGCCGGTGCGCCGGCCCGAGAGGTCTGGGAACGCTCGGCCGGGGAACTCGCCGACCATCTGCAGCGTTTCGAAGACCTCTACCGCACCGGACTGGTCGGGCAGCGCAGCGCCGTCCTCAATCGCCTGCTGGTGGAGCACTTCGCCGGTTCGGCCCTGGCGTGGCTCGACCGTGACCCGCGCCTGCTGCCCGACGGCGCCGGCTCACCGCAGTGGCGTCGGAAGGCCTTCAGTCGTTTCATCGCGCACGGCGAGGTGGGCGTCGTCGAGGCCTGGCTGACCGAGCCCGCACCGCTCGACCGCACCCTGTTCATCTCCGCCTCGGCCTCCTTCATGTCGACCTGGCTCGGCGGGGCAGGATGACGATATGGGTGTCGAGTTCGTAGTAGATCCGGAACTGGACGGGGACCTGACGGCGCGGATTCTCGCGCTCTGGGTCGAGGTCACCAATGCCGGCGGGGCGGTCGGGTTCGTGGCTCCGGTCACGGCCGAGGAGGTGCGGCCGGTCGCCGAGGCCGCGTTCGCGGGAGTGCGGGCCGGGCTCGACCGGCTGCTGATCGGGGTGGACGGCGGGGAGCCCGTCGCGCTGCTGTTCGTGACCGACAACCGGTTCGGGCTCAAGGATCACTGGCGGGTGCTGAAGCGGGTCATGGTGACTCCGCGCAGCCAGGGAAAGGGTTACGGCGCCGCGCTCATGCGGGAGGCCGAGGGCCTTGGCCGCAAGATGGGGCTGGCCGGGCTGGCCGTTACCGTCCGGGGTGGGAACGGCACCGAGAATTTCTACGACCGGCTCGGCTACCGCGAGGTGGGCCGCATCCCGGGGGCTCTTCGGGTCGCCCCGGACGACGACCGGGACGAGATCTCGATGTGGCTGGACCTGCGGTAACACCTAGACCAAGGCCGAGGCCGCCGGGTCGACGACGCCTGGGGTGAGGATGCGTCGTCGCCGGCGGCCGGCGGCCGCGCGCTCCGGATCTGGGGGGTGACCGGGGCGCGGCGGGGTGGGGCGCGGAAGCTCTACTTGCAGGAGGAGGCGGCCAGGTCCACGGCCGCCTCGGCGGGCTGTTCGGTGGTCGGGACGGGCTCGACCGTGGTGGTCGACTCGGGCAGCGGGGCCGCCGAGGCCGAGGACTTGGCCGGCGACGGGGACGGCGACGACTTGGTGGGCTTGGCGGTCGCCTTCTTCGTGACCGTGGACGCCGCCGAGCCGGAGGTGCCGGTTGCCAGCCGGGCGGTGGTCTTCTGCGTCGTCTCGGGCGCGAGCTTGATGCCGCTGATGGTGGTCGAATGCCCGTACACATCAGTGATCTTGATTTTGAAGGGGCCGCTGCCGGCGCCACCGTCGTTGACCCAGTAGTTGTAGTCCTCGCGGTGGGTGGTCTTGCCGTTGATCGTGACCGACTTCAGCTGGGTGACGTGATTGTCGATCAGGACGGCCAGCCAGTACTGCGACGAGCCCTCCTTCACCCGCACGCTGATCGGGCCGGGCGCGGACGCCGTGGTGACCGTCTTGTAGGTGATCGGGATGATTCCGGCGACCTCGGCGCCGATCTTCTTGAAGGCGGTGCGACTGAGGTCGAGGTGACCGACCGGGCATTCCGGGCAGGAGTCGGTGACCTTGACGCGCACCTTGCCCTTCGGGCCGGTCACGTCGAGGTAGGTGCCGCAGGCGGCGCCGGCCGAGTACTGGTCGGGGCCGAGCGCCACGAACAGGTCGTCGGCGGGCGACGAGGGGAACGAGCAGTTTCCGGTGCCGGAACCCAGGTCGTAGAAGGTCGCTTTGCCGGTTTTAGCCGATGTGGACGGTGGCGACGCGCAGGCGGCACCACTGTTCTGCAGCACAAGGGCCACGCCGAGCACCGCGGCGAGAATCACGGCGCCGCCGGCGGCGAGCCAGCGGGGCGAAAGCAGGCGAGGTCCGGTCACGCTGAGGGATCCTTCGCGGCGGCGGCACCGCGGGCAACGTTCCTAAGACAGACCTAAGACACATGCGACATGCTTCACCCAGACGGTGACAGCACAGTCACCTCGTCACCGACACGCAGTGACCCCACGGTGATGGGGATCAAATTGATCGCGAAGTGCAGCCCGGAGCCGAAGCGCCGCCGTTGCCCCAGCATCCGCAGCGGCTGCCGGCCCTTCTCGCCGGTCTCCTGGTCGATCGTGGTGACCAGGCAGCGCGGGCAGGGGGTGGACGCCAGCAGCACGGTCGACCCGATCCGCAGGCGCACTTCCCGGGCGGACCAGTCGTCCTCGGCCCAGGCCCCGGCGCCGGACACCACGAGGTTCGGCCGGAAACGCGTCATCGGCACCGCCTCCTCGCCCGCCGAGACCAGCCAGTCGTTGAGCGCGTCCAGCGAGGCGGTGTTGGCCAGCAGCATCGGATAGCCGTCGGCGAAGCTGACCGGCTCGGCCGCCGACGACGAGCCGGCCACGTTGCGGCCGCCCGGGTCGGCCTGCCAGGCCAGTCGCACCGACCGCCCGAGAAACGCGCTGCTCCACGCGCTCTCCGCGATCCGGGCGGGTGCCGGCGCGTGCCGCTTGAAGACCCGCACGAACTCCTTGGGCCCGTCGACCGGCTCGGCCACGGTCAGGTCCGGCATCCCCGGCGCCGACAACTCCAAGCCACCGTCGCGAACCCGGACGCGGAGTTGAGTGAGCAGTGGAAGATCACGCTGGGTGATTCCCACCCCGTCGTCGTCGACCATCATCCAGCGGCGGTCGCTGGTCAGCCCCCAGGGCTCGACCTCGGCCACGTCGTGCTCGATCCGGTGGCAGCCCTTGACCGGGTACGTGGCGAGGGTCGCGATCCGCATACCCGCAGCCTAATAGCGCGATCAGATCTTCCGGCCGCTCGGGGAGGCACGGGCAGCGCGGTTCCCATCGACGGCACGGCTCTGGTTTCTGAAATTTTTTATGCATATGCTGCGGGGCGTGAATGAAGGCGTGATCAAGTCGGTGCTCGACCTGTTTCACGGTGCGCGACTGACGCCGACCCAGCGCCGCATCGCGCACTGCCTCGTCGAGCACGCCGCCAAGGCCGCCTATCTGTCCGCGGCCGAGGTCGCCGACCTGGCCGGCGTCAGCCAGCCGTCGGTCACCCGGTTCGCCATCGCGCTGGGCTACTCCGGCTATCCGGCGCTGCGCCGCGAGCTGCGCGACCTCACCGGCGGCGGCGATGAGCCGGTGGCCGAGGGCAACGCCATGCAGCTGGCCGTCCGGGCCGAGGCCGTTCACCTGAACCGACTGCACGACCAGCTGGCCCAGCTCGATGATGTGGAACGAGCCGCGCGACTGCTGATGAACAGCCGGCCGCTGCCGGTGCTGGGCCTGCGGGCGGCGGCGCCACTGGCCGGATATTTCGGGTATTTCGCGGCTAAGGTGCACCCTGACGTCCGAGTGCTCGACGCACCCCTGCCGGACCGGCTCGACCAGGCACGGGCGGCCGGGGCGCAGGCGATGCTGGCGGTGGTGCTGCCGCGTTATCCGCGCGAGTCGCTCGAGGTGATCCGGGAGGCCCGCCGGGCCGGGCTGGCGATCGTCGCGATCACCGACTCGGTGGTCAGCCCGGTGGCCGAGCTGGCCGACGTGGTGCTGCCCGCGGCGGTCGGCACGCAACTGGTGTTCGACCTGCACACCGGGCCGATGGCGATGGCGATGGTACTTCTGCAAGCGATGTGTGACGCGGCGCCGGATCTGGCGCAGGGGCGTCTCGAGGAGTTCGAGCAGACGGCCGCTCGGCGGCACGTGTTCATGGCGTAGGAGAGGTCGATGTCCGAGATCAGGGCCGCGCACGGCAGCGCGTACACCGCATTGGGTTGGCCTCAGGAGGCCGCCAAGCGGATGTTGATGAACAACCTCGACCCCGACGTGGCCGAAAGGCCAGAAGATCTTGTGGTGTACGGCGGGACCGGCAAGGCGGCGCGCGACTGGCCGTCGTTCCACGCGATCGTCCGGGAACTGGACCGGTTGAAGGGCGACGAGACCCTGCTGGTGCAGTCGGGCAAGCCGGTCGGGGTGTTCCAGACGCACGAGTGGGCGCCACGGGTGCTGATCGCGAACTCCAACCTGGTGGGCGACTGGGCGACGTGGCCGGAGTTCCGCCGGCTCGAGAAGCTCGGGCTGACGATGTACGGCCAGATGACCGCGGGCTCGTGGATCTACATCGGGACGCAGGGCATCCTGCAGGGCACCTATGAGACGTTCGCGGCGGTGGCGGCGAAGCGGTTCGGCGGAACTCTGGCCGGGACGCTGACGCTGACCGCGGGTTGCGGCGGCATGGGCGGCGCGCAGCCCTTGGCCGTGACCATGAACGGCGGCGTCTGCCTGGTCATCGACATCGATCCCACTCGTCTGCGGCGCCGGGTCGAGACCCGGTATCTGGACACGATCGCGTCCGACCTCGATGACGCGATAAAGCAGGCCTTGACCGCCAAATCGGAAAAGTCGCCGCTGTCCATCGGCGTCGTCGGCAACGCCGCTGACATCGTGCCGGAGCTGCTGGTGCGGGGGGTGTCGATCGACATCGTCACCGACCAGACCAGCGCCCACGACCCGCTCTCCTACATTCCCATCGGCATCGACCTGGCCGACGCCGCCGAGTTCGCCCGGACAAAACCGGAGGAATTCACCGACCGGGCCAGGGCGAGCATGGCTCGGCACGTCGCTGCCATGGTCGGCTTCATGGACGCCGGCGCGGAGGTCTTCGACTACGGCAACTCCATCCGCGGCGAGGCCAAGCTGGCCGGCTACGACCGGGCGTTCGACTTCCCCGGCTTCGTTCCGGCCTACATCCGGCCGCTCTTCGCCGAGGGCAAGGGCCCGTTCCGCTGGGCCGCCCTCTCCGGCGACCCGAAGGACATCGCCGCCACCGACAAGGCGATCCTCGAACTCTTCCCGGAGAACGAATCCCTGGCCCGCTGGATCAAGCTGGCCGGCGAGAAGGTCGCCTTCCAGGGCCTGCCGTCGCGCATCTGCTGGCTCGGCTACGGCGAGCGGGACAAGGCCGGCGTCCGCTTCAACGACATGGTCGCCGACGGTTCGCTCAGCGCTCCCCTGGTGATCGGCCGCGACCACCTCGACTCCGGCTCGGTCGCCTCGCCGTACCGGGAGACCGAGTCGATGCTCGACGGTTCCGACGCGATCGCCGACTGGCCGCTGCTGAACGCCCTGCTCAACACCGCGAGCGGCGCCTCCTGGGTGTCGATCCACCACGGTGGCGGCGTCGGCATCGGCCGGTCCATCCACGCCGGGCAGGTGTGCGTGGCCGACGGCACCGCACTGGCCGGCCAGAAGATCGAACGGGTCCTCACCAACGACCCGGGCACCGGCGTGATGCGGCACGTGGACGCCGGCTACGAGTCGGCCGCCGCCGGCGGCGTACACATCCCGATGTCGCGATGAGCGAAAAGGTCTTTTCGGCCCTTTGGGCCGAGATCGAGGCCATCGGCCGAGCGTCCAGCGGCGGCTATTTGCGGTACGCGCTGGACGAACCCGAACTTGTCCTGCGCGACTGGTTCCGCAACCAGGCCGACCGCCGTGACATGCCGGTCACCGACGACGGCAACGGGAACCTGTTCGCCTGGTGGGGCGCGGCGTGGGGACGCGGTGCCGTGCTCACCGGATCGCATTTCGACTCGGTGCCGCACGGCGGCGGCTTCGACGGCCCGCTCGGCATCGTCAGCGCGTTCCTGGCCATCGACCAGATGCGCGCGGCCGGCCACACCCCGTCGGTGCCACTGGCCGTGGTCGCGTTCGTCGAGGAGGAGGGTGGCCGCTTCGGGCTGCCCTGCCTCGGTTCCCGGCTGCTGTCCGGCGCGATCACCCCGTCGAAGGCCGCCGCGCTGACCGACCAGGACGGCGTGACGTTCGGCGAAGCACTCGGTGCGACCCCGGCCGGTCCGCTGCCCGGCCTGCAATCCCGGATCGGTGCCCTGGTCGAACTCCACATCGAACAGGGCCGCCAGCTCGAGGTCCCGGTCGGCGTGGCCAGCGCGATCTGGCCGCACGGCCGCTGGCGTTTCGACTTCACCGGGCACGGCGACCACGCCGGCACCACCAAGATGGCCGACCGCCGCGACCCGATGCTGACCTTCGCCTACACGGTGCTGGCCGCCAACAAGGAGGCCCGGCTCTCCGGAGCGCACGCCACGATGGCCCGGGTCGAGGTGGAACCGAACGCCACCAATGCCATCCCGTCGCTGGTGCGGGGCTGGCTGGACGCCCGCGCGGCGGACACCGCGACGATGGACTCGCTGGTCGAGGCGGTCATCAAGCGGGCCACCGAGCGGGCCGGCCGGGACGGCACCGAGGTCGCGGTCACGTCCGAGTCGCTGAGCGCCGAGGTCACCTTCGACACAGCGCTGGCCCACCGCCTGTCCGGTCTGCTGGACGACGCCCCGATCCTGCCGACCAGCGCCGGCCACGACGCCGGGGTGCTGTCCGCCCTGGTACCGACGGCGATGCTGTTCGTCCGCAACCCGACCGGCATCTCGCACTCGCCGGCCGAGTTCGCCGAGCCCGCCGACTGCGCCGCGGGGGTCGACGCCCTGGCCCGGGTCCTGAGCGAGCTGACATGACGGTCTACCGGGCCGACTACGCCTGGCTGGGCGACCGGATCGAGCGGGACGTCGGCATCGAGGTGACCGACGGCCGGTTCGCCGCGGTCGGCCCCGGCTCGGGCGGGGAACGGTTGCCGGGGTTGGTGCTGCCCGGGTTCGCCAACGCCCACTCGCACGCCTTTCACCGGGCGCTGCGCGGCCGCACCCACACCGGCGGGCCGGGCAGTTTCTGGACCTGGCGCGATCTCATGTACCGGGTGGCCGCGACCCTCGACCCGGACGGTTACCTGCGGCTGGCCCGCGCGGTCTTCGCCGAGATGGCGCTGTCCGGCATCACCGCCGTCGGCGAGTTCCACTACCTGCACCACTCCCCCGACGGCACGCCCTACGCCGATCCCAACGCCATGGGCCACGCCCTGATCGAGGCCGCCCGTCAGGCCGGCATCCGGATCACCCTGCTGGACACGCTCTACCTGCAGTCCGGTGTGGACGGAAAGCCGCTGGAAGGCGTTCAACGCCGCTTCGGCGACGAAAACCCGGAACGCTGGGCCGGGCGGGTGGCCGGGCTGGCGGCCGCGCCGCACGCGGTGATCGGTGCGGCAATTCATTCCGTACGGGCGGTGCCCGCGCACCACCTCGCGGCGCTGGCCGGACGTGGGCCGCTGCACGTCCACCTCTCCGAACAGCCCGCCGAGAACGAGCAGTGCCGGGCGGTGCACGGCTGCACCCCCACCGAGCTGCTCGACCGGCACGGCATCCTCGGCCCGGACACCACGGCCGTGCACGCCACCCATCTGACCGACCACGACGTGAAGCTGCTCAGCAGCACCCGGACCGGCATCTGCATGTGCCCGACCACCGAACGCGACCTGGCCGACGGCATCGGCCGGGCCCGCGACCTGGCCGACGCCGGTTCCCCACTGAGCCTGGGCAGCGACAGCCACGCCGTGATCGACATGCTCGAGGAGGCGCGCGCCCTGGAGATGAACGAGCGCCTGGCCACCCGGCGGCGCGGCCGGTTCACCCCGGCCGAGCTGATCACCGCGGCCGCCGCGCACGCCGCCATCGGCTGGGCCGACGCCGGCACGATCGTCGTCGGCAACCGTGCCGACCTGGTCTGCCTTCGTTTGGACTCGGTCCGCACGGCCGGCTCCGACCCGGCCGCCGCGATCCTGGCCGCGACCGCCGCCGACGTCACCCACGTGATCGCCGACGGCCGCGCGATCGTCACCGACGGCCGCCACACCGCGATCGACGTCCCGCGCGCGCTGTCCGAGGCCCTGTCGCTCGCCGAGGCCCGGTCATGACCACTCTGCTCATCGACAACATCGGCGAGCTCGTCACCAATGAGGACGGTGGCGAAGGACCGCTCGGGTTGCGCCGCAGGGCCGCCGTGCTGATCGACCGCGATCGGATCGCCTGGGTCGGGCCGAGTTTCCACGCGCCGGCGGCCGACCGGCGGTTCGACGTCGACGGAGCGGCGGTGCTGCCCGGGTTCGTCGACAGCCATGCCCACCTCGTCTTTGCCGGGGACCGGGCCGCCGAGTTCGCGGCACGGATGGCCGGCGAGCCCTACACCGGTGGCGGCATCCGCACGACCGTCGGCGCGACCCGATCGGCCACCGACGACGAGCTGCGGCAGGCCACCGAAAGGCTGGTCGTCGAGGCCCGGCGGCAGGGCACCACCACCATCGAGATCAAGAGCGGGTACGGGCTCACGGTCGAGGACGAGGCTCGGTCGCTGCGCATCGCCCGGGAGTTCACCGAGGAGACCACGCTGCTCGGAGCCCATGTCGTGCCGGCCGAGCACGCCGACAACCCGTGGCGGTACGTCTCGATGGTGTGCGGTCCGATGCTCGCGGCCGCCAAGCCGTACGCGAAGTGGATGGATGTTTTCTGCGAACGTGGCGCCTTCGACGAGGATCAGGCGCGCACGATCCTCACCGCCGGCCGCGACGCCGGGCTCGGGTTGCGGGTGCACGGCAACCAACTCGGGCCGGGGCCGGGCGTGCAACTCGCCGTGGAACTCGGCGCGGCCAGCGTCGACCACTGCACCCACCTCGACGACTCCGATGTGGAGGCGCTGGCCGACTCGGACACCGTCGCCACACTGCTGCCGGGGGCCGAGTTCTCCACCCGGTCGCCCTACCCGGACGCGCGGCGACTCCTCGATGCCGGCGTGACCGTGGCGCTGGCGACCGACTGCAACCCCGGTTCGTCGTACACGTCCTCCATGCCGTTCTGCATCGCCCTCGCCGTACGGGAAATGCGAATGACCCCGGCCGAGGCCGTGCGGGCCGCGACCGCCGGCGGAGCTCGCGCCCTTCGGCGCGAGGACGTCGGGTTCGTGCGCGCCGGAGCGCGCGCCGATCTGATCGTGCTGGACGCACCGTCCCACCTGCACCTGGCCTACCGGCCCGGAGTTCCCCTGGTTCGCACTGTTCTGCACAACGGAGTACCGCAATGATCACTGTTCAGCCCACCGGCGTCACCCCCGCCGAGGTCGTCGCGGTCGCCCGCGAGGACGCCAAGGTCGAGCTCGCCCCGGCCACCGTCGAGGCGATGGCCACCAGCCGCGCGATCGTCGACAAGATCGAGGCGTCCGGCCGGCCGGTCTACGGGGTCTCCACCGGCTTCGGCGCCCTGGCCAGCACGTTCATCGACCCGTCCCGCCGGGCCGAATTGCAGCACGCGCTGATCCGCTCGCACGCGGCCGGCATCGGCGCGCCGATGCCGCGCGAGGTGGTGCGGGCCATGATGCTGCTGCGGTTGCGGTCGCTGGCACTCGGCCACTCGGGGGTACGGCCGGAGCTCGCGCAAGGACTGGCCGACCTGCTCAACCACGACATCACGCCGTGGGTGCCGGAGCACGGCTCGCTCGGTGCGTCCGGTGACCTGGCGCCGCTCGCCCACTGCGCGATCGTGCTGCTCGGCGAGGGCTGGGTGCTGGCCGCGGACGGCCGGCGGGTCGACGCCGCCGACGCACTGGGGGATGCCGGACTGAAACCGCTCGAGCTGGCGGCCAAGGAGGGGCTCGCGCTGATCAACGGGACCGACGGCATGCTCGGCATGCTGCTACTGGCCCTGGACGACGCGCGGCACCTGTTCTCGATGGCCGACGTGACCACGGCGCTCGCGATCGAGGCGATGCTCGGCTCCGAGCGGCCGTTCCTGCCGGAGCTGCACGCGATCCGGCCGCACCCCGGCCAGGCCGCCTCGGCCGCGAACATCCACAAGCTGCTGCAGGATTCGCGGATCATGGACTCGCACCGGGACGACCTGGCGCACGCGGTGCAGGACGCGTACTCGATGCGCTGCGCCCCGCAGGTGGCCGGCGCGGCCCGGGACACCCTGGACTTCGCGGCCCAGGTGGCGGGCCGGGAACTGATCTCGGTGGTGGACAACCCGGTCGTGCTGCCGGACGGACGGGTCGAGTCGACCGGCAACTTCCACGGCGAGCCGCTCGCGTTCGCCGCCGACTTCCTGGCCATCGCGGCCGCCGAGGTCGGCGCGATCGCCGAACGGCGGGTGGACCGGCTGCTCGACGTGACCCGGTCCCGCGAACTGCCACCGTTCCTGTCACCCGACGCCGGCGTCAACTCCGGTCTGATGATCGCCCAGTACACGGCGGCGGGCATCGTGGCCGAGAACCGGCGGCTCGCGGTGCCGGCCTCCGCCGACTCGCTGCCGACCAGCGGCATGCAGGAGGACCACGTCTCGATGGGCTGGGCCGCGACCAAGAAGCTGCGGACCGTGCTGGACAACCTGACCTCGCTGCTCGCCGTCGAACTGCTCAGCGCGGTGCGCGGCCTGCAACTGCGGGCACCGCTCGCCCCGTCACCGGCCGGGCGGGCCGCGATCGCGGCCGTGGCCCCGTTCGCGGGCGAGCCGGGCCCGGACATCTTCCTGGCTCCGGCCCTGGAGGAGGCCCGCGCGGTGATCAGCCGCCGGGAGCTGCGCGCCGAGATCGAGGCCCACGTGGGGAAGCTGCTGTAGTCCCGCGGGAAATCGGACGCGGGAAAGGACGTTTCCCGCTAACTTTCGCACATGACGGGCTACGACTTTCGCGCACTGCAGGAACGCTGGCTGCCGGTGTGGGAGTCGCTGGGCCTCTTCGCCGCGCACGACCCGGCCCGCGAGCGGCGCTACCTGGTCGACATGTTCGCCTACCCCTCCGGCGACCTGCACATGGGCCACGCCGAGGCGTACGCGATCGGTGATGTCATCGCCCGCTACTGGGTGCAGTGCGGCTTCGACGTGCTGCACCCGGTCGGCTGGGACTCGTTCGGCCTGCCCGCCGAGAACGCGGCCATCCGGCGCGACCAGCACCCGGCCGACTGGACGTACGCGAACATCGCCACCCAGGCCGAGTCGTTCCGCCGCTATGCCGTCTCGTTCGACTGGGCGACCAGGCTGCACACCAGCGACCCGTCCTACTACCGCTGGACACAGTGGCTGTTCCTGCGGTTCTTCGAGCGCGGCCTGGCCTACCGCGCTCGGGCCGCGGTCAACTGGTGCCCGGCCGACCGGACGGTGCTGGCCAACGAGCAGGTGGTGGGCGGCCGCTGCGAGCGGTGCGGCAGCGAGGTGAGCACGCGGGAGCTGACCCAGTGGTTCCTGCGCACCACCGCGTACGCGGACCGGCTGCTGGCCGACATGTCCCAGCTGGAAGGTCACTGGCCGGCGCACATCCTGACCATGCAGCGCAACTGGATCGGCCACCCACCCGACTATCACCTGCGGGACTGGCTGATCTCCCGGCAGCGCTTCTGGGGTTGTCCGATCCCGATCGTGCACTGCGACTCCTGCGGCGAGGTCGGCGTCCCCGACGACGAGCTGCCGGTCCGCCTGCCCGACCTGCGCGGCGCCGCCCTGGCCCCGAAGGACGTCTCCCCGCTGGCCGCCGCCACCGACTGGGTGTCGGTGCCCTGCCCGAAATGCGGCGCCCCGGCCCGGCGCGACACCGACACGATCGACACGTTCGTCGACTCGAGCTGGTATTTCCTGCGCTACCCCAACCCGGCCTACGACCAGGGCCCGTTCGACCCGGCGGCAGTGCGCCAGGTCGACCAGTACTTCGGCGGCCCCGAACACGCGGTGCTGCACCTGCTGTACGCCCGCTTCTTCACCAAGGTCCTGTACGACCTGGGCCTGGTCGACTTCACCGAGCCGTTCCGCGCCCTGACCACCCAGGGCCACGTGATCCTGAACGGCGCCGCGATGAGCAAGTCCAAGGGCAACATGGTCGACCTGGGCGAACAGATCTCGAAATACGGCGTCGACGCCGTCCGCCTGGCGATGGTCTTCGCCGGCCCGCCGGAGGAGGACATCGACTGGGCCGACATCTCCCCCGGCGGCTCGGTCCGCTTCCTGTCCCGCACGCTGTCACTGACCACCCGAGTCCCGGCCGCACCCGCCGCGCCCGCGCCCGCCACGCCCGGCGGGCCGACTTTCGTCGGTGGTGGCCGGGGCGAGCCCACCGAACTGCGGCGCACCACCCATCGGCTGCTGCGGGCGATCACCGACCTGATCGAGGCGCGCCGGCTGAACGTGGCCGTCGCCCGGCTGATGGAGCTGGTCACGGCGGCCCGCGAGGCGCCCGCCGACGACCCCGCGCTGCGCGAGACCGTCGAAGCGATCGCCATCGTGCTGTCGCTGTTCGCGCCCTACACCGCCGAGGAGATGTGGTCCCGGCTGGGCCACCCACCCGGCGTCGCCAAGGCCGGCTGGCCCACGATCGACTCGGCTCTGGCCGCCCAGCGCACCGCCGTCTGCGCCGTGCAGGTCAACGGCAAGGTCCGCGACCGCCTGACCGTCCCCGCCGACATCACCGACGCCGACCTGACCGCGCTGGCACTGGCCTCCCCCGCCGTCGCCACCTACATCGGCGACGGCACAGCGCCACCCCGCACCATCGTGCGAGCTCCCAAGTTGGTCAACATCGTCATGCCGACCTAACCCTCGTCGGCCCGGCCCGTCGCCGAACCAACCGCCTGCCGGTCCAGCCCTTCGCCGACCTAGCGGGGGAGTTCCTTCGCGATCACCTTGGCCAGCTCGCGGAACGCCTTGCCGCGGTGGCTGATCGCGTCTTTCTCGGCCGGGCTCAGCTCCGCGTTCGTGCGGGTCTGACCCTCGCCCAGGAAGATCGGGTCGTAGCCGAAGCCGCCCTCGCCGCGCCGCGCCCGCAGGATCGTGCCGCGCTGCTTGCCCTCGACCAGGTGCTCCCGCCCGTTCGGCAGGACCAGTGCGGCCGCGCACACGAACGCGCCACCCCGATGCTCGTCACCCACGTCGGAGATCTGCGCCAGCACCAGCTCGAGATTGGCCCCGTCGTTGCCGTGGCCGCCGGACCAGCGCGCGCTGAACACCCCGGGCATCCCGTTGAGCGCGTCGACCGCGATGCCGGAGTCGTCGGCCACCGTGGGCAGTCCGGTGCGCTTGGCGCCCTCACGGGCCTTGATCAGGGCGTTTTCCCCAAAGGTCAGCCCGGTCTCCGGCACGTCGGGATAGTCGGGGAAGTCGCCCAGCCCGACCAGCGCGATCCGCTCGGCGCCCAGCGCCTGGTCGAGAATGCGCTGAAGCTCCACCAGCTTCTTCTTGTTGGCCGTGGCCAGCAGCAACCGGGCACTCATGCCAGCTCCTCGCTTCGCTCCGAGCTGCCAAGAGCAAATTCCACACTGAGCTTGCCGATTTGCTCGCTGCGCTCGCTCATGCCAGGGCCTTCTGCTGGGCCGCGGCCAGCTCCGCGCAACCGAGGACGCCGAGGTCGAGCAGGGCGTCCATCTGGTCGCGGCGGAACACGCCGTTCTCCCCGGTGCCCTGCACCTCGACGAAGTCGCCGTCGCCGGTGCACACCACATTCATGTCGACCTCGGCGGCGACATCCTCCAAATACATCAGATCGAGGCGGGGCTCGCCGTCGATGATGCCGACGCTGACCGCCTGGATCGAGCGGTGCATCACCTTTTCCACCTTGCCGGCCAGCGACTTGCGGTCGGCCAGCCAGTTGACCGCGTCGTGCAGCGCGACATAGGCGCCGGTGATCGCGGCGGTGCGGGTGCCGCCGTCGGCCTGCAGCACGTCGCAGTCGAGGACGATCGAGTTTTCCCCGAGGGCCTTCAGGTCGATGCAGGCCCGCAGGCTGCGCCCGATCAGCCGGGAGATCTCGTGGGTGCGGCCACCGACCTTGCCCTTGATGCTCTCCCGGTCGCCACGGGTGTTGGTGGCGCGGGGCAGCATCGCGTATTCGGCGGTGACCCAGCCGAGGCCGGAACCCTTGCGCCAGCGCGGCACCCCCTCGGTGACGCTGGCGGTGCAGAGCACGCGGGTGTCGCCGAACTCGACGAGCACCGACCCCTCCGGGTGGATGCTCCACTTCCGGCTGAGGGTCACGGGTCGTAGCTGGTCGGCCGCTCGGCCGTCGGGTCGTGCCATGCCTTGAACCTTATTGGGTTGGGCGCTGGTTCGCTCTGCCAGGTCCCGCGCCTGTGGATAACTCCTGGGGTCTGTGTCGAAGTAGGGGCCGGGCTGCGGCGTGGCCCAGCCGCCGCCTGGCCGCACGGCTCGAACACCCAGATACAACACCGGTATCCGGGCGCCCGCGCCGCGCACCCAGCCGACACCTGGACCTCGCCTCGCTTCGGCCCCTACTTCGACACAGACCCTAGACGCGCGGCACGGCCGGGCGCAGGACCGCCTCCGGCCGGGGCCGGGTAATGGTCCGGGCAGTGCCGAGTGCGCCGTGCGCCTGCAGGAAGCCGTCCACGGCCTGCTCCCAGCCGAATTTCTCGGCCCGGGTCCGGGCCGTCGCCCGCCGTTCCGCCTCGGGCCGCCCCATCAGGGTGCGGACTCCCTCGGCGAACGCCTCCGGGGTGCCGGCCACCGCGACGCCGGCCTCGCCGACCACCTCGGGCAGGGCACTGGAGGCGTTGACGACCACCGGCGTACCGCAGGCCAGGGCCTCCAGGGCCGCCAGGCCGAACGTCTCCACCGGACCCGGCGAAACGACCACATCGGCGCTGGCCATCAGCGCCGCGACCGCGGAGCGGTCGGCGATGTGGCCGGCGAACCGCACCGGAAGCCGTGCGGCCCGGTAGGCGAGCGCGGCCCGCCGGGTGCCGTCCCCGGCCACCGCGAGCACCGCCGGCACTTTCGCGTTGCGCAGCGCCGCGATCGCGTCGACCGCCAGCTCGGGCCGTTTCGCCCCGGACAGCCGGCTGCAGTAGGCCACCAGCAGCTCGTCGGGCCGGGCGTAGCGAGCCCGCACGGCGGGGTCGAACCGGGACGGGTGGAACTCGTCGAGGTCGACGCCGAGCGGCACCTCGACCAGGTTGGGCACGCCGAGCCGGCGGAACTCGCCGGCCGCGAACGCGGTGGTGCAGACGATCGTGTCGAAGTTTTCCGCGGTGCGCAGGTTGAGGCGGTCGGCCACGTGGTCGCGCTTGGGCACGCCCCAGACGCCGAGCAGGCCGGCCAGGGTCTCGTGCGAGACCATCACCGAACCGACGCCGCGCTGCCGCGCCCAACTGCCCGTCCAGCGCAGGGTGGCCCGGTCGGAGACCTCGATGCGGTCGGGTTCGAGGGAGTCGAGCAGCCGGGTGAGCTCGCCGCGCCCGGCCATCACGCGGTAGCCACCGGTGCGGGGCAGCGGCGCGCTGGGCAGGGTGATGACGCGGCCCTGGGAGGTCTCGATGTCGGAGCGCTCGCGACCGGGAACGATCAGCACCGCCTCGTGGCCCGCGCGCTGGTAGCCCTCGCCGAGATTACGCAATGCCGTCCGGAGGCCACCGGTATGAGTCGTCACGAAGTTGGCCAGGCGGACAATGCGCATGCAGCAACTCCAAGATCATGATCCGGTGGTGCAACGGTGCTTCCGACCCCTGTCCCCCGGCTCAGGCCTCAGAGATCGTACCGGGCGCCGGGGCGAACCACCTCAACCGGGCCGGTATATGCCGCGGTGGCCGCATCCACAATAGAAGCCTCGGAGAACCACGCAGGTATCAAATGGGTCAGCAAAAGCCGCCCCACATCGGCCTTGGTGGCCGCCTCGCCCGCTTCACCGCCGGTCAGGTGCAGGCCGGGCGGGTTGTCCACCCCGTCGAGGTAACTCGCCTCACACAGGAACAGGTCGGCTCCGGCGGCCAGGCGCAACAGGGCCTCGCACGGTGCGGTGTCGGAGGAATAGGCGATCACCCGGCCGCCGTGCTCGATCCGAACCCCGTACGTCTCGATCGGATGGTTGACCCGGTCCACCGTGATCGTGAACGGTCCGATCGGAAAGGTGCCGGGCTGCAGACCGTAGAACGTGTATACGTCGTCCAGAGTCTCGTTGTCCGAGCTGTAGGCCGCGGAGATCCGCTCGGCCGCCCCCAAGGGCGCATAGACCGGAATGGGCTCGTGCGCCCCGCGCGGGTCGTAACGACGGACCACGATGTAGGTGCAGGCGTCCAGCATGTGATCGCAGTGCAGATGAGTCAGGACGATCGCGTCGATCGAGTTCATGTCCGAGTACCGCTGCAGGGCCGACATCGATCCGGAGCCGAAATCGATGAGAAGCCGAAAGTTGTCTGCCTCGACGAGATAGGCGGAACAAGCCGCCTCGGGGCCGGGAAAACTGCCGGCGCAGCCGAGAACGGTCAGTCGCATGCGGGTCCCTCTGCCTCACGCTGGGTCGTCCACGCCCCGCCGGACCGGTCCGTGGCAGTCTCGTCAGACCAGTCAATCACGGAGCGAAGCGTACTTCGCGACCTGCGCGGCAGGTAAAGGTCTGATCGATTTGTCGCTAAATCGACAACGTACATCACACCGCCCGTGACCTCGGTCATTAGCGCAATTCCCGTTACGTCCGGTGAGTCGTTTGCGTTGCACAAAGTGAGGACTTCTTGGGACGGAACAGACGGGGACAACGTGACAACGGTCGAACAGAACCGCACCACGCGGACCGAGGCGGCGGAGATCATGCCGTTCGGTGGCTGGGAGAGTACACCGGCAACCGCGGCCTTCGGTGACCACGAAACGCTCTTCCGCTTTCCCGCGGCGGATGACCCGGCGCCGTCGCCGGCGCGACTGTTGACCATGGCGCTCTACGCGTCCGCGCTCGGCTTGGCCGGCGTCGGGGTCGGGCTGCGCGCAATGGTCAAGCTTTTCGGCGGTACGCCATTCTGGTACGTCCCGACGCTGTCCCTTTTCGGACTTCTGAGCGTGGCCCTGGTCGTCGGATCGTTCCTTTCGATCCACCGGCCGGTGCTGCCGTGGCTGCTATTGGCGGCAGCCGCGGCGCCATTGGCGATCGACATCCTGATCGCCGTGTTCTATTAGGGCCTTACGCCCAGAGCTGGCCCTCCAGGGCCTCTTCCGCGTCGTTGAGGGTGCCGCCGTAGGCGCCGGTCGACAGGTACTTCCAGCCGCCGTCGGCGATCACGAAGGCCACGTCGGCGCGGCGGCCGGCCTTGACCGCCTCGTGCGCCACGGCGAGGGCCGCGTGCAGGATCGCCCCGCTGGAGAACCCGGCGAAGATCCCCTCCACCTCGACCAGTTGGCGGGTGCGCAGCACGGCGTCCCGGGTGCCCACCGAGAAGCGGCGGGTCAGGACGCTCGCGTCGTACAGCTCGGGCACGTAGCCCTCGTCGATGTTGCGCAGGCCGTACACCAGCTCGCCGTATCGCGGCTCGGCCGCGATGATCTGGATGCCCTCGACCTTTTCCCGCAGGAACCGGCCGGTGCCCATCAGCGTGCCGGTGGTGCCCAGCCCGGCCACGAAGTGCGTGATCGTCGGCAGGTCGTGCAGCAGCTCGGGACCGGTGGTCTCGTAGTGCGCGCGGGCGTTCGCCGGGTTGCCGTACTGAAAAAGCATCTTCCAGTCGGGATGCTCAGCGGCGATCTGCTTGGCGGTGGCCACGGCCTGGTTCGATCCGCCCGCGGCCGGCGAGAAGATGATCTCCGCGCCGTACATCCGGAGGATCTGGACCCGCTCGGCCGAGACGTTCTCCGGCATGACGCAGACGAGGCGATAGCCTCGCAGTTTCGCCACCATGGCCAGCGCGATGCCGGTGTTTCCGCTGGTCGGCTCGAGGATCGTGTCGCCCGGGTGCAGGTGGCCGGACTCCTCGGCCTCGCGCACCATGAACAGCGCCGCCCGGTCCTTGATGCTGCCGGTCGGGTTGCGATCCTCCAGCTTGGCCCAGAGCCGCACCGGCGGTGCCCCGTCGGGCACCGTCGGCGACAGGCGGGGCAGGCCGACGAGCGGCGTGCCCCCGCACGCGTCCAGCAGGCTCTCGAAACGAGCCATCGGTCCTAGCGCCCCAGCAGGGCGGCCGCGGCGGCGAAGCCGAGAGCGCCACCGGCCACGGCCGGCAGGATGGTGACCGAGTCGCCGTCGTTGAGCTTGGCGTCGAGAGCGCCGAGGAACCGCACGTCCTCGTCGTTGATGTAGATGTTGACGAAGCGGTGCAGGCCGCCCTCGGGCGTGATCAGCCGGCCCTTGAAGCCGCTGTGCTTGGCGTCCAGATCGTCGATCAGCGCGGTCAGCGTGTCGCCGGCGCCCTCGACGACCTTCGAGCCGCCGGTGTAGCTGCGCAGAATGGTGGGAACGCGAACTTCGATTGCCATGTCGGTGAATGCTCCTGAGTAAGGGTCGAACACGGGAAGGGGTCTACGAGGATGTCGTCAGCGACACTCGTAAACCACCGACACGGGGCTCTGCCCGAACATGTACGACTGCACGCTCGCACTCACGCGTCTACCTTCGCATCCACGATGTCGATCTTTTCCTCGGTCACCGCGCCGTCCACGATGCGGAACGACCGGATCTCGTCGACACCCGGCTCGCGGGTCGACACCAGCACGTAGTGAGCGCCCGGCTCGCCGGCGAGGTTGATGTCCGTCCGGGAGGGATAGGCCTCCGTCGCGGTGTGCGAGTGGTAGATGACCACCGGCTCCTCGTCGTTGTCGTCCATCTCGCGCCACACACGGAGCTGTTCCATGGAGTCGAACTGGTAGAACGTCTGCGACCGGGCCGAATTGTCCATCGGGATGAACCGGGTGGGTGCGTCACTGCCGACCGGACCGGCGATCACGCCGCAGGCCTCGTCGGGGTGGTCCCGGCGGGCGTGGGCGAAGATCGCGTCAACGATCGCCCGGTCAATGGTCAGCACGTTGTTCACATTACCGTGAGATTTCCCGCCCCCGAGTATGGCCGTGGCCACAGTCAGTCGATCTCCGGGAGCGCGTTGAGCAGCGACTCCTGAAGGTAACCCAGGTAGGCGTAGACGCTGAGCTGGAAGACCCGGCTCGAACCGGGGTCGTGCACCACCGCCTGCTCCAGCTCCTCGCTCAGGTCGGTCTCGGCGCCGATGTCCAGCCGGGTGCCCATGGCCAGGCGCGCGTCGTTGATGGCCCGCAGCCACGCCTCCGCGGCCTCGCCGTCGAGGCGTACCTCTCCCTCGCCGTCGTCGGGCAGGGCCGCGAGAATCGCGCCGGCCTGATCGATCTTCCCGGTCTTGAGTTCACCCTCGGTGTAGAGGCGGAACTCGGCCGAGTCGTCCGGGCGGTCCGGATAGATGTCCGGGAACAGCCGGGAGACCACCGGGTCGGTGTGGTCCATCCCGTCGGTGAGCAGGCCGACCACCTCGCCGGCGACCTTGCGCAGCACGCGCACCTCGTCGATCGCGAAGGTCGCCACGCACTGGGTGCCGTTGCGTCGGAACATCTGCCCTCTCCCGCGGTTGCTCAGGCCCGGTCAACCGTCGCCCAGAGACCGTATCCATGCAGCTGGTTGGCGTCCATCTCCATGCGCTCGCGCGCCCCGGAGGAGACCACCGCCCGGCCCTTCGTATGCACATCAAGCATGAGCTGCTCGGCCCGCTCCTTGCTGTAGCCGAACAACTTCTGAAAGACCCAGGTCACGTATGACATGAGGTTCACCGGATCGTCCCAGACGACGGTCACCCAAAGGCGATCATCGGCGGGTGCCTCCTCGATCTCCGGTGCCTCGACGGGAGCAACCTGTGGCAACGCCATGACCCCCATGTTGCCACCGGATTTGCCGCATCGGTGAACCGGAACGCCGAACCGCAGGTCAAGGCGGCATTAGTAAGGGGCAGGAGCGCGCAATAGGGTGAGGGGGTGAACTCCTTCGCCCCCGCGTTGATGACCGACCAGTACGAGCTGACCATGGTCAGCGCCGCGCTGAAGGACGGGACGGCCGACCGCAGCTGCGTGTTCGAGGTCTTCGCCCGCCGCCTGCCCACCGGCCGGCGTTACGGCGTGGTCGCCGGCCCCGGGCGGCTGATGGAGTTGATCCGCGATTTCCGCTTCACCGACGAGGACATCGACTTCCTGCGCAGAGCGCAGATCGTCGACGAGAGCACGGCGGCCTGGCTGGCGGCCTATCGATTCACCGGCGACATCGATGGGTACGCCGAGGGAGAGCTCTTCTTCCCCGGCTCCCCGATCATGACCGTCTCCGGCACCTTCGCCGAGTGTGTGGTGCTGGAGACCCTGATCCTGTCGGTGCTCAACCACGACTGCGCGGTCGCCACCGGCGCGGCCCGGATGGTCACGGCGGCCCGCGGGCGCCCGATCATCGAGATGGGCTCCCGGCGCACCCATGAGAACGCCGCCATCGCCGCGGCCCGGTCCGCCTACCTGGCCGGTTTCGCCTCCACCTCCAACCTGGCGGCCGGCGCGAAGTACGGCATCCCGACCACCGGCACCTCGGCGCACGCGTTCACGCTGCTGCACGACGACGAGCCGACCGCGTTCTCGTCCCAGGTGGCGGCGCTCGGCAAGAACACCACGCTGCTGGTCGACACGTACGACATCGCCCAGGGCATCCGTAACGCGATCGCGGTGGCCGGCCCCGACCTGCGGGCCATCCGGATCGACTCCGGCGACCTGTCGGTGCTGGCCCAGCACTCCCGCGAGTTGCTCGACTCGCTCGGCGCCACCGAGACGAAGATCATCGTTTCGGGTGACATGGACGAGTACGCGATAGCCACCCTCGCCGCCGAACCGGTCGACATGTACGGCGCCGGCACCGCGGTGGTCACCGGCTCCGGGGCGCCCACCGCGGGCCTGGTCTACAAGCTGGTCGAGGTCGACGGCCGCCCGGTGGTCAAGCGCTCGGAGAACAAGGCGACGGTCGGCGGGCGCAAGACCGCCGTCCGCCGGCACAAGCCCACCGGCACCGCCACCGAGGAGATCATCGTCTCCCAGGGCGTGCCCGACCACTTCCCCAACGACCGGCTGCTCCAGCGCTCCTTCGTGGCCGCCGGCGAGGTCGTCGACCAGCCCGCGCTGCAGGAGTCCCGCGACCACCTGCGCCAGTGCCTGATCTCGATCCCGTGGGAAGGCCTGAAGCTCTCGGCCGGCGACCCGGCCATCCCCGTGACCATCGTCCCGACCGTTTAGGGGTGTTCTCGTGGCCCGTGCCTTGATCATCGTCGACGTCCAGAACGACTTCTGCGAGGGTGGTTCCCTGCCGGTGACCGGCGGCGCCGCCGTCGCGGCCGAGGTCTCCCGCGTCCTGGCCGAGGACACCGGCCGGTGGGACCACGTGGTCGCCACCAAGGACTGGCACATCGACCCCGGCAACCACTTCAGCGACCACCCCGACTACCTGGACACCTGGCCGGCGCACTGCGTGGTCGGGTCGGGCGGCGCCGACTTCCACCCGTCGCTGGCCACCGACCGGGTCGAGGAGGTCTTCCACAAGGGTGAGCACAAGGCGGCCTACTCCGGCTTCGAGGGGCACGCCCCGGACGGCGCCGGCCTCGCCGACTGGCTGCGCGGCCGCGGGGTGACCGAGGTCGATGTGGTGGGAATCGCAACCGACCATTGCGTACGGGCGACCGCGCTCGATGCCCGCGCGGCCGGCTTCGCCACCACGGTCCTGCTCGACCTCACCGCCGGTGTGGCCGCCGGCACCACCGAGGCGGCGCTGGCGGAATTCCGCACCGCGTCGATCGAAATGTCCGGTTCCCCGCGCGTTTCATAGGTTTCCTGCCGCCATAAGTGGTTGGTTTTCTGTCGTACCCCCGAGGCAGGATGACGGGCGGAGGTCAGGAACCACATGCTGCTCACGCCTTACCGCGAAACACTCGCGTTACCTCGGATCAAGTCACTGCTCGCCGTGGCGACGCTGGCCCGCATCCCGATCGCGGCCAGCGCCGTCGTCCTGACCCTGCACGTGGTCACCGACCTGGGCCGCGGCTACGGCGCCGCCGGCCTGGTCGGCGCCGCCTTCACCATCGGCGGCTCGGTCGGCGCCCCGGTGATGGGCCGCCTGATCGACCGCCGCGGCCTACGCCCGGTCCTGGTGCTGACCACGATCGCCGAGGTCATCTTCTGGTCGGTGGCCCAGGGCGTGGCCTATCCGGTGCTGCTGGTGATGGCCCTGTTCGGGGGCTTCCTGGCGCTGCCCGCGTTCGCCGTGGCCCGCCAGTCGATCGCCGCACTGACTCCCGAGGCCCAGCGCCTGCCCGCGTTCGCCCTCGACTCGATCACCACCGAGCTCTCGTTCATGACCGGTCCGGCCCTGGGCGTGCTGATCGCCACCGGCCCCGGCCCGCGCGTCGCCATGCTCACCATCGGCGCCGGCATCCTGTTGTCCGGCCTGGGCCTGTGGCTGCTCAACCCGCCGGTCCGGGCCGCACACGAGGCTCAGGTGGCCTCCGGCGAGCGGGTCCCGCGCCGGTCGTGGCTGCGGCCGCGCTTCGTCGCCGTGCTGGCCGTGACGATGGCCGCCACCCTGGTCCTGTCCGGCACCGACGTGGCCGTCGTGGCCGTGCTGCGGGAGAGCGGCGAGGTCGGCTGGACCGGCCCGGTGATGACCCTCTGGGCGCTCTACTCCCTGCTGGGCGGCTTCGCGTACGGCACGATGAGCCGCCGCCTGCCGGCCGTGGCCCTGCTGGCCCCGATGGCGGTGCTGACCGTGGCGGTGGCGTTCGGCAGCGCCCATTGGTGGCTGCTGGCCATCCTGCTGATCCCGTGCGGCGCCCTGTGCGCCCCCACCATCACCGCCAGCGCCGACGCGGTGAGCCGGATGACCCCCGCCGCCGCCCGCGGCGAGGCGATGGGCCTGCACAACTCGTCCCTGACGGTGGGCGTGGCCCTGGGCGGTCCCCTGGCCGGACTGGCGGCCGACACCCTCTCCCCCGCCTGGGGTTTCGTAGCGGTCGGCGGTGTCGGCACCCTGATCGCCCTCGCGGTGATCCCGGCCGAGCTGCTCCACCGCCGCCGCCCTGACCCAGGTCCCGGAGGCCCTCCGGCAGCCCTCCCCGTTCCGGTCGAGTTGGCCGCCGGGGCAGCCGGACCGGCCGAGGCGATCCCGCGTCAGGCCCGCGAGTCCGTCGGTCACCACTAGGGTCCACGGCGTGGTTGATTGGCTGACCCGGCCCGAGACGGCGGCGGACGTCGATGCCATCCGCGACATCACGGCGTCCGCCTTCGACACGACCGCCGAGGCGGACCTCGTCGACGCCCTGCGCTCCGACCCGGCCTGGATCGACGGCCTGTCCCTGGTCGCGGCCACCCCCAGCGGCCGGGTCATCGGCCATGCGCTGCTGACCCGCTGCCACGTCGACGAGGTGCCGGCCCTGTGCCTGGCGCCGTGCTCGGTACTACCCGAGCACCAGCGCACCGGCGCCGGCACCGCTGTGATCAACGCCGCCCTCGCCGCCGCGCGGTCCAGGGGCGAGGCGTTCGTGATCGTCCTGGGCCATCCCGGCTATTACCCGCGCTTCGGTTTCCGGCGGGCGTCGGAGGCCGGCATCCGCCTGTCCATCGAGGTCCCCGACGAGGCTTTGATGGCCCTGACCCTCGACCCGGCCCGCCCCCTACCATCCGGCTCGGTCCGTTACGCCGCGTCCTTCGGCATCTAGGCCCCGCACCCCTGCCTATCGGCCGGGCAAAACGAGTTGTGAGCTTTTCTCGGGGCTACTGTACGATCGTACTTGTACAAACGTACAAGAAGAGGTGTGATCGTGTCGTACGTGTATCTGCTGGCTGCCATAGCCGCAGAGATCGTCGCTACCAGTCTGATGAAGTCGACCGAGGGGTTCACCCGGCTCTGGCCCACGCTGGCCTGCCTGGTCGGCTACGCGATCTCGCTGGTCGCCCTGTCCCAGGCGGTGAAAGGCGTCCCGGTGGGCGTGGCCTACGCTCTGTGGTCAGCCCTGGGCACCGCCGCAATCGTCGCGATCGGCGCGGCGTTCCTGGGCGAGCCCATCACGCTGCTGAAGGTGGCAGGCATCAGCCTGATCATCGCCGGCGTGGTAACCCTCAACCTCGGCGGTTCCCACTGACTTCCACCCCACCGGCCCAGCAGCCGACCACCTCGATGGCCGGCCCTCAGCCGACCAGCGCAGCGTCCGGCCACCGGCCGACCGGCTCGGTGGGTGGCCCCCAGCCGACCGACTCAGTGACCGGTGAAAAGCCAACCAGCTCGATGGCCGACCCTCAGCCGACCAGCGCAGCGCCCGGCCACCGACCGACGGGCTCGGTGGGCGGCCCCCAGCCAACCGACTCAGTGACCAGCGACCAGCTGACCAATCCGGTGGCCGGCGGCCAGCCGACCAGCTCGGTAGGCGGCACCCAGCCAATCAGCAGCTCGGGAGGCGGCACCCAGCCAACCAGCAGCTCGGGAGGCGGCACCCAGCCAGCCAGCAGCTCGGGAGGCGGCACCCAGCCGGGCAGCCCGGTGAGTGGCGAGCCGTTGACGGGAGGCCGGGCGGCTGTGACGGCTCATTCGGGGCGGCGGGCGCGGGATCCGCAGGCGCGGAAGGATGCGCTTGCTGAGGCGACCATCGAGGTGATCGCGGAGGTCGGCATCGGGCGAACGACGCACCGGGCGGTCGCCGCCCGCGCCGGCCTGCCCCTGGGTGCGACCACCTATTACTTTCCGACGCTCGATGCCCTGATCGCCGCTGCTCTGCGAAAGGCCGCCGAGGATCAGGAGGCCGATCTACGCCGGTGGGCCGATCGGCTGGAGAGCGCTCCCGATCTGGTCGACGGCCTGGTCGCGCTGGTCGACGAGTACATGTCGGACCGCCGCCGCGCCCAGATCGAGTTCGAACTCTGCGTGGCGGCCGCCCGCGACGCCGCCCTGCAACCGCTGGGCCGCGACTGGCTCCAAGGCCTGCACGCACTCCTGGCCCCACACGTGGGTGACCAACCGGCGCACGACATCTCGGCCCTTCTGGACGGCACCATGCTCCACATGCTGACCACCAACCGCCCGCTGAACGCCCCCGCCCTGAAAGCCGCCATCCGCCGCCTGGCCCACTGACGGCGCCGCCAACACAATCCGGACCGCCGCGCTCCCCGCGACGATCCGATAATCGGCATATCGCCACGCCTGGCCACCCCAAAATCGCGATCATGGAAAGTTCCCGCGCGACGCCCGACAGGAAATCTCCAACATCGCGGGCGCCAACCGCGGACAGCGGGAATCTGTAGATCGTCCTGCCGCGGGGCAACGCCGCCAACCCATCGCGCCCTACGCGAATCACCGGCTGCCCCGAACGAAATCCGGACCACGCCCCACCCAGCGCGGCACAGCCAGCGCGGCCCAGCGCTGGCCGCCCAACCAGCGCCCACCCGACGCGGCCCAGCGCCACCAGAGCTAGCGGCCCAGCGCTAGCGGCCCAGCCAATCTCACTCAGCGCGGCCCAACCAGTGTCACTCAGCGCGGACCAGCCCGAGCGGGGAACCGTATGTCTCCGGAATGCGGTCGGCCCACTCTCCGGTGGGAGGGCGGGCCGGCGCGGCAGTGCAGCGTGAAACTAGCGGTCGCGGTCGGAGGCGATGTCCTCCTGGTAGGTGGCGCCGCCGTCGGACTCGCTGGTCAGGACCTTGGCGCCGCCCTCGGGTGGGCCCGCGAGGGTGCGGCCCGCGGCCAGCTCGGGGAACTTCGCGTCGAACGCCGGGCGTTCCGAGCGGATGCGCGGCATGCGGTCGAAGTTGCGCAGCGGGGGCGGGGACGACGTGGCCCACTCCAGTGAGTTGCCGTGGCCCCACGGGTCGTCGACGTTTACCAGTTGGCCGACCTTGTAGGACTTCCAGCAGTTGTAGAGGAACGGCAGCGTCGACAGGCCCAGCACGAACGAACC
>NZ_BOQN01000100.1 GCF_018332695.1 Paractinoplanes toevensis
CTTCTTGGCCGGAGCCGCCTTGGTGGCGGTCGCGGTCTTCTTGGCCGGAGCCGTCTTGGTGGCGGTCGCGGTCTTCTTGGCCGGGGCCGTCTTGGTGGCGGTCGCGGTCTTGGCGGACGCAGTCTTGGCGGGCGCGGTCTTCTTGGCCGCGGTCGCCTTGGTCGCGGTCGCCTTGGTGGCGGTCGCCTTTGTCGCGGTCGCCTTGGTGGCGGCGGCCTTGGTGGCGGTCGTCTTGGCGGGCGCGGTCTTCTTGGCCGCGGCCGTCTTGGTGGCGGTGGCCGTCTTCTTGGCCGGAGCCGCCTTGGTGGCCGGCGCCGCCTTGGCGGCGGTGGTGGTCGCCTTCCGGGCCGTGGTGGCCTTGGTGGCGGCGGCGGTCGCGGTCTTCTTGGCGGGAGCGGCCTTGGCGGCCTTCCCGTTCGCGACCATCTCCCGGAAAGCGGTACCGGGCCGGAACGCCGGCACCGATGTCTTCTTCACTTTCACCGCTTCGCCAGTCCTCGGATTGCGCGCGGTGCGCGCATTGCGAACCCGCTTCTCGAAGGACCCGAAGCCGGTGATCGCGACCTTGTCGCCCTTGGTGACGGCGTTCTCGACCTCGGCGATGACCGCATCCAATGCCGCCGTCGCCGTCTTCCGGTCTCCGAGTCGGGCGGCGAGCGCCTCGATGAGCTCGGCCTTGTTCACGGTATTCCTCCCGAACGATGAGAATGAAGCGTGTTCGCGACCTACCTTGAGTCGCGTAGGTGGTCGACCGGTGCAGAAAGACCTCATCCGTCGCGAACAAGCCTCACGTGGCCCAATGCGAGCCATTCTGCGCGCACCGTATGCCCTCTGACCAGCAGACACAAACATTCGTGGCAAAAAAACCCTTGTGTTGCAACGAATTCGCCCCCACCGGGGATCCGGTGGGGGCGAATTTCCGTGTACTGACAGCGTTTTCCGCCTCAGGCGACGACCGGCTTGAAAGCAAGCCGCCGCTTCTCGTACTCGGTGATCGATTCGGAGTGGCGCAAGGTCAGTCCGATGTCGTCGAGCCCCTCCATCAGGCGCCAACGACTGAAATCATCGATAGGGAACGGCCAGGATGCGTCGTCCACGCGCACCTGACGCGCGCCGAGGTCCACGGTGATCTCTTTCTCCGGCTCGCTGTCGGCCATATCCCAGAGGGCTTCGATGGCTTTCTGGTCGAGCTGGACCGGCAGCAGACCCTCCTTGAGGGCGTTGCCACGGAAGATGTCGCCGAACCGGGAGGCGATGACCACCTTGAAGCCCCAGTCGCGCAACGCCCACACCGCGTGCTGCCGGGACGAGCCGGTGCCGAAGTTGGGGCCGGCCACCAGGATCGTGGCTCCGGCGTGGGCCGGGTTGTGCAGCACGAAGCCCGGGTCCTCGCGCCAGGCGCTGAACAGCCCGTCCTCGAAGCCGGTGCGGGTGACCCGCTTCAGGTAGACGGCCGGGATGATCTGGTCGGTGTCCACATCAGAACGGCGCAGCGGCATGACCTTGCCGCTGTGGGTCTCGAATTTGTCCATCGGGAAACTCCTGTCACAGATCGGCGGGCGAGGCGAGGCGACCCACCACGGCCGTAGCGGCGGCAACCTGCGGGGAAACCAGATGCGTACGCCCGCCCTTGCCCTGCCGGCCCTCGAAGTTGCGGTTGGAAGTGGAGGCGGCGCGCTGGCCGGGGCTGAGCGTGTCGGGGTTCATGCCCAGGCACATCGAGCAGCCGGCGAAGCGCCACTCGGCACCCGCGGAGGTGAAGACCTTGTCGAGCCCCTCGGCCTCGGCGGCCTCGCGCACCTGATAGGAACCCGGGACGATCATCATCCGGACGTCGTCGTGCACCTTGTGGCCGCGCAGCACGTCGGCCGCGGCGCGCAGGTCCTCGAGCCGGCCGTTGGTGCACGAGCCGACGAAGACCACGTCGACCGGGACCTCGCGGAACGGGGTGCCGGGCGTGAGGGCCATGTATTCCAGGGCACGCCGGGCCGCGTTGCGGTCGGTCTCCTCGATGAACTCGTCCGGGTCGGGCACCACGCTGTCGAGCGCCGCGCCCTGGCCCGGGTTGGTGCCCCAGGTGATGAACGGGCTGACCGCCGAGGCATCCAGGATGATCTCGGTGTCGAACTCGGCGCCCTCGTCGGTGACGAGGGTCTTCCAGTAGGCCACCGCGGCGTCCCACGCCTCGCCCTTGGGCGCGTGCTCGCGGCCTTCGAGGTAGGCGAACGTCGTCTCGTCCGGCGCGATCATGCCGGCCTTGGCACCCCACTCGATGCTCATGTTGCAGATGGTCATCCGGCCCTCCATGGAGAGCTTGCGGATGGCCTCGCCGCGGTACTCCACGATGTGGCCGTTGCCGCCGCCGGTGCCGGTCTGCGTGATGAGCGCGAGGATCAGGTCCTTCGCGGAGACGCCGGGCTGCAGCTCGCCGACCACGGTCACGGCCATCGTCTTGGGTTTGGCCTGGGGCAGCGTCTGGGTCGCCAGGACGTGCTCGACCTCGCTGGTGCCGATGCCGAAGGCCAGCGCGCCGAACGCGCCGTGGGTCGCGGTGTGCGAGTCGCCGCAGACGATGGTCAGGCCGGGCTGGGTCAGGCCGAGCTGCGGCCCGATCACGTGCACGATGCCCTGGTTCACGTCGCCGAGCGGGCGGATCTGCACACCGAACTCGGCGCAGTTCTTGCGCAGCGTCTCGATCTGCGTGCGAGAGACGGTGTCGACGATCGTGAAGAGCTCGCCGCGCTTGGTGTTGAACGAGGGATCGTCATACCCGGTCGGGGTGTTGTGATCCTCGGTCGCGAGGGTCAGGTCGGTGCGGCGCACCGGGCGACCGGCCAGGCGCAGTCCATCGAAGGCCTGCGGGCTGGTCACCTCGTGCAGCAGGTGCAGGTCGATGTAGAGCAGATCAGGCTCACCCTCGGCAGCACGCACGACATGGTCGTCCCAGACCTTTTCGGCCAGGGTCCTCGGAGTGACTCCCACCATCTGGACATCCTAAATTCTGGGAGGTATGTTTCGGCTTGTGGGACACAGTATGAGCGGTGTCGGCGTTCTCGACAAGGCGGTTGTCATCCTCGCCGCATGTGTCGACGGCGCCAGCCTGGCCGAGCTAGTAGACCGTACGAAGCTGCCCCGGGCGACCGCACATCGCCTGGCCCAAGCCCTGGAGATCCATCGGCTGCTGGTCCGGGACACCCAGGGAAGGTGGCGTCCGGGCCCCCGTCTGGGCGAGCTCGCGAACGCCGCTCCGGACGTTCTGCTGACCGCCGCCGAACCCCTGCTTTCCGCATTGCGGGACGCAACCGGGGAGAGCGCGCAGTTGTACTTGCGTCGTGCAGACGAGCGAATCTGTGTTGCCGCCGCGGAACGCGCGAGTGGCCTCCGAGACACCGTACCGGTCGGTTCGGTGCTGCCGATGACGGCCGGTTCGGCCGCCCAGATCCTGCTCGCCTGGGAGCCGCCCGAGGCGGTCATGCCGCTGCTGCCCCGCTGCAAGTTCACCGGCCGCACGCTCGCCGAGGTGCGGCGCCGCGGCTGGGCGCAGAGCGTCGCCGAGCGCGAGCCGGGTGTGGCGAGTGTCTCGGCGCCGATCCGCGACCGGACGGGCCGGGTCATCGCGTCGATTTCGATAAGCGGTCCGATCGAGCGTCTGGGCCGCCGTCCCGGCGAGCGGCACGCGATGGCCGTCGTCCGCGCCGGGCAACGACTTTCCGGTTTGTAATCACGTAACGACAGCTCGACAGGGTGCGCGCGTGCGGCTCTTCGGGCGAGAGTTGGAGTGCGCGTCCATCGACGCGCTTGTGCAGCAGGCGCGAGGTGGGCGCAGCGCGAGCTCGGTGCTGCGCGGCGAGGCCGGCGTCGGCAAGACCGCACTGCTTCGGTACGCCGAGAGCACTGCCACCGACGCACTACGCGGGAGTTTGCACGACTGACTACGCGTCGCACGTGATTCGCCGATGGACGCGCTCCCACCACGATCGACGCATGAAGCCGATCGTTCTGGTACACGGGTTTTGGGTGACCCCGCGCAGCTGGGAGCACTGGAAAGCACACTACGAGGCCAAGGGCCGTCAGGTGATCGCGCCGGCCTACCCCGGTTTCGAGGTCGAGGTCGAGGCGCTGAACGCCGATCCGACCCCGATCAGCGACGTCACCGTGCCGCAGATCATCGCGCACTACGAGGAGGCGATCCGGGCCCTGCCCGAGCCGCGATCATCATCGGGCACTCGGCCGGCGGCGCGTTCACCCAGATCCTGCTCGACCACGGGTTCGGCGCGGCCGGCGTGGCCCTCAACTCGGCGCCCACCGAGGGGGTCCGGGTGGTGCTGCTGTCCCAGCTGAAGTCCACCTTCCCGGTGCTGAGGACCCCGGCCAACCGGCACAAGGCCATCGGGCTGACCTTCGAGGAATGGAAGTACGCCTTCACCAACACCTTCGCCGACGACGAGGCGCGGGCACTGTGGGAGCGGTACGCCATCCCGGCCAGCGGCGGCATCCTGTGGGGCGGGGTGCTCGCCAACTTCCAGCCCGGCCACCAGGACACCTGGGTCGATTACCACAACGACAACCGGGCACCGCTGCTGTTCGTCTCCGGCTCCGGCTCCGGCTCCGGCTCCGGCTCCGGCTCCGGCTCCGGCTCCGGCTCCGGCTCCGGCTCCGAGGACCACATCATGCCGCCCGCGATCCAGGAGTCGAACGCCAAGCACTACAAATCAGCCACGATCACCGAGCGGCGGGAGTACGAGGGTTACGCCCACCTGCTGCCGCCGACGAGGTCCTGGAATGGGCACTGGCGCACGCCGGATGAACATCACCCACATCGGCGGGCCGACCACGCTCCTGGAGATCGGCGGGGTGCGGCTGCTGGTCGACCCGACGTTCGACACCCCCGGCCGGCGGTACTCGTTCGGCTGGGGCACGTCGTCCCGCAAGACCACCGGGCCGGCGATTCCGCTCGCCGAGATCGGGCCGGTCGACGCCGTTCTGGTGACCCACGACCAGCACGCCGACAACCTCGACGACTCGGGCCGGGCGCTCCTGCCGTCGGTGCCGACGATGATCACCACGACGGTGGGCGCGCGGCGGCTCGGCGGCAACGCCACCGGCCTGAAACCGTGGGCGAGCACGCCCGTCGGCGAGCTGGAGATCACCGCGACACCGTCCCGGCACGGACCGGCCGTGCTGTTGCCGATCTTCGGACCGAGCATCGGCTTCGCGCTGCGGCCGGCCGGCTCGGCCACCGTGGTGTGGATCTCCGGGGACACGGTGGTCTTCCCCGGCGTGCTGGAGGTGGCGTCCCGGTTCGACGTGGACACCGCCGTCCTGCACCTGGGGAAGGTGCAGTTCGGGCTCACCGGGCCCGCCCGGTACACGATGACCGGGCGGGACGCGGTGCGGCTGGCGGCCGCCATCAAGCCGCGGCAGATCGTGCCGGTGCACTACGAGGGCTGGTCGCACTTCCACGAGGGGCGGGCCGAGATCACGGCAGCCTTTCCTCAGGGTGCGCTCACCTGGCTCGAACCGGGGGTCCAGACCGCGTTGTCGTGAGCGAAGACGACCTGTTTCGGGTCGTGCGCCAGGATCCGGTGCAGCCAGGCCGGATAGTGGCCGACCCCGGCCCGCTGGGCCAGGACGTCGCCGGTGAACAGGCTGGCGTTGTCGTGACTCTGGCCGGCCACGATCACGGTGCCGTCGCCGCGGGCCACCAGCACCGACTGGTGGCCCGCGGTGTGTCCGGGGGTCGGCAGGATCACCACGCCGGGCAGGATCTCGGTCTCGCCGTCCAGCTCCTCGTAGCGGGCACCGGGGTGATCGATCAGCGGCGGCAGCGTGTAGTCCGGCGTCGTCCGGGCCGAGGCCAGCTCGGCGCGCTGGGTGAAGACCGGGCGGCCGGCCAGCAGCGGGTTGCCGCCGCAGTGGTCGAAATGCAGGTGGCAGTTGACCACGTACCGCACGTCGTCGATCTTCGCGCCGGACGCTTTCAGCGCGGTGGCGAGCGGGATCCGGCGCGGGTGGTACCACGCGTCCACCTCCGGATGGCTGCCCATGCCGGTGTCGACCAGGACGGTGCCGAGCTCGTGCTCGATCAGGTAGCCGAGGGTGGGCTCAACGCGGGGGTGCCCGGTGCCGGTTTCCGACGCGGGACGGACGAAATAGCCGAGATCGACTCGACGGACCACGGTGTCAGCCATCCGGACATTATTCCGGCTGAAACACAGAAGCGGCCTCACATCTTTCGATGTAAGGCCGCTACGCTGTGTAGCCCCGAAGGGATTCGAACCCTCGCTACCGCCTTGAGAGGGCGGCGTCCTAGGCCGCTAGACGACGGGGCCAGGACTTGCTTTGCTGCTGCGCTCTCGCTCAGCGGCGGGCCGAACTCTATCAGAAGTCCAGCTCCACCGGCCTTTGCGGGAACGGTAGCGCTGGGGTACCAGGACTCGAACCTAGACTAACTGAACCAGAATCAGTCGGGCTGCCAATTACCCCATACCCCATTGGCCCGGTTTCCCGCGCCGAGAAGAAACTCTACCCGACCACCCCGGGCCTACCAAATCGGGTTACCGGTCCTCGAAGAGATCAGCGTTCCGGCGGGCCCACTCGAGAAACGTCGTCGCAGGTCGGCCCGTTATCTCGGCAACCGTCGGCACGGCCGGCTGGGGGTACTCAGCAAGCATCTCGAGGCCGTCGACGTACCAGGCGGCGTGCTCGCCCATGTCCGTCGCCAACTCCGCGACCGCCTCGTCGCGCGGTAACTCGACGTAACGAAGCTCACGGCCGAGCGCCTCCCCGATCAGCTCCACCTTCCGGCGGCGGCTGAGCGTCTCCGGTCCGGTCAACTCCAGCGAGCGACCCACCAGGCCGTCGTCGAGGAGCGCGCGGGCGGCCACCGCCGCGATGTCCTCCTGGGCGATCGGTGCGTTGGCCGCGTCCCCGAAGGCATCGCGCACCTCGTCGCCGGCCCGGATCTGCCGGCTCCAGATCGCCGCGTTGGCCATGAACTCGCCCGGCTCGAGGTGGGTGAACGGCAGCCCGGCCGCCTCGACCGCGTCCTCGACGGCCTGCCAGTGCTCGCCCTTGGGCCCGGCCAGGTCGACGACCCGGGAGATGCCGGCCTCGGCGGCCAGCCGGCACGCCTCGGTCACGGTGGGCAGGTAGGGCGCGAGGTAGAGAACGTCCACCCCGGCGTACGCGGCGGGCAGCGTCGACGGCCGACCGAGGAAGCCGCGGGCGATCTCGACGCCGGCCGGCAGCGCGGCCCGCACCGGGTCGACGGTCAGGGCGCGTACGTCGTCGGCGCCCAGTGCGAGCAACTCGTCGACGACCATCCGCCCGATGTTGGTGGTGGCTCCGGTAACCAGGATCTTCATCTCGATATCCCCCCACAGGACAGAATGCCGGAACGCTGGGGTGGTGGCGACGCTGACTGCGCCCGCTAGCGTGAGTCCGGTCGCCAAACAAACGCTTAAGACGGAGACCGATGCGCTTCGAGGTGCTGGGCCCGGTGCGGGTGGTGACCTCCGGCGGCGCCGTCGTGCCGCTCGCTCCCCGGCCGCGTGCCCTGCTCGCGGCGCTGCTCGCGGCGGACGGGCAGCTCGTCTCGGCCGAGAGGCTGATCGCCGAGCTGTGGCCCGAGGGTGCACCGGCCACCGCCGGGCCGGCCCTGCAGGTGCACGCGTCCGCTCTGCGCAAAGTGGTCGGTGACCGGCTGCTTTCGACGGCCGGTGGCTACGCGTTGCGGGCCGGCGAGCTGGACGCGGCCGAGTTCGAGACGACCGGTGACCTCGGGCTGTGGCGTGGGCCGGCCTACGAGGCCGGCGGCGCTGGGCCGATCGTCGAGGCGGCCGCGGCCCGGCTGACCGAGTTGCTGCTCGCGCGGCGGCGCGACTGGGTCGATCGGGAACTGGCCGCGGGCCGTCCGGTGCTGGCCGAGTTGAGTGCCTGGGTGGCCGCCGATCCGGTCGCCGAGCCGTTGGTCGAGCGCCTGATGCTGGTGCTGCATCGGGCCGGGCGGTCGGCCGAGGCACTGGAGGTCTTCGCCTCGGCGGCCACCGTGCTCCGGTCGTACGAAATGGAAGCCGGACCGAATCTCGCGGCCCTCGCCGCGGGTATTCGCCGGCGCGACCCGACGCTGGACCGTCCGGCGCCGGGTCTGCCCGGCTCGCGCAGCCGCTTCATCGGCCGCCGCGCCGAGCTGGACCGGGCGCACGCCCTGGCCGGCGAGACCCGGCTGCTCACCGTGACCGGGCCGGGCGGCTGCGGCAAGACCCGATTCGCGTACGAGCTGGCCCGCGAGGTCGCCGCCGAGTACGACCTGGTCCTGGTCGTCGAGCTGGCCGGTTACGCGTCGGCCGACGCGACCCGGTTCGCCGCCGCGGCGGGCGTGCGCGACGAACCGGGAGTGTCCGCGGTCGAGGCGTTCGCCCACCATGTCGGCGATCGCCGGGCGCTGCTCGTGGTGGACAACTGCGAGCACGTGCGGGCCGGCGCGGCGGCCACGGTGGACGATCTGATCCGGGCGGTGCCGAGCCTGCGGGTGCTGGCGACCAGCCGGGAGCCGTTGGGGATCCCCGGCGAGACACTCTGCCCGCTGCCCGGTCTGACCGCGTCCGACGCCGTGCGGCTGTTCGCCGACCGGGTGGCCGCCGCCCGGGGCGGCACCGGCCTGCGGGCCGCCGAGCAGGAGCCCGCCGCCGAGCTGTGCCGGCGCCTCGACGGCCTGCCGCTCGCCCTGGAACTGGCCGCCGCCCGGCTGCGCTCGCTGCCGCTGGCCGCCGTCACCGGCCGTCTCGACCTGCTCATCGGCAACTCCCCGGTGGAACGGCACCGCACCATGCGGGCGGCCATCGACTGGGGGCACGACCTGCTCGACGAGGTTCAGCAGGGTTTGCTGGCCCGGCTCAGCCTGTTCGCCGGGCCGTTCGATCTCGACGCCGCCGGGCGGGTGCACGGCGCCGACGCGCTCGACCCGCTGACCCAGCTCACCGATCGTTCGATGGTCGACTGGGACGGTTCTCGGTACCGGCTGATCGCGACGATCCGGGAGTACGCGGCCGAGCGCCTGCCCGCCGCCGACCCGGCCCGCCGCCGGTTCGTGGCGCTCTGGCTCGACCGGCTCGCCACCCCGCCCCCGCCGGACGGCCCGGCCCACACCGCCTGGCTGGCGTCGATGGACGCCGCGCACCCGAGCGTGCTGGCCGCGCTGGAGTGGTCGCTGACCGACGGCGACCCGGCCGACGGGCTGACCCTGGCCGCCGCGATGTGGTGGTACTGGTGGATCACCGGCCGGATGGCCGAGGGCCGTGGGTGGCTGCGGCACGCGCTCGACACCGCGCCGCCAGGTCCGTCGGTGGGCCGGGCCAAGGCGCTCCGGGCGGCAGCCGCACTCGCTCGTAACAGCGGTGACCTGAGCGAGGCACGACGGCTCGGTGAGCAGGGCCTGGCGACGTTCCGGCTGCTCGACGACCAGCCCGGGGTGCTGGCCGCGCTGAACAACCTGCTGATCACCGCGCAGGGGCAGGGCGACTACGAGGCCTCGCTGGCCTACGGCTATGAAGCTCTGACGCTGGCCGAAAAGGCGGGCGATGCCCGGATGATCGCGGCCGGGCTGAACAACACGGCCGGGACGCTGCGCTGCCTGGATCGTCTCGACGAGGCCGGGCCGCTGTTCGAGCGAGCCCGGGTGGCGTTCCGAGCGATCGGCGAAAAACGCGGCGAGGCCGCCGCGCTGACGAACCTCGGGATCGTCGCTCGGCGTCTGCGGGATCCGGAAAAATCCGGCGGTCACCTGCGACAGGCGCTCGCCCTCTACACCGAGCTGGGCATCACCGAGGGTCAGCTCGACGCCGTCGAAGGACTGGCCCAGCTGGAGCCGCCCGAACGGGCGCTGACCCTGCTGGCCGTGGCCGAACGGGAGCGGTCGGCCCTCGGTTCGGCGATCTTCACCCCCGATGAGGTACGCGATCGGGACGCGGCCGAGAAAAATGCCCGGTCCGCCCTGACCACCGATGAGGTGGCCCGGGCGTACCGGGCGGCGAGCGGCATGTCGTGGGCCGCGGCGGTCGCGCTATTCCAATGAGACCACCGGGTTGCGCAGCTCCCCGATGCCCTGCACGGTGATCGAGACGGTGTCGCCGGTGGTCAGCTCGCTGACCCCGGCCGGGGTGCCGGTCAGGATGATGTCGCCGGGCAGCAGCGTCATGACGTGCGAGACGTACGACACCAGGGTGGGGACGTCGAAGACCATGTCCTTGGTGCGGCCGATCTGGCGCACCTCCATCGCGTCGGGGTTGCGACCGACCTCGCAGCGGATCTCGAGGTCGCTCACGTCGAGACCGGTGACGATCCACGGGCCGATCGGGCAGAACGAGTCGAAACCCTTGGCCCTGGTCCACTGCGGGTCGCTGCGCTGCAGGTCACGGGCGGTGACGTCGTTGCCGATGGTGTAGCCGAAGATCGCCGCCTCGGCGCCGGCCCGGTCGACCCGGCGGGCGCCGCTCGCGCCGATCACGACGGCCAGCTCGGCCTCCTCCTCGACCCGCTGCGACTGCGGTGGCAGCCGGATCGCGTCGTTCGGCCCGATCACCGAGGTGGACGGCTTCAGGAAGATCAACGGCTCTTTGGGTACGGCGTTGCCGAGCTCGGCGGCGTGGTCGGCGTAGTTGCGGCCGACTCCGATCACCTTGCTCGCGAAGATCGGGGCGAGCAGCCGGACGTCGGCGAGCGCCCAGCGCTGGCCGGTGAACTGCACCTTCGCGAACGGAATCGAGTCGATCTCGGCGATGGTCAGGCCTTCGCCCTCGGCGCCCTCGACGACACCGAACGAAACTCCACCAGCATGGACAAAGCGGGCGAAACGCACGAAGAATTCCCTATCTCTCGAGGCTCTCCCCCGAAATCTACGCCGACCGGGCAGCTCCGTTGGACTCCGCGCCCAGCCGCGGGAACGGCTCGAGCGAGAACACCACCTCGACCGGCACCTCGAAGTAGGCGCAGATCCGCAGCGCCAGGTGCAGGCTCGGGCTGAACTCGCCGCGCTCCAGGTAGCCCACCGTCTGGTAGTGCACCCCGAGAGCGTCGGCGAGCTGCCGCCGCGAGATGCCGCGCTCGGCACGCAGCATCGCGATCCGGTTGTACGTGACCTCGCTGCTCATCGGCCGACGGTCGCCATTGCCCGCTGCCGCCGCGCCTCGACCGCCGAACCGGACTCCCGGCGCGCCATCCGCCGCAACACGGCCGGCGCCAGCCCGAGACCCACCACGGTCCACAGCGCGAGCACGCCGAACGTCTCCAGATGCCGCCAGGAGTGGGTCAACTCGACCAGGGCCATCGAATCGGGCAGGAACACCGAACGCATGCCCAACCCTAGCCAGTAGATCGGGAAGACCTGCCCGATGGCCTGCAGCCAGCCCGGGAAACCGGTGATCGGATAGAAGATGCCGGAGAGCGCGACCAGTCCGAAGATCGGCAGGGTCACCAGGGCCATGTTGCGCGGGTTGTCGAAGATCGAGCCGAGCACCGCGCCGAGCGGCATGGTCGCCAGGAACCCGAGCGGCACCAGCCACAGCAGGGTGAGCCAGCCGGTTGCGCTCACGTGCAGGCCCTCCACCAAGAACAGCCCCGGCACCAACTGGAGCAGCAGGCTCACCCCGGTCATGCCGCCGACCAGCACGGCCTTGCCGGCCAGGTATCCACCCATCCCGTTCGGCGTGGCCTTGGCTCGCAGCAGCGTGCCGTCCTCCCGCTCCACGGTCAGCAGCTGGGCGACCGTCAGCAGGCTGCCGAACGCGATGCCCATCCCGAACACCCCGGGCAGCGTGCTCGCCCCGAGCGAGAAGGACGTGCCGGGCACGTGCGCGTCGCGCTGGAAGAAGATCGTGCCGAACAGGATGAGCGCCGGGATCAGGTACGACGACAGGTCGCTCGGCGTGGTCAGGGTCTGCTTCAACTCGATGCCACCGCGGGCCAGCCCGGCCCGGAGAGTCGAGATCATCGCTCGCCTCCCTCGGCGTCCAGCACCAGCTTCATGTACGTGTCTTCCAGACTGTTGCGACGCACTTCCAGGTCGGCGATGTCCTCGCCGTACTGCAGGAAGAGCTGCCGGACGAACGCGGTCGCGTCTTCCGCCGCGTGGATGAACCGCTGGCCGTCACGGGTCCAGCGGACCTCGGTGAGGCCGGTCACCTGGCGGGACAACTGGTCGGCCGAGCCGTCCGCGATGATCAGGCCGTCGTTGAGGATCACGATGCGGTCGGCCAGTTTCTCGGCCTCGTCGAGGTCGTGGGTGGTCAGCAGGATGGTGGTTTCGTCCACATCGGTGAGCCGGTGCACCAGGTCATGGAACTCGCGGCGGGCGGCCGGGTCGAACCCGGTCGTCGGCTCGTCGAGGAACAGCAGCTCGGGCCGGCCCACGATGCCGATCGCCACGTCGAGACGGCGCCGCTGGCCGCCGGAGAGCCGCATGACCCGCTGATCGGCGTGCGCGGTGAGCCCGACCGCGTCGAGCAGGTCGTCGACCGGCCACGGCCGGCGGATCTCGTCGGTCGAGTAGGGCGCGTAATACGTACCCAAATGCTTGAGCAGCTCCCGGACCCGCCACTTGCCGTGGTCGCGCCAGGACTGCAGGACCACGCCGACGCGGGCCCGCCAGTGCTCGCCGGCGCCCGCCGGGTCGACGCCGAGCACCCGCACCTCGCCGGCCGATCGCATGCGGAAACCCTCGAGGATCTCGATGGTCGTGGTCTTGCCCGCGCCGTTGGGCCCGAGCAGGGCCAGCACCTCACCACGCCGGGCCGTGAAGCTGACGCCGGCCAGCACGTCCTTCGCGCCGTAACGCATGCGCAGGTCACGGACGTCGATGACCCGCTCGTCGACCGGCACGTCGAGGCCGGCGTCGAGCTCCCCCGTCAAAGTCATTCCTCCCATGTCCAGCACAGTATCAAAATTGTAGTAGGTGTACTACATTCGAGAACATGTCTTCTGTCGATGTTGTGACCGTCGGTCAAGGGCCCGGGCTCGTCGTGCTCCCCGGTTCGACCCGGCGCGCCCGCCATTACGCCGCGCTGGCCGCCGCCCTGTCACCGGCGTACACCGTGCATGTGGTCGAACGGCGCGGCCGCGGCCGCAGCCCGGCCCAAGGCTCCTCCTACGGCCTGGACCAAGAGGTGTCCGACGCCCTCGAGGTGCTGTCGGAGACCGGGTCCCGGCAGCTCTTCGGGCACAGCTACGGCGGGCTGATCGCCCTGCACGCCGCGCTGCGCACCGATCTCGACCGGGTCATCGCCTACGAGCCCGGGGTGAGCATCCACGGCGCGATGCCGTTCGACTGGATGCCCCGCTACGCGCAGCTGCTCGCCGCGGGCAAGCCCGCTCGAGCCCAGGTCCACTTCCTGCACTCGGTCGACCTGATGCCGGGCGGGCCGGTCGTCACCGCAGCCGTCTGGGCGATGCAGCGGTTCACCACCGAGGGCCGGGCGGTGCGCGAACTGCTGCCGACGGTCACCCGGGAACTCGGGGAGATACGAGCGATGGACTCCGACGGAAGTCGCTATGCGGCGGTCACCGCGCCGGCTCTCCTGCTCGGCGGCGGCCGGTCCCCGGCGTACATCCAGGAGGCTTTGCCGTTTCTTGCCGAGATCATGCCGAACGCCAAGGTCATCATGACGCCCGAATTTGACCATAATGCACCAGACTTGGGAGACCCGGCCGCCGTGGCGGACCTCATTCGCGCCTAACGGTGATCGTGTTGATCGCGTCGGCTGGATACGCTGATGCGATGGGGATCAAGCAGGTGAGGGCGCTCACCACCACGCTGCCCTCGGTCACCTGGATTCCCCTCGCCCGAGCCCACGCCGAGCGGGCCGACGAGATGACCGCGGGCCACCGCTCCCGTCGCGCCACCGGGGAAAAGCACGCGATCGAAGACTTCCTCTACGACTACTACGGCACCCGGCCGGCCCAGCTGCGCCGCTGGCACCCCGGCGTCGGCGCCGGCCTGGCGCCCGCCCCCGCCGGCCTGGCCGAGCAGGGCACGTGGAAGTTCTACATGACATTCCCCGACGGCGTGGTGACCCTCGACCAGGTCGCGTTCCTGCACGCCCGCGGCGAGAGCGTCCGCTACATCCACGGCCTGCTCACCGCGACCGCGTCCCGCCCGGTCTTCTCCGGCTGCTTCGGCCTGCACGAGTGGGCGATGGTCTACCGCGACCCCGACCACCGCCACCCCCTGCCGCTGCGTCTCGGCCAGGCCGAGACCGACCGGGTGGTAGAGCAGAACCCCATCCGGTGTACGCATTTCGACGCGTTCCGCTTCTTCACCCCCGAGGCCGTCGGCCTGAACCGGTTGCAGCCCACCCGGGCCACCCAGGTCGACCTGGACCAGCCCGGCTGCCTGCACGCCGCGATGGACGTGCACAAGTGGGCACAGAAACTCGGCCCGGCCGTCCCCGGCGCGCTGGCCCTCGACTGCTTCGCCCTGGCCGGCGACATCCGGCTGCTCGACATGCAGGCCAGCCCCTACGACCTGACCTCCTACGGCCACGAACCGGTGAAAATCGAAACCCCGGAGGGCAAGGCGGAGTATGTGGCGCGCCAGCGCGAGTTCGCCCGGCGGGCGGCCGCCCTACGAGCCCGCCTGATCCGGGTGTGCGAGGAATTGATGGGCCCGGAGAACGCCGTCCGCAACCGCGAGGCGGTCGCGCCTTTCAACCACCGCTGACCGGCTGCCGCAGAATGGTCCGGAGTTTTTCCGGGGCAGTCTTGCGGGCGTCGCTGAGGTAGATCTCGTGGTGCTTGCCGGTCATCCGGAGGCCGTTGGCCGGGATGAACTCGTGGTGCATCCGGGCCAGCGCCGGGGCCTCGTCGTCGTAGGAACCGACGTGCAGGGTCTGCACGCAGCTTCCCTCGGACAGCGACTCCAGACGGACGCCGGGCTTCTCCGCCGCGTCGGCGAACATGGCCTGGTCGATCCAGTCCGGGACCATGATCATGAGCGTCCAGTCCCAACGTGACTTGTCGCGATCCCCGGTGAACGACTCCATGTCGTCGGCCCACCACAGGCCTTCCAGGGGCATCACGACGTAGTCGCGTCCCAGGATTTTCCTGCTGGCGAACTTCAGGCGGTAGGCCACCGGGTAGAGCGCCTCGGTGGCGGCGGCGAACTCCGCGCCGGTGTTGGGGTCGCCGTGGCCGTCGATCATGAGGTACTGCAGGTCGGGCACGTCGACGATCTCGAACCGGGCCGCCCGCGCGCGGTAGGCGGCGATCTCGCGCTTGAAGTCGACCTTGCCCGTCATGATCAGTCGGTGGGATAGGAGCGCCGGTTCTTCTTCGTCTCGCCGCGGCGTTTCTTGCCGGCGATGCGGCGCTCGACCGAGCCCCTGGTCGGGCGGGTGGCCCGCCGGGCCTGCGGCGGTGGGGCGACCGCCGAAGCGACGAGGGCGGCCAGCCGGGCCGCCGCTGCCTCGCGGTTGCGGAGCTGGGACCGGTGCTCGGAGGCGACGACGGTCAGCACGCCGTGCACCAGGCGCGACTCGAGACGCGCGAGCGCCCGCTCGCGCAGCGCGGTGGGCAGCAGCGGCGAGCCGGCCAGGTCCCAGGAAAGCTCTACCCGCGAGTCGGTGGTGTTGACCCCCTGGCCGCCGGGCCCGCCGGAGCGCGAGAAGCGCCAGGAGAGCTCGGCCGCCGGAATCGTCAGGCGGTCGTTGACCCGGACATCCTCAAGCACGCCGCCCAGCATGGCACCCGATGCGGCGACGCCGCCACGCGGTTATCGATCAGGCGCGGCGACCGTTGACCTACGAGGCAGTATGGGTGGGTGACGTCCCCAAGTGCGCCGGTTGTCACCACCGGCTATCCGTGGCCTATTGAAACCACGCGACTGGACAACGGCCTTCGGGTTGTGGTCAGTGCGGACCGGAGCTCGCCGGTCGTCTGCGTCAACCTCTGGTACGACGTGGGCTCGCGGCATGAGCCGGCCGGGCAGACCGGCTTCGCGCATCTCTTCGAGCATCTGATGTTCGAGGGGTCGGTGCATGTCAAGAAGACCGAGCACATGCGTCTGGTGCAGGGGAACGGTGGGTCGCTGAACGCGACCACCAACCCGGACCGCACCAACTACTTCGAGACCATGCCGTCCGAGCACCTCGAGTTGGCCCTGTGGCTGGAGGCCGACCGGATGGGCGGGCTGGTGCCGGCGCTCACCCAGGAGACCCTGGACAACCAGCGCGAGGTGGTGAAGAACGAGCGCCGCCAGCGCTACGAGAACGTGCCCTACGGGGACGCCTGGCTGCGGCTTCTCGAGCTGCTCTACCCGCCGGGGCATCCTTACCACCACGCCACGATCGGGTCGATGGAAGACCTGAACGCCGCGAGCCTGGACACCTTCAAGGCCTTCCACCAGCAGTATTACGCGCCCAACAACTGTGTGCTGACGGTGGCCGGCGATGCCGAGGCGCAGACGGTGTTCGCGCTGGCGGAGAAGTATTTCGGGGCGCTCGCGCCGGTCGCCGGCATTCCGCCGGCGCCGCACGGCCACCTGACGGGGCCGGCGACCACGCCGGCCCGGGAGACGGTCACCGCGGCCGTTCCGGCTCCGCGGATCTATCTTTCGCACCGTACGCATCCCTTCGGCACCAGGGGCTACGACGCGGTCACCGTGCTCGCCACGATCCTCGGTAACGGCCGGGGCAGTCGGCTCTACCAGCGGCTCGCCGACGGTAAGCGGATCGCCCAGCCCGACTACATCGGGTCGTACGGGGTGGATCTCGCGCACGCGGCGGCGCCGTTGATCATCACGGCTACCGCGAAGGACGGCGTGGACGTGGCCGAGCTGGAGGAGGGCCTCGCCGAGGTCGTCGGCAGCCTGGTCACCGAGCCGGTCACCGACGACGAGCTGTCCCGGGCGAAGGCGCTGCTGACCACCGCCTGGTGGCGCTCGCTGTCCACGGTGGGCGGCCGGGCCGACACCCTCGGCCGATATGCGACCCAGTTCGGCGACCCGGCCACGGTGGCCTACCGGCTGCCGCAGTGGCTCGCGGTGACCGCCGACGACGTGACCGAGGCCGCCGCGTACGCCCTGAAGCCCGAGTCCCGGGTGACGCTGACCTACCTGCCCGAGGAAAAGCCGGAGGAGAACGCATGACGCTCGTCGCCACCAGGCCGGGGACGGGCGAGGCCCGGCCGTACACCTTCCCGGAGATCCGGCGCGTCAGCGTCGGCGGCGGCACCGTGATCGCCGCCCACCTGCCGGGCCAGCTTCTGGCCAGCGCCATCCTGATGCTGGACGCGGGCGCCGCGCACGAGGCCGACGGCCGGGAGGGCACCGCCACGGTGCTGGCCAAGTCGCTCGAGGAGGGAACGAAGGCGCGCGACTCGGCGGCCTACGCGCTCGCGCTGGAGGGGCTGGGCGCCGAGCTGTCCCCGTCGGTGGACTGGGACTCGTTCCGGGTCGGTGTCTCGGCGCCGGTTCCGCTGCTGCTGGACGCGGTGCGGCTGGCCGCCGAGGCGATCCGCACGCCGCGGCTGGACGCCACCGATGTGCTGCGGGTGCGCGACGACGAGGTGACCGCGCTGCGGATGGACTGGGCGCAGCCGGGGCCGCGGGCCGACGCGACGCTGCGGGCCGACCTGTTCGGCACCGGACGGTACGGCCGTCCGCTGCACGGTGACCCGGCGTCGGTGGCCGCGGTGACGGTCGACGACGTGCTCGCGTTCCACCAGGCCTGGCTGCTGCGCCCGGGGGTGCTGCTGGTCGCCGGTGACCTGGACACGCTCGATCTGGCCGCGCTGGGTGAGGCCGCGTTCGGCGGCACTGCCGGCGAGGCGCACACCGGCGAGGGTCCGCTGCTCTGGTCGGTGCGCGACCACCGCCGGGTGATCCTGGTGGACCGGCCCGGTTCGGTGCAGTCGACGTTGCGTCTTGGCCACCGGTCGCCGGAGCGGGCCACCCCCGACTACGTGCCGATGACTCTCGCGGCGACGGTGCTGGGCGGGGCGTTCACGTCCCGGCTCAATCACCTGATCCGCGAGGTGAAGGGCTACACGTACGGCATTCGTGGCAGTTATGCGATGTCCCGGCGGTTCGGCCGGTTCGAGGTGGCCGCGGGGGTGCAGACCGCGGTGACCGTGCCGGCGATCGTGGACACGCTCGGCGAGATCGACCGCACCCAGCTGGACGGGGTGACCGAGGACGAGCTGGCGGTGGCCCGCTCGTGGCGGGCCGGTCAGTTGTCGGTGGAGATGCAGACGCCGGGTGCGATCGTGGGCGCGCTGAGCACCCTGGTGCTGCACGGCCTGCCGGACGACTACTACCCGTCGCTGCGCAAGCAGTACCTGGAGGCGACCGTCGAGCAGGTGTCGGCGGCCGCGGCGGCGCAACTGCACCCGAAGGGGCTGACCCTGGTGGTGGAGGGCGACGCCGCCGCGATCCGCGACGAGCTGGTGGCGGCGAACATCGGCGACGTTCTCGACGCCGAGATCTGAACCGGGTTACCGGGCCTATCGCGGCGGTTCGCGGTAGGCCCGGAGACCGCCGGCGCCGGTGGCGGCGAGCAGGCCGTGCACGATCGCCCGGCTGAACGTGTCGGCCGCGACCGTGAGCAGGGTGTTGAAGTCCTCCACGGCGAGCGGCAGGCCGTTCCCGGTGGCCAGCGCGAAGATCGTGTCGCCGTCGAACATGGAGTGTGCCGGCCGGATGGCCCGGGCCAGCCCGTCGTGCGCGACACCGGCGAGTTTCTGGCATTGCGCCTTGGTGAGGGCGGCGTCGGTGGCGACGACCCCGATCGTGGTGTGGAAGTCGGCGTCGGAAGCGCCGGGCGGGTCGTGCGGCCGGGGCGCGACCGCCGGGAACTCCCCGGCCAGGCCGTACGGCAGGCCGTAGAGCTCGCCGGTCGCCGGGTCCACGCCCGAACCGACCGCGTTGACCACGGCCAGCGCGCCGAGGGTCAGGCCGTCGACGACCGTGCTGGCCGAGCCGACCCCGCCCTTGAGGCCGCCCGCCTTGGCGCCGGCGCCGGCCCCGACCGTGCCCATCGGCACCGGACCGGACGAGGCCGCGTCGTGGGCGGCCGCCCCGAACGAGGCGTCCGGCACGGCCTGCCAGTCACCGCCGCGACCGAGATCGAACAGCACCGCTGCGGGCACGATCGGCACGACCTGGCCGGGTGCGGCGCCGACCGGGAACCCGATCCCGGCGTCGGCGAGTCGCCGCATCACCCCGCCGGCGGCGTCCAGCCCGAACGCGCTTCCTCCGCCCAGCACCACCGCGTGCACCCGTTCCACCAGGTTGCGAGGGTCGAGCAGATCGGTCTCGCGAGTGCCGGGGCCGGCCCCGCGCACGTCCACCCCGCCGACCGCGCCGCCCGGCGGAGCCAGCACAACGGTGGTGCCGGTGAGCCAGCCGTCGCCGATTTTCTCGTAATGGCCGACCCGCACCCCGGTCACATCGGTGATGCCATTAAGCCGTCCGGGTCTGATTTCGGTCACCCGAGTCACAGTAACCGTGTTCGGTAACCCACGGCCGATACGGTCCCCGGCATGACGCTCACCAGCACGTCGGCCAGGGTAAAACCGGCGCGGCGGGCCACCCGTACGGCGCTGATGGCTTTTCTGGTCTTTCCCGGTCTGCTCTGGGCGCTCATCCGGTTGTTCGGCCAGGAACGCGGCCCGCTGGTGCAGTTGCTGGCCTACACGCCCTACGTGGCGGTGTGGGCGTGGGTGCCGGTGGTGATCGCGCTGCGGGCCCGGAAATGGCCGGTCGGCGCGGCCGCCGTGCTCGCCGCGCTGGTGCTGGCGGTGTGCGTGGTGCCGCGGGCCCTGCCGAATGCCGACCGCGGACCGGCCACCGGGGTCCGGGTGACCGTCATGACGATCAACATGTTCCTCGGCGACGCCGACCCGGCCGCGGTGGTCGAGCTGGTCCGGGACCACGACGTGGCCGTGCTGGCCGTGCAGGAGTTCTCGCCCGACGCCCGGAACGGCCTGACCGCGGCCGGCCTGGACACGCTGCTGCCCTATCACTCGCTCGCCGACGAGTGGGGCGCGACCGGGTCCGGCGTCTACTCCCGGTTCCCGGTCAGCGCGGCCGGTTCGACCCGGGCCAAGGGCAACAACCAGCAGGCGTACGCGACGGTGCAGCCACCCGGTGGCACGGCTCTGGCCGTGCAGTCGGCGCATCCGCTCGCGCCGTACGCCGTCTCGGCGCTCGGCGACTGGCGGGCGGACATCGAGGCGGAACCGGTCCCCGACGGCGGCCGGCCCCGCATCCTGCTCGGCGACTTCAACTCGACCCTCGACCACGCGCCGATCCGCGACCTGATCGGGCGGGGCTACCGGGACGCCGCAGACACCGTCGGCAAAGGGCTGGTGCCCACCTGGGGGCCGTGGGAGCACCACCTGCCGCCGGTGACGCTGGACCACGTGCTGGTCGACGAGCGGATCGGGGTGCGGGACGTGTCGGTACACGGCGTGACCGGGAGTGATCACCGGGCGGTGATCGCGACGCTGACCGTGCCGACGGCGTGACCGGGTTGTGCAGAACTCGTGATGACGGCTCGTAAGCTGGCCGAACGCGGCTAGCCTCGCCAACATGAAGATCATCGGCCAGGCGGCGGTCACTCAGCCTGAGGTCACACCGAAGCCGCGACGCAAAGTAGTAGGCGTGATGCTCTGGATTCTGGTGATACCGGCGGCGGTGTGGGCGGTGGCCCGGCTCAGCGGGTCGGAACGCGGGCCGCTGGTGCCGTTCATGGCCTTCACGCCGTACGTTGCCGGTTGGAGCCTGCTGCCCGCCGTGCTCGCCGTCGCCGGGCGGCGCTGGACCACCGCCGTGGCCGCGGCGATCGTGATGCTGGTTTTCGCGGCACTTGTCCTGCCCCGCGCCCGCACCGGTGATCAAGGGCCGTCCGCGGGCGTCGCGCTGCACGTGATGACCAGCAACATGCTCGCCGGCGGCGCCGACCCGGCCACCATCGTCCAGCTGGTCCGGGACAACGACGTGGCGGTGCTGGCCGTGCAGGAGTTCACCCCGGCCGCGCGACAGGCGCTGACCGGCGCCGGGCTCGATCAGCTCCTGCCCTATGCCTCGCTCGCCGACACGGTGGGGGTCGCCGGCTCCGGCCTCTACTCGCGCTTCCCGGTCACCGGGGCAGGCTGGAAACAGAACGGCGGCGGCTTCCGGCAGGCGTACGCGACGATCCAGCCGCCCGGCGCCGGACCATTGGTGATCGAGTCGGCGCACCCGGTGGCACCCTCATCCGCGGAGCGCATCCGGGCCTGGCGCGCCGACCTTGCCGCCGAACCCGAAGCCGACCCGAACGGCCCGCCCCGCATCCTGCTCGGCGACTTCAACTCCACCCTCGACCACCGCTCGCTGCGCGACCTGATCGCCACCGGCTATCGGGACGCCGCCGACGCGACCGGCAAGGGCCTGGTCACCACCTGGCCGTACTACGGGCCCCACATCCCCCGGGTGACCATCGACCACGTGCTGGTCGACCGCCGGATCGGCGTACGCGAAACAAGCGCGCACCGGATCCCCCGCAGCGACCACCGCGCCCTGATCGCCACCCTCACCGTGCCGGCGGCATGATGACCGGCGTGACCACCCGCCTCGTCGCCGTCGGCGACGCCCCCGGGATGGCCGCGCTGCTGACCGCCAACCGCGACTTCCTGGCGCCGTGGGAACCGTTCCGCCCCGAGGATTACTTCACCGCCGACGGCCAGCACGGCTACCTGGAGGAGGCGTTGCGGCAGGCGGCGGCACGCTGCTGCACAACTCGGCCTCCCAGCGGGTGCTGCACCGAAACGGCTTCCAGCGGTACGGGACGGCACCGCGCTACCTGCGCATCAACGGCGAGTGGCGCGACCACGCCCTGTTTCAGCTGCTCTCCGACGACGACTGACCGGCCCGGTCGGTGTGCCCGAGGTCGCGGTCGGGCGCGACCCGGTCACGCACCTGGCGCTTGAGATCGGCCAGCTCGGGGAAGCCCTTCTGCTCCTTGCGCGACCAGAGCGTCTCCCCGTCGAGCCGGATCTCGAAGACCCCGCCGATGCCCGGAACGAGCGCCACCTCGCCGAGATCCCGCGGAAAGGTGGTCAGCACCTCCTGCGCATACCAGGCCGCCCGCAGAAGCCAGCGACACTGCGTGCAGTACTCGATCTCCAACCGAGGCGTCGTCACGGCCCCGAGTATGCCGCGCCCCCGTCAATCGGTCGTCCTGTACATGCCGATCCACTTCCGTAGGCGCTCCAGTACGAGCGGGTGGACCTCGACCATTTCAATGCGGTCCGCGATAGTCACCGGGTCGATGAGACCTTCGCGAATGAGGGCGTGAGCGAAGGCGTAATCCTTCTCTCGCCCGGCTACCAGCTTCGAGACCACGCAGTCATGCGGGTCGAGCGTGTATCCGCGTCCGGGCCGAGTGCTCTGCGACTCGACGAGGACCAATCGATCCCGCCACCGGTCGGGCAGGGTCGCGGTGGTCACGCTGACTCCCTGGGCGTAGTAGCCGTTCATCTCGTGGAACGGCGACAGCTCGCCGATGGCGCCGTCGACCTGATCGGCCTTCCGGTCACCCGGATCGTCGAAGAAGGCCACATCGACCTCCATTGAAGCGGTGGCCTCCAGCGGCAGGCGTTCCTCAGGGATCGAGCCCAGCACCGACTGGCTGCCGATGACGAGCACGTTCGGGTCGTCGGCGATCTGGCATGCGGCTCGCAGTACATGCTCGAGCTGGTCACGCCTCACGCTGCCCGTCCCGCTCCGCTGTGTGCGAAGGCGGCAAGCACCTTTCGACGCTGCTCCTGAGGAAGCACCCCGGCGAACGGCGAATTCTGCCGGAGTTCGAGAGACTCGGGATCTTCGGAGGTAAGTGCCCTGAGGACAGCACCGGGGCCCTCATCGATCCTTTCCTGCCATCGCGTCAGCCAGACTTCAGCCATCGTGTTGCGGTGGAGCTGCAGAAGCCGATCCAGATTTTCGCTGGCTTTGGCCAACACAAGGTCGGGATCGGCGACCAGGTTGCCGGCCACTGCCTGATGCAGCCAGAGCGACTTGAGCTGGTCGCGCGTGAGTTTCGGCTGAGGGTGCAGGAACGCCTCCACCTGGCGCCGTTCAACTCGCCGATGCTTGCCGACTTTGACGAAGGGCAGGTCTCCACGCTCGCACAGGTTCACGACCTGCTGACGGGACACACCCAGCAGGTCGGCCACCTGGCCGGTAGTCAAGAACTGACCTGACGTCACGTTCGAACCGTAGATCGTAAACGCTAAAAACACAAACGGAAGTCGGCGGCGCCGTTGGTAATTCGGATGCCTCGGTGGGGTGGGGATGCCTAGCATCGGGGGCATGATGCGCAGGTTCGTGACGACGACGCCGGTTTTTCCCGGCGTTGATTCTCGCTGACCTGACAGCGACCACACCGGGCGAGATGCCCGGGTGTGGGGTCTCGCCCTCATTTCCCAGGGAGACCCCAGATGTCTGTCGACCATCGCAAGCTCGGGCGTGAGCTCGACCTCTTCGACTCCGATCCGCTCATCGGCGCGGGGCTGCCGTTCTGGCTTCCGGCCGGGGCCGCCGCGCGCCACGCGGTCGAGTCCTACCTGTACGAGTTGGAACGGCGCAACGGTTATCAGCACGTGCACTCCCCCGCCCTTGGCAAACGCCAGATGTACGAGATGTCGGGGCACTGGCAGAACTTCTCCGAGGACATGTTTCCGCCGATGCGGCTCGGTGGCGACGAGCTGGTGCTGCGGCCCAGCCAGTGTCCGCATCACGCGCTCATCTTCAAGGCGCGGCAACGGTCGTACCGTGATTTGCCGTTGCGGATCGCCGAGGTCGGGCCGATGTACCGGGCCGAGCGCTCCGGTGTGCTCGGCGGGCTCGCCCGGGTGCGGTCGATTCAGCTCGACGACGCGCACAACTTCTGCGCCCTTGACCAGGTGGGCGACGAGGTTGCCGCGGTGCTGCGGTTGATGCGTGTCTCCCATGCCGCGCTCGGCTTCGAGCCGTCGTCTTTTCGGCTTTCGTTGCGCGGTGACAGCGGAAAGTATGCCGGTGGGGACGCCATGTGGGCACGGGCCGAAAGCCTCTTGCGGGGTGCTCTCGGCGCCGAGGGCATCGAGTTCGAGGCGGTGCCGGGCGAGGCCGCCTTCTACGGGCCGAAGATCGATGTGCAGATCGAGGACTCGGCCGGCCGGGAGTGGAGCCTCGCCACCATTCAGATCGACTTCCACCAGCCGGCCCAGTTCGACCTGTCCTACGCGGCGGCGGACGGCGGGCGGGAACGGCCGGTCATGGTGCACCAGAGCCTGATCGGCTCGATGGAACGGCTCTTCGGGCACCTGATCGAGGTGCACCAGGGCGCCTTCCCGGTCTGGTACGCGCCGGTGCAGATCGACGTGCTGCCGCTCGGCGCGGGCCAGGCCGACGCGGCGCGCGCCTTCGCCGCCGCGGCCGTCCGGGCCGGGCTCCGGGCCGAGGTGCACGAGGAGGGCTCGCTCGGCGCGCGCATCAGATCGGCGGCCGAGCGCAAAATCCCGTACGCCGGAATCGTCGGCGAGCGGGAGGTCGCGGACGGCCTGATCGCTCTCCGCCTGCGGGACGGAGGTCAGGTGCCGCCGATGCCGCAGGCAGAGGCGATCGCGATGATCGCCTCTGCCGGCCGGCCCGAGCTCTAGGCCGCCGCGGTCGTGCGGGCCAGGCCGTAGGTGAGGGCGTCCACCAGGGCGACCCAGCTGGCCTCGACGATGTTCTCGTGCACGCCGACGGTGGTCCAGTCGCGGTTGCCGTCGGCGCTCTCCAACAGCACCCGGGTGACCGCGTTGGTGCCGTGGCTGCCCTCCAGGATGCGCACCTTGTAGTCGGTCAGTTCGACGGTCTTGAGCTGCGGGTAGTGCTGCGACAGTGCTACCCGCAGGGCCTCATCGAGGGCGTTGACCGGGCCGTTGCCCTCGGCCGTCGCGATCACCCGCTCGCCGCGGACCCGCACCTTGACGGTCGCCTCGGAGACCACCGCGCCGTCCTCACGATGCTCGACCTGCACCCGGTAGGACTCGAGGTTGAACGGGCGGGCGTAGCCCTCGCCCGGCAGCTCGCCGCGCACCAGCAACTCGAACGAGGCGTCCGCGGCCTCGAACGACCAGCCGCCGGCCTCCAGCTCCTTGACCTTCCGGGTGACGGCCGAGACCGCGTCCGGGTGGCCGGCCAGGTCCAGGCCGAGCTCGCGACTCTTGAGCTCGATGCTGGCCCGGCCGGCCATCTCCGTCACCAGGATCCGCATGTCATTGCCGACAACCGACGGGTCGACGTGGTTGTAGAGCAGCGGATCCACCTTGATCGCGCTCGCGTGCAACCCCGCCTTGTGAGCGAAAGCCGCGGCCCCGACGTAGGCCTGGTGGGTGTCGGGGGCGATGTTGGCGATCTCGGCGAGCGCGGTGGAAACCCGCGTCGCCTGTTCGAGGCAGCCGTCCGGTAGGACCTGAACCCCGAGCTTGAGCTGTACGTTGCTGACCGTGGCGAACAGGTCGGCGTTGCCGGGCCGCTCGCCGTACCCGTTGGCGGTGCACTGGAAGTGCTTCACGCCGGCCTCGACGGCCGCGATCGTGTTGGCGACCGCGCAGGACGTGTCGTTCTGGCAGTGGATGCCGAGCCGGTCGGCGCTGACGCCGGTGCGCGCGACAACCTCCTCGATCGCCTTGGTGATCATCGACGGGAGCATGCCGCCGTTGGTGTCGCACATCACGACCCGCTCGGCGCCGGCTTCGAAAGCCGCCAACACCACCGAAGCGGTGTACGCCGGGTCGTAGCGGAAGCCGTCGAAGAAGTGCTCGCAGTCGACGAACGCGCGCCGGCCGTTCTCCTTCAGGAACCGGACGGTGTCCCGGACCATCGCCAGGTTCTCGTCGCCGGTGGTGCGCAGCGCCCGCTCCACGTGCCGGATGTCCGACTTGGCGACCACGCAGACAACCGGGGTCTCCGCGTCGAGCAACGCCTTGACCTGCTTGTCCTCCTCGACGGCGACGCCCGCCTTGCGGGTCGCGCCGAACGCCACGAGCAGCGCGTTCTTGAGGTCCAGCTCGGTTTTCGCCCGTTCGAAGAACTCGGTGTCCTTGGGCATGGCACCGGGCCACCCGCCCTCGATGAAGCCCACCCCGAACTCGTCCAGCAGCTTCGCGACCGCGAGCTTGTCGGCAACCGAGTAGCTGATGCCCTCGCGCTGCCCGCCGTCGCGCAGCGTGGTGTCGAAAACCTGGTAGTCCATGGGGGAGCTCCCTTTCCGAGGATGGTTTGGCGGGCCCAACAAAAAGACCCCCCGCGGATGCGGGAGGTCTGCGCGTCGGCGTGTGGTCAGCCGGCGCGCTAGGTGCCAATAATCAGCACGGAGTGGGTCACGACATGAAGCATGCCACTCTCGGCTCTCGTGGGAAGCGTTGTTCCACCTTTCGAGACTAGGTTGGGAGCGTGGTGACCGACTCTTACCCCCGGAATCTCGGTTTCTCGAAGACCTACAACTTCCGCGACGTCGGTGGTTACGCCGGGCTCGACGGCCGCACCGTGCGCTGGCGGCGGCTCTTCCGGTCGGACGCGTTGCACCGCATCGGCGACGAGGACGCGTCGGCCTTCGCCGCCCTGGGCGTCCGCACCGTGATCGACCTGCGGCGGCCGCACGAGGTCGAGCGGTACGGCCGGGTGGCCGAACGGTACGGCCTCGACTACCGCAATCTCGTGCTCCAGCACGTCGACTGGGAAGAGGTAGCCCACCCCGACGACGTCGTGCACGAGCGCTGGCTGGCCGACCGCTACCTGAACTTCGCCGAGGACGGGCGCGAGGCGCTGCTCGCCTCCCTGCGGATCATCGCCGACCCGGAGCGGGCACCGGTGATCGTGCATTGCATGGCGGGCAAGGACCGGACGGGCACGGTGTGCGCGCTGGCCTTGTCTCTGTTGGGGGTGTCCGACGAGGACATCGCGGCGGATTACGCCTTGACGACGTCATCGATGAAGCGCCTTACGGACTATTTGTTGGAGAACCATCCGTCGGCGGTTCTGGGCAATGAGCACATGTTCGATTCCCCGCCGGACGCCATGCTGATGTTTTTGTCCGATTTGCGGGCTCTGCATGGGTCGGTTGAGAATTATGTTCGGGAGATCGGTCTGCTCGGGTCCGAGATCTCCGCTATGCGGGGGCATCTGCTTTCCTGACGGATTCTTGCGCTGGGACGGTTGGGGGCCGGGAGTGACCATGCTGGGCGGTAAAGCATCTATGCCCTGCATGGCCACTCCCGGCCCCCAACCTTGCATGGCAGCACCTGACGGCCGGGACTTTGGTCGCTCGCTGGCGAGGCTGGGCGACTCCCTCGCTCTAACTGGGGACTGGCTGCCGCGCTTGTGGTGACTCCGGGCGATCTGCTCACGCCGGCCGCGCTGGGTGGTGGGCTAAGCGAACATTCCGCGCCCCTTACGGCCGTAGACGGGGAAACCCGGCGGTGGCTGGGGAAGCGGGCGGGCATCAGCTTTTAAAAGCTTGCGCGTTTATGTCGTTGAACAGTTGCTGGGTCGGGGGCGACGACGGGTTCGAAGTTGACTTTGCTGGTCACGTGGCGGGCAAGCCCGTTAGTGGGTCACCCAGCCTTACCCAACCCGTTCGCGTCTACGGTCGTCAGGGGCGCTGAATGTTCGCTTAGCCCACCACTCGGCGTGGCCGGCGCGAGCGATTCTCCCACCGCGGCCACAAGTGCGGCAGCAGTGCCCACCCGGGGTGACGGAGACGCTGAGCCCTCACCAACGGGTGACCGAGTCCTGGGGGCCGGGAGTGGCCATGCAGGGCATAGATGCTTTACCGCCCAGCATGGTCACTCCCGGCCCACAAGCGTCCTAGCGCAAGAAACAGACGGCCTAGAGAACCCGATGAACCCAGCCGAACGGATCGGCGGCGCGGCCGCGCTGAATGTCGACCAGCTCCTTGCGGATGCCCATGGTGACCGACCCGGACCCGCCGTCGGCGACGGTGAACTCGCCCTCGGGGGACTTGATCGTGCCGATCGGGGTGATCACGGCGGCTGTGCCGCAGGCGAAGGCCTCGCGGATTCGGCCCGACGCTGCGCCCTCGCGCCACTCGTCGATGCTTACCGGGCGCTCGGTGACCTGGCGGCCGGCCCGCTCGGCCAGTTTGATCACCGAGTCGCGGGTGATGCCGGGGAGGATCGTGCCGGTCAGGGGTGGGGTTACCAGGTTGCCGTCGTCCTGGACGAAGAAGACGTTCATGCCGCCCAGCTCGTCGACGTATTTGCGCTCGACGGCGTCGAGGTAGACGACCTGGTCACAGCCGTTTTCGATGGCCTCGGCCTGGGCGGAGAGGCCGGCCGCGTAGTTGCCGCCGCACTTGGCCGCGCCGGTGCCGCCGGGGGCCGCCCGGGTGAAGTCGGGGGTCACCCACACCGAGACCGGCTTGACGCCGCCGGAGAAGTAGGCGCCGACCGGCGAGGCGATCACCAGGTAGAGGTATTCGAGGGCGGGCCGCACGCCGAGGAAGACCTCGCTCGCGTACGCGAACGGGCGCAGGTAGAGGCTGCCCTCGTCGCTCTGCGGGATCCAGTCCTGGTCGATCCGGATGATCTCGCGCAGGGACTGGAGGAAGGCGGCCTGGGACAGCTGCGGCATCGCCATCCGCTGCGCGGACTGGGCGAACCGGGCGGCGTTGGCGTCGGGGCGGAACATCGCCACGCCGCCGTCGGCCATCTTGTACGCCTTCAGGCCCTCGAAGATCTCCTGGGCATAGTGCAGCACCGCGGAAGCGGGGTCGATCGAGATCGGCGCCCGAGCCTCGACGCGACCGTCATACCAGCCCTTGCCGTCGGCGTAGCGCACCGTGACCATGTGGTCGGTGAAGACGCGGCCGAAACCGGGGTTGACCAGTAGCGCGTCGCGCTCGGCGGCGGTTACCGGCGCCGGGTTCGGACGGATCTCGAAATCGAGGTTGTCACCACCGCTCATGGTTCGGAGACCTGCTTTCTAGGCGTAAGAAAAGATGCACCTGAAGATACCCCGAACGCCCGTTAAGACAACGATCAGAGCGCGGCGGCCACGCGATCGCCGACCTCGTCGGTGCGCAGCGACGCACCGGCGGTGCGGGACGCGACCTCGGCGGCGACCGCCTCGGACACCCGGCGGGCCTCGTCGTCGTGGCCCAGGTGCTCGAGCAGCAGCGAGGCGGAGAGGATCGCGGCGGCCGGGTCGGCGATGCCCTGGCCGGCGATGTCCGGTGCGGAGCCGTGCACCGGCTCGAACGTCGACGGGTACTTGCGCTCCGGGTTGACGGAGCCGCTGGCCGCCATGCCGATGCCGCCGGTCACGGCCGCGGCGATGTCGGTGATGATGTCACCGAAGAGGTTGTCGGTAACCACGACGTCGAACCGCTGCGGGTTGCTGACCATGAACATGCTGGCCGCGTCGACGTGCTGGTATTCCGTGGTGACCTCGGGGAACTCGGCGGCGACGGCGGCGAACGTGCGCGCCCAGAGGCTGCCGGCCTTGGTCAGGACGTTGGTCTTGTGCACCAGGGTGAGATGGCGGCGTTCGCGGCGCTGGGCGCGGGCGAACGCGTCGCGGATGACCCGCTCGACGCCGTACCGGGTGTTCAGACTTTCCTCGGTGGCGATCTCGGCGGGGGTGTCCTTGTGCAGGACGCCGCCGGCGCCGACGTAGAGGCCCTCGGTGCCCTCGCGGACCACGACCATGTCGATCTCGCCGGGCTTGATGCCGGCCAGCGGGCTGGTGGTGCCGGGCCAGAGCTTGGAGGGGCGCAGGTTTACGTACTGGTCGAAGTCGAACCGCAGTTTCAGCAGCAGGCCGCGCTCGAGGACGCCGGGCGGGACGCTGGGGTCGCCGATCGCGCCGAGCAGGATGGCGTCGTGGCGGGCCAGCTCCTCCTCGATGGCCTGGGGCAGGACCTCGCCGGTGCGGTTGTAGAAGCGGGCGCCGAGGTCGTAGTCGTTGAACTCGGTGTCGGGGAGCACGGCCTCGATGACCTTGCGGGCCTGCGCGGTCACCTCGGTTCCGATGCCGTCGCCGGCCACCACCGCGATCCGCGCCACGCTCACGTCTGCTCCCTAATGTCGCACTCCAGAACGGGCCCAGGCTAGCGCCGTGGTCCCGCCCTACGGTAACGCCGTCCCAAGGTATGAAAGGCCCGGACACGAACAGCCCCCGGATCGCGGCAAACGATCACGGGGGCTGTTGCGACGATGACGCGTGGCTCGGTCCCGCCGGATTCCTGCCGCGCGGCTCGCGATGGCGGACACGTCACCCGAAGACAGGCCCACCCGCGTGCTGCACGGCACGGACAACGCTAGCGATGCGGACTAATGACGCGCAAGACGCATCCCCCGCGTGTCGGCGGCGTAGTTCCGGCGTGTCGCCCGTCGTGATGGCACCATGCGCCGGTGAGTTTCGACCTAGTGGTGTGGGCGATGGACAAGTCGGACCCGCCGGACGCCGTGCGCGCCGCCAACGCGCGTTGTGCGCGCGGCGAGCATCCGCAACGCCCGGCCGACCCCCGTGTCGTCGCCTTCTACGACGCCCTGACCAGCGATTATCCCGACCGTGGCCCGCGCGCTTCGACGCCCGGTTCGCCGTGGGCGCACGCGCCGCTGCACGCCGCGGCCGACCACATCGAGATGCGGTTGCAGGAGGACTGCCCGGACGTGGTGCTGGAGACGATCGAGCGGCTGGCCGGCGAGCTCAACCTCGACCTTCTCGACCTGCAGGACGGCACGGTCTACCCGCCGCCGGCCCGCTCATTCGCTTCGTAGGTCCACCAGGCTGCCCCGGGCCGAGCCGATCGCCGCGGCCACGGCCGAGAGCAGCTCGGCGTCGATCGAGGAGTCCAGCTTGAGGGTCATCAGCGCCTCGCCGCCGGCCTCCCGCCGGGCCACCTGCATGGCCGCGATGTTGACCCCCGACTCGCCCAGCTCGGTGCCGATCGCGCCGATCACGCCGGGCCGGTCGCTGTAGCGGAAGAACAGCAGCACCCCGTCGGCGATCAGGTCCAGGTCGAAGTCGTCGACGTGGGTCAGCTTGCTGATCTCCCGGGTGCTGGTCACGGTCAGGGTGCCGGAGACGCTCACCCGGCGCCCGTCGGGCAGCGCACCGCGTACGGTAACCAGATTTTGATGTTCGCAGGGCTCTTCGCTGACCGTGAGCTCGACGTCGACACCGCGGTCGGCGGCGAGTTGCGGGGCGTTCACATATGTCACCCGCTCGTCCACCACCGAGGCGAACAGCCCTTTGGTGGCCGCGAGTTTCAGGACGCCCACGTCGTGGGTGACGATCTCGCCGCGTACCTCCACCGTCACGCTGGCGGCGACGCCGCCGGCCACGGCGGTGAACACCCGGCCGAGTTTCTCGGCGAGCGACAGCATCGGGCGGACGTCCTCGTCCACCACCCCGCCGGCCTGCACGTTCACCGCGTCCGGCACAAATTCACCCTGGAGCGCGAGTTTCACGCTGCGCGCCACCGACAGGCCGGCCTTGTCCTGCGCCTCGGCGGTCGAGGCGCCCAGGTGCGGGGTGACCACCACGTTGTCGAAGGCGAACAGCGGCGATTCGGTGGTCGGCTCGGTGACGAACACGTCCAGACCGGCTCCGGCCACCCGGCCCTCGGCCAGCGCGACCGCGAGGGCCTGCTCGTCGATCAGGCCGCCGCGGGCCGCGTTGACGATCCGGACGCCCGGCTTGACCATGCCGAGCTCCTTCTCGCCGATCAGGCCGAACGTCTCCGGCGTGCGGGGCAGGTGCACCGAGATGAAGTCGCTCTCGCGCAGCAGTTCCTCGAGCCCGACCAGGCGTACGCCGAGCTGGGCAGCCCGGGCCGGCTGGATGTACGGGTCGTAGGCGATCAGCCGGGTGCCGAAGGACGCCATCCGCTGCGCGAACAGCACCCCGATCCGGCCCAGCCCGACCACGCCGACGGTTTTGCCCTGCACCTCGACCCCGGTGTAGCGGGCCCGCTTCCACTCGCCGCTCTTGAGCGACCGGCTGGCGCTCGCGGTGTTGCGGGCGACCGCGAGCAGCAGGGCGATGGCCTGCTCGGCGGCCGAGACGATGTTGCTGGTCGGCGCGTTGACCACCATCACGCCGCGGGCGGTGGCGGACACCACGTCGACGTTGTCGAGTCCGACGCCGGCCCGGGCGACCACCTTCAGCGAGTGACCGGCCGCGTACACCTCGGCGTCGACCGTGGTGGCGCTGCGCACGATCAGAGCGTCGGCCTCGGCGACGGCGGCGAGCAGGGCGGGGCGATCGGTGCCGTCGACATGCCGGACGTCGAAGTCGTAGGCAAGGACGTCGATGGCGGATGGGGCGAGTTCCTCAGCGATCAGAACGACGGGAGTCAAAGCGCCTCCATCCGTTGGCGCGACGCGTGCCGCGCTACGTATGGTGCCGCCGACTCCCGCCGTCGCGTCACGTTTTTGTGACCGGCGTCACATTCTCGTAATCAAGCCGCCCGGCGCGGAATGGCGGCCCGGTCGATCGGCGGCGCCGGCTTCAAACCGGTGGAGGCCAGGCCGTCCGGCTGCCGGAAGCTGAGCGCCTCGGCGTCCAGCGCGTCGTAGAGCAGATCCAGGTCGAGCGTGCCGACCGGCGGATAGGTCCGCTCGCGCGGCGGCTCCTGGCCGGGGCCGAGCGCGCCCTGCTCGATCATGAACTCGAGAATGGCCTGCTTGACCGCGGGCAGCGTGACCGGCGAGTGATAGAGAACGTTGAGGGCCTGCATCCGCATGCCCTGCACGTGCTCCTCGCCCTTGTTGTCATGGAAGTGCGGGTTTCGGGTCTCGATCTGCAGCACCGGCACCGAATTGGCCATGACGTCGGCATTCGTGCTCTCCAGCACGCCGCCGAACTGCTCGAACAGGTCCATGTACTCGTACGGTTCGACCGCGAAACCGCCGGCAAGGCGCAGTTTGAGGCCGAGGTCGAGGGTCATCGCGTGCTCGCCCGCATTGCCGGTGGCGATCACCTCGGTGCCGAAGCCGGAGTATTCCGCGAGGAACCGGTTCAGCCACTCGTTGGTGATCTGCGAACTGCGGCCCTTACGGCTGAAGAACAGCCGGTTGTCCCGCAGCTTCGGCTTCGAGTGCCAGGAGATGCGGACCATCGAGTACGGCGACTCGGCCAGGTAGAGGCCCGCCGCGTAGACCTTGCAGTACTCGTGGACCGAACCGGGCACGTAGTTGTCGGCATCCACGTATCCGATATATCGCCGCCCGGTCGTCGCGGCCAGTGCCATGCCGATCAGCATGGCCTCGCCCTTACCCGCCCGGACCAGGCCGTCGTCGTCGATCAGCTCGGGCATGCCGGCCGCCTTGAACGCTCCGGCCACCCCCGGATCGCGCTGATGCACGGTGATCGCCGAGCGCCCGGCCAGCCGGCAGAACTGCTCGACGGTCTGCGCCTCGCTCTCGTACCGGTCGACCGGAGCGCGGTCGCTGTTCGAGACGAGAACTATCAGGCAGTCGTGCGGAATGCCGGAGAGCACTCCCTCGATGACGCTTCGTGTCTCATTCATGCAGGGCACGACGATTACCATTTGCGATTCGACGGCGCGCAACGCATCCGCCGGCACGATACGACTGCCGGCAGCGGCCGACAGACCCGAGTCCAGCTCAATGACACGCTGCAGCTCGTGGATCCGAACCGCGCCGAAACGCTCACTCCGGAAAGAATCAGCCAGTCGCATGCGGGGAATGTACCCGCCGGGCACCACTCCTAAGTGCCTGAACAGCGCACAATTCTATTTCGGCGCCCGGAAGGTAAGCAGGACGTAACGTGGACGTTTCGAATATGCGTCGGCGCCCGCTTTCCCTGCGGAAAACGGGCGCCGAAGAGGAACGTCAGGCGGTCTCGGTGATCGGCCGGTCTACCCAGCTCATCATGTCCCGCAGCTTCTTGCCGGTGACCTCGATCGGGTGGTTGGCGCCCTGCTCGCGGTACTTGGCCAGCAGCGGGCCGCCGTTGTCGTCGTCCTCGATCAGCTGGCGGGTGAACTCGCCCGACTGGATGTCGGCGAGGATCCGCTTCATCTCGGCCTTGGTCTCCGCGTTGATCACCCGCGGGCCGCTGACGTAGTCGCCGAACTCGGCGGTGTCCGAGACGCTGTACCGCATCCGCGAGATGCCGCCCTCGTACATCAGGTCGACGATCAGCTTGAGCTCGTGCAGGCACTCGAAGTACGCGATCTCCGGGGCGTAACCGGCCTCGGTGAGCACCTCGAAGCCGGTCTGCACCAGCGCCGCGGTGCCGCCGCAGAGCACGGCCTGCTCGCCGAAGAGGTCGGTCTCGGTCTCCTCCTTGAAGGTGGTCTTGATGACACCCGCGCGGGCACCACCGATCGCCTTCGCGTAGGAGAGCGCGAGCGCGAGGCCCTCGCCGGTCGGGTCCTGCTCGACGGCCACCAGACACGGGACGCCCTTGCCGTCCACGTACTGGCGGCGGACCAGGTGGCCGGGGCCCTTCGGGGCCACCATCGCCACGGTCACGTCGGCCGGCGGCTTGATGAGCTCGAACCGGATGTTCAGGCCGTGGCCGAAGAAGAGCGCCTTGCCGGCGGTCAGGTTCGGGGCGATCGACTCGGTGTAGATCTTGCGCTGCGCGGTGTCCGGCGCCAGCAGCATGATCACGTCGGCCCAGGCCGACGCCTCGGCCGGCGTCTTGACCTCGAGGCCCTGCTCCTCGGCCTTGGCCCGGCTCTTCGAGCCCTCCTTCAGGCCGACGACCACCTGGACGCCGGAGTCACGCAGCGACAGCGAGTGGGCGTGGCCCTGGCTGCCGTAGCCGATCACGGCGACCTTCTTGCCCTGGATGATCGACAGGTCGGCGTCGTCGTCGTAAAACACTTCCGCGGTCATTTCTTACCCTCTGTGATTTAAGCGGCGCGGAGCGCCGGGCCGGTCGTGATGGAGCGCGAGCCGCGGCCGATGGCCACGAGGCCCGACTGCACCATCTCCTTGATGCCGTACGGCTCGAGATCGCGCAGCAACGCATCCAGTTTGTCGGGGTTACCAGTTGCCTCGATGGTGAGGGTGTCCGGGGCGACGTCGATCACCTTCGCCCGGAACAGCTCGACCGTCTCGAGGACCTGGCTTCGCTGCGCGCGATCGGCGCGCACCTTGACCAGCAGGAGCTCGCGCTGGACCGACTGCTGCGGGTCCAGCTCGACGATCTTCAGCACGTTCACCAGCTTGTTGAGCTGCTTGGTCACCTGCTCCAGGGGTGAGGAGTCGGCGTTGACCACGATCGTGATGCGGGAGACGTCCGGGTTCTCCGTCTCGCCCACCGCCAGGGAGTCGATGTTGAAGCTGCGCCGGGAGAAGAGGCCGCTGACCCGGGCGAGCACCCCAGGCTTGTTCTCGACCAGCACCGACAGCGTGTGCTTGTTCATTACAGGTCGTCCTCTTCGAAGGTCGGGCGCACGTCCCGGGCGAACATGATTTCGTCATTGCTCGTGCCGGCCGCGACCATGGGCCACACCATGGCGTCCTTGCCGACGGTGAAGTCGATGACCACGGGGGCGTCGTTGATTTCCATGGCCTGCTTGATGATCTTGTCAACATCGTCCTTGGACTCACACCGCAGCCCGATGCAGCCGAGCGCCTCGGCCAGCTTCACGAAGTCGGGGATGCGGTGCTTGTGCGTGCCCAGTTCGGTGTTGGAGTAGCGGCCGTCGTAGAACAGCGTCTGCCACTGCCGGACCATGCCCAGGTTGCCATTGTTGATCACGGCGATCTTGACCGGGATGCCCTCCAGGGCACAGGTGGCCAGCTCCTGGTTGGTCATCTGGAAGCAGCCGTCACCGTCGATCGCCCAGACCGCCGTGTCCGGCCGGCCCACCTTGGCGCCCATCGCGGCCGGAACCGCGTAGCCCATGGTGCCGGCGCCGCCCGAGTTGAGCCAGGTGCCCGGCTTCTCGTACTTGATGAACTGCGACGCCCACATCTGGTGCTGCCCGACTCCGGCCACGTAGATCGCGTCCGGGCCGACCAGCTCGCCGATCCGCTCGATCACGTATTGCGGGGCCAGGGTGCCGTCGGTCGGCTCGTCGTAGCCCAGCGGGTAACGCTCGCGCAGCTCGTTGAGGGTGGCCCACCACGACTCGTACTGTGCGGTGCCGCCGGCCGAGGCGGACACCGCGGCGATCAGCTCGTCGATGACGTGCCGGGCGTCGCCCACGATCGGGACGTCGGCGTGCCGGTTCTTGCCGATCTCGGCCGGGTCGATGTCGGCGTGCACCACCTTGGCGTCCGGCGCGAACGAGTCCAGCTTGCCGGTGACCCGGTCGTCGAAGCGGGCGCCCAGGGTGATCAGCAGGTCGGACTTCTGCAGCGCGTACACCGCCGGGACGGTGCCGTGCATGCCCGGCATGCCCAGGTGCTGAGGGTGCGAGTCGGGGAACGAGCCGAGCGCCATCAGCGTGGTGATGACCGGGATGCCGGTCAGCTCGGCCAGCTTGCGCAGCCCGTCGGTGGCACCGGCCTTGAGCACGCCGCCACCCACGTACAGCACCGGGCGCCGGGCCGCGGCGATCAGCCGGGCCGCCTCGCGGATCTGCTTGCCGTGCGGGTGCAGGGTGGGCCGGTAGCCGGGCAGGTCGAGGGTCGGCGGCCAGGTGAACGTGGTCGGTGCCTGCAGCACGTCCTTGGGGATGTCGACCAGGACCGGGCCGGGCCGGCCGGTGGCGGCCAGGTGGAACGCCTCGGCCAGGATCCGCGGCAGCTCCTCGGGCGTCTGCACCAGGAAGTTGTGCTTGGTGATCGGCAGCGTGATGCCCTGGATGTCGGCTTCCTGGAAGGCGTCCGTGCCGATCGACGGGCGGGCGACCTGGCCGGTGATCGCGACCATCGGCACCGAGTCCATGTAGGCGTCGGCGATCGGGGTGACCAGGTTGGTCGCGCCCGGGCCGCTGGTCGCGATGCAGACGCCGACCTTGCCGGTGGCCTGCGCGTAACCGGTGGCGGCGTGCCCGGCGCCCTGCTCGTGGCGCACCAGGATGTGCCGGACCTTCGAGTCGAAGAGCGGGTCGTACGCCGGCAGGATCGCCCCACCCGGGATGCCGAAGAGGACCTCGACCCCGAGCGCCTCGAGCGACCGAACTAGAGAGCCGGCTCCGGAGGTGGGCACCGGGGAGGCTACGGCCGGGGCCGGGCTGGCGGCCGCGACAGTGGCCGGATTGGCTCGGTGGGCGAGAGTCTCGGGAGTGGGTCTCGTCATGGCTATCGAACCTTCTCGGGATGGTCGTCCAGTCGTACTTTGAGCAACAAAAAAGGCCCTCGTGCTGTAAGCACGGGACCTAGCGCACCCTCACCGCAGTTAGCTCGGCAGGAGTGCGCTCAACTAAGTACTCGGGACGCGAAGCACATGGACCTAACCTTGCCCCATCTCACTCGGCGAGTCAACTGATCCCACATTTTGATCACTCGCCATTGCCCCGAACGCGGGATCCGTCGGCAAAACGGCCCTGAGCTGCTTCATTCCAGGCCCGAGCGACACCACCTGGCTGCGCGCGGCGGCGCCTTTCGGCGGCTCGTTGCGCGGTTGCGGCACCGGCCGGGTGCCGGTGCGCAGTCCGTCCAGCTGTGCCTCGAGGTGCTCGGCCGGCACGCCCCAGCCGAACAGCGACCCCTGCCCGAGCCGGCAGCCGGCCTCCACCACCGCGGCCCGCTGAGCCGGGGTGCCGATCCCCTCGGCCAGAACTTCGAGCCCGAGCCGGTGTCCGAGCCGGACCACCACGTCGACCAGTGGCGCGGCCTCGCCGGTGCGCGACTCGGGCTCGGCCACCAGCGCGTGGTCGATCTTGAGAATGTCCACCGGAAGAGTGCGCAGCTGGCCGAGCGACGAGTAGCCGGCGCCGAAGTCGTCGAGGGCGATCCGCACCCCGGTCGCGCGCAGCTCGGTCAGCCGGCCGATCAGCTCCTCCATGTCGGTGGCGACGGCGTGCTCGGTGACCTCCAGCACCAGGCGCTGGGCGGGCACGCCGTGCTCGGCCAGCACGTCGGCGACCTGACCGGCGTAGTCGGCCGCGTGCAGCTCCTTGGGCGACAGGTTGACCGACACCCAGACGTCGTGCCCCTTGGCGAGCCAGTCGGCGAGCTGCTTGCAGGCGTTGTCGAGCACCCACGAACCGATCCGGTTGATCAGCCCGGAGTCCTCGGCCACCGGGATGAACTCGTCCGGCCGCACCGCGCCGAGCGTGGGGTGGTGCCAGCGCAGCAGCGCCTCGGCGCCGACCGGCCGCATCGACGGCAGCGCCACCACCGGCTGGAAGACCAGGCGCAGCTGCTCGCGGTCGATCGCGTGCCGCAGCTCGCTCTCCAGCGTGCCCCGGCGGCGCAGCAGCTCGTCGTAGCGGACCTGGTAGCGCTCGACGCGGTTCTTACCGCGCTGCTTGGCATAGCGCAGGGCGAGATCGGCGTCGCGGATCAGCTCGCCGGCCTCGGACAGGCCCTCGGCCACCCCGAGGCTGGCGGACAGGAAGACCGAGATGCCGTCGACCTCGTAGGGCTCCCCCAGCACGGCCAGCAGCCGGTGCGCGGTGAGCGTCGCCTCGTCGGCCGTGCCGTGCATGAGGATCGCGAACTCGTCGCCGCCGAGCCGGGCCGCCACGTCACCGGCCAGCAGGTTGCGGCGCAGCCGCTCACCCACCTCGACCAGCACCGCGTCGCCCACGTCGTGCCCGCGCATGTCGTTGACCGTCTTGAAGCCGTCGAGGTCGATGCCGACCAGCACCAGCGGCTGCTCGGGGCCGTGGCACTCCTTGAGCGCCCGCTGCAGGCCGCGCCGGTTGGCCAGGCCGGTGAGCGGATCGGTGTGCGCCAGCTCGCGGAAGTGCGCCTCGCTCTGCCGCAGCTTGAGGGTGTAGCGCCGGACGTCGCCGAGCGCGAGGTACTGCCGGGCGACCAGCGCGAAGCCCTCCACGCTTCCGCCCAGGAAGGCGTAGAAGCCGAACTTGCCGCCCTGGAAGAGGTGCCAGCCGAGGGCGGCCACCATGGCCATCATCGGGACCACCGCGTACGCCGTGCCGCGCTCGCTGACGTCGCCGACCACCTCGACCGGCCGGTCGGCCACCTTCACCGCCCGGGCGATCACGAACAGGCCGCCGGGCAGCAGCAGCGCGCCGCACAGCACGTCGACGTCGCGGTCCTGGCAGATGCCGCCGCCCAGGGCCACCGCCGCGGCGGCCACCAGGGTCACGCCGCCGGCCACCCGCACGGTGGTGAGGCGGGGCCGGTGCGCGTGCAGGGCCAGCACGATGGTCAGGCCCAGCGAGATGACCGCGAGCCCGGCCGGGACCAGGATCGACGGGCAGGCCATCGGGGTGGCGTCGCCGAGCAGGCGGGTGGGCTCGGTGAGCAGCACCCACCCGACGAACCAGAAGGCCGCCGCGATCACCACACCGTCGATCAGGTGGCGCAGGGCCGCGCCCGGGCTCTCCGCCGCGCCGGGCAGCACGGCCGTGCCGATGAGTAGAAGAAGCGTGCCGATCGCGGTGCCGAGCGCCACCGCCGAGCCGAGGCTGACCCGGGGCACCGGAGCGTCGGTGATCAGGGCGCTGAGCACCCCCGCGAGGGCCGCCGCGGTGGCCAGGGCCCCGCCGAGGGCCAATATGAGGTGTGCCCGGCGGGCTGCTCCGGTGTGCCGGCGGCCGGAATTGCCCAGCAGGGCAACGGCCGGGACGGCGATCAGGAGACCGGCCAGCCCGGCCAGCTCCACGCCGGACGGTGATTGCACGGGAACACTGTGCCCGATCTCGCTCCGAATAGGGAGCCCCGAAATCCCGCGCAGTGGACGCGACTGGCATTTGACGGAGACGGCGGTGGCACACTGAGGGGATGCCTGACCTGCGTTCCCGGACCTCGACCCACGGTCGCACCATGGCCGGCGCGCGTGCCCTGTGGCGCGCCACCGGGATGACCGACGACGACTTCGGCAAGCCCATCGTGGCGATTGCCAACAGCTACACCCAGTTCGTACCCGGGCACGTGCACCTCAAAGACATGGGTGGCATCGTCGCCGACGCCATCGCCGAGGCGGGCGGCGTCGGGCGCGAGTTCAACACCATCGCCGTCGACGACGGCATCGCGATGGGCCACGGCGGCATGCTCTATTCGCTGCCCAGCCGTGAGCTGATCGCCGACGCGGTGGAGTACATGGTGAACGCGCACTGCGCCGACGCCCTGGTCTGCATCTCGAACTGCGACAAGATCACTCCCGGCATGCTGATCGCCGCCCTGCGGCTCAACATCCCGACGGTGTTCGTCTCCGGCGGCCCGATGGAGGCCGGCAAGACGGTCGCGATCGAGGGCATCGTGCACGAGAAACTCGACCTGATCGACGCCATGAGCGCGTCGGCCAACGAGAACGTGACCGACGAGCAGCTCGGCACCATCGAGCGGTCGGCCTGCCCCACCTGCGGTTCCTGCTCCGGCATGTTCACCGCCAACTCGATGAACTGCCTCACCGAGGCGATCGGCCTGGCGCTGCCCGGCAACGGCTCGACGCTGGCCACGCACGCCTCCCGCCGGGCGCTCTTCGAGCGGGCCGGCGAGCTGATCGTCGACATCGCGAAGCAGTACTACGAGAACGACGACGAGAGCGTGCTCCCGCGCAACATCGCCAACCGCAGCGCCTTCGAGAACGCGGTGGCCCTCGACGTGGCGATGGGCGGCTCGACCAACACGGTGCTGCACCTGCTGGCCGCGGCCCGGGAGGCCGAGCTCGACTTCAGCGTGGCGGACATCGACGCGATCTCCCGCCGGGTGCCGTGTTTGTCCAAGGTTGCCCCGAACAGCGTGAAGTACCACATGGAGGACGTGCACCGGGCCGGCGGCATCCCGGCCCTGCTCGGTGAGCTCTACCGCGGCGGCTCCCTCAAGACCGACGTGCGCAGCGTCCACTCGCCCGACCTGCCGAGCTGGCTCGACAAATGGGACATCCGCAGCGGAAACCCCAGCCCGGAAGCGCTCGAGCTGTTCCACGCGGCCCCCGGCGGCGTCCGCACCACCCAGCCGTTCAGCACGGAGAACCGCTGGGCGACGCTCGACACCGACAGTGAGAACGGCTGCATCCGCGCGGTCGACCACGCCTACACGGTCGACGGCGGCCTGGCCATCCTCTTCGGCAACCTCGCCCCCGACGGCTGCGTCGTCAAGACCGCCGGCGTCGACGAGAGCCTGTGGAAGTTCAGCGGCCCGGCCCGCGTCTTCGAGTCGCAGGACGCCGCGGTCGACGGCATCCTCGGCAAGCAGGTGGTCGAGGGCGACGTCGTGGTGATCCGCTACGAGGGCCCGCGCGGCGGCCCCGGCATGCAGGAGATGCTCTACCCCACGAGCTTCCTGAAGGGCCGCGGCCTCGGCAAGGCGTGCGCGCTGATCACCGACGGCCGCTTCTCCGGCGGCACGAGCGGCCTGTCCATCGGCCACGTCTCCCCCGAGGCGGCGTCCGGCGGCCTGATCTCCCTGGTGGAGACCGGCGACGAGATCACCATCGACATCCCGGGCCGGAGCATCTCGCTGCACGTCGACGACGAGACCCTGGCCCAGCGCCGGCACGAGCAGGAGCGTCGCCCGAAGCCGTACACCCCGGTCGACCGCACCCGCCCGGTCTCGGCGGCGCTGCGCGCCTACGCCTCGATGGCCACCAGCGCCAGCGACGGCGCCTACCGCCGCGTGCCCGAATAAAAACCATATAAATACGGGCATCGCCTCCCACAACCGCAAGACACCCGAACCCGAGCCAGGCACCAGCAAGGTGCCTGGCTCGGGCCGTCGGCAGCTTCCGGCCCGGCCCCGGTGGTCACCCCTCAGGGCGCCGCTACCTGCGGGAGGCGGGCCATCGTCGCGCGCATCAGGTCGCGCAGGGATGCTTCGGGCGGGCCGTTCAGCCACTGCTCGAAAGCGACCCGCAGCACCACGGCGCCGGCCTCGGCAGCCAGGCTCGCGTCACCGGCCGGAACGCCTCGCTTGCGCAGTTCGTCGGCCATGGCGGCGGCCAGCGTGGCCATCTTGATCAGCTCGCGCTCCATGAGTTCGGCGTTCGCGCTGATCACCGCACCTCGCGTGCGGGAGTGCGCGTGATCGCGGCCCAGGAGCACGGCCGAGGCGTCCAGCGCGGCCGCGACCGCCGCCATCGGGCCGGCCGCGGGCGGCACCGCGTCGAGGGCTTCGAGCATGCCGTCGCGCAGCCGCTCGGAGCCGGCGAAGAGCACCTCACGCTTGTCGGCGTAGTGCCGGAAGAACGTGCGGGCGGTCACCCCGGCCTCGCTCGCAATGTCGGCCACCGTCGTCTGCTCGTAGCCGCGCTCCGCATAGAGCCGTAGCGCCGCCTCCTGGAGACGACCCGCCGCGCCTTCCTGCCACCTTGCCACCACATGATTCTAGTCATGTCACCGGATGACATCACTCGTGCTAGCGTATTCGATGTCATCAAGTGACATCACTGGAGGTTGCAATGCGCATCTTCGTCACCGGCGCATCCGGCTGGATCGGCTCCGCCACCACCGCCGAGCTGCTCAAAGCCGGCCACCAGGTGGTCGGACTGGCCCGCTCGGACGAGTCCGCCGCCAAGCTCGAAGCCGCGGGCGCCGAGGTCCGCCGCGGCGATCTGGACGACCTCGACGGCCTGCGCGCCGCCGCCACCGAGGCGGACGGCGTGATCCATCTCGGCTACAAGCACGACTTCTCCCCGGCCGGCATCGCCGAGGGAGCCCGCGCCGACACCGCCGCGATCACCACGCTGGGCGACGCCCTCGAGGGCACCGGCAAGCCGCTCGTGATCGCATCGGGCGTGGTCGGCCTCGCCACCGGCCGGTTCGCCACCGAACAGGACCAGCCCAACCCGGCCGCACACCCGCGGAGTGCCAACGCGGCGGCCACGCTCGCCTACGCCGACCGCGGCGTGCGCTCGGCGGTCGTCCGGTTCGCGCCCACCGTGCACGGCCGTGGCGACTACGGTTTCATGGCCTTCCTCGTCGACATCGCCCGCCGCAACGGCGTCAGCGGTTACCCCGGCGACGGCAGCAACCGCTGGCCGGCCGTCCACGTGTCGGACGCCGCTGCCCTGGTCCGGCTCGTCGTCGAGCAGGCCCCGGCCGGCACGTCCTGGCACGCCGTCGCCGACGAGGGGGTGCCGACCCGGGAGATCGCCGAGGCGATCGGCCGGGCGCTCGATCTGCCGGTCAGGTCGGTGCCGGCCGAGCACTTCGAGTGGCTGGCCATGTTCATCGCCATGGACGCTCCGGTCACCAGCGAATACACCCAGCGCACGCTGGGCTGGAAGCCGACCGGGCCGAGCCTTCTGCAGGACCTCGACGCCGGGGCGTACACCGGCTGAGGCCCGGCCGGGCAACCTCCCGGCACGATGCATCGTTGCGGAGTAGTGAGCGTTGATGAATCACCGCAGCTCGGTCATCGCCAGATCCTCGAGGTGCTCGCCGGCCTGATGCTCGGCATGTTCCTCGCGGCCCTCGACCAGACCATCGTGGCGTCGGCCATCCGCACCATCGGCGACGACCTGCACGGGCTGTCGATGCAGGCGTGGGTGACCACGGCGTACCTCATCACCGCGACCATCTCCACCCCGCTGTACGGCAAGCTCTCCGACATCTACGGCCGTAAGCGCTTCTTCCTGGCCGCCATCACCATCTTCGTGATCGGCTCGGCGGCCTGCTCGTTCGCCACTTCGATGTACACGCTGGCCGGCTGCCGGGCCCTGCAGGGGCTCGGCGCCGGCGGCCTCTTCTCGCTGGCACTGGCGATCATCGCGGACGTCGTGCCGGCCCGGGACCGCCCCCGCTACCAGGGCTACTTCCTCGGCGTCTTCGGCATGTCCAGCGTGCTCGGCCCGGTCGTCGGCGGTTTCTTCGCCGGCGCCGACGAGATCCTCGGCATCGCCGGCTGGCGCTGGGTCTTCCTGGTCAACGTGCCGATCGGCATCGTCGCCCTGCTGGTCGTCGCGCGCGTGCTGCGGCTGCCGCACAAGCGCCGCGACCACCGGATCGACTGGTGGGGCGCGGTCACCATCTGCGTCTGCCTGGTGCCCCTGCTCACGGTGGCCGAACAGGGTCGTGCCTGGGGCTGGAACGACCTGCGCTCGGTCGCCTGCTTCGCCGTCGGCGGGGTCGGCCTGCTGGCGTTCCTGCTGGTCGAGGCCCAGATGAAGGAGGAGGCGCTGATCCCGCTGCGGTTCTTCACCAACCGCACCTTCGCGCTCACCTCGGCCGGCGGCTTCGTGATCGGCATGGGCATGTTCGGCGGGCTCGCCCTGCTGCCGCTCTACCTGCAGATCACCCGTGGCGCGACACCCACCGAGTCGGGCCTGCAGCTGCTGCCGCTGACCGCCGGCATCATGCTCGGCTCGCTCGTCTCCGGCCGGCTGATCAGCCGCACCGGCCGGTACAAGCCGTACCCCGTTCTCGGCGCGCTCCTGATGGTCGCCGGCCTGCTGCTGCTGGCGACGCTCGGCGTGGACACCCCGTACTGGCGTACCGGTCTCTTCATGGGGGTTTTCGGTCTGGGTCTGGGTTTCGTCCTGCAGCCGATCACCCTGGCCGTGCAGAACGCGATGGCCCCGTCGGAGATCGGCGTGGCCACCGCGTCGGCGACGTTCTTCCGCCAGATGGGCGCGACCGCGGGCACCGCGGTGTTCCTCTCCATCCTGTTCGGCACGGTCGGCGATCGGATCGCGGAAGCCTTCGCCACCGACACCGCCCGCCGCGCGCTGGCCGATCCGGCGCTGGCCGCGCTGCCCGCCAACAGGCCACTGCTGGCCATGCTGCAGGGCAGTGGCACGGCCACCCTGGACGACACGTCGTTCCTGGCCAGGGCGTCGCCGGCGCTGACCCGCCCGTTCCAGTCCGGCTTCTCCACCGCGATGGACCACATCTTCCTGCTGGCCGCCGCGATCCTGGTCGTGGCGTTCGTCCTGTTCCTGTTTCTGCCCCAGGTCGCGCTGCCCGCCAAGTCCACCCCGGCCACCCGCTCCGCACCCGGCCCGGCGCCCGTCACCACGGCCGCACCCGCGGCCGGCCCCGAGCCGGCGTCTGGCAGCACGGCAGTCTCCGGTGCCGCAACCGCGTCCGGCGCCGCGCCCGCATCCACCGCCACGTCTCCCGTCGCGGCTGCCGCCGCGACTTCGTCCGCTGCCATGCCGGAGGCCGCCACGCCTGCGGCTGCCGGCTCGTCCTCCTCGGAGCCGACCGTTATGCCGACTCACGCCGAACACCGCTCTGCCTCCGCCGTCGTCGTCGGCGGGCGGATCGACAGTGCCGAAGGCAGCGTCCTGGGCGGCGCCACGGTGACGGTCGCCGACTTCGAGGGCGGGCACGTGGCCCACGCCACCACCGGCGCGGACGGGGAGTTCCGGCTGTCGCTGCCGCGCGGTGGCACGTTCATGCTGATCTGCGCGGCGGAGGACCATCAGCCGGCCGCGGTCCTGATCAACGCCGGCTCCGGGGAGATCCGCCGGGTGCTGTCGCTGGCCGCCGCGAGCCACGTCGACGGCCGCATCACCGACCGCCGGGACCGCCCGGTGGTCGGCGCCACGGTCACCCTGACCGACCTGTCCGGCGCCGTGGTGGCCACCGCGACCACCGACACCGAGGGTCGCTACCGCCTGTCCGGCCTGGACGAGACGGACTACATGCTCACCGCCACCGCCGAGCACGCCCGTCCGGCCACCCGGATCATCTTCCCCGGCCGGTCCCGCCACGCCGACCTGGTCCTGACGATCGGCGGCACGCTCACCGGCATCGTGCGGGCCGCCTCCTCGGGCCGTGCGATCCCCGAGGCCTCGGTGGTGGCGGTCAACGAGTTGGGCGAGGTCTCCGCTTCCACGACGACCGACGGTGAGGGTCGCTACGAGCTGCACGACCTCCCGCCGGGCGTCTACACGATCGCCGCGAGCGGCCACGCCCCGGTGGCGACCAGGGTGGAGATGACCGGCGACCACACCGACCACGACATCCTGCTCGGCACCCCACGCGCGTACGCGGACGCGGCAGCTACGGGTGGAGTCAGAGGTCGGTGATGTCGTTGACGCAGCGCAGGACCGGGCGGGTGGTGAGGGCCTTCTCGTCGAGTGGCTGGTCGGTGGTGACGGTGAAGGTGACGGTGTCGCCGGGGAGCAGGGTTACTCCGGATCTGTCGGTCTCGGCCGACGGGTTCAGGCGGTCGGGGTAGAGGGTCAGTGCGCGCAGGATCGACCGTGCCGTCACGGTGACCTTTGTGGACTCGTCGTCCTGGGCCACCGACGTCTCGTAGGCCGGGGGCGGCCAGGTGATGTCCTTGTCCTCGGTGAAGAAGAACCACGCTCGGTCGTCGTCGGACTCGGCGAGCACCAGCTCCGTCGCGGGGTCGTTCGGCGTCGTGAGGTCGGCGGGGAGTGGGATGGTCACCGCGCTGCCCGGGGCGACCGTGGCGTTGAGGAAGGACGCGGCCAGGACGTCGCCGGAAAGGCTGCGGCGGGTCACGGTGGCGGCGACGGTCCACGGCTCGGCGCCGTCGTTGACCGCTACCAGGGCGGGGGCTCCCTCGGGGGTGAAGACCTCGCCGGTCGGGACCGGGTCGGGGCCGCCGGGGACGGGGGCCGCCGCGGTGCGGGGCTGCAGCGTCAGCAGGTGGTCGGCGTATGCGTCGCGCATGGCGTACCACAGGGGTTTCTTGCGCGCGTCGCCGTCGACCGCGGCCCAGGATGTCACCGGCCAGCAGTCGTTGAGCTGCCACATGATGCTACCCATGCACAGTGGACGCAGCGAGCGGAAGTGCTCGATGCCGAAGGCGACCGCCCGGGCCTGGTTGAGCTGGGTCAGGTAGTGCCAGTCGTCGAAGTCGCGCGGGGCGGGCAGGTGGTTGGCCAGGCCGCGTTCGAGTTTCTGGTCGCCGCCGATGGCCTTCTGGTGGTGGGCCATGCCGGGTGAGTCGGGGGCCAGGGGCTGGTCGGACAGGGCGCGGCGAAGCGTCGCGTACGCCGGTGGGGCCTGGAAACCGAACTCGGCGACGAAGCGCGGGCGGTAGGCGGCGTACTTCGTGTAGTCGTCGGTGTTCCACACGTCCCAGATGTGGGTGGTGCCGGCCGCCGGATCGTTGGGGTGGCGGTTCGGAACGCCGGAGTACGGGCTGCCGGGCCAGTAGGGGCGGGACGGGTCGAGCTCGGCGACGATGCGCGGGAGCAGTTTGAAGTAGTAGCCGGCGCCCCACGTGCGGCCGGCCAGCGGGGCTTTCCAGTCCCAGTCCTCGTGGCCCCAGATGTTCTCGTTGTTGCCGGTCCACAGGACGAGGCTGGGGTGCGAGCTGAGCCGGATCACGTTCTCCCGGGCCTCGGCCTCGACCTCGGCGGAAAGGGGCTCCTCCTCGGGGTACGCGGCGCAGGCGAACAGGAAGTCCTGGCCGACCAGGAAGCCCATCTCGTCGGCCAGCTCGTAGAAGTCCTCGGACTCGTAGCGGCCGCCGCCCCACACCCGGAGGAAGTTGACGTTGGCGTCGGCCGCCTGGACGAAGCGGTCCCGGAGCCGCGCGCGGGTGATCCGGTCGGCGAACACGTCGTCGGGGATCCAGTTGACCCCGCGCACGAAGATCGGTACGTCGTTGACGTGCAGGGTGAACGCGTCGCCGGCGGTGTCGACGCGCACCTTGCGAAAACCGACACGGCGGTGCCACGAGTCGAGCGTTTCGCCGCCGGCTTGAAGAGCGACATCGAGGTCGTAGAGAGGCTGCTCGCCGAAGCCGCGCGGCCACCACAGCGACGGCTCGTCGACGGTGAGGATGAGCAGCGCCTCGATGCCGTCGACGGTGGCCTGGGCGCGGCAGCCGGCGGCCTCGAAACGGGTTTGCATCGGTTTTCCGCCGCGGGTGAGCGCAGCGGTGATGGTCACCGGTTCCTCGGCCGCCCGCTCGAGTCGCACCCGCACCTCGACCCGGCCGGTTCCGTCCGGCGCCACCGTCACCTGCGGCCGCACCTCGGCGAGCCGGGCCACCGACCAGGGGTGCAGGCCGATCGGCTGCCAGATGCCGGACGTGACCAGGGTGGGACCCCAGTCCCAGCCGAAGTTGCAGGCCTGCTTGCGGATGAAGTTGAACGGCTCGGGGTACGCGTTCGGCCGGTCGCCCAGCTTTGCGCGCACTTCCTCGGCGTACGCGTAGGGGCTGTTGAATTTGATCTTCAGGGAGTTGGTGCCCGCCCGCACGAAGGGCCGGACGTCGAAGCGGTAGCCCCGGTGCATGTTGGCCGTCCGGCCGACCGGCTCGCCGTTCAGGAAGATCTCGGCGACCGTATCGAGGCCGGCGCAGACCAGGTCGAGCCGGGGTGCGCCGAGGTCGGCGGTGAAGGTCGTCGAGTAGGACCAGTCGGTGCGCCCGATCCAGGCCAGCTTCGTCTCGTTCTCGTCGAGGTACGGGTCGTCGATCCGGCCGGCGGCGAGCAGCGCGGTGTGCACGCATCCGGGCACGGTCGCCGGCAGATCGGTCACCTCACCGCCGGAGATCGTCCAGCCTTCGTGCAGGGGTTTCACTGTGCTCCCTATAACGGAAAAATCAGGACTTAACTGCGCCTTCCATGATCCCTCGAACGATCTGCCTACCACCGACGAGCAGCAGAACGATCAAGGGAACGGTAGCCACAAAGGCGCCGGCCAGCACCCGGCGGTAGATCACATAGTTGCCGCTGGCCAGGTCGCTGAGCGCGACCATCGAGGTGGGGAACTCGGTGCCGTTCAGCGTGATCAGCGGCCACTGGAAGTCGTTCCAGGCCATCACGAAGGTCAGCAGGCCGAGCACCGCGAGGGCCGGCCGGATCGCCGGCAGCACGATGCTCCAGTAGACCCGCATGGTCATCGCGCCGTCGATCCGGGCCGACTCGACCAGCTCGTCCGGCACCGCGTGCGCGATGAACTGCCGCATGTAGAAGACGCCGAACGCGCTGACCAGCCCGGGCGCGATGACCGCGAGCAGGGTGCCGTTCCAGCCGAGCTTGCCCATCAGGATGTAGAGGGCCACCACGCCGAGCTGGTTGGGCACGGTCAGGGTCAGGATCACCACGAACATCAGCGCGTTGCGGGCCGGGAAGCGCAGCTTCGCGAAGGCGAACCCGGCCAGCGAGCAGAAGAACAGCGTCGACGCGGTGATCACCGAGGACACGATGAAGCTGTTGATCAGCGAGGCGGTGAAGTAGACCTCGTTCATCGTGAAGACTTCGCGCAGGTTGTTCATCAGCTCGCCGCCGGGGATCACCGACGGCGGGATCTGCGTGACGGCCGCGTCGGTGCTCGTCGCGATGACGAGCATCCAATACACCGGAAAAGCCGAGAAGAGCAAAATCAGGACGAGACCGAGGTACGTCTTCCAACTGCCGCGAGTGTCCTGCGGCGCCCGGTTCACGAAGGTCGTCACCGGTCCCCTCCGATGCGCTTGGTGAGCGTGGCGTTGATGGCGGCGACGATCAGGATGAGCAGGAAGAGCGCCCAGGAGATCGCGGCCGCGTACCCGAGGTTGAGGTCCTTCCAGCCGACCTTGTAGATCATCACGGCGATGGTCTGGAACTGGTGGGCGGAACCGCCGCTGGCCGACTGCGGGTTCTCGTCGAACATCATCGGCTCGTTGAACAGCTGCAGCCCGCCGATCGTCGACAGGATCACGGTGAACACCACGACCGGCTGGATCATCGGCACGGTGATCCGCCACAGCTGACGCCAGGGTCCGGCGCCGTCGACGGCCGCCGCCTCGTACACGTCCTTGGGAATCGCCTGCATCGCCGAGAGGTAGAGCAATGCGTTGTAGCCGATCCACTTCCAGTTGACCATCGTGGCGATGGCGATCCAGCTGCTCCACTTGTCGGCCCGCCAGTCGAGCGGCTGCTCCTGGCCATAGCCGACGAGCGACAGGAACCAGTTCGCCATGCCGCTGTCGCGGGCGAAGAACACCGCGAAGACCAGCGTCGAGGCGACCACCGGGGTCAGGTAGGGCAGCAGGATGCCGATCCGCCAGAAGGTCTGCCCGCTCAGCTTACGGTTGAGCAGATTGGCCAGGATCAGCGCGAGGAGCAGCTGCGGCACCGTCGACAGGATGAAGATGCCGATCGTGTTGTACAGCGCGTTCCAGAAGTCGGAATCGGAAAGCAGCTTGCTGAAGTTGTCAAAGCCGGCCCAGCCGTCCTTGTCCGGGTCGTCCAGCCGCCAGGTCCGCAGCGAGACGATGGCGTTGAAGATGATCGGGAAGAGCCCGAAGATCGTGAAGATGATGAAGAACGGGGCGATGAAGATGTACGGCGTTGCCTTGGTGTCGAACCGGTAGAGCCAGAGCTTGGCCCGGTTCGGCTTGGGCGGCGGCGCCGCGTGCTGCGGCGACGGCCGGAGCTGGGTGAGGGACACGGCCACTCCTAGTGGGAAGGGCGGGGCGGCAGAAGCCGCCCCGCCGCTATCAGAGGTTCAGACTCAGGAGGTGGACGCCTTCTCGGCCTGCTTGACCGCCTCGGCCCAGGCGTTGGCCGACTTCAGCTTGCCCTGCTGGACCTGGGTGATCACGTTCTCCACGGCAACGCGGGTCGGGCCGTTCTTCTTGCCCAGGTACTGCGGCTTCAGCTGCTCCGCGGTGGCCGCGAAGATCTGGCCGGTGGGCGCGTTGCTCATGAACTCCTTCTTGTAGTCCAGCACCGCCGCGTCCTTGTAGAGGGCCGGCTGCGAGGGCAGGTTGCCGACCGTCTTGAAGACCTCGATCTGCTGCTCCGGCGCGACGAGCCACTTCACGAAGTCGGCCGCGGCGTCGACGTTCTTGCCCTGGGACGGGATGGTCCACCACGAGCCACCCCAGTTACCGCCGCCGCCGGGGATCGCGGCGATGTCCCACTTGCCCTTCTGCTCGGGCGCGGTGTCCTGGATGTGGCCGAGCATCCAGGCCGGGCAGGCGAGGACGGCGAACTGGTCCTTCTTGAAGCCCTGGTCCCAGTTGGGCTGGAAGCTGGCGAGGTTGGCCGAGATGCCGGCGTCGACGGCCTTCATGCTGACGTCGAACGCGACCTTGGGGCCGCCCTCCATCTGCAGCTTCTCGCTCTCGTCGTAGAAGCCGACCGCCTGCTGGGAGAGCACCGGGTTGAACATGTTGGTGCCCGAGTCGATGAACTTCTTGCCGGTCTTCGCGGTGTACTGCTTGCCGACGTTGATGAAGTCGTCCCAGTTGGTCCAGAGCTTGCTGACCGCCTCGCGGTCGGTGGGCAGGCCGGCCTTCTGGAACAGGTCGGATCGGTAGCACATGGCCAGGCCGCCGACGTCGGTGCCGAGGCCGATCTGCTTGCCGTCGCTGGACAGCGACTGCTTCCACTTCCAGGGCAGGTACTTCGCCTCGTAGTCGGCGCCGCCCTTGTCCATGAAGTTCACGAACTTGTCGGCCTGGCTGCGGAACTGGACGATGAAGCCCTCGTCGATGGCCGAGATGTCCGGGGCGCCGGAGCCGGCCACCAGCTTCTTCTGCAGGTCCTCGTGCTGGGCGTTGTACTCGCCCGAGTTCAGCACGATCTTGACGTTCGGATGGGCCGCCTCGTACTGGGTCTTGAGTTTGTCGAGGCCCATGTCGCCCCAGAAGGCGATCTTGAGGGTCACCGCGCCCTCGGCCGCCTTGTCGTTGTTGCCCTCGAGGCTCTGCCCGCTGCATCCGGAAAGGAGCAGCGCTGCCGCGGCCGCTGCCGCCAGCCCACTCTTGCCAAGGTGTTTCATTGCGCCTCCACAGAGGAGAGAATTTACTGAACCGGGTAAGTTGTGGAGACGCTAAGCCTCACCTCGATGACTGTCAATAGCGTGTTACAGCGTTGATTTGCCATCGTTGTCAGTGAACGTTAAGTTGGGCGAATCGGACTTTTATGGCGATCGGCGTTTACAAGCGGGCTTGTGTCCCGTAACACTTAACCGATCAAGCCGCTACCCCGTCGCTTGATCATCTGGCCGCGCGACCGCGTGAGAGCGCTCTACCGATTTCAGTTGCCGGTAAGCTTCAGCCGGAAAGTCAGAGGGAGACCGAGTGAAGCGGCCCACGATCGCCGACATCGCGCGGCGGGCGGGCGTGTCCAAGGGTGCCGTCTCGTACGCGCTCAACGGACAGCCCGGAGTCTCCGAAGCGACCCGGCAGCGCATCGTTGCCATCGCCCAGGAAATCGGGTTCAACCCGAACAGTGCTGCCCGCGCGCTGTCCGGCGCCAGCGCGCGCGCCGTCGGACTGACGCTGTGCCGGCCGGCCCGCATCCTCGGCATCGAGCCCTGGTTCATGGGCCTGATCAGCGGTTTCGAGGCCGAGCTCTCGGCCCGGTCGTACGCCTTGACCCTCCAGGTCGTGGCCACGCCCGAGCTCGAGGTGGAGGTCTACCGCCGGTGGTGGGGCGAGCGCCGGATCGACGGCGTGATCGTCACCGACCTCCGAGAAAATGACATCCGCATCCCGGTCCTGCAACAGTTGCAGTTGCCCGCCGTGGTGATCGGTGGCCCCGGCGAGACCGGCAACATCGCCCAGATCTGGTCGGACGACGCCGGCGCGATCACCGAGGCGGTTCGCTACCTGGTCGCGCTCGGCCATCGGCGGATCGCCCGGGTCAGCGGCCTGCCCGGCCTGCTGCACACCCAGGCCCGCACCCGGGCGTTCAACGACATCTGCACATCGCTCGGGCTCGAGGCGACGACCGTGCCGTCCGACTACACCGGCGAGGAGGGCAGCCGGGCCACCCGCCGGCTGCTCATCGACACCGAGCGCCCGACCGCGATCATCTACGACAACGACGTGATGGCCGTGGCGGGTCTGGCCGTGGCGCAGGAGATGGGCCTGGCCGTTCCGGGCGATCTGTCCATCGTGGCCTGGGACGACTCGCCGCTGTGCAGTCTCGTGCACCCACCGCTGACCGCCCTGTCCCGCGACATCGCGGAGTACGGCGCGCACGCGGCCCGCGAGTTGCTCGCCACCATCGACGGCAAACAGGTCACCAATGTGGAGGCCGGCCCGGCCCAGCTGACCCCGCGCGGAAGCACCGCCCCGCCCCGCTAGGCGCTAACCGCGGTGGCTCTCCAGGTAAGCCTCCATCCGCTCGGCCGGGGCCGGACGGGCCAGCCCGAAGCCCTGGCCGTACCGGCAGCCGGCCGCGGCGGCCCGCTCGGCCTGCCCGGACGCCTCCAGACCCTTCGCGACGATCTCCATGCCGAGGCGGCGCCCCAGGCTCACCACCACGTCCATGACGGCCGGCGCACCGTCCACGGCCGGCGGAGCGGCCAGCGAGGCGTCCAGCTTCAGCATGTCGACCGGCAGGCGGCGCAGGTGGGACAGGGACGCCTGGCCGGCGCCGAAGTCGTCGAGTGCGGCCCGAACGCCCAACGTACGCAGCCCGGACAGAGCCGCCACGATCGACGGCAGGTCCTCGGCGATCCAGTCCTCGGCCACCTCGATCACCAGCCGCTCGGGAGCCAGCCCGCGCCGCCGCAGCGTCGCCGCCACCCGCTCGGGGAAACGAGCCGTGAGCAGCTCACGTGGCGACACGTTGACCGACAGCCAGAAACTCGTCGACCAACTCGCCACATGCTTGCAAGCCGCGTCCAGCACCCACTCGTCCAGCTGCGCGGCGATGCCCACCGACCGGGCGATCGGCAGCAGCTCGGCCGGCAGGATCGTGCCGAGTTCCGGGTGCCGCCAGCGCAGCAGTGCCTCGACGCCGACCGGCCGGCCCGCCCGCAGGTCGATGACCGGCTGGAAGACCACGTCGAGTTCACCCCGCGCACCCGCCCCGATCACCTGCCGCTCCAGGTCCATCCAGCGGTTGAGCTGCCGTTCGACGTCCGGGTCGTACCACTCCACCCGGTCCCGGCCGATCTGCCGGGCCCGTTTGCGGGCCAGGTCGGCCTGGCGCAGCACCTCGTCGCAGTCACCGCCGCCGGCCAGCTCGGCCAGGCCGATGCTGGTGTGCACATCGACGATCACGCCGGGCAGCTGGTACGGCTCGGCCAGCACCGTGGCGATCCGGCAGGCCAGCGCGTACGCCAGCACCGCCCCGTCGGCACTGAGCACCGCGAAGTCGGCACCGCCGAGCCGGGCGGCCACATCACCCTCGTGCAGCAGCGCCCGGATCCGGCGGCTCACCTCGATCAGCACCGCGTCGCCGACCTCCCGGCCGCGGGTGTCGTTGATCGTGGGCAGGCCGTGCAGATCGATCACCAGCAGGGTGCCCTGCTGACCGGCCCCGCGCCGGTAGGCGAGCAGGTCGCGCATCAGCGCACGCCGGTTGGCCAGGCCGGTGAGCTGGTCGGAGTACGACAGCTTGTGCAGCGTGCGCTCGAGATGCCGCCGCTCGCCGACGTCCCGCACATGCACCACCAGCGCCGCCACCTCGGGCACCGCCCGCTGGTCGGAGATGGTCGACTCGGTGTCCCGCCACAGCCGCGCACCGTCCCGCAGCCGGGCGTTGACCAGGGCCGGTGACCCGCCGTCGGGCCCGCCGGCCAGCACCGAGTCGATCACCGCCTGGGCGCCGGCCACATCCTCGGGGTGGATCAGGTCACCGAAGGCGCGGCCCACCACCTCGTCGTCGGAGAGGCCGAACAGCCGGGACGCGGCCGGCGACTGCCAGCGGACCCGCAGCCGCTCGTCGAGCACCAGGGTCAGGTCGGTCGCACCGGCCACCAGCGAACGGAAGTGCGCCTCGGCGACCTGGAGCTGACCGGCGTACCGCCGGATGTCCCGCACCACCAGCAGCTCGCGCATGGCCAGCACGGCCACCATGCCGATGCCGAGGATCACCCCGGTCGTGTCGAAGGTGCCGACCGTGATCAGGTGCCAGAGGGCGGCCACCACCCCCACCCCGGCCGGAACCGCGAGCAGCGGATAGCTGGCCAGGTACTGGTCCGGGTGGCGCGGCTCGAGCGGGGGCGGCGGCAGGCCGCGGCGACCGCCGGCGTCGGCCGCGACGGCCAGCCCGGCCACGATCGGCAGGCCGGTCAACGGCAGCGCGACGCCGCCCAGCCCCAGCGTGGTCAACGCGACCACCGTGCCGAGGGCCAGCAGGACGACGATCACGCCGACCCCGCAGCGCACCGACGACAGGCGGTGCGGGCGGCCGCGCAGGACCGCCACCACGGTGATCGAGATGCCGACCGCGCCGAGCAGGACCGCCGGCAGGATGGGCAGATGCGGGTGCCGGACGACGGGAATCAGGTAGCCCGCGAAGGCGAGACTCACCCCGAGACCGGTGCCGTCGAACGCCCGGCGGGCCAGGACCTGCCATCGGTCGGCCCAGCCGGGAAGGAACAACACACCCGCCGAACAAAGGGCCACCACCACGGCGTACGCCGAAGTGGCCCAGACGCCCGCCGACGGCGGGCCCCAGAGCGGGACCATCGCGGTGAGGCCGGTGGCCAGAGCGCCGAGACCGACGAAGCCGGCGCCGCGACAGGCGACCGTGGTGCCGTCCCGATGGTGGGTCTCGAGCGCCGAACGGATCAGGTGAAGACCGGCCCACAGGCCGGTACCGCCGATGCCGATGGCCAGCGCCACCGCGGGCGGCGTCCAGCCGAGAGCACCGGCAATGAGCACGGTCACGGCGACCAGCGGTACGCCGAGCCGGGCGTGCACGGGGGGTTGCACAGCCATGTCAGTAATCAACGACGATCGACCGAAGAGGTTACGGTCCGGAATCCGTCGCCTGTGGACAACGGTCACCGGTCCCGGCCGCTCAGACGGCGGATGGGACAATGCCGGGGTGAGAAGAAAGCCCCTCCTTCGGGTCCGCAAGACCGGCGCGCTCCTGGTCGCCGCGGTCATCGCGTTCGTCGGCACGGTTCCGCTCGCCGGCGCCGGGTGGGAGTGGACCCCCGTGCTGCTGCTGCCGGCCGCCGCCTTCGTCTGGGCGTGGCGGGCCGGCACCGACGTCTACGCCGACGAACTGCGGGTCAGGGCCCTGGTCGGCAGCGTCAAGGTGCCCTGGCCGCGGATCGCCGAGCTCGCTCCCGACCGGTCCGGTCAGATCTCCGCGCTGCTCGACAACGGCCACATGATCCGGCTGACCGGCGTCACGCAGGCCAATCTCCCCCGCGTCCTGGCGGCCGGCAAACAGGAGATCACCAACCCGGAGTGATCGCCCGGTGTTTCCAGGTGGCGCCGCTACCCTGGGGGGCGTCAAGTCGAGGAGGTTGCGTGATCGTGCGTTCCCGCCGGGCCCGGGCCATGGCCCTGTCGCTCGGCGCCGTACTGGCGCTGACCACGGCGTGCAGCTTCGGGCCACCCGATCCCGACGAGCAGGGCACCCCACCCAACCTGCCGAAACCTTCCGCCGCACTGCCCTCCGGCGAGTCCGGCGGCGACCAGGAGGTCGCCGTCACGGTGCTGGCGAAAAACCTGGAGATCCCGTGGGGCATGACCTTCCTGCCCGATGGCGCGGCCCTGGTCACCGAGCGTGACACCGGCCGCATCCTGCAGGTCGGACCGGAGTCGGATGCGAACGGACTGAAAGTCACCGAGGTGCAGCGGCTGGCCGAGGTGCAGGCCGCCGGCGACGGCGGCCTGCTGGGCATCGCCGTCTCCCCGAAATACCCGACCGACAAAACGATCTTCGTGTACTACTCGACCGCCAAGGACAACCGGATCGGCAAGCTGGTGCTCAAGGGCGCGCTCCAGCCGATCCTGACCGGCATCCCCCGCTCCCGCGACGACAACGGCGGTGCGCTGGCGTTCGGCCCGGACGGCTACCTCTACGCCGGCACCGGCGACGCCACCGCCACCGGCACGCAGGCGCAGAACCCGAAGAGCCTGGCCGGCAAGATCCTCCGGATGACCACGGCGGGCAAGCCGGCGCCGGGTAACCCGGTCAAGGATTCGCTGGTCTGGAGCTCCGGCCACCGCAACGTGCAGGGCTTCGCCTGGGGCGGCGACCGCAAGATGTATGCGACGGAGAACGCCCAGCCCAAATTCGGCGAGCTCAACGTGATCGAGAAGGGCAAGAACTACGGCTGGGGCAAGGTCGACGGCACCGGCACCGACCCCACGTTCACCAACCCGCTGCGCACCTGGCCGATCGCCGAGTCCTACTGCGCGGGGGTGGCGCTCGTCGAGCAGTCGGTGGCCTCCGCCTGCCTCCTCGGCGAGCGGATCTGGATGCTGAGCGTCACCGGCAACGGCACCGTGCTGGGCACCCCGCAGGCCCTGCTGACCGGCGAGTACGGCCGGTTACGAGGCCTGGTCTCGGCCCCCGACGGCTCGCTGTGGGCCAGCACGTCGAACCAGGAGGACGGCGGCAAGCCGACCCCCGACGACGACCGCATCGTCCGTCTCGTCTTCTCCGGCGGCGGCGCCGGCATCACCTGACCTTCGGAGCCGTTTGATGACCGCCGGGATGGGGCAGGGTGATCCATCGATGACCGATCACCACTGGCTGCACCGTGTCCGCCGCCGTTCCGGGTCGGTCGCCGCGGCCACCGGCCGGGTCTACCGCAACCGCTGGACCACCCGGGTGCGCATCGCGGCCGCGGTCGGCCTGGTCAGCATCGGCGGCGTGATCGTCGGCACGATGCTGTTCGGGCACGCCGGCCTCAACGTGGGCCCGTTCCGGGCCGAGATGTCGATCAGCCCGTCCATCCTGGGCGGCACCGAGGTGGACATCCCGCCGCTCGGCTCGCTGCACCTGGACAGCCACGACGGCCCGATCCACCTCAAGGTCAACCTCGGGTCGCTCGACCAGAGCCGCACCGAGGCCCTGATCGACGACCCGGCCGCGATCAGCTCGGCCGGCGAGAACGCGGTCGACGACGTGCGCTCCGGCGTCATCCGGCTGGGCGTGCGCACGCTCGGCATCGCGGTGCTGAGCGCGATGATCCTGGCCGCGCTGATCTTCCGGAACATGCGCCGAGTCGCCGGGGCCGGGGTGACCGCGCTGGTGGTGACGCTGGGCAGCGTCGGTCTCGCGGCCGGCACCCTGCGGCCCGACTCGATCGCCGAGCCACGCTACGAAGGCCTGCTGGTCAACGCGCCGGCCGTGGTGGGTGACGCCCGGCGGATCGCCGACAACTACGGACGGTACGCGGACCAGCTGCAACAGATCGTCAGCAACGTGAGCCGCCTCTACACGACGGTGTCGACGCTGCCGGTCTACCAGCCGGCCGGCAACACCACCCGCATCCTGCACGTCAGCGACCTGCACCTGAACCCGGCGTCGTTCGGGCTGATCCGCACGGTGGTGCAGACCTTCGACATCGACGCGGTGATCGACACCGGCGACATGGTCGACTGGGGTTCCAGCGCCGAGACCGGATATGCGAGCTCGATCCCGTCGGTCGGCGTGCCCTACATCTACGTGCGCGGCAACCACGACTCGGCCGCCATCCAGGACGCCGTGGCCCGCCAGAAGAACGCCGTCGTCCTCGACAACAAGATCACCACGGTGGACGGTCTGACCATCGCCGGCATCGGCGACCCCGAGTTCACTCCCGACAAGAGCGAAACGCCGGCCGGGGCCGGCCAGGACGCCTCCGACCCGCTGACGATCGCCGGCAACGAGCTCGCCGCGACGATCCGGAACTACGGCAAGCCGGTCGACATCGCGCTGGTGCACGACCCGGCCATGGCGCCGCCGCTGTCCGGCGAGGTGCCCCTGGTGCTGGCCGGCCACCTGCACAAGCGCGAGGTCTCGCTGCTGCCCGTTACGGTGCCGGAACCGGCCGCCTCGGACGCGTCAGCCTCCCCGGCCCCCACCCCGTCCGCGACCGCCACCCAGACGGTGATGCAGACCCGGCTGATGGTGGAGGGCTCGACCGGCGGCGCCGGGCTGCGCGGCCTGGAGAAGGAGGAGCCGACCCCGCTGAGCCTGTCGGTCCTCTACTTCGACGAAAACCACCAGCTCAAGGCGTACGACGACATCCAGCTGGGCGGCACCGGCCAATCCAACGTGGAGATGCAGCGAAACGTGATCGGCGCCAAGGAGGAGGAAGCGACCGAGTCGCCGTCCCCCTCCGGCCCGGTCGGAGCCGAGCCCAGCCGCTAGGAAAGACGCGCCAAGATCAGGTCGCGGACGGCCTTGGCGTCCGCCTGGCCTCGCGTGGTCTTCATGACCGCGCCGACCAGCGCGCCCGCCGCTGCCACCTTGCCCTCGCGGATCTTCGCGGCGATGTCGGGGTTGGCCGCGATGGCCTCGTCGACGGCGGCGGTGAGCGCGCCCTCGTCGTTGACCACCTCGAGGCCGCGCGCGGCCATGACCGCGGCCGGGTCGCCCTCGCCGGCCACGACGCCCTCCAGCACCGAACGGGCCAGCTTGTCGTTGAGCTTGCCGGCGTCGACCAGTTTCTGCAGCTCGGCGACCTGGGCCGGGGTCGCGCCGATATCGGCCAGCTCGATGCCGGTCTCGTTGGCACGACGGGCCAGCTCGCCCATCCACCACTTGCGCGCGCCGGCCGGGGAGGCACCGGCCGCGATGGTCTCCTCGATCAGCTCGACCGCGCCCGCGTTGGCCACGGACTGCATGTCGATCTCGCTGATCCCCCACTCCTCGCGCAGCCGGGCCCGCTTGCTGCTCGGGCGCTCGGGCAGGGCCGCCTTGAGCTCGGCCACCCAGGCCGGGTCGGGGGCGATCGGCACCAGGTCGGGCTCGGGGAAGTAGCGGTAGTCGGTCGCCGTCTCCTTCGAGCGGCCGGGGCTGGTGTTGCCGCGGTCCTCGTGGAAGTGCCGGGTCTCCTGGATGATGCGGACGCCCTCGTCGAGCAGGCTCGCCTGCCGGATGATCTCGGAACGGACTGCGCGCTCGACCGAGCGCAGCGAGTTCACGTTCTTCGTCTCCGTCCGGGTGCCCCACTCCTCGCCCGGCTTGTTCAGCGACGTGTTGACGTCGCAGCGCAGCGAACCCTGCTCCATCCGCACGTCGGAGACGCCGAGCGAGCGGATGATGTCGCGCAGCTCGGTGACGTAGGCCTTCGCGATCTCGGGGGCCAGCGCGCCGAGGCCGGGCACCGGCTTGGTGACGATCTCGACGAGCGGGATGCCGGCCCGGTTGTAGTCGACGAGCGACTCGGTGGCGCCCTGGATGCGACCGGTGGCCCCGCCGACGTGCAGCGTCTTGCCGGTGTCTTCCTCGAGGTGAACCCGCTCGATGCCGATGCGGTACTGCTTGCCCTCGAACTCGACGTCGACGTAGCCATCCGTGCAGAGCGGCTCGTCATACTGCGAAGTCTGGAAGTTCTTCGGCATGTCGGGGTAGAAGTAGTTCTTCCGGGCCATCCGGCACCAGGTGGCGATCTCGCAGTTCAGCGCGAGGCCGATGCGGATCGTCGCCTCGATGCCGGCACGGTTGGCCACCGGGAGGGCGCCCGGCAGGGCCAGGCAGACCGGGCAGACCTGGGTGTTGGGCTCCGCGCCGAACTCGGTGCGGCAGCCGCAGAACATCTTGGTCTGCGTGCCCAGCTCGACGTGCGTCTCCAGGCCGATGACCGGCTCGAAACGCGCGGTGGCGTCCTCATAAGTCGGCAGGGCGGTGGTCGTCATGCGGTGAACTCCCGATCTGGACCCGGTGATTTCGGATTAAAGACTAGTGGGCGGATGCCGGAGCCCGGACCGGGCTCCGGCAACGACGGTCACAGCGCGGGCGGGGTGAAGGTGCCGACCGCCGACTCGAGGGCCGCACCCACCCGGTACATCCGGTCGTCGGCCATGGTCGGTGCCATGATCTGGAAGCCGACCGGCAGCCCCTCGGACAGGCCGCACGGCACCGAGATCGCCGGACCGCCGTACAGGTTGGTCGGGATCGTGAAGAGGTCGGCCAGGTACATCTGGTAGGGGTCGGAGGTGCGCGACCCGAACGGGAACGCCACGAACGGCGTGGTCGGCGACACCAGCACGTCGACCTGCTCGAACGCCTTCTCGAAGTCCCGCGTGATCAGCGTGCGCACCTTCTGCGCCTGCCCGTAGTAGGCGTCGTAGTAGCCGCTGGACAACGCGTACGTCCCCAGGATGATGCGCCGCTTGACCTCCGGCCCGAAGCCGGCGTCGCGGGTGAGCGACATGACCTCCTCGAGCGACCGGTTGCCGTCGTCGCCGACCCGCAGGCCGTAGCGGACACCGTCGAACCGGGCCAGGTTGGAGGAGCACTCCGACGGCGCGATCAGGTAGTAGGCCGGAAGTGCGTACTGGAAGTTCGGGCAGGAGACCTCGACGACCTCGGCGCCCAGCTTGACCAGCGCCTCGAGCGACTCGCGGAAGGCGGCGGTCACGCCGGCCTCCGAGCCGTCCCCGGCGAACTCCTTGACCAGGCCGAGCTTGACCCCGGTCAGGTCGCCGGTCGCACCCAGCCGCGCGGCGGCCACGACGTCCGGCACCGGCTGCGGGATGGAGGTGGAGTCGCGCACGTCGTGCCCGCCGATCACCGAGTGCAGCAGCGCGGCGTCCTCGACGTTGCGCGCGCAGGGGCCGGGCGTGTCCAGCGACGACGAGAAGGCGATCAGCCCGTACCGCGAGGTGCCGCCGTAGGTCGGCTTCGCCCCCACGGTGCCGGTGACCGCGCCCGGCTGCCGGATCGAGCCGCCGGTGTCCGTACCGATGGCAAGTGGGGCCTCGTAGGCGGCCAGGGCCGCCGCCGAGCCGCCGCCCGAACCGCCCGGAATGCGGCCGAGGTCCCACGGGTTGTTGGTCGGCCCGTAGGCCGAGTATTCGGTCGACGACCCCATGGCGAACTCGTCCATGTTGGTCTTGCCGAGCGGCACCGTACCGGCCGCCTGCAGCCGCTCGTAGATCGTCGCGCTGTAGGGCGGACGCCATCCCTCGAGGATCTTGGAGGCCGCGGTGGTGGGCACGCCCTTGGTGGCGATCACGTCCTTGACCGCGACGGGCACGCCCGCGAGCGGCCCGGTGACCTCGCCCTTGTCCACTCGCGCGGCGGCCGCCAGCGCACCCTCGGCGTCGACATGCAGGAACGCGTGCACGCGCTCGTCGACGGCCGAGATCCGATCGAGGTGAGCCTGCGCCACCTCGACCGCCGAGACCTGCTTGCTCTTGATCGCGCCGGCCAGCTCGACCGCCGACATCCTGGTCAGATCGGACATCGTCACGCCTCCTCGTCCAGGATCCGCGGCACCCGGAACCGGCCGTCGAACGCGTCGGGCGCGCCGGAGAGCGCCTCGTCCTGCGTGAGGGACGGCTGCGGAACGTCATCGCGGTAAACATTGGTCAGCGGCACGGAGTGCGAGGTGGGCGGAATGTCGTCCGCGGCCACCTCGCCGACCCGCGCGACCGACTGCAGGATCACGTCGAGCTGCCCCGCAAACTGATCCAGTTCCTGCTCGGTCACGGCGAGCCGCGACAGGCGCGCGAGATGCGCGACCTCTTCGCGGGAGATGGCGGCCATCATGCCCCTACTTTCTCGAGTCCGAAGCTGATCCGGCGAGTCTATTTCGCCCGCCCCGCGCCCCTCCCGCCGGGACAGCGACATCACCCTCCCCCCGCCCAACCAACAAGATCGAGTTCGTCAGACGTGACGGCCTGGCGTGGCACGGACCTGCTCCCGCCGAGGCCGGGCGGGGCCCAGCTGCGCCGGCCCTGCCCTTCATTCTGCGTAAGTGGCTGCGCCTACCCCAAACCCGTAGGTAGTGCCAGGGGAGCCGGGCCGGGGCGGACGGGCCGGTAGCGGGAGAGCCAGATGGCCAGGTCGGCCGGGGGCATCGGGCGGGCGTGGAACCAGCCCTGGGCGGCGTGGCAACCGGCGGCGGCCAGCAGGCGCCAGGTGAGTTCGTCCTCCACCCCCTCGGCCACCGCGCGCAGGCCCATCGCCTCGGCCAGATCGATCACCGAGCGGACGATGGCGGCGTCGCCCCGGTTGGTGGACATGCCCAGGACGAACGAGCGGTCGATCTTCACCTCGGCCAGCGGCAGACGGCGCAGGTGCTGCAGGGAGGAGTAGCCGGTGCCGAAGTCGTCGAGCGAGATGGCGATGCCCATCCGGTCCAGGCGGGTGATCGTGTTCAGGACGCGGTGCGGGTCGGCCATCAGGGCGCTCTCGGTGATCTCCAGTTGCAGCAGGTCGGCCGGCACGCCGTACTCGTGCAGCAGCTCTTCCACCCGGTCGGCGATGCCGCCCGCGTGCAGGTCGCGGGCGCTGACGTTGACCGCGGCGCGCAGCGGCGTGCCGGCCTCGCGCCAGGCGGCCAGCTGGGCCACCACGTTGTGCAGAACCCGGCCGGTGAGCAGGCGCATCACCGGCGTGGGCTCGACGACCCGGATCAGCTCCTCCGGCCCGACCAGGCCACGCTCGGGATGCTGCCAGCGCAGCAGCGCCTCGACCCCGACCACCTCGCCGGTCGCGATGGCGATCTGCGGCTGGTAGAAGAGCATGATCCCGTCGTCGGGCGCGTCCTCGCGCAGCGCGCGGCGCAGGTCGGCCAGCAGGGCGAGCCGGTCCGGCGAGTGATGGGCGGCGTCCGGCCCGTAGACGGCCACCTGGTCCCCGCGCTGCTTGGCGTCGTACATGGCCACTTCGGCCTCGCGCAGCAGTGTGGCGCAGTCGGCGTCCGGGGCGTCCTGCAGAGCGATGCCGATCGAGGCGGTCACGTCGACCGGCAGCCCATCCATCGCGAACGGCCGGTTCAGCGCCTCGGCCAGGTGATAGGCGATCCGCCGGGCCTCCGGCGCCCCGTCCACCCGGTTGGCGAGCACCGCGAACTCGTCCCCGCCCAGCCGCACCACCAGGTCGTGCGCCGGGACCACATCGGCGAGCCGCCGCCCCACCTCGACCAGCAACCGATCGCCGACCCGATGCCCGAGCGCGTCGTTCACGGCCCGGAACCGATCGAGATCCAGCAACAGCAGCGCCCGCTCCCGCCCACCCTCACCGACCACCGACTGAAGGGCCCGACGGTTCGGCAGTCCCGTGAGCGAGTCCACCCGGGCGGCCCGCTCCGACTCCCCGGTCGACCGAACCATCCGGTGCACCGCATGCAGCGCGAGCAGCACCAGCGGCACGAACGCCAACCCGACCTGCGCGGTGGCCAGCACAACCGGCCCGAGCAGCAGCAGAGCCGCGGTAGCGAGCACCTCGACGCTCTGCTTACGCGCCCGCCGACGCCTCCGATGCGACCCGGCCCAGGCCACCAGAGCGGCAAGCCCGTAGCGGGCAAGAATCCAGACCCCGGCCGCCGCCACGGTGAGCAGCGCATCGTCCCAGTCCGGCTGCGGCCCAATGCGCAGCGACACCATGGCAGCGACCCCCGCCGCCGCCCCGATGGCCGCGGCATGCTGCACGGCAAGGTGCAAAGTCCGCCGAACCGGCAACCGCATCCGCACCCCCGCAACGGTGACGGCGGCCAGCTGCACCACGAGCGCCGGCACAAACCCCCAGGCCAGCGCGATAGCAAAGGTAAAACAGATCGACGGCAGAATGACCGAACTGGCCCGCCGATCAGCAAGCACATAGGGCCGCGCATCAACCACCACGGCCAGCGCCGCCATCAGCCAGTAGGCGCCCGGCAGAGCCGCGAAATCCCCCGGGACAAAAGCCCAAAGCACAAAATCAACAACAACCGCGATCCCCGCCGTGACCACCAGCGCCCGCCGCCGCCCCACGGAACCGCGCCGCCCACGCCCACCGGCAGCCGCGCCCCCCGCATGGTCGTCACGCCCGGCGTGCGAGTCCACACCGCGGGGCCCTGTACCGCGAGCCCTTGCATCCTGCGCCCCTGCGCCGCGAGCCTCTGCGTCCTGAGTCCCAGCGCCGCGAGCCCCTGCGTCCCGAGCTCCTGCGCCATGAGCCCCTGCTTCGTGAGCCCTTGTACCGCGGCCTTCCGCGAAACGGCTTCCCTCGGCGCGGTCGTTGTGGGTGCGATCGCCGTCAGCGCGACCGTCCCCCACGCGACCGCCCGCCACGCGACTGCGACGGCGTGCGGCGTCCATACGACCTCCACAATGGCGGGATCAACCGATCGTTATCACGATAGATCCGCATTGTCCGCAGGCCGCGAAACGGCTAGGGCGTTATCAAATCGGCATAAGCCTTTAAACGCTCAATCTCCAAAAATTACCCCATCCGAGTGACGACACAACTGACCACCCACAGCCCAAAGCGCAAGCTACCGCACCCAACCGCAGCCGCCAGGCGCCGACCGAGCCTCCGGAGGGCCGGGCTCAGCCGGAGGGCCGGGCTCAGCCGGAGGGCCGGGCTCAGCCGGAGGGCCGGGCTCAGCCGGAGGGCCGGAGAGAGCGGCACGGGGCGGTGCCGGACGGCCAGGCGCGGCGCGGTCAGCTGTCGGCCGGTGGGTCCTCGGCCATCTCGGCCACGGCTCGGGCGGCCTCCGGGCCGTCGGCCAGCAGGACGGCGAAGCCCTGCTCGTCGAGGACCGGGACCTTCAATTGCAGGGCCTTGTCGTATTTGCTGCCGGGGTTTTCGCCGACCACCACGAACGCTGTCTTCTTCGAGACCGAGCCGCTCACCTTGCCGCCCCGGGACGTCACCGCCTCGGTGGCCTGGTCACGGGAATGGGTGGACAGCGTGCCGGTGACCACCAGGGTCATGCCCTCCAGCGGGCGCGGGCCGGTGTCGACGCGCTCGTCGGCCATGCGCACGCCGGCCTCGCGCCACTTGTGGATGATGTCGCGGTGCCAGTCGACGGTGAACCACTCGCGCAGGCTTTCGGCGATCGTCGGACCGACGCCGTCGACCGAGGAGAGCGGGTCGGGCTCGGCCTTCGGTTTGCGCTTGGTGGCCGGCTTGGCCGCCGCCTCATCGGCGGTCACACCGGACGCCGACTGCTCGGCCGACAGCTCGCTGGTCGAGGCCCCCGCGGCTGAGTCATCAGCCGACCGCTCGTCGGCTGGCAGGTCGGCGACAGGCGACTCGGTGAACGAGCCGGCGGCAGGCGACCCGGCTGATACGCCCGCGGCAGGCGACCCGGCGGGC
>NZ_BOQN01000101.1 GCF_018332695.1 Paractinoplanes toevensis
GACTTAGCGTGCGGACAGAGCGGCAACGCCACAAGATCTGCGATGCCGGGCGCCAAGAGGTGGTGTCGAGCTGCCACCGACGGGCTGAATGCGTATAAAACGCCCTTCGAGCGGAGCGGAGCGGAGCGGCGTGTATGGGTGAGGGGAGCAAGGCGTTGCCGCGCGGGGGCTTGAGTGCGTGTGTCGTTGCGCGAGAGTCGCGGCACGGGCTGGGGTGGCACGCTGCTTGCGGGGTGGCGGCGGTCGGGTGATGGTGCGGTTGGTGACGGTGTCTCCCGTACGGGAAACTGGGTTTGATTCTCGCGACCCTGACCTCAAAAGATGTCTAGTTTCGCGCCCAGCAGCGGGGCCAGGGCGGCGGAGTACGTCGTGGTCATGTGGTTGGAGTCGCGGTAGACGAGCAGGTTGCCGACCACCGGCGGGCACACGTCGGTGCAGAACCAGGTGATCGGGTTGATCACCGTGGTGCGCGGTCGTCCGGCGTACGCCAGGAAGACCTTGCGTTGCTCCGGGCCGCGCAGCGCCGAACGCAGGCTTCGGGTGCACTTCCCGGCGTGGCCGGCGTTGGCCGGCTCGGCCAGGCATTCCGGCACCGGACCGCCCATGTACGGGGTGTCGGCGATCGCCACCACCCGGGCCCCGCCCGCGGTCAGCCGGGTGAACGTGCGGTCCCAGGCCGCCCGCCACTGGCCCGCCACGTCCGGCGCGGGAGCCGCCGGCCGGTAGTTGAAGCTCGACCCGACCACCACGAGGGCGGGCTTCAGCCGGGCGATCCGGTCGAGCGCCGAGCGGTGGAAGGCCAGGCACTCGGTGTAGGCGCGCTTGAGCGTGTCGTGCCAGACCGCGAGGTCGGCCGCCGTGCAGGAACTCTTGGTCAGCTCGACGAGCTGCCAGTGCCGTCCGATCGCGAGCTTCTCCATGGCCGGGAACCATTGCGCCGCATGGGAATCGCCGTAGAGCACGACCGTCTCGCGGCCGTTCGGGTCGCCGAAGACGCACCCCTCGGGAGCCGTGGTGACCGGGGTGTCGGCGTGGCAGCCGATGTCCCAGACCCGCGGCCGGTCCCGCGCGGCCTTCGTCAGCTTCGGCGTGAGGTTGGCGGGCAGCGCGCCCATCTTCCGGCTCGCGTCGATCGTGCGGGCCAGCTCGGCCGCCGGGTCGCTCGCCGACGCCAGCGTCGCGCGCAGGTCGGCCCGGTTCCCGCCGGCCCGCACGTCGTGCGGCAGGAACGCGAGCAGCACCGCGACCGCGGCCACGGCTCCGGAGAATCCCGCGCCCTGCCACAGCGGCCAGCGCCGGTGCCGGAGCGGGTTCTCCACGAGCCGGTAGGTGATCCAGGCCAGGCCGAGCGCACCCGTCGCGAGCAGGACCTTCTGCCACCACGCCGAGGCCGGGACGATCAGCAGGACCGGCCAGTGCCACAGGTACCAGCCGTAGGACAGCCGGCCGACCGCCTGCATCGGCGCGAGGCCGAGCAACCGGCCGGTTCCGGCACCGGCCGCCGCGATCATCGCGACGGCGCCGGCCACCGGCAGAAGAGCAAGCCATCCTGGGTACGCCGTGGAATCGTCGAAGATGACCGCGGCGGTGAGGATCGCGGCCAGCCCGGCCCAGCCGAGCAGGGGGTGCCGGGGGATCCGGCCGGCCGCCAGCGCGAGCAGCGCCCCCGCGCCCAGCTCCCAGGCCCGGGTGTGCGGCCCGAAGTAGGCCCACGGCGCCGAGCGGGCGGTCTCGGTGACGCTCAGCGTGAACGAGACGACCACCAGGACGGCGAGCACGGCCACCAGCGGCCGCCGGCGCTTCCAGAGATACGCACCGGCCAGGATCAGCAGTGGCCAGACCAGGTAGAACTGCTCCTCCACGGCCAGCGACCAGAAGTGCTGGAACGGCGACGGCGACTGGTCGGCGCGCAGGTAGTCGGTGCCGGCCTCGGCGAACCGCAGGTTGGCGACGTAGCCGGTGGCGGCCAGCGCGTCCGTGCAGAACTCGCCGAGCCGGGTCAGCGGCAGGAACAGCCGGGCCGCCAGCAGCGTCGCGATGAGCACCACGGCGGCGGCCGGCAGCAGCCGCATCGCCCGTCGGGCGTAGAACCGGGGCACCGAGATCCGGCCGGTCTGCTCGGCCTCGCGCAGCAGCAGCGAGGTGATCAGGAAGCCGGAGATGACGAAGAAGACGTCCACACCCACGTACCCGCCGGACAGGAACGGGACGCCGGCGTGGGCGGCCACCACGAGGAGCACCGCGATCGCGCGAAGACCCTCGATGTCCGGGCGGAACGAGTGGCCCGGCAGGACCGAGGCGGGCAGCGAATCGCGCTGGCCGGGAAGCGGGCGGGGGCGACTGTCCAGGGCTGTGTTGCGCACCTGATCCCAACGCCCGCGAGGGCGGCCAGGACGCGTGCGTCGCAACTTCGGCCTCGCCGTGGTCGTTGCTCATTCGTGACCGCCGAGATCGTGAACGTCCCGCCGCCCCGGGCCGAGGCCGATCCGTCGGCGCTGTCCACGCCGGTTCCGCGGCCGGTCGACCGGCCCTGGCGGGCGGTGCTGCTGCGGTGCGTCCTGGTGCCGCTGATCGTGCTGGCGCCGCTGCTCACCCTCACCCCGTCGGCCGATCACCGATTCAACGTGTACGCCAACGGCGGCCTCTACGGCGCCAAGCCCTGGCTGCTCGTCCAGAACGCGTTCACGACCGTGCCGATGTTCCTCGACCTGGGCAACTTCCGGCCGCTCGGGCGGATCGTCGAATGGTCCCTGGACGTGGCCGTCTTCGCGCTCACCGCGCTGGTCGGCCTGCCGGTCAACATCGGGCTGCGGCTGGTCTCGTCGGTGTCGGCGATCCTGCTGACCATCGCCGTGGTGGTCTTCGCCGCCGCGGTGGTGTCCCGCCGCGAGCGGCTGTTCGCCGCGCCACCGCCCGCGCAGCTGGCGCTGCTGCCGTTCGCGGTCGGTGCCGGCCTGGTCGCGGCCGGTTGGGCCAGCACCACCGTGCTGTTCGGCGCGCTCTATCTGGCCACCAGCGCCCTGGTGCTGGCCGTCGCCGCCTGGGCCTGCCGCAGCCGCCGGCCGGGCATGCTGGTGCTGCTGGCCGGGGCCGGGATCGCCGCGTTCAACGAGCTCGCCGTGCTGGCCGTCCCGCTGGCCACCGCCGCCGTCCTGATCCGCAACCGGGTGGTACTCGGGCGGCCGCCGCTGGGTGGCCCGTCGGCGAAGTTCCTGGTGCTGCTCTGGGCCGGTTTCCTGCCGGTGTTCGTGCCGGTGCGGGTGATCGTCTACCTGCGCTGCGCCGGCGGCGGTTGCTACGCCGGTTCCGACCTCGCGCTCGCCGGGGCACCCGCGGGCCTGCCCGGCCGGATGGTCTCCTGGCTGCCGCCGCTGATGTGGGAGCAGGCCGCGCACGGCTTCCCGCGGGTGGCGGCCGCGATTCCCCTGCTCGCGCTGGTCGCGCTGGGCGTGCTCGGTTGGCGGACCGTCCGCGGTCTGCGTCGGCTGCCGGTGCTGGACGTGCGTCAGGCGTACGGAATCGGGGCCGTTGCCGTTGTTCTTCTGATCCTGGGGTCCTCGATCGCCGCGCTGAACACCAACGTGCAGCGGTTCGAGCCGGGCCTGGGCTGGCGGGACAGCGGGCTCACCACGGCCGCCGGAAGCATCCTGCTGCTCGCCTTCTGGCGGCGCTACCTGGTCGTGGTGCTGGCCGGGCTGGTGCTGGTGGCGACGGTGTCGGCGGCGGCCAACAAGGACTTCCGGGATCGGGCCGCGCGCGGGCCGTGGCCCTACCTGCACGACCGGATCGCGCAGGAGGTCGCCGACTTCGACCCCACGCCGGCCGGCAACGTCCGCCGCTGCGTTCTCCGCGACACGTTCGTCCAGACCTCGGCGCACAACAACCAGGGCGCGAGCCCGCGAGAAGTGAGGCGCTTCGACGTGAGTCTCAACCGGGCCACGGTCCTGCTGGCCGGCCGTCCCTTCTGCGCGACGGCACCGCGATGAGCGGGCTCGTGTCGGTGGTCGCGCCGATCTTCAACGAGGGGCCGGGTGTCGAACGGTTCGTCCGGCGGCTCACCGAGGTGCTCGGCGAGGCCGGCCTGCGCTACGAGCTCGTGCTGGTCGACGACGGCTCGTCGGACGACTCCTGGGACCGGATCGTCCAGCAGGCCCTGGTCGACGACCGGGTCCGCGGCATCCAGCTGTCCCGCAACTTCGGCAAGGAACCGGCCGTCCTGGCCGGGCTGGAACACGCGGCCGGCGACGCGGTCGTGGTCATCGACTCCGACCTGCAGCACCCGCCGTCGGCCATCCCGGCCATGGTGCAGCGCTGGCGGGACGGCGCGCACGTGGTCGAGGCGGTCAAACGCAACCGCACCGGGCAGGGCGTGATCGGCCGGCTCGGCGGCAAGATGTTCAACCGGGCGTTCACCGGCCTCACCAAGGTCGACCTCGTCAACGCGACCGACTTCCGGCTGCTCAGCCGCCCGGCGCTGGACGCGCTGCTGAAGATGCCCGAGCACTCGTCGTTCTTCCGCGGCACCAGCAGCTGGATCGGCTTCCGCCGCACCACCATCGAGGTGGACATCGACCACCGGGAGGGCGGCGCGTCCCGCTGGACGTTCCGCTCACTGTTCCGGCTCGCGGTCAACGGGCTCACCTCGTTCACCTCGGCGCCGCTGCACCTGGTCACCCTGGTCGGCCTGGCATTCGCCGGGTTCTCGGTGCTGCTCGGCGTGCAGACGCTGGTCCGCTGGCTGCGCGGCGGCTCGGTGGCCGGTTTCCCCACGGTCATCCTGCTGCTGCTGGTGATGGGGACGTTCATCCTGCTCGGGCTGGGGGTGATCGGCGAGTACCTGGCCCGCATCCACGAGGAGGTCCGCGGCCGGCCGCGCTACCTGGTGCAGGAGAAGTCGGCGCAGTCGGCCACGTCCGCGGTGCCCGAGCAGATGGTGGTCTCGCAGCGTGCCGACCACTGACCTGGGCCGCCTGTTCCGCTACGCGATCAGCGGCGGGGCCAGCGCGGCCACTCACTTCGGGGTGGGTCTGGCTCTCACCGGCGCGGGAGTGCGGCCGGTGGTGGCCTCCACGGCCGGTTTCGTGGCCAGCATCGCCGTCTCGTACGCGCTGCAGCACGCCTGGGTGTTCCGCTCCTCGGCCGGCCACGCGGTGGCCGGCAGCAAGTTCCTGACCGTGACCGCCGCGGCTTTCCTGCTCAACACCGCGGTGCTGTGGGTCGGCACGGAGCTCCTCGATGGCCCGTTCGCACTGGTGCAGGCCGTGGCGCTGGTGGCCATCCCGGTCCTGAACTACACGCTGAACTCGCGCTGGACGTTCGCGTCAGTGCTGGACAAATCTTGAGGCCGGGGTCGCAAGAATCAAACCCACTTTCCGGTACGGGAGACGCGTCACCAACCGCAACATCACCCGACCGCCGCCACCCCGCAAGC
>NZ_BOQN01000102.1 GCF_018332695.1 Paractinoplanes toevensis
GAGAGTCGCGGCACGTGCCGGCTCGGCCGGGTCGCCCTCGTCCAACTCGGCGTGGTTCACCGTGGACGAGTTCGCGTGCGGGCCGACGATGCGCTCGCGCCGGCCAGGCTCGCCGGTCAGGCTGGGCGTCAGGCGGTGGGGTGGGCAGTTGACCATGATGTAGTCGCGGTGGTCGGGTAATGGGCCTGCTGACCGATTTCGGCCTGCTGCGCCCCACCGTGCACCTCGGCGGCGCCCCGGTCACCCCGCTAGGACGGCGGGCCCGGCCGGTCGCCCAGCGCCGCTGTTCATCTCCCACGACCTGGCCATCGTCCGGCAGATCGCCGACCGTATCGCGGTCATGTACCTCGGCCGCGTCGTCGAGACCGGCCCCACCGCCGAGCTGTGGGACACGCCCGCGCACCCGTACAGTTCGGCGCTGAACGGTGCGGTGCCGCGCCCCGACGGCCTGCACCGACTCCCCGACGAGTTGCCTGGTGACGTCCCCACCCGGCCTCGCTGCCGCCCGGCTGCCGCTTCCACCCGCGCTGCACACCGAAGGTGAGCCACTGCACGCGGTCTGGCGGCTCTCGGCTCCCTCGGCGAGGCGCTTCCGCGTCGTTGAGGGCACGATGGTCGCATGGCGATCTTCTACGGCGGTGACTACAACCCCGAGCAGTGGCCCGAGGACGTGTGGCGGGAGGACGTCGAGCTGATGCGCCGGGCCGGGGTCAACCTGGCCACGGTCGGCGTCTTCTCGTGGGCCCGCATCCAGCCGGACGAGGGTGTCTTCGACTTCGGCTGGCTCGACCGGGTGCTCGACCTGCTGCACGCCGGGGGAGTGGCGGTCGACCTGGCCACCGGCACCGCGTCGACGCCGCCGTGGGCCACCGCGAAGTACCCGCCGATTCTCACCACCGACCGGGCGGGCGCCACCCGCTGGCCGGGCAGCCGCCAGCACTACGCGCCGACCTCACCGGAGTACCGGCGGCTCGCCTCCGACCTGGTGTCCGCGCTGGTCGCCCGTTATCGCGACCATCCCGCGGTGGTGATGTGGCACATCAACAACGAACTGGGCTGTCACACCACGTATGACTACTCGGACCAGGCCGCGGTGGCCTTTCGGAAATGGTTGATTCGGAAATACACCGATATAGAGGCTTTGAACGATTCCTGGGGCACGATGTTCTGGTCGCAGCGCTACACCGATTTCGATCAGATCCTTCCGCCCCGGCTCGCCCCGACCTCGGTCAACCCGGCCGGGCTGCTCGACTTCCGGCGCTTCAGCTCCGACATGCTGCTGGAACTGCTGCGGATGGAGAAGCGGATCATCCGGGCGTCCGGCGCCACCCAGCCGATCACCACCAACATGATGGGCGCCTTCCCGAACGCCGACTACTGGTCCTGGGCCGGCGAACTCGACGTGATCTCCGACGACAGTTACCCCGACCCGCGCGACCCGCTGTCCTTCCGGCAGGCCGCGTTCGGCCGTGACCTGATGCGCTCGCTCAAGCCCGGCACCCCGTGGATCCTCATGGAGCAGGCCGCCAACCAGGTCAACTGGCGGCCCAACAACGCGGCCAAGGCGCCCGGCCAGATGGCCGCGCTGAGCATGCAGGCGGTCGGCCGCGGCGCCGACGGAGTGCTGTTCTTCCAGTGGCGACAGGCGGCCCGCGGCTCGGAGAAGTTCCACTCGGCGATGCTGCCGCACGCCGGCCCGGACACCCGCACCTACCGTGAGATCGAAGCCCTCGGCGCTTCGCTGGCCGCGCTCGGCGACCTTCCGCGCCCGGGCCGGGACGCTCAGGTCGCGCTCGTCCTCGACTGGAACTGCCACTGGGCCCTCGACCAGCCCAACCACCCGGCCCGGCTCGACTACCTCGCCGAGGTCCAGGGCTGGCACGCCGCCTTCCACGCGCTGAACATCCAGGTCGACATCGTCCACCCCGACGGACCCTTCGACGGGTACGCGGTGGTGGTAGCGCCCAGCCTCTACCTGATCCGGGACGCGGCGCCGCTGGTCCGCTACGTGGAAGACGGTGGCCGCCTGTTCACCACCGCCTACACCGACGTGGTGGACGAGAACGACGGCTTCCTGCCGGGCGGTTTCACCCAGCGCCTGGGCGAAGCCCTCGGCCTCACCGTGACCGACTTCGCCGGTGTCCTGGGCGCGGAAGCCGCCTACGGCGACGGCAGCCTGGGCGAGACGCTGCGCGAGGAGATCCGCCTGCACGGCGCCGAGGTCGTGGAGTCCTTCGCCGACGGCACCCCGGCCCTGACCCGCCACCGCCACGGCCGCGGTGAGACCTGGCACCTGGCCACCCTGGCCGGCGAGGCGGACCGGCTGCGCCTGGCCGGCAGCCTCGGCATCACCCCGGTGATGCCCGGCCTGCCGCCGAACGTCGAGGCCTGCGCCCGCGGCGGCATGCTCACCGTGATCAACCACAACCCGACCGCGGTGACGATCGGCGACCGGCGTCTGGGCCCTTACGAATACCTCGTGACCCTCGACCGGTAGCCGTTACCGGATCAGCAGCCTCTTCTCGTCCTCCGGCGACAACGGTTCGCCGACCGGGCCGCGGGCGATGTCCCACGCGGCGACGTCGGCGACCGTCGCCGCGACCGGCCGGGTGGTCAGCCCGGCGGCCTGGGCACGGCCGGCGTCGACCAGGTTCGCCGCACTCCACTCCGGATCGCCGATCCACAGCGGCACGCCCATCCACGGGTCGACGCCCGCGGCCAGCAGCTCCGCGGTCGGCACCCAGACCAGCTCCTGGTCCCCGCCGGCCACCGCGCGGCAGGTCTCGAGCAGTTCGTCCATTTGCAGAGTCGGTGCGACCACGTTGAACACGCCGGTCGCCGGGCTGCCGACCAGCCAGCCGGCCAGGTCGCGGACGTCGATGAACTGCGCGGGATCGGCCGGGTCGCCCGGGGCCAGGACCGGACCGGGGCGCCGGAAACGCCGCGGCCAGTACGGGAAGCGCTCGGTCTGGTCGTGCGGGCCGACGATCAGGCCGGGGCGGGCGATCAGCGCACGCTCCCCGAACTCGGCGAGCACGACCTCCTCACAGGCGGCCTTGCGCCCGTCGTACGAGTCGCCGTCGAGGACCGGGGCGCCCTCGACAGGCGGGACGCTCTGGTCGGCGTACACCGAGACGGACGACACGAACGCGTACCGGTCGACGGCGTCGCGCAACGCGGATGCCGACCGGGCCACCACCGCCGGGTCGTAGCCGGCGCAGTCGACGACCGCGTCGAAACGCCGGCCGGCGAGGGCCGACAGGTCGACGGTGCGGTCGCCGAGAACCGTCTCCAGCTGGGGATAGAGGCCGGGCGCCGTCTGTCCCCGGTTGAAGAGAGTCACCTCGGCGCCGAGAGCCAGTGCGTGATCGACGACGGCACGGCCGACGAAGCGGGTGCCACCCAGGACGAGCAGATGCATCCGGAGGAATCCTTAACGGGTCGGTCAGAGATCAACTACGACGGCGAACGGCACTCGACCGGATGGGTGAGCGCGGCCCCGCGCGAGAGGCGCGCTACGGCCGTTCGGCCGGCGCTGCCTCGCGCTGCTCGGCGGGAGGTGGTGTCGCGGTTGTGGCGGGGGTGCGTGTACTCATGAATGGTTGGTCAGGAATTGCAGGAGCGGCCGCAGCCGCGCCGGGATCGCCGGGTCCGACACCGTGCCCTGCCAGCGTTGCGGGCCGCGCTCGATGGTCAGGTCGTAACGCATGAGATCGGCGCCTGCCGATGTCGCGGTGGATTTCAGCATGCCGGGATCGATCGCCGAGACGAGCCGCACCAGCTCGGCCGCGTCGGCCGGCGGCAGCCGCGCGGAATCCAGCACGACATGAACCGGCCGCCCGGTGAAACCGCCGGTCCGCCGCAATTCGACCCGCACGCGCTCGCCCACGCGACAAACCTACGTCAAACCCATTGACGCGTACGCATCTCCCGGTCCACAACCGCACCATCGCGTCCCGCCTACCGGGCGCGAGGTCACGACGGCCGAACGGCCGTAGCGCGCGTCTCGCGCGAGGCTGCTACGCCATGATGCGCACCGAACGCGTGGGTCGCTCACCCACAGGTCGCCGCCGGTGTCCGGCATCAGATCACCGCCGGGGCGGGGAGTTCGCCGAGCCAGTAGGCGGCGGCGGTGCGGAAGTCCTCGTCGACCGGGAGGGCGGCGTCCTGCACCGCCCGCTGCCAGGCCAGGGCCCGGGGCAACCGGTCGATCCGGTAGGCCAGCGACACCGAACGCCGTAGCGTGGCGGCCGGGGCCAGGTCGGTCCAGGGCTCCAGGTAGGCGTCCCGCAGGCGGGCCAGCTCGGGCGCGCCCGGTTCCAGTTTCAGCAGGTGGGCGGCGAATCCGAGGGCGACCAGCATCGATCCGAAGGGGTGGGACACGCTCGCGTCGCCCCAGTCGAAGAAGCGGAAGCCGCGCGGCCCGACCGGGAAGACGTTGGCGTCGGTCAGGTCGTCGTGCTGGATGGTGGCGGGGAGGCCGTCGGCGGCCAGTTCCGCGCACCAGTCGTCGAAGGGAACGCTCGGGTCCGCTTCCGGGAACGTCTTCAGGAGGCCGGGCAGCAGCGGGAGCCGCAGGTCGGGCACGCCCAGGGCGACCATGTCGTCGGCGTGGGCGGCGGTCTCGCGCTGCAGCACCGCGTACGCCCGCAGCATCCGCTCCCAGGTCTCCAGCGGAGGGTCGCTGCCGATCTCGTCGCGCAGGGTGGGGCCGGCATCGGCGGTCAGGAGCCAGCCGCGCGGGTCGGCCGCGAGCGGCGGCAGCACGGCGTCGGGGACCCAGCCGGCCAGGGCCGCGGCGAGGGGTGCCTCGTAGGCGCAGGCGGCCGTGTTGGCCTTGAACCAGCGCGGCCCCGCCTCGGTCGGCACCCGGTGGGTGACCGACCACGGCCGCACCCGGACCTCGACGATCGGGCCGGTCGCGGGAGCGTCGAGGTGGGCGCTGATCCATTCATGGGCGGCCGTCACCCAGGCGGGGTCGTGCCAGTCGTTGGCCTTCATCGACCGTCACCCTAGCCTTGGCCCGAGCCGCGATGCCCGCCTGGGCGACGCCGTAGCGTCCTTAGACTCGCCGGTCATGGGACCGCTCATCTTCAGCCTCAATCTCACCCTGGACGGTTGCGTCGACCACCAGGAGGGGATCGCCGACGACGAGACGCACGCGTTCTTCACCCGTCTCATGGACGAGGCCGGGGCAATGCTGTGGGGTCGCGTCACCTACGAGATGATGGAGAGCTACTGGCCGGCCGTCGCCCGCGGCGACGAGGAGGCTCCGCCGGCCATGCGCGAGTGGGCGGCCAAGCTGGAGGCCAAACCTAAGTACGTGGTGTCGTCGACGCGCACGGACTTCCCGTGGACCAACAGCCACCACATCGCCGGCGATCTGCGTGAGGGCGTGCAGAAGCTCAAGGACGAGACCCCGGCCGGGGTCCTGCTCGGAAGCGGCAAACTCGCGACCGAGCTCGACCGGCTGGACCTGATCGACGAGTACAACCTGCTCGTCCATCCCAGGATCGCCGGCCACGGGCCGACGCTGTACCAGGGCGGCCTGCCCGGCACGCGCCGGCTCGAGCTGCTGTCGGCGAAACCGCTCCGCAACGGCGTGGTGGCCATGCACTACCGCCGCGCTCGCTGAACCACAGGCACTCCCGCCCCAGGCCAAGAAGAGACGCTCAGGATCAGTATCGGAACACCTGATCGGAAACTCGGAAGATGGTATTGCACTGCGTGCATTCAGCTCGTCCGAACAGGTACGTCAACGCGGTGGCGACAGTCGTCCGGCCCGCTCGCAAGCTGGTCTGGTAGAGCCGCTGACCAGCACCGTCAAGCTCGGTGGGGCCGGCTGGGAGCAACGGTGTCTTCTCGATGCCCGGCTTGGTCGCGGAGTCGTCGTGGGTCGCGAAATGGCCCGCATCGCCGAAGACCACGAGAAGTGTCGTCCCACAGCCGGGGCACTCTATCTCGATCTCGTCCTCATCGATGCGGTGGAGTTCCGCGCCCCATAGTTCATCGCCCTCGAGCGCCGCCACCGCCTGCAGCCGGTACAGGAAGAGCTCGGGATCTTTCGGAGAGGTGAGCCAGTCGCCGGCCAGCGCATGCAGGGTTTCCAACTCGTTGGAAAATTGGGGCCAGGACGCTTCGTCCAGATCGGCTGCGATATGGCCGGCGAGGAACAGGACGTTGTCCCGGTCGGCCGCTGAACATCCGGCGGCGATCCCGGGCAGACGCTCAATGAGAAGCGTCCGGTCTGCGTCGGAGATGCCGACATGACGAACCTGCTCAAACAACTGGTCCCACGAATCTGAATATGGGTCGGCCCCGGCGCTCCCGAGCATCTGCTCAATCGTCGTCACCGCTGAATCGAACCACGAAGCCACACGGGCGCCGCTTCGAGGCACCAACTCGACGTCCTCATCCAGCCGCCGGGTGTGCGCGGTGGCCGGCGGACATCAGGCCGGGGCGGCGCTGGTCCTGGCCGGATCAGCGAGCGGGGATGTGGAGCGCGGCGAAGGTGGTCAGTTCAGCTCGATGAGGAGCGACCCGTGTGCTGCTTCAGGGAAGTGCGGCACCGGAGTTCTGGCCATGCCGATCGTCGAACCGGCCCCGTCGGCGCAACGGCGAGGGTTGTCCTGATATCTCTATTGAGTGCGCGATCGACATCGGTGACGCACCCGGATCGTCGAGGAGTGACGGACTGGGAGGGAATGGTGTCATGACTGACAGCGATACCGTCGAACGGCCGATCGCCCTGATCACCGCAACGCGATGACCGTCCAATACGCCAAAGAACTGCGGGGCGAAGGCATCCTCGTCAACGCGGCCGCCCCTGGCGGATGCGCCACCGACTTCACCGAAGGACTCTCGGTTTCCCGTACCGCTGCCGACGGCGCACGCATCGTTGTCAAGCTCGCGACCCTGGACAACGACGGACCCACCGGGCGGTTTCTTCGACGACCACGGCACCGTCCCCTGGTAGCCCACCCGCGACGAACCTGCCGCTGCACCATGGAGCCATTTTCATCGTGACGGTGCAGGTTGCGACCAGTTCGAGGAACCCGTGTCGGCGTGGCGGTCAGGCCTGATGGAGGCCGGCCGCCGCGAGGCGGTGTCGGCGGCGTCTGCCGTGCCCGGACGGCGACCTCGGTGTTCGTCGCGGCCAGCTCCGCGGTTGCCTTCGCGAGCAGGCAGGCGCGCTGCGGGCCGGGTGAAGCACCGGCGGCGACCATGTCGAACAGAGCGCAGACGGGTGGCCGCCGACGAGTCCGGGTCGCTCCGGGCCTGTTCGTTTAGATTGGCAGGCGGACCGCGTCGGGGTCGACGGTCGTCGTGCCGGTGGCGGTGTGGATCTCGAGTCGGCAGCCGACCGCCGAACCGCGGTCGCTGGGCCACCACAAACCCCAGATGCCGGCGCGCATGGTCGCGGCGATCCGCAGGCCGTTGGCAAGTTTCAGGTCGATGCCGGTCACGTCGGTTCCGCTCAGGCCGTACAACTGGACGACCCGGATCGACTCGGTGTTGTCATCGGGCGCCGGTAGATCTCGGCCGCCGCCCAGCACCAGCACGTCGCCGGCCCGGGGCAGGTCGAACGGCTTGTCGGAGACGGTCGCCTCCATGCTGTTCAGACCGTCCCGCCCACCCGCCTTGAGACCGGAGAGCGCGATCAGCGGGTTCGAGGCCGTGCCGGCGCCGATCGAGACGTCGACGCAATAGGTGAAGCCGCCGCGTCGGTCGACCAGGACCTGCCGCCGGGCGGCAGCCTTAGGCCGGGCCGGGACACCGCCGACAGCCACACCGCCGACGCCCAGGTCGCTGCACTTCGATGCCCACCGCTCGAGGTCCTGCCGCGGCGCGGTGAGCGGCGGTGCGCCCTGCGGCTCGGCGGTCCAGGCTCCGTAGTTCGTGGGCGGCGGGTCGGGATAGGCGGCAAGCACCGCGGCGCCGGTGGCGATGACCACCGTGGCCAGGCCGGCGGCGAGAGCGACGCGGTGGCCACGGGTCAGCGCCGGCGCGGGCGGTGGCGCCGCCTGCCGGACCAGCATCTGCCGGATATCCGCCCGACGGTGCGGGTCGAGGCGGGTCTGCAGGTCGCTCATGACAGTTCCTCTCGCGGTGTCGCCGGGCGCGGACTGGATGCTTCGATCGCCGACTCTGCTTCGAGGCGGCTGCGGGCCCGGGAAAGCCGCGACCGGACGGTGCCAACGGGGATGTCCAGCGCGACCGCGGCCTCTGCGTAGCTCAGGCCCTGCCACACGCAGAGGGTCAGCACGTCCCGGTCGGCGGACCTGAGCCGTTGGAACGCCGCCCGTAGGCGGGCGAGGTGCCGCGCGTCGTCGAGCCGCCCGGCGACCTCGTCGGCGTGGTCGGGCGCAGGCGTGGCCGATGCCAGCCGGCTCAGCGCCCGCCGGTGCCGCAACGCCGTGCGCCAGCGGTGCTGGATGGTCAGCCGGGCGATCCCGTACAGCCACGGCAGCGCGTTTCCGTCGATCAGCTCGACGTGGTCGCGGCGCCGCCAGGCTTCGAGGAACACGATGGAGACCAGGTCGTCGGCCGCGTCCAGCGATCCCGTGCGGCGCGCGCAGAACGTGCGGATGGCCTCGCCATGCCGATCGAAGAGCACGCCGAAGCACTCGGGCTCGCCCGTGCGGGCCCGCTGCCACAGCTCGCCGTCGTCCGCCGTTTCGCTCATACCCCTATATGACCGTAGCGACGGCCGAGTTCCCGACCGGTTCTTGGCGGGACCGTTGTTCAGTCGTCGTGACCGGGCCACGGCACGTCCTGGACCTGCCCATCCCGGTCTTGAACTGTCTTGACCGCGCTGTAGACCCCGGCTGAGGCCCCGAAGACCATGAAGCAGATGCCGAAGTTACGGTAGTTCCCAGATCTGGTGCCCGGCGCCGCATCGGTGTCCACGCTCAGGTTCGTCTCGCCCTCGATGTGGATCATCCGGCCCTGGTAGATCGTCACCTTCACCGGAAGGGCAGGTGAGGTGCGCGGCAATTGCCCGCTGATCGTGACGCCCGAGCTGATGCTCCGCCCGTCGACGGTCACGTCCATCTCGCTGCTGGTGAACTTGGTCAGTTCCCCGGCCACCGTGGCCTGACAGTCAGCCCCGGAAAACATGTCACTGTGCGCGCAGATCGGAGCATCCCGCGCCCGCTCCGCGGCCACGCCACTGCGCCAGGACGCCAGCAGCAGCGACCCGCCAACCACCCAGAACGCTCCCGCCACGGACACCCCGACGATCAGCGGCGTCCACCGCTTGGCTCCCATATCCGCACGGTGCCAAACAACGGCAAACAAGCTCGTCCTGTGGATAACGGCAATGAGCCGATGATCAGATGGTGAAACCACCGTCGACGTTGACGGTGGCCCCGGTGATGTAGCGGCCGTCCGGGCCGGCCAGGAATACCACTGCGGCCGCTACGTCGGCTGGCGCTGCGTAGTGACCGAGGGCGGTAAATCCGTTGATGGTGTCCGCGTTCGGACCGTCGGCTGGGTTGAGCTCGGTGTCCGTGGGCCCCGGATTCACCAGGTTCACGGTGATTTTTCGGGGGCCGAGTTCGCGTCCAAGCGCCTTCGTGAGGCCGATCAACGCGGTCTTGCTCATCGCGTACAGCGAGAAGCCGGGGAAGACCGCTCGCTCAGCCATGTTGCTGCCGATGTTGATGATCCGGCCGCCGGCCGGCATGTGGCGCACTGCGGTCTGCGAGGCGACGAACGGCGCCCGAACGTTGACCGCGATCGTCTCCTCGAGTTGCTCCCGGCTCAGGTGCTCGATCGGTCCGAGAAGGAACGAGCCGGCGTTGTTGACCAAGATGTCCAACCGGCCCAACCCATCGAAAGCCCGGTCGACCGCCTCGACAACCGCGGCCGGGTCGGCACTGTCCGCCTGGATGGCGATCGCGCGCCGTCCCGCGGCCTTGATCTGGTCCACCATGTCGTCGGCGCGTTCTTGGTTCTGCTGGAACGTAAGTGCCACGTCGGCGCCGTCCTCGGCCAGACGCAGCGCCACGGCGGCGCCGATGCCGCGGCCTCCGCCGGTGACCAGCGCTACCTTGCCATCGAGTGCTTTGTTCATGAAGAAGAGCCTGGTCGATGTCGCCTCAGCTGTCTGGCGGTGATCGGACGGGGCGTTCCGCTGAGCTCGAGGCCGGAGCTGCCGCACGCCTGGGATCCGCAGCTGCACCGTTCGACAACGCTAACCACTCGCTGACATGGTCTTGGGACCTTCGTTCGTATGTCTTTCAGCAAAGTGCCTCTTCGCCTCGCGGCAACCGTCGTCGTCCTGGCTGTCACGGCGTGCGGGAGTGAGGCCAAACCGCGAACCGCCGACGCCGAGGTCGCGACGCTCCAGAGCGCCCCGGCGGCCTCGGCGGCCCCGTCGGCAACCGGCGTGGGTGCGGTCATCCGTCCGGACGCCAGCAGCGCGGACATCCAAGACCTCGAACGCGTCTACTTCACATGCCTGCGGGACAACGGCGCGCCGTCGTCGAAGGACGGCCTCAGCAAACCGGGGCAGCCCTCGCCCGCGCCCGAGAAGGTCCGGGCCGCGAACGCCGCCTGCGCCGACAAGCAGCCGGTGAGCTGGCTCGACGTGGAGCGGCGGACCAATCCGGAGTTCCCCGACCTGCTGCGGGCCGCGGCCAAGTGCCTCAAGAAGAAAGGATTCCAGGCACGAGTGGTCCAGGAACCCGAGTGGCGGCTCGCGTATCGGGACAGTGGTGAGTTCATGCGGGCCGGCGACACCGAGGCGAAGTGCATCGATCAGGCATTCGCCGCCCGGATCAAGACGTACCGCTGACGGGCCCGGTGGGGACGCGTACGGTGACGGTGGTTCCGGCACCGAGCGTGCTCACCGCGTCCACCGTGCCGTCGTGCGCCCCCGCGAGGTCGCGCACGATGGCCAGGCCCAGACCGCTACCGCCGGTGTTGCGTCCGCGGGAGCGGTCCGCCCGCCAGAACCGGTCGAAGATGTACGGCAGGTCGTCCGGCGCTATGCCCGTACCCGTGTCGGAGACCTCGAGGACCAGGTCCCGGCCGGTCAGGCCGGCCCGCAGCGTGACCGTGCCGCCGGGCGGTGTGTGCCGGACCGCGTTGGACAGCAGGTTGCCGGCGACCTGACGTAACCGGACCGGGTCGGCCACCACCGTCGCCCGCGGGTCGAAGAGGGTCGTCAGCCGCACACCGCCGGCTTCCGCGGCGCCCCGGTGGGCCTCGGCCGCGACCCCCAGTACGCTGCCCAGCCGGATCGGTTCCGGGTGGATACGCAGCGTGCCCGCGTCCGCGGCGGCCAGGTCGCGCAGGTCGTCGAGGATGCGGGAGAGCTGCGAGGTCTCGTCGAGCAGCAGCGCGAGCAGGTGCCGGTCGGTGGGCGTCACACCGTCCTCGGCCGCCTCCAGCCAGCTCTGGATGTTCGTCGTGGGATTGCGCAGTTCGTGGGCGATGTCGCTGATCATCGCCTTGCGCTGGCGCTCGGAGCGGTCGCGGCGCTCGGACAGGTCGTTGAGGACCGTGGCGAGGTGGCCGATCTCGTCCCGGCCGGCGACCGGCATCGGTTCCCGGGCACCCGCCGCGGCGGCGAGCGCGCGCAGCGGCCGGACCAGGCGCAGCCCTACCAGGACGGTGGACGCGACGGTCAAGGCGAGTACGGCGCCGGTGACCCAGGCGATGCTGACGAGGTTGTCGCCGGACAGGCTGAACACCTCGGGCTCGCCCGTCGCCGCCGGGTCGCCGACGTACAGCAGGGCGGGCGGTGCCACGTACGGTCGCAGTTGGTCCCGGCGCGAGCTGGTGATGCACGCGTCGACCTTGGGCGAGGGGCCCTCCTTCGTGAAGAAGCCGGGCCCGATGGCGATCGTTCGCTTCGAGCCCAGGCACCGGGCCACGCGACGCTCGAGGTCGGACAGCGCCCTGTCCTCGGTCTTGGTGGCGTACGGGTAACGGACGCCGCCGCAGTTCAAGGCGGCGACGTCCCCGATGGCGGCGGACCGTGCCCGCACCGTCAACCGGCCGGTCGGCTCCTCGACGGCCTCGCCGGGCGCGCCGTTGTGCGTCATGCAGCCGAGCACGCCGTCGGCCCACTTGCGCACGAGCGCGCGCTCGTCCTTGGTCAGGCGGTAGGGGCCGACGGCGCGGGGGTCCGGGCCGTCCAGCGGATCGATCGTCGCGGTGGGCCGGCGGTCCGTCGGTGACGGTCCGGGGTGGGTGTCCGCGATCGGCTGCCGGTCCGCGGTCAGCAGCGTGATCCGCTGCCCGGTCCGCTGCGCCAGCCGGTCCAGTACCGGAGCGACCCCGTCCCATCCGCGGTGGGTGGCCGCGAATTCGGTCAGGACGTCGTACAGGTACCGGTCATCGGCGAGTGACCGGCCCTGCTCCTGACGGATCGCCTGGGTCGTGGTCTGGACCGCGAGCCACGCCGTGCCTACGACCGCGCAGATCGCCACGAGGATCGAGGTGGCCAGCAACCGCACGACGATGCTGCGGTGCATCGGTACGCCGCGGCCGGCCATCACCTGCCGCCGGTGAGCTTGTACCCGACGCCGTACACGGTGACCAGCAGTTCGGGCTGCTGTGGATCCGCCTCGATCTTCCGGCGCAGGTTGAGGATGTGCACGTCGATGGCCCGGCCGGTGGAGGACCGGTCCAGCCCGTTGCTGACCTCCAGCAGCTGGTTGCGGGTGAACACCCGCTCGGGCTGCCCGCTCATCGCCTCCATGATCGCGAACTCGCCCCGCGTGCATTCGACCCGCCGTCCCGCCACGGTGACCTCATGCCGTCCCAGGTCGACCGCCAGCGGTCCGATCCGGCGGATGCCGCGCGGATCCGGCGCCGCCGCGGCGCGGCGCAGCAGGCCACGGACCCGGGCCGCGAGAACCCGCGGACTGTACGGCTTCGTCAGGTAGTCGTCAGCGCCCAGCTCCAGCCCGACCAGTTGGTCTTCCTCCTCGGTGCGCGCGGTGAGCATCAGCACCGGCACCGCCGACTCCTGTCGCAGCCGCCGGCACACCTGCAGCCCGTTCAGGACCGGCAGCATCACGTCGAGCACGACCAGGTCCGGCGCGGTATGCAGCGCGTGGTCGAGTGCCGCCTGGCCGTCGTGCACCACGGCCGCCCGGTGACCGTCGGCCTCCAGGTACTGCCGAAGCACCTCGGCCTGGCGCTCGTCGTCCTCGGCGATCAGCACGTATGCGCACACGGGGGCACTATAAGTAGGCGGGGCGAGCAATGTCGCCGTCCGGATCGTTGCGTGCGCCTAACAGGTTCCTGACGTCCCGGGGCGGCGGACCGAAAATGTGGTGCGGAGGATCGGCGGGTGGGCACAGGATTCACCGGTGACGATTCTTGAGGACGACCTGATCCAGCTCCGCCGGGCGATCCACCGTCACCCCGAGCTGGCCGGCGAGGAGCGGGAGACGGCCGGGTTGGTCGCGGAACAGCTACGCGCGGCTGGGCTGGAGGTGACGACCGGGGTCGGCGGGCACGGGGTCCTCGCGGTGCTCGACGGTTCCGCAGACGGCCCGGCGGTGGTGTACCGGGCGGACATGGACGCCGTCGACGTGCGATACAACGCGCTGTCCTTCCCGCGGTCGGACCGGGTTTTCGACGAGGGCTTCGCCTCGCGCGTCCCCGACGTCGCGCACCTGTGCGGGCACGACCTGCACACCGCGATCGGGGTGGGCGTGGCCCGGACCCTCGCTCAGGACTCCGCGGGGGTGCGGGGCCGGCTGGCGTTCGTCTTCCAGCCGGCTGAGGAACCTCTGCAGGGCGCGCGGGCAATGCTGAAAACCGGTCTGGTGCAGAAGCTCGCACCCCGCGAGAGCTACGCACTTCACTGCGCTCCGTTCCCGGCCGGGACCATCACCGTATCTCCGGGGTACGGCCTGCCCGGGGTCGACAACATCCGGATCGTGCTGCCGGGCGGGGACGATGCGTCAGCCGCCGCCATCGCGTCCGAGGTGGAGAAGATCAACACCGTCGAGGTTCCGCAGAGCGTCGCCGACTATCACGCGCGCTTCCGCGCGGTGCTGGACCCTGAGATCGCCGCTTCGCTCCAGGAATCCGTGAGTGTCACCCAGTGGACGGAGCGCATGCCGGACGGGCAGCGTGTCACCAACATCATGCTGAAGGTCTGGCCGCAGGAGCGTTTCCCGGAGCTGCGCACTCGGGTCGAGCGGCTCGCGGCACAGGCGGGTGCCCACGTCGAATACCCCTACAGTGATCCGTTCCCCGCCATGGTGAACTCGGTGGAGCTCAGCGCGGCGGCCGGGCGGTACCTCGGTTCGGCGCTGGGGCCGGAGTCCGTCCTGTGGGGCCGCGCGTCCTGGCCTCACAACTGCGAGGATTTCGCGCTGTTCCTCAACGAGGCGCCGGGCGCGATGTTCTACCTCGGCGTCGCGGACGCCGATACGGGGATGAACGGCGCACCGCACACCCTCGACTTCGCCGCCGACGAACGGGCGATCGCTCACGGCGTGCGCGCCATGGCCGGCCTGCTGACCCACCGGCTGGCAGCCCGGTGAAGTGTCAGAGAATTCCGGCGATCAGGCGCAGCGGGGTTTCGAAGGCGGACAGCGCCTCCTCGGTGTGCGCGTCGGCGGGCAGGTGGATGACCAGTCGCTGGCCGTCGTCGGCGGGGAGGTCGAGGGTTTCGTACGCCACCCGCAGCTCGCCCGCGGCGGGGTGCATCCAGCGCTGGACGCCGTTGGCCGCGGGCAGGCCGGGGACCGTGCGGGTGCGTTCGTCGAAGGTCTCGCCGGCCAGCACCGTCAGCTCGTCGGCCAGGGCGGCCAGGTGCTGGTCGGCGCGGAACGGGCCCTGTTTCAGGTCGGCCACCCGGTCGTCGGCGACCCGGTCCCAGTCGGGGAAGGTGGTGCGCGCCCGCCGGTCGGTGAAGACGTACCGGTTCAGGTTGGGCGGGTCGCCGTCGAGCAGGCCGGTCGCGCCGGCCAGCCGCTGGAAGCCGCTCGTCCAGGCGAGCAGGTCGCCCTGCTGGTTGAGCAGCACCGCGGCGGCCGGTTCCAGGCGGGACAGGATCGCCCGCACCGAGGGGCGCACGTCGCGGCCGGGGCCGGCGTCGCCCCGGCAGGTGAAACCCCGGTCGGCGCCCTTGGACAACCGGTAGAGGTGGACGCGTTCGCTCGCGCTCAGCCGCAGGGCCGAGGCCAGGGCGCCGAGCACCGGCGCGGACGGGTGCCGGTCGCGGCCCTGTTCGAGGCGGGTCACATATTCCACGCTCACCCCGGCCAGGGCGGCGACCTCGGAGCGGCGCAGACCGGGCGTGCGGCGGCGCGGGCCGGTCGGCAGGCCGCTCGCGGCGGGGGTGATCGTCTCGCGCCGGCTGCGCAGGAACATCCCCAGCTCGTTGTCCGCCATGGCGTCGACGGTAACAACCGGGTGGGTCCGAATCGTGTCCCTGCTACTACCACCCTGGGCGCGGCCTCCCTCCGGCCGGTGGACGGGGCGAGAAAGGACGCATGACAAAAGTGCTGGTGGTCGGCGGCGGCTACGGCGGTATCACGGTGGCGAAGGCGCTCGACGACGTGGCCGAGGTGGTCCTGATCGAGCCGCGGGAGGCGTTCGTGCACAACGTGGCCGCCCTGCGCGCGGTCGTCGACCCGTCCTGGGCCGAGCGGATCTTCATCCCGTACGACGGGTTGCTCGCCAACGGCCGTATCCGCCGGGCGTGGGCCGAACGGGTCACGGCCGACGCGAGAGTCGAGCTCGGTGGCGGCGACGTCGAGACCGGCGACTACGTGGTGCTGGCGACCGGCTCGTCCTACCCGTACCCGGCGAAGATCGGCATCGGTGAGCGGGACCGGCTCGCGGAAACCCACCGGGAACTGGAGAAGGCGTCGCACGTGCTGCTGGTGGGGGCCGGGCCGGTCGGCCTGGAGTTCGCCGGGGAGATCCGGGCGGCCTGGCCGGACAAGCGGATCACGGTCGTCGACCGGGCCGACGACCTGATGCCGGGCGACTACCCGGCCGAGTTCCGGGACCTGTTGCGCGACCAGCTCTACCGGATGGAGATCGCGGTCGTGACCGCGCCGGTCGACGCGGACCTGCGGTTCGACTGCTTCGGCGCGCGACCGGAGACCGGGTACGCCGATCTGCCGGCCCGCCGCCCGGACGGTCGCCTCGCGGTCGAGGCCGACCTGCGGGTCTGCGGCACGGAGAACATCTTCGCGATCGGCGACATCACCGCCCTGCCCGAACTGAAGATGGCCCGCCTCGCCCAGATGCACGCGCGGGTGGCGGCGGACAACATCCGCGCGCTGATCGAGGGTCGTACGGGGCTGACCGCCTACCAGCCGCAGCCGGACGCGATCGTCCTGCCGCTCGGCCCGTACGGTGGCGTCAGCTACGCCCCGGAGGCGGGGGTGCTCGGCCCCGAGCAGACCGCCGCGATCAAGGCCGGCTTCTACCTCGACCAGTACCGGGAGTTACTCGGCCAGGCGTGACGCGAGGTCGGCCTCGAACACCTTCACCTGGGGCTCGGTGGTGCCGGTGCTCGCGTAGCCGGTCGAGTCGGTGATCACCACGCAGAGCACCATCAGGTTGCTGATCCGGAAGGCGGTGAGCTCGCCCTGTCGGTACGCCTCGTCGCCGAGGCCGGACACCTCCGCGGCCATCCCGGTCGCGGCCTTGCGCAGGAGCGTGCCGGCCTCGGCGGGCGAGGACGCCACCTTGTAGTTGATCAGCAGCACGGTGTGGGTCTCGGAGTCGGCCCGCACCACTTTGCAGCCGCTGCCCTCACCGGCGACGGCCTTGAACCCGGTGCCGAGCCGGGGCAGGGCCGGCTCGACCGGCGCGCAGCCGGCCGGCGCCGCCGTGAACCTCGACTTCTCGTCGAACACGCCGGCGAAGTACGCGATCGACCCGGCCGCGACGAACAGCACGAGCGCACTGAGCACGGCCATGAAGATGACGGGCTTACGGCGAGACGGCATCCCGGGATCTTAGTGCGGCGGTCTGAACGGCGGCGCGGAGGTTCGAATGCGGGCAGAAAGCTCCACCATTTCGACTGACCCTGTTCGGGGGTTTTCTGTTTTCGAGGCGAATGGTGATGTGGATATGGTGCTCGGGCCGGCGTATTAATGCCCATTTCCGAGAGGCGCTCCAATGACTGTGTCTCGCATTTCTGTTTCTCGCCGGGGGTGGCGGACGATCGGCCTCGGCCTGTTCGCCGCCGCGCTGGTCCCCTTGGTCGTACCGACCGCCGACGCGGCCGCGACCCGCGTCTTCACCGGGATCGACGCCCGGTCCGGCGGCGACGGCTACCTGCTCAGTTCGGCTCGGGGCGAGATGTACGCCCTGGGCGGCGCCGCGGCCGTCCGTAATCCGGCCGGATTCACCGGGGACATCGTCGATGTGGCGCTGACCGCCGACGGACAGGGTGCGATGGCGGTCAGCTCGGCCGGGCAGTTCTACGCTTCCGGTACGGCGAAGGCCCAGCCGAATCCGAGGGGTTTCAGCGGCCGCATCGTCGGCGTGGCACTGACCGCCGATGGAAAAGGCGCGATGGCGGTCAGTTCGGCCGGGCAGTTCTACGCGTACGGAACGGCGAAAGCCCAGCCGAATCCGAGCGGTTTCAGTGGTGAGATCGTCGATGTGGCGCTGACCGCGGACGGACAGGGTGCGATGGCGGTCAGTTCGGCCGGGCAGTTCTATGCCTACGGCACGGCGACCGCTCAGCGGAATCCAGCCGGGTTCAGCGGCCGGATCGTCGGTCTGTCGATCACCGGCGACGGCCGGGGTGCGATGGCACTCAGCTCGGCCGGGCAGTTCTACGCCTACGGTACGGCCACCGCCCAGTCGAATCCGAGTAACTTCTCCGGCGAGATGGTCGCGCTCGACCTGACCGGGGACGGGCGTGGTGTGGTCGCTCTGTCCAGCACCGGGCAGGTCTACGCCTACGGAACCGCGCGGTACTACGGCAATGGCGACTCCGGGTGCACGACGTACTCCGGCCGGCCGGTCTGCCGTGACATCCGGGCCCGCTTCCTGACGACCGGCGGGCCGGGTGGCCCGCTCGGGCAGCCGACCAGCGACGAGTTCGGTGTGATCGACGGCGGCCTCGGCCAGCACTTCGAGCGGGGCTCGATCTACTGGTCGGCGCGGACGGGTGCCTGGGATGTCCGCGGCGTGATTCGCGACAAGTATTTCGCTCTCGGCGCCGAGCGGGGTGTTCTGGGGATGCCGACCAGCGGGGAGTTCTTCGCCAACGACCGGTTCGGCAGCCGGTTCGCCAACGGTTCCATCTATTTCTCGAGCGCCACCTACGTGCACGAGGTGCACGGCGACATCCACCGTGTCTACGCCGAGAACAACTACGCCGAGGGCCGCCTCGGCCTGCCCCTCACCGACGAGTTGGCCGGTGCCGGCGGACGGTATTCGTTCTTCGTCGGCGGCACCATCATCTGGAACGGCGCAACGGCCCACGTCGGACAACCCTCCCGCGACGACCTCTACGCCCAGGCTCGAACACTGCAGGCGATCAAACTCAGCGATTTCATGGCCGTGTCTCGTGGTTCGGACTGGTTGAAGAGGTATCTGCGAATGACCACCGACGGTTGCTCCGGCCCCACCTACGGCCAACTCGACCAGGTCTTTTACGACGCCTGTGTGCGCCACGATTTCGGCGCCCGGAACTTCGGTGCCAAGGCGCTGAGACTCGACCCGCGGACGGACAGTCTCAACCGGGTGAACAAGGTCTTCCTGGACGACATGCTGTCGATCTGCACCAAGCTCGGCAATCCGAAGGTGAAGAACGGGAAGCTTCCGGCCGTGTCGTGTGAAACCGCCGCCCACGCCGCTCATCAGGCGGTGAAGCAAACTTCTCTCACCTGGTGGGGCGTGCCGATCTAGGTGGTCACTCGCATGAGATTCCCGGATCGGACTGTTCTGCACTGGGGTCTGCTCAGCGCCGTCGTCGGGACGGCGCTGAGCTTCGCCACCAACCTGGCCTCGAACCTGGTCACGGCGTTGTCCACCCCGGCGCAGATCGCCGTGTGGACCACCGTCACCGCGCTGACCGGTGTGGCCGGTGCCCTGGCCGCCAAGAACTGGCCGCGGACCGGCTCGAGCTTGGACGAGGTGGCGGAGCGCCTGCGCAATGCCGTGGGTCTGCGGTGGGAGAACGATCCGATCTGGCGGAGTGTCCAAGAGGCCGGACGCCTGCCGACCGCGTGGCGGCCGGCGGGGTCCGGTTGGTTCGAGGCCAACGCTTCCCTGGATGCCGCGACCGGCAAGGCAACAACGGCTCCGGGAGAGGCACTGGCCGGACTCTGGGTGCCGGGCGAAGCCGGCAGCAAACTGGTCGTCCTCGGCGACGGCGGCTCCGGGAAGACCGAGCTGCTGGTGGAGACCCTGCGATTCCTGCTCACCAACGGGCGGCCGGGTGACCCGGTGCCCGTGCTGGTGCCGCTGGCTTCGTGGGATCCGCGGCAGCGGTTGCGACCGTGGCTGGTGGACTGGATACGGGCCAACTATCGATTCCTGGCCCGTGCCTCGCCGGAACATCCCGGGCGCAACCTGGCCGAGGCGGTCCTCGCGGAAGGCCGACTGGCGCTGATGCTGGACGGGTTCGACGAGATAGCCCCGGAATTCCGGACGGAGGCGCTCCGGCAGATCAACGAACTCCCGGGCTGCACCCGGACGTTGCTGAGCAGCCGGCCCGCCGAATACCGGGCTGCGGTCGACACGCGGGCCCGGGCGAACCCGATGCGAGGCGCCCGGGGGATCGTTCTCCTGCCGCAGCCGCTGCCGGCGGTGACCAGATACCTGGCCTGCCGGTCGGACGAGCCCGGCCGTTGGTCCCGCCTGCTGACGGAGTCCCCGGTGCTGGCCCGCACGGTGCGGACGCCACTGATGGTGATGCTGGTCAACTCGATGTACAACCATGACGGCCGGGCCGCGCCCGACCCGGATGAGCTGCGGCGTTTCGGCACCAGGGCCGAGTTGGAGGAGTTCCTCCTGGCCGGGTTCCTGCCCGCCCGGTATCCCGCCGTGGTCGGTACGGCCTGGACCGCCACCGAGGCCGGGCACTGGCTGAGCAACCTCGCCCGGATGGCCGGTGGCCGCGCCGACCTGCGCTGGTGGGAGCTGGACGGCCGGGCCTCGGCGTGGAGCAGGCCGGCCGTCGCCGACGCGGTCATGTCGATCGCGGTGCTGGTGTGGACCGCCCTGTCCGCCGGACTGCTGAACGGGTGGCTCTCCCTCGACCCGCGGTACGGCTTCACCGACGGGGTACGGATCAGCGGAGCCGCGCTGGTCTGTTACCTCGCCATGCGAATTCTCACGACGACCTACGGTGCGGCCGTTATGGGCGCGGTGGGAGCGTACGTCGCGGGGACGCTGAGCGGCAGTTACGACCTCGGCGTCGGGGTCGGCCTGATCACCGGTTTCTCCTGGCGTCCACTCCCGCTGAAGCGTTCCGGGCCGCGGTCGGCGGTTCTCGTGACGCTGCTGGTGGTGGCAGTTCCCGTGGCGATCCGTGCGGCGAGCCGGCTGTGGTCCACGCTGTTCACGCCCGGGTTGACGCGGGGGTTCGCGGCCGGCGCGCTCGACGGTTTCGTCAACCGCTGGGACGAGGACGTCAACGGGTGGCTGGCAACCGGGCTGGTCGCCGGCATCATCGTGTGGACCGCCGTGAGCGCGAACAGCTCCCCGAAGCCGCTCCTACCGGCCCTGGCCGTCGGCGGGTCGGTGGCCGGGATCGACTGCTGGGCCGACGGATTCCGAGCCGGCGTCACCGACGCGTGGCTGCTCGGTCCGGCCGACGGCCTGGCCGCCGGTTTCGCCGTCTGGTACGTCACCTTCTGGGCAGCCCAATTTCGCGACCGGCCGCACTCCCGCGGAACCGCCCGCCCGGTCCTGGCCGGTGCTCTGCTGGCCTGCCTCGGCACGGGCTTGAACTTCGTGAGCTACCGCGCCCAGACCGACATCTCCGCCGATCTGGCCCGGGCGGCGGCCGAGGGCCTGTGCCTCGGGGTGCTGCTGTGGATCGCCCTCACCGATCGACGCGCCCCGGCGACCAGGATGATGCGAACACCGTTGACGACCTGGCTGCGGATCGCCGCTCCGGCCGCCGGAACTGCGGGGGCGGTCGCTGTGGTGCACGGGTTGTCCAGCGGGGTGGCCCGGGGGATCGCCACCGGCCTCGGCATCGGCACGGTCGTCCTCTTCGCTCTGTGCCGGCGACACCGTCCCGGCGCCGAAATGCCGGGCCCGGCAGGAGCCGGTGTCTTCGCCCTGGTCGTGGTCGGGATCGTGGCCGGTTTCGGCTACGGCCTGCTGTTCGGCCTGGCGGCCGGGCTCGGCAGCCGGGTGTCCCGGGCGATCTGGCAGCGCGGACAGCCGTCCCGCGGAGTCGTCCCGTCCTGGGGCGGCGCTGTCGGTGGCGCGGCCGTCGGCACCGTTACCGCGCTGGCCGCCGCCTTCAACGGCATGGCGCTGCCATGGCTCGTCATCACCGGTCTCACCAGCGCGATCGCCCTGTCGCTAACGTTCGGCATCCGCATGGAGAGCGGCCCCGAGGACCTGGTGGCTTCCCCGCGCACGCTGTTCCGGCGCGACCGGCGCGCGTTCTTCACCATCTCCGCCGTGGTGGCGACCGCTCTGGGCTTTTCCCTGGGCAGCCGCACGATTGCCGGCGGCGGCCCGTGGACCGCCGGCGTCCTGGCCGCAGTGACCACGACGCTGACCTTCGGGACGACAACCGGCCTGGTCATCGCCGCGGCCACGACCCGGTACGGCGTCTTCGCGGTAACCGTGGCCATGTCCGCCGCCCGCGGCGACCTGCCGTGGCGACTCATGCGTTTCCTGCACGACGCCCACGTGAACCGCGGGGTGCTGCGCAGCAACGGCGAGAGCTACCAGTTCCGGCACGAGCGCCTGCGGCACCGGATAGCCCGTGATCATGCCGCCACCAGGGCCGGAGGATGACTTCGGTCGATGTTACCGGGCGATTTCCGGGAGACTGTGGACACGAGATAGGAGGGCATCTATCGTGGGCGATACCGCTGAATCGAAGCGCTTCGACAAACACTTCGAGAGATGGCCTGCTCGGTCGATCCACCCGCGCTGAGCAGGTGATTCGTCGTTCCCATAAATGAGGAGAAACGCCCATGCGACGGCGTTTACTGCCGCTGCTGGCCGCCGCATTACTGGTCGTACCGGCCATTCCCGGCGCCGCGCACGCGGATCCGTCCTACCCTTTCCGTGATCCACATCTGTCGCTGCAGGCGCGGGTCGACGATCTCGTCGGGCGGCTCACCCTGGACGAGAAGGTCTCCCTGCTGCACCAGTACCAGCCGGCCATCCCTCGGCTGGGCATCAGCCTGTTCAAGGCCGGCACCGAGGCCCTGCACGGTGTCGCCTGGTCCAGCGACATCGACAACGGCGGCGCGGTCGTCACCGCCGACGGCACCTCGTTCGCCCAGCCGGTCGGGCTGGCCAGCACCTGGGACACCGCGCTGATCGAGCGGGTCGGCTCCGCGGTCGGCGACGAGGCCCGCGGCTTCCACGCCACCAACCCGCGGGTCTGGGGCCTGAACCTGTGGGCGCCGGTGGTCAACCTGCTGCGGGACCCGCGCTGGGGCCGCAACGAGGAGGGCTACTCGGAGGACCCGCTGCTCACCGGGGCGATCTCCACCGCCTACGGCGACGGGCTGCAGGGCGGCGACCCCGACCACCTCAAGTCGGCGCCCACCCTCAAGCACTACCTGGCCTACAACAACGAGGCCGGCCGCGACGTGACCTCGTCGAACGTGCCGCCGCGGGTGCTCAACGAGTACGACCGCGCCGCGTTCCGGCCCGCCCTCGAGGCCAACGCCGCCACCGGCGTGATGGCCTCCTACAACCTGGTCAACGGCCGCCCGGCGACCGTCGACCCGGACCTCGCCACGCTCGAGCGCGGCTGGTCGGACTACCCGCTGTTCAACGTCTCCGACGCGTGGGCACCGACCAACCTGACCGGCTCGCAGAAGTACTTCAGCACCCAGGCCGAGGCGGACGCCGCGGTCATCAAGGCCGGCCTGAACAGTTTCACGGTGGACGACGCCAACGGCACACCCACGGTCACCGCGATCCAGGCCGCCCTCGCTCACGGCCTGCTCACCGTCCACGACATCGACGTGGCGGTCGGGCAGGCCCTGAGCGTCCGCTTCCGGCTCGGCGAGTTCGACCCGGACGGCGGCCCGTACGCCGGGATCGGTCCTTCGGTGATCAACAGCGCGGCCAACCGGAAGCTCGCGCGGGAGACCGCCGACAAGGCGATCGTGCTGCTGAAGAACCAGAACAACGCGCTGCCACTGAAGCCGGGCGGCAAGGTCGCGGTGGTCGGCCCCTTGGCCGACACCCTTTACACCGATTGGTACGGCGGGAAGCTCCCGTACCAGGTGACCGCGGTCGACGGGATCGCCGAGCGGGCCGGCAGCGTGGTGAGCGCGACCGGCTCCGACCGGATCGCCCTGCGTTCGGTGGCCACCGGCAAATACCTCGCCGCGACCGACGACGCGGCCTCGGTGATAGCCGACAGCGCCGGCGCTGCTGCCCAGTTCGACGCCGACGACTGGGGTCAGGACGTGCTGACCCTCAAGAACGTCGCCAACGGCAAGTACCTCGGCTACAACTGGGGACCGTTCGTCACCCGGGACGACCAGCCCAACGGCTGGTTCGTGCAGCAGCAGTTCAAGCTGGAACCGCAGGCCGACGGCACGGTCGCGATCCGGTACGCCGGCTACGAGACCACCGAGAGCTGGTTCGGGCCGAACCGGTACCTGACCATCGACCCGGACGGGAAGCTGGCCCTGGGCTCGCCGGACGTGGCGGGCGCGGCCCGGTTCACCAAGGAGGTGCTGCGCAGCGGCATCGACGAGGCGGTCGCCGCGGCCCGGACGGCCGACACCGCCGTGCTGGTGGTGGGCAGCCAGCCGTTCATCAACGGCCGGGAGGCGCACGACCGCACCACCACCGCGCTCGGCGCCGGCCAGGCCGCCCTGGTCAAGGCCGTGAAGGCGGCCAACCCGAGGACGATCGTGGTGCTGCAGACCAGTTACCCGGACAGCATCGGCTGGGAGCAGCAGAACGTGCCGGGCATCATCTGGACCACGCACGCCGGCGCCGAGACCGGGCACGCGATCGCCGACGTGCTCTACGGCTCCTACAACCCGGCCGGGCGGCTCACCCAGACCTGGTACCGGTCCGACAGTCAGCTGCCGGCCGATCTGCTGGAGTACGACATCATCAAGTCGCGGCAGACCTACCTCTACAGCCGGCAGACGCCGCTCTACCCGTTCGGCTACGGCCTGTCGTACACCAACTTCCGGTACGGCAAGCCCGGTGTCGGCCACGGCAAGGTGACCCTGACGGTGACCAACACCGGGAAGCGGGACGGGGACGAGGTGGTCCAGCTCTACACCCACCAGCGCACCTCCCGGGACACGACGGCCGTCAAGCAGTTGCGCGCCTTCCAGCGCGTACACCTCAAAGCCGGCCAGACGAAGACCGTGAGCCTCGCGCTCAGCCCGGCCGACCTGAAACGCTGGGATCAGACCCGCAGCAGGTGGGTCGTCGAATCGTCGGTCTACGACATCCTGATCGGCGCCTCGTCCGGCGACATCCGGCAGCGCACCTCGATCGCCGTGCGCGGCGAGACGATCCCGGCCCGCGATCTGGCCCGGCCGACCCGGGCGGAGACGTTCGACGACTACGCGCCGGGGGTGAAACTTCTCGACGAGAGCAAGGCGGCCGGCACCTCGGTCGGTTCGTCCGCGGCCGGCCAGTGGATCGCCTTCAAGGACGCCCGCCTGGGCGCCACCTTCACGGCGCAGGTCGCTTCGCTCAAGGCCACGACCATTCAGGTACGGCTGGGATCGCCCACCGGCAAGCTGCTCGGCACCGCCCCGGTCGCCGCGACCGGTGACGTCTACAAGTACGCCGCGGCGACCGTTCCGCTCGGCCGGGCGAGCGGGCATCAGGACGTCTACCTGGTGTTCGGCGACGCACTGCGGGTGTCCACATTCTCCATTCGGTGAGAGGGGAACCCGCCCGCCGGCCTGGTCAGCCGGCGGGCGGGTCACACCGTCCTCGGGAGGTCGTATGAAGATCCTGCTCGTCCTGGCCCTGATCATCTCCGGGTTCGCCGGCCCGGTGTCCGCCGCGGGCAAGCACACCGTCACCTACGACAAGTATTCGGTGATGGTCGACGGTGAGCGCGTTCTTCTGCAGGCCGCCGAATTCCACTACTTCCGGCTGCCCAGCCCCGATCTGTGGCGCGACATCCTGGAGAAGGAGAAAGCCGCCGGATTCAACGGCATCAGTGTCTACTTCTCCTGGGCGTTCCACTCGCCGGCGCCCGGGCAGTACGACTTCACCGGCGTTCGCGACGTCGACCGGCTGCTGCGGATCGCCGCCGAGGTCGGCCTCTACGTGATCGCGCGGCCCGGCCCGTACATCAATGCCGAGACCACCGGTGGCGGATTCCCCGGCTGGCTCAAAACGGTGCCGGGCCGGGCGCGCAGCAGCGCGCCCGGATACACCGCCGCCTATCACGAGTGGCTCGCGCGGATCAATCCGATCATCGCGCGGCACCAGGTGACCCGGGGCGGATCGGTGCTGCTCTACAACGTCGAGAACGAGTACGCGGTGAACACCGACGCCGCCTACATGCAGGACCTGCAGGACACCGCGCGGGCCGACGGCATCGACGTGCCGATCACCACGAACAACTGCTGTGACGCCGGTTCCTGGTCGTCGACGTGGGGGAGTGGGCTCGGGGCCGTGCAGATTCCCGGGGTCGACGATTACCCGCAATCCTTCGATTGCGGCAATGCCGCGACGGTGTGGGGTCCGTGGGGGGCCGGCGTCACCGAGAAGGTACGCGACGACGCGCCGGTTTTCGCCGCCGAATACCAGGCCGGTGCGATCGACCTGAACAACGCGGGCTACGACGCGTGCCGGGATCTGACCGGCGTGCAGTACACGAAGTACTTCCAGAAAGGGAACATGATCCTTTCCGGGGCCACCGCGTTCAACTACTACATGGGCTTCGGCGGCACCAACTGGGGCTGGCTCGCGCAACCGAACGACGTCTATACGTCCTATGACTACGGCGCCGCCATCTCCGAGGATCGGCAGCTCACCGACAAGTACTTCGAGTACAAACGGCAGGGCTATTTCCTGCGAGCCGTCCCGCAGTTCACCAGGACCGATGCCGTGGTGGCGCCGGCCGCGCCCGGCCTGGAGACGGCGGCCCGATCCAACCCGGACACTCGCACGTCGTTCGTCCTTGTGCGCAACAGTGGTGTCACGCCGGTGACGTCCACCATCGACCTGGCCGGTTACCCGCTGCCGCTGCGGTTGCCCGGGCACGACGCCAAGATCCTGCTGACCGATTTCGCCTTCGGCGGGCAGGAACTCGCGGCCTCCAGCTCGGAACTGCTGACGACGGCGACTCTCGCCGGCCGCGACGTCGGGATCTTTTACGGTACGGACGGAACGCCCGGTACCACGGTTCTCTCCTACTCGTCCCGGCCGGCGGTGAAGGTCCTGGATGGGCAGGTCCGCGCCGGCTATGACGGTGGTCGGCTGCGGCTCGACTACACCCACGGCGGCCTGGCCCGGGTGCTGATCAGCGGTGGCGGACGCCGGCCGCTGCTGCTCCTGCTCGGCACCGACGAGACCACCGCCTCGTTCTGGCGCTACGACACCGCCGGCGGGCCGGTGCTCGTTCACGGCACCGACCTGCTGCGGTCCGCCGCCGTCGCGCACGGCACCGCGGCGCTGCGGGCCGACACCGCCGCCGCCGGATCGATCGAGGTCTTTGCCGGAGCTCGATCGGTAACGGTCAACGGCAGACTCGTCCCGACCCGGACGTCACCCAGCGGCTCGCTGGTCGGCAACCTGCCCGGCCCGCGCACGGTCGCGCTGCCGGCGCTGTCCGGCTGGCGGCAGAGGACCGAGGCACCGGAGGCGCAACCCGGCTTCGACGACTCGCGCTGGACGGCCGCCGACCGGACGACGAGCCTGAGCCCGTTCCAGCCCCTGACGCAGCCGGTGCTGTTCAGCGACGAGTACGGCTTCCACACCGGAAGCGTCTGGTACCGGGGCCGGTTCACCGCCACCGGCGCCGAGACGACGGTCGACCTCAACGCGATCACCGGTAAGCGGGGCAACTACCTGGTCTGGCTCAACGGCCGCTACCTGGGCGCCGCCGCGGGCGGCGTGGAGGCCGACTCGGAGCCGCCGGCCAACCCGGCACCGGGCCCCGGCTCGTTCGTGGTGCCGGCCGGCCTGCTCGAGCCGGGTTCACCGGCCGTGCTCTCGGTGCTCGTCCAGAACATGGGCCACAACGACGACTGGACCGCCGACGACAACCGCTTCCGCCAGCCGCGCGGCCTGGTCGGAGCCCGCATCGGCACCGCCGACATCGACTGGCGGATCCAGGGCACGGCCCGGATCGATCCGATCCGGGGCGGCCTGAACAACGGCGGCCTCTACGGCGAGCGGGCGGGCTGGTCGCTGCCCGGCTTCGCCGACGGACGCTGGCCGGCGGCCTCGAAGACGGTGGCGGCCGGGGTCGCCTGGCTGCGCGACGACTTCCGGGTCGACCTGCCGGCCGGGCAGGACACCTCGGTGGCGCTTCGCTTCGACGGGGCCGTCCCCGCCGGATACCGGGCGATTCTGTACCTGAACGGCTGGAACGTGGGTCAATACGGCGCCGAGATCGGGCCGCAGACCGACTTCGTGCTGCCGGCCGGAGTGCTGCACCAGAACGGGACGAACACCCTGGCCGTGGCGGTCATCGCCGCGCGGCCGTCGACGGTCACGACTCCGCACCTGGTCGTCGCGGGCAGTCAATGGGGCGGAGTGCGGGTGCGGGACGTTCCCGCACCGGACCGCCGTGATCACGCCGGTAGCTAGGATCCCTTCTAGTCAGGGAACGTCATGGAACGCGAACGGGTCACGTGGGGAGGGCCAGTGCCGACGATCAACGACGTCGCCCGGGCCGCGGGGGTGTCGCCGAGCACGGTGTCGTACGTGCTGAGCGGCCGGCGTCCGATCTCGGCACAGACCCGGGCACGGGTCCAGGCCGCCATCGCCGAGCTCGGGTTCCACCCGCACGCCGGGGCCCGGGCGCTGGCCAGCAGCAAGACGAACGTGCTGGCGCTCGTGGTGCCGCTGCGGGTGGACGTCAACGTGCCGGTCATCATGCAGTTCGCGACCGCGGTGGTCACCGCGGCCCGCACGCACAACCACGACGTGCTGCTGCTGACCAAGGACGAGGGCACGAGCGGCCTGGAACGCGTCGCGCACAGCACGATGGTCGACGCGCTCATCGTCATGGACGTGGAGAAGGACGACGTGCGCATCCCGGCACTGCGCCGCCTCAAGCAGCCGACGGTGCTGATCGGCCTGCCCGGCGACCCGTCCGGCATCGTCTGCGTCGACCTCGACTTCGCGGCCGCCGCGGCCGAGACCCTGCGCCACCTGGCCTGGCACGGCCACCGAAAGATCGCCCTGGTCGGCCCGTCGCCCGCGGTCTACCGCCGCGGCACCAGCTACGCCGAGCGGTTCCTGGCCGGCTTCACCGAGGCGTCGGCCGAACTGGGCCTGGAAACCATGACCCACCCGTGCGAGCCGGGTCAGGAGGGCGTGAAGTCCTGCCTGGCCGACATCGACGCCGAGCTGCCTGGCGTCACCGCCCTGGTGGTGCACAACGAGGAGGCCCTGCGCCCCCTGCTCGACCAGTTGCGGGCGACCGGCCGCCGGGTTCCCGAGGACATCTCGGTCGTCGCGGTCTGCCCGCGCGATGTAGCCCTGGGCATGCCGATCCCCTTGACGTCGGTGGACATCCCCTCCCACGACGTTGGCGGTCTCGCCGTCGAAACCGTCATGAAGCTGCTGGACGGCCGCCACACGGAGTCGATCCGACTCCTCCCACCCACCCTGGTGGAGCGCGACAGCTGCGGGAGCCCGGCTCGTCAGGCCTAGACCTGAACCGGTTAACGATCGTTGCGAAATCTGTTCGTCATACCGTTGACATGCGAGCGCCGCGAAGCCTAACGTCCCCGGAAAGTCCCGCGTCGAAGCGCTTCGACACTCTATCGTCGAAGCGCTTCGACGACCCCCATCCGGAGGACGGCATGTTCCGATCACGAGCCGGCGTCGCTGCCGGTGCAATGTTGCTGGCTACGTCGCTTGCCCTGACCGCATGCAGCGGTTCGGACTCCGACAGCGATCAGGGGAGTGACGCCAAGACGCTCACCCTGTGGCACTACGAGGGTCCGACCAGCGCCATGGGCGTCGCCTGGAACAAGGCGATCGAGCTGTTCAAGGCGTCGCACCCGGGCGTCGAGGTGAAGTTCGAGGAGAAGTCCTTCGAGCAGATCCAGCAGAACGCCCAGATGATCCTCAACTCCGACAGCGCACCCGACATTCTCGAATACAACAAGGGCAACGCGACCGCCGGTCTGCTCTCCAAGCAGGGCCTGCTCACCGACCTGACCGACGAGGCGTCGAAGCGGGGCTGGGACAAGAAACTGAGCTCCAGCCTGGCGACCACCGCCAAGTACGACGACGACGGCATCATGGGCTCGGGCAAGACCTTCGGCATCCCCAACTACGGCGAGTTCGTCGAGGTCTACTACAACCAGGACCTGTTCAAGAAGTACAACTTGCAGGTCCCGACCACGCTCGACGACTTCACCAAGGTGATGGACACCTTCAAGTCCAAGGGCATCACCCCGCTCGCGGTCGGTGGCGCCGAGTACCCGGCCCAGCAGATCTTCTACGAGTTGGCCCTGTCGCAGGCCGACCGTGCCTGGGTGGACGACTACCAGCTCTACAAGAACAAGATCGACTTCCACGACGCCAAGCTGACGTACGCGGCCAACACGTTCGCCGACTGGGTGAGCAAGGGTTACATCGCCAAGAACTCGGCCGGCATCAAGGCCGAGGACATGGGCGTGGCCTGGGAGCAGGGCAAGTCGCCGATCCTGATCTCGGGTAGCTGGTGGTACGGCCGGTTCGCCACCGAGGTCAAGAACTTCCAGTGGGGCACCTTCCTCTTCCCGGGCAACAAGCTGCACCCGGGCTCGAGCGGCAACCTCTGGGTCGTCCCGGAGAAGAGCAAGGCCAAGAGCCTGGCGTACGACTTCATCGACATCACCATGCAGCCCGAGGTGCAGAACCTGCTCGGCAACAGCGGTGGTCTCCCGATCGCGGCCGACCCCACCGCGATCACCGACCCGAAGAACAAGGAACTGATCGAGACCTTCAACAAGGTGTCGTCGGAGGACGGTCTGGCGTTCTACCCGGACTGGCCGGCCCCCGGCTACTACGACGTGCTGGTCTCCGGCGTGCAGGGCCTGATCAACGGCTCGAAGAAGCCGGACGCGTTCCTCGACGAGATCGCCAAGCCGTACAACGAGAACCTGGCCGACCTCGGCAAGTGAGGTTTATTCAGGGCCCACCTTGACCGGTGATTTGCCGAGGGTTCGCACGGACGTCTCCACCGCCCTGAATAAACCTCATCGACGTCCCTTCGCGGGCGGCGTGAACAGCGCCGCCCGCGGAACTCCCCCCGAAAGGACGTGACCATGGCCGGCAAGGGTACGAGCCGGACCGGCGGTTACGCGGTCTACCTGATCCCGGGCGTGATCCTGTCGGTGGCGATCATCGTCGTGCCGCTGATCATGACGGTCTACACGAGCTTCACGAAATGGAACGGCGTCGGCGACCAGAAGTGGATCGGGTTCGACAACTACACCCGGCTCTTCGAGGACACGCTGTTCTGGTCGTCGTTCGGGCACATCTTCCTGCTGATCATCGCGATGGCCGTGGTGCCGACGCTGCTGGGCCTGGTGCTCGCGGCGGTGCTGTTCGACTACATCGCGAAGACCTTCAACAACCGCTGGGCCTCGGTGTTCCGCAGCGGTTTCTATATCCCGCAGGTCATTCCGGTTGCCGTTACGGGCATCGTCTGGGGCTGGATCCTGCACCCCGACTACGGCGCGCTCAACAAGATCCTCGACACGATCGGGCTGAGCGGGCTCGCCCAGAACTGGCTGGGTGACCCGAACTACGCGCTCTACAGCGTGATGGGCGTGATGATCTGGTTCCAGCTGGGCTATCCGATCGTCATGTTCATGTCCGGCCTGCAGCGCGTCGACCCGTCCCTCTACGAGGCGGCTGACCTGGACGGCGCGTCCTGGTGGCAGCGGTTCCGCAAGATCACGATCTACATGATCCGGCCGGAGTTCTATGTGGTCCTGGTGACCACCACGATCGCCGCGCTGAAGATCTTCGGGCAGATCTTCGTGCTGACGCGCGGGGGACCGAGCAACTCCACCCTCGTACCGTCGTACTTCGCTTATAAGAACTTCTTTGAAAAAGCCCAGGTCGGGTACGGGTCGGCAATCTCGACGGTGCTCACCGTGATCATCATCGTGCTGGCGTTCGTGTTCCTGCGGCTGCAGAACCGGGCCGAGAAGGCCGGAGCCTGATATGACCGTTACCGCTGTGGAAAAGCAGGCCCCGGCCAGCGATGAGCCGGTCAAGGCGGCCAAGCGCCGCAACCCGCTCCGCTTCGCCATTCTGATCGCGCTGCTGGTTCTGCTGCTGCTCATGCTCGCGCCGCTGCTCGTGGTCGCGATCAACGCGGTCAAGAGCCCGGCCGACTACGCCGGCAACGGCCCGCTGTCGATTCCCGGGCACCTGTACTGGGACGGAATCGTCAACTTCTGGAACCGGGTCAACTTCGGCCAGAAACTGTGGAACAGCTTCTTCACCAGCCTGGTCGTGGCCGTCCTCGGCGTGCTGCTGAGCATTCTCAACGCGTACGCTCTGGGCATCGGCCGGGTCAAAGGCCGGATCTGGTTCCTGGTGTTCTTCCTGGTGGCGAACCTGTTGCCGCAGGAGGTGCTGGTCTACCCGCTGTACTACCTGTCCAAGCAGGTCGGCCTGTACGACAGCCTGTGGTCGATCATCATCATCTTCACGGTCATCCAGAGCGCGTTCGGCACCTACCTGCTGACCAGCGTGTACACGGAGTTCCCGACCGAATTGCTGGACGCCGCCTCCGTCGATGGCGCCGGGAAGTGGCGAACCCTGTGGAGCGTCGTGGTGCCGGTCAGCCGGCCCACCCTCGGCGTGCTGTTCACGTTCTTCTTCATCTGGACCTGGAACGAGTTCTTCCTGCCCCTGGTCTTCCTGGTCTCGAACGACAACCAGACGGTGCCGGTCGCGCTCGGCGTGCTGCAGGGGGATCGCCTGATGGATGCCACCACGACCAGTGCGAGCGCGCTGATCGGCATCCTGCCCGCGATGTTGTTCTTCGTGATCTTCCAGCGCACCCTCACCCGCGGCATCACCGCCGGCGCCATCAAGTAAAGGGACACACATGAAGTTCACCGACGGCTACTGGCGCAAGCGCGACGGGTTCACGGTGCTGCACCCGGCCCAGCTGCACGACACCTCCTCGGACGGCGCGACGCTGACCGCGTACGCCGCCGCCAAGAAGGTCAAGACGCGCAGCGACACCCTGGACGCCCCGATCATCACGATCACGGCGGAGGCGCCGGCGCCGGACGTCATCCGGGTGACCATCGGGCACTTCCTCGGCGGCGTCGCCAAAGGACCAAATTTCGCGCTAAACCGTGAAGAGCACGAGGTCTCGATTTCGGACAACGAGATCACGTCCGGCTCGCTGACCGCCCGCTTCCGGCCCGGCGACGAGTGGGGACTCGACTTCCTGGCCGACGGCAAGCGACTCACCGGCAGCGGCTGGAAGGGCATCGGCATCGTCGACGGCGCCGACGGCTCCCACTTCGTACACGAGCAATTGGATCTTGGGGTGGGTGAGGCCGTTTACGGCCTCGGCGAACGCTTCGGGCCGTTCGTGAAGAACGGGCAGAGCGTCGACATCTGGAACGAGGACGGCGGCACCAGCAGCGAACAGGCCTACAAGAACGTGCCGTTCTACTTCACGAACAAGGGGTACGGCGTTCTCGTCGACCATCCCGGCAAGGTGTCGTTCGAGGTCGCCAGCGAGATGGTGTCCCGCACCCAGTTCAGCGTGGCCGGGCAGACCCTCTCCTACGTGGTCATCTACGGGCCGACCCCGGCCGACGTGCTGCGCAAGTACACCGCCCTGACCGGGCGGGCCGCGCTGCCGCCGGCCTGGTCCTTCGGTCTCTGGCTGACGACCTCGTTCACCACCCCCTATGACGAGGAAACGGTCACCCAGTTCGTCGACGGGATGGCGCAGCGGGACCTGCCGCTGAGCGTGTTCCACTTCGACACGTTCTGGATGCGCGAGTTCCACTGGTGCGACTTCGAGTGGGACCCGCGGATCTTCCCGGACCCGCCGGGCATGTTGAAGCGGCTCTCCGACCGGGGCCTGCGCACCTGCCTGTGGATCAACCCGTACATCGCGCAGCGGTCCTCGATGTTCGCCGAGGGCGTGGCCAACGGTTACCTCGTCACCTATGCCAACGGGGACGTCTGGCAGTGGGACCGCTGGCAGGCCGGGATGGGCCTGGTCGACTTCACCAATCCGGCCGCGCGGGAATGGTATGCCGGGAAATTGCGGGCTTTGGTGGACATGGGCGTCGACGCGTTCAAGTCGGACTTCGGCGAGCGCATCCCGGTCGACGGCATCGTCTGGCACGACGGTTCCGACCCGGAACGGATGCACAACTACTACACTCAGCTCTACAACCAGGTCGTCTTCGACGTGCTCAAGGAGGCCCGGGGCGAGGGTGAGGCCGTGCTGTTCGCCCGCTCGGCCACCGTCGGCGGCCAGCAGTTCCCGGTGCACTGGGGCGGCGACAACTCGGCCACCTACGAGTCGATGGCCGAGTCGCTGCGCGGTGGACTCTCCCTGATGTCGTCCGGCTTCGGCTTCTGGAGCCACGACATCGGCGGCTTCGAGGGCCGGCCCGACCCGGCCGTGTTCAAGCGGTGGATCGCGTTCGGCCTGCTCTCCTCGCACAGCCGGCTGCACGGCAACCACTCCTACCGGGTGCCGTGGCTGTTCGACGAGGAGTCGGTCGAGGTGCTGCGCAAGTACACCCACCTCAAGTACCGGCTGATGCCGTACCTGCTGGGCGCCGCCCGGCAGGCCCACGAGGAAGGGCTGCCGGTGATGCGGCCGATGATCGTCGGCTTCCCCGGCGATCCCGCGGTCACCCACCTCGACCGGCAGTACCTGCTCGGCGGTGACCTGCTGGTCGCGCCGGTGCTCTCGGCCACCGGGGAGGTCACCTACTACGTGCCGGCCGGCCGCTGGACCCGCTTCGAGAACGGCGAGATCGTCGAGGGCCCGGGCTGGGTCACCGAGACCCACGGCTTCGACAGCGTGCCGCTGCTCGTGCGCCCCGGCGCGGTCCTGGCCATCGGCAACCGCACCGACCGCCCCGACTACGACCACGCCGACGGGGTCACCCTCCGGCTCTTCGATCCGGCCGAGGGGAGTACGACGGTGCCGGTCGGCAACAGCACGTTCACCGTCACCCGCGACGGCCCGGCGATCCGCGTCGACCGGGACGGCCCGGCCCTGCCCTGGCGCGTCGAGGTGGCCGGTGGCCCGTCCGCCGACCTCGGTGCCGGCGAGGCCTCCTGGGTGACCGACTGAGCCTCTGGGGAGAGGGAGCGCGGAGACGCAGGGACGGTTTGGTCACCGTCCCTGCGTCCCGCCGATGCCTCGTGATCAGGCCACCCCGACGCGTGCCGCCAGCTCACGAAGATGGTCTACGCCGGCGTTCGCCCTGGCTCGCCGCAGCAGCACGCCCACGTTGTCGCGCACGATGGGGGAGAGGCGGACGCGCTGCGGGGCGATGCGTTCGGCCGTGATGAACTGGGTCAGGGCTTCGCCGTCCGCGCGGCGGGTGGCGGCCAGCGCGGCACCGTGCTCGATGTGGAACTGCGTGCGGCGGGAGCGGGACAGGATCTGCTTCGGATCCACGGCGCGGGCCAGCTCGACCGCTCGGCCCGGCGAGCCGGTCTCCAGCTCGAGGCTCACCCGCCACTGGGCGATGTTGGTCGGGCCGAACTGCAGTTCCGCGAAGCCGCCGTCCGCGGGGTCGCCGCCCAGCCGGGCCGCCACCGCGGCCGCCTCGCCGAGATGGGTCTGCGCGTCGCCGGGCCGATCGGCCAGTGCGTCCGTCCAGGCGCAGGTCAGATGCAGCATGCCGTAGGTCTGCAGGGCCTCCGGCGAGGACTCGTGCGCAAGGCGCTCGGTTGCCGCGGCCGCCAGTTTGCGGCCCACGCCGCGGCTCTCCGGCGGCAGGTGATGCAGCCGGGCATAGTCGGACAGGCCGATGAACTCGGGCGCGCCGAGCTCGCGCGCGGCGTCGCTGCATCGCTCCGCCGCGGCCAGCGGCAGATCGACGAAGCCGAGGTATTTCAGCAGGAAGGACGCGTGATAGGTGGCCAGCGTCAGCAGTCGCAGCCCGTCCGGCCGATGGGTCGAGGCGGGCGAGTAGGCGGCGGCGCCGAGGTCGAGCAGCAGCGGGGCGATGAGGCCGGCCGCCTCCGCGTAGTCGCAGGCCTGCCGCGCGGCCATGAGTCGCCGCGTGTGGTCGGCCAATTCCTCCATCGGGCGCGCCGGGGCGTCGGCGAGGTCGAGGTAGACCAGCGAGATCAGCGCGGCGCGGATGGCCGGCACGAAGGCGAGGGCGCGGGCATGGGTCGCGTCGCCGGGCGCGTAGGGCTGGCCGGTGAGGTCGGCGACCGAGACCTGGAGGGCGTCGGCCAGGCGGATCAGGGTCGAGCGCTTGTCGATCTCCTTGAGGCCGGCCTCGATCTGGGAGACATAGCCCTGGCTGATGCCGGCCAGGCCGGCCAGCGTTCGCTGGCTTACGCCGCGCTTCAGCCGCCAGGAGCGGACCCTGGCACCGACGAAGTCCTCTGCCATGACATCGACCGTACCCGCGAACTGGAAGCAGGATCACCCCGGTGCGGAGGCCATCACCCGTATCCCGGCGGTGAGTAGGAATTACGATCATCGGATGGACCTCTTCGTCCCGGGAGTCGTCTACCTCGACATCGTCTTCACCGGCCTGCGGGAACTGCCCCGGCCGGGCACCGAGGTGTGGGCCACCGGCATGGGCTCGTGCCCGGGCGGGGTGGCCAACCTGGCGGTCGCGGCCGCGCGTCTCGGCCTCGAGACCGGGCTGGGCACGGCGCTGGCCACCGACGCGTACGGGGACTTCTGCGCCGACATCCTCTGCGCCCAGGAAAATGTCGACCTGAGCGCGTCGCGGCGGATCGCCGGGCACTCGCCGGTCACCGTGTCGCTCTCCTACGACCGGGACCGCAGCATGATCACCCACGATCATCCTCCGCCGCTGAACGCGGACGGCCTCGTCGGGGAGTTGCCGCCCGCCCGCGCCGCCTCGGTGAGCCTCACCAAGGACCGGCTGCCCTGGGTGCGCAAGGCCACGGAGGCCGGCACGCTGGTCTTCGCCGACGTCGGCTGGGACGCCAGCGCCGAATGGCCGGCCGAGGCGCTCGGCATGCTCTCCGACTGCTACGCCTTCCTGCCGAACTCGGTCGAGGCGATGCGCTACACCCGCGCCTCCACCCCGGAGGAGGCGGCGCGGCGGCTCGCCGGCCTGGTGCCGGTCGTCGTGGTCACCTGCGGGTCGGACGGCGCGATCGCCATCGACTCGGCCACCGGGGAGATGGTGCACTCGCCGGCCGTACCGGTGGAGGCGCTCGACCCGACCGGGGCCGGGGACGTCTTCATGGCCGGGTTCATCCTCGGCACCCTCGACGGCTGGCCCCTCGAACAGCGGCTCGCCTTCGCCAACCTGATCGCGTCGCTGTCGGTGCAGCACTTCGGCGGGTCGCTGTCGGCGCCCGGCTGGGGCGACATCGCCGACTGGTGGCGGGCGGCCCGGCCCGATCCTCGCTACGACTTCCTCGACGACGTCATCCCCAGCGGTGAGCAGCGTTCCGTTCGCCGCGCCGGGGCCACCATCGCACGCCTCTCGGATGCCCATGCCCACGACTGACCGGCTTCAGCTCACCATCCTCGGCGGCGGCGGATTCCGGGTGCCGCTCGTCTACGGCGCCCTGCTCGGCGAGGACTCGCCGATCGGCCGGGTGGTGCTGCACGACGTCGACCACGGGCGGCTGGCCGCCATCCGCCGGGTCCTGGCCGCGCAGGCCGGGTCGGTGCCGAACCCGCCGGTGGTCGAGGCGACCACCGACCTGACCGAAGCTCTGACCGGCGCCGACTTCGTCTTCAGCGCCATCCGGGTGGAGGGGCTGGCCGGGCGGGTCGTCGACGAGCGGGTCGCCCTCGGCGAGGGGGTGCTCGGCCAGGAGACGACCGGGGCCGGCGGCGTCGCGTACGGGCTGCGGACGGTCCCGGTGGCCACGGCCATCGCCCGCCGGATCGCCCTGGTGGCCCCGTCGGCGTGGGTCATCAACTTCACCAACCCGGCCGGCCTGGTGACCGAGGCGATGGCCGGCCACCTGGGCGACCGGGTGATCGGCATCTGCGACTCCCCGTCCGCCCTGGCCCGCCGGGTGGTGCGCGCCCTCGGCGACCCGGCGGCGGCTCGGATCGAGTACGCCGGGCTGAACCATCTGGGCTGGCTCACCGGCGTACGCCTGGGGTCGGAAAACCTGTTGCCCCGCCTGCTGGGAGATGACGGCGGGGTGGCGTCCTTCGAAGAAGGGCGGCTTTTCGGGGCCGCGCGGCTGCGCGAGCTCGGCGCCGTGCCGAACGAATATCTGCACTACTACTACGACACCGAGGAGACGGTCCGGGCCGAGTTGAAGGCGCCGGAGACCCGGGGCGAGTTCCTGCTGCGGCAGCAGGAGGAGTGCTATCGGGAGATGGCGTCGGACGATCCGCTCCGTGCGTGGCAGGCGGCGCTGCGGCAGCGGGACGCGACCTACATGGCCCTCGAAGGCCTGGGGGAGCGCGACGACGCCGAGGGCGGCGGATATGAGCGGATCGCGCTGGCACTGATGATGGCCATCGCACGGGACGAGCCGGCCGACCTGATCCTCAACGTGCGCAACCGCGGAACGATCGCTGAGCTGGACGACGACGCGGTGGTCGAGGTGCCGTGCCGGGCCGATTCCGCGGGCGCGCATCCATATCCGGGCGCCGTGCTGCCGTCGCACGGCGTCGAACTCGTGCGGCGGATCAAGGCGACCGAGCGGGCGGTGCTCACCGCGGCGGCCGAACAATCGCGGGCCGTCGCGGTGCGCGCGATGGCGTCGCACCCGCTGGTGGACTCGGTGCCGGTCGCCCGCCGCCTGATCGACGGCTACGTCTCCCGGCTGCCGTCGCTGTCCTACCTCCGCTAGCGGGTCAGCCGGCTCTGCCGCGGCGTCGGAAAGCGGCCGCCCGGGCCCTGTTCTGGCAGGTCAGGCAACAGAAGCGGCGACGGCCGGCGGGGGAGTTGTCGACGTAGACGTCGGCGCACTGGTCGTCGGCGCAGACGCCGATGCGGCCCGGGTGCTCGGCCAGGTGGTGCCGGAGCGCCAGCGCGGCGGCGGCCCGGGCGGACTGGGCCGGGTCGTCGACCGTCCACTCCTCGGTGAGGGTGCCGTTGTCGTCGGCGGTCAGCACCGGGCGGACGCCGGTGCCGGTCAGCAGGTCGGTGATCAGGCGGGCCCGCTCGGCGACCCCGCCGGCCGCGAAGACCGGGTGGAAATCGTCGGCCAGGGCCGTCCGGACGGGATCGTCGCCGGTCTTGGCCGGGTCGAGGGTGCGCGGCATCGTGCCCCACTCGTTGATGAGGGCCACCAACTCCGGCATCGCCATCGCCGCGATCCTTGTCGCCACGACCCGAGCATAACGCATTAGTTCCGTTCTTCGCGTTGCGCGGGAGGAACGATCTGCGTAACGTCATGAGCGCCTTCATCGCGTGACACAGATCAAAGGGGAGTGGACATGACCGCGACCGCGCGCAGCTGGGCCGGACTGGCCGTCCTCGCGCTGCCCTGCCTGCTGGTGTCCCTCGACGCCGAGGTGCTCTACCTGGCCACGCCGCAGCTCACCGCGGCCTTGCGGCCCACCAGCGTCCAGCTGTTGTGGATCATGGACAGCTACGTGTTCGTGGTGGCCGGTGCGCTGATCGCGATGGGCGTGCTCGGCGATCAAATCGGCCGGCGGCGGCTGCTGCTCGCCGGCGCCGCCGGCTTCGGGGGCGCGTCGCTGCTGGCCGCGTTCGCCACCACGCCGGGCCAACTGATCGCCGCCCGGGTGCTGATGGGGCTGGCCGGTGCGTCGCTGATGCCCTCGACGCTCGCGCTGATCCGCACGATGTTCCCCGATCCGCGCGCCCGCACGGTCGCCCTCGGCGTGTGGAGCGCCAGCTTCTCGCTCGGCGGCATCGCGGCCCCGCTCGTCGGCGGGACGCTCCTCGCGTACTTCTGGTGGGGTTCGGTCTTCGTGATCGCCGTTCCCGCGGTGCTGCTGCTCCTCGCGCTCGGCCCGGTTCTGCTGCCCGAGTCGCGCGACCGCGCGCCCTCGGCCTTCGACGTGGCCGGGGCGCTGCAGAGCCTCGCCGCCGTCCTTCTTTTCGTGTACGGCGTGAAGCGGCTGGCCGCCTCCGGCTGGCAGGCCGTGCCGGTACTGACGATCGGCGCCTCGGTCCTGCTGTTCGGGCTGTTCCTGCGCCGGCAACGCCGGATCCCGCATCCGCTGCTCGACCTCACGATCTTCCGCAACGCCCGCACCTCGGTGGCGCTGGCCTGCAACGCGCTGTCGTTCTTCGTGCACTACGGCACCCAGATCGCGGTCGCCCAGTACCTGCAGCTCGCGCTCGGTCTGTCGGCATTGCAGGCCGGACTGTGGACGCTGCCGTCGGTGATCGCCTACCTCGTGGCGTCGTTCCTCGGGCCGGCCCTGGCCCGGTGGATCCCGGCCGGTTACGTCATCGCGGCTGGGCTCGGGGCGATCGCGGCCGGCCTCGGGATCATGGCGGTGGGCGGGCTGACCGCCGTGATCGCCGGAGCGATCGTGTTCTCCGTCGGGCTGGCCCCGGCCTACATCCTGACCACCGACCTGGTCGTGTCGACCGCGCCGCCGGCCCGGGCCGGGATGGTGGCGGCCCTCGCCGAGACGGGTTGTGAGCTGGGCGGGGCGCTCGGCATCGCGGTGCTGGGGTCGTTGATGGTCGCGGTGTACCGGGGCGTGGCCGGCCCGGCCCTGGCCGATTTCGGACTGCCGCCCGACGCGACCTTCGGCGAGGCGGTCGCCACCGCGGCCTCGCTCCCGGCGCGGGCGGGGGAATCGCTTCTGGGGTACGCGGTCCCGGCGTACACCAGTGCCTTCGCCGTCATGGCGCTGACCGCCGCCGTGCTCACCACCGTGATCGCCGCCGTGGCGGCGATCGTCCTGCGCCCCGCGAAGCCTCGATCTCGCCTGCTGGGACATTCGGAGAGCTCTGACCGGGACCGTCTCATTCCATGAGAGGCGGACGGCGATGCTTGGTGACGCGCGTCTCGGTGCGTGGACTTGGTGCCGGGTAACTCGACCGAGCACTGTGGAAGGGTGATTTGCATGGCTGCGCTATGCTTATCATTCCTATAGGTAAGATGGGCATTACAGGAGACGGGGAGGGCACTGATGAGTACAGCCGTGCACCGGCGTGTGCCGTCGGCCCGGCGGCCCGCCGACGACGAAGCGCTGCGCCGCCAGTTCGACCGCGACGCCATCTGGCACCGCATGGTCAAACCCGGTCACCGGTTGCCGTCGCAGCCGCTGCTGGAAGCCGACCTCGGTCCCATCCACCTCGACCGGCTGCGCCTCACCGGCCCGATCGTGCTGGTCTTCTTCCGGTACGCGTCGTCCGACCCGTGCAACACCGCCCTCGCCGCCTACCAGCACGAGCTGGTCCCCGCCCTGGCCGGCACCGACGCCCACCTGGTCGCGGTGAGCCCGCAGATCCCGCTGCGCCTGGCCGAGATCAAGCGCCGCCACGAGCTGACCTACTTCGTCGCGGCCGACGTCCGGCACAGCCTCATCGACGCCTTCAACCTCGGCTTCCACGAGCCCGGCGCCGACGCCGTGCTGGGCGCCCGCCGCTCGGTGCTGCCGTTCCCGGCCGTGGTGATCGCCGACCGGGCCGGCACGGTCCGCTTCGCCGACGTCCGTGCCGACGGTGCCCCGCACCCCGACCCGGCCACGATCCTGACGGCGGTCCGCGCCCTCAACTGACGGGCAGTTCGCGAGCGGTGCGCAGGGGCGACGCCAGGAGCGGGATCAGCGGGACGACGCCGGCGGCGGCGACGATCCACAGCGTGTTCCGGGCACCGATCGCCTCGCCGAGCAGGCCGCCGGCGAACGCGCCGATCGGCATGGTGCCCCAGACCAGGAAGCGCATCGTGGCGTTCATCCGGCCCAGCAGCGGCGGCGGCGTCAGGCCCTGGCGGAAACTGACCTGGGTGATGTTGTAGACCGACCCGCAGGCCCAGATCACCAGATAGGCGACCGCGGCCGCCCAGAGCAGCCAGCCTCGCTGAGCCAGCGGGATGACCAGCTGCACGGGCACGCAGATCGCCATCGGCACCCAGATCGCCGGGCCCTGCCCGATCCGGGCCGCGACCCGGCGGGCCACCAGCGCGCCGGCCAGGCCGCCCACCGAGGCGATCGAGTAGAACACGCCGATCAGGCCGGGCCGCACCTCCAGGTCCCGGGCGAGTAGCACCACCAGCATCGCCGTCTGCGCCGCGGACAGCAGGTTGTAGGTGGAGGTGCACATGGCGATCGCCCGCAGCACCCGATTGGCGAACACGAACCGCAGACCCTCGAGGATCTCCCGGCCGAGGTGCCGGTCCGGCCGCCGCTCCGGACGCGCCTCGCGGGCGGCGATCCGGCCCACGAAAAGGGCCGACCCGGCGAAGCTCAGCGCGTCCAGGACCAGCGCGAACGGTGCGGTGATCAACTGGATGACGAAACCGGCCAGGGTCGGGCCGACGATCTGACTCGACGCCCGCACCCCCTCCAGCTTGGCGTTGCCCTCCACCAGCCGGTCCGGCCCGACCAGGTGCGGCAGGTAGCTCTGGTAGGCCACGTCGAAGAAGACCGTGAACACCCCGGTCGCCACCGCGACCAGGCAGAGCTGAACCAGGGTGAGCCCGCCCAGCGCCCAGGCGGCCGGCACCGAGGCCAGCAGCGCGGCCCGGGCGAGGTCGCTCACGATCAGCACCCGGCGCCGGCGCACCCGGTCGACCCAGGCGCCGGCCGGCAGCCCGACCAGCAGGAAGGCCAGGGTCTCGCAGGCGCTCAGCAGGCCGACCTCGAAGTTCGAGGCGCGCAGGACGATCACCGCGACCAGCGGCAGGGCGAGCATGCTGACCTGCGTGCCGATCTGGCTCACCGCGTCGGCGAGGAAGAGGTTCCGGAAGCCGTGGTCACGGAGCAGACTCATCGACCGCGATCTTACTGACTTCGGTTCATCCGGCCGGGGTGAGGCAGGACGTGCGGGCAGACGCGACTGTGAGGATGTGATCCGGGACCACGCCGAAGGGGATGAACCATGGGACGACGGGACTACGAACTGCGGGATGCGATGAGCGACGCCTGGACGGCGGCTCGGGTGACCGGCGGCCGGTTCGTCCGGCTGGCCCCGATGTACGGGGACCGGATGGGCCTGGCCTACCAGGTGATGCTCGGGCAGCGGGTCCGCCGGCGGAGCCGGCGCGCGATCGCCCTCACCGCGGTGGTCGCCACGCTCGGCGGGGCGCTGGCCGCTCTCGCCGCGGAGCGCTTCTTCGGGCACCGGGCCGAGGAGGCACCCACCGAGGAGTCGCCGGCACCGGCCTCGCAGGCCGCCGCCTTCACCCCCTGAGACCGCACCCCACCGGTCCGCGCCGGGCGGGCAGAATCGGCGGATGCGGATCAGGGCGGCCGGGGACGGCGACGTCGAGGCGATCATGGATATCGGGCATCGGACCTGGCCGGCGACCTACGCGTTCGCCGGCCACGACTATGTGCGCGACGGCCTCGACCGGTGGTGGTCGGCGGCCGCGATCGCGCGGAGTCTGCGGGACACCACGGTGCTGGTCGCCGAGGACGGTGGCGTGCTCGCCGGAGTGGGCAACATCGATCTGCGCGGGGACGTGCCGATCATCTGGAAGCTGTACGTGCTTCCCGAGGCGCAGGGCACGGGCGCCGGGTCGGCGCTGATGGCCGGTCTGCTGGTGCGGGCACCGGGACTCGCGGTACGGCTCGAATACGTGGAAGGGAACGCCCGCGCGGCCCGGTTCTACGCGGGCCGGGGCTTCACCGAACTGCGCCCGGGAGCCGGGCGAGCGGGCCGGCTGGCCGGCGACCGTGTGGCTGGAGCGCCGGCCGGCCGGGCCTCCCGATCAGGCCGGGTAGGGATCCGGGCCGGGGTCCGGTTCGGGCTGGGCCACGAAGGCGGCGAGTGCCGAGTCGAGCGCCTCGTCGATCTGCTGGATCCGGTCGGCCCACGGCCTCGGATCCTGGCCGGTGGCGAGCGCCTGGTTCTCGGTGTCGACCGCCGCCACCAGGTCCTGCAGCATGGTGCTGATCTGTCCGGCCGACATCCGGCGGTACTCGTCGCCGGTGCCGCCGGCCAGCAGCGCCCACCGGCCGTCGAGCTCGGTCAGGTCGGCGCGCACCGGCGTCCAGGCCAGGGAGCGCTGCTGGGCGGTGCGGGCGGCCAGGACCGGCGGGAGACGGGTCGCGGTCACCGCGCGGGTTCCGGCGGCGAGCCGCACGGCCTCCGATTCCCATTCCGCCGTACGCCGTGAGCGGTTGACCAGGACCACTCCCAGCAGCGCCGCCAGGCCGACGACCAGGAGCACCAGAAGCCACCCGAGCGTCCCGATCCCGGTGTCGGCGCTGGTCGCCGCCACCTCCGACGGGTTCGCCGACGGGGTGGGCGCGATGGGCGGAGCTTCGGCCTCGGTGGTTTCCGGAGCGGTGGTCCGGGTCGGCTCGGCGGCCTTGGTGGTTTCCGGAGCGGTGGTCCGGATCGGTTCGGCGGCCTTGGTGGTGCCTTCGGTCGTGGGGTCGGGATCCCCGGCGGCTTCCCTCGTGGTGGGTTCGGGTGCGGCCGCCGGGGCCGTGCCGGTGCTGCGCGAGACGCGCGGCGTCGAGCTGGTGGTGGCCTCGGTGGTCGCGCGGCCGGTGGCCCGCTCGATCGACGGGAGGGTCGACGGGAGGGCCACCGCGCCGCCGTCCTCGCAGGCCGCGGCGCCGCAGAGCAGGCCGGCCAGGGCGACGGCGAGCGCGATCGGCCGCCCGTGCGCGAACAGTCCCATGTCCCGCTCCTCCGCGGCGTGCGGGCGTGGTTCGCCCGTTCGCCGAAGTCTGGGGGACACCCCGCCGGCCGGTCATCACTCCCGGCGGATGACGGCGGATGACGGCGGGTGGCCGGGTCAGCCGATCAGCCAGGCGTTCAGCAGCTCGAAGAAGCTCAGGGTGGCGGTCGCCTCCAGGACGATGCAGGCGATCACGGCGGCCGCCGGCAGGGCCAGCTGCCAGCGGGCACCGGCCGGCTCGGGACGGTGCAGGGCCTTGACCCGGCGGACGATGACGCCGCCGTGCACGCCCAGCGCGGGCGCGGGCGTGCGGTAGTCGGCCGTGGCCAGGGCCGCCCGGGCGACGGCCCGGGCCACCAGATCGCGGTTGCCGAGGCCGGCCGCGGCCTCCTCGTCGGCCCAGCGCTCCACCTGGTAGGTGACCGCGTCGCGGGCCGGGCGCAGCAGCGGGTTGACCGAGGCGGCCGCGCTGCTCAGCAGGACCGCCAGGTGGTGGCGGTGGGCCAGGTGAGCGCGCTCGTGGGCCAGCACCGCCCGGCGCTCGTCCGCGTCGAGGACCCGCAGCATGCCGGTGGTCAGCAGCACCTGGCCGGGCCGGCCGGGGACCGCGACGGCCAGCGGCTCGGACCAGTCGGCCACCACCACGCCGTCGGCGGTGGGGCCGGCCGAGCGCAGCCGGCGGGCCGTGCCGTGGCGCAGGTGGACGTCGCGGGCCAGGTTGATCAGGCAGGCGGCCAGGATCACCGCCGCGGTGACCGCCACCCAGTCGGGGACCGGCTCGGGCAGGTGCATGCCGGAGCGACTGTTGAGCGCCTCCATCGCGGGAAGGTCGTCGAACAACGTCAGGACCAGCAGCAGCAGCGACCACAGGGACGCGGCGGCGGTCAGCACCGAGGCGCTGACCAGGGCCAGGACGGCGGTCCGGGGGCGGGCGCGGTCGGCCAGGTGACGGGCCGCCAGGGCGACCAGCACCGGCAGGAGCAGCGGCAGGTAGACGGCGACGGTCATGAGTCGCGCTCCGCCAGGAGCGCGCGCAGGGTTTCCACGTCATCGGCCTGGAGACCGGCGGCGAACTGCTGCAGGACGGCCTGGCGGTCGGGGCGCTCGTCGAGTGCGGCCCGCATACGGGTGGCGGTGAGCGTGGCGGCGTCCTGCGCCGGCCAGTAGGCGTGGCCCCGGCCCCGGTCGGCCGGGCCCCGGTGGACCAGGTCTTTCTCCAGCAGGCGGATCAGGATGGTCTGCACCGTGTTGTAGGCGAGACCGCTGTCCAGCGCGGCCTGCACGCCGGCCGGGGTCAGCGGCTCCCCGGCCGCCCACAGGGCCGTCATCACCTCGGACTCGAGCTCGCCGCGGGCTCTGCGCCGGCCGGCCTCCTCGTCACTCATACCGGTGAGGCTATCGTCCGGGGCCGGCCGAAACTCCGGTACCATCGCCGGATGCGCCGATCCAGCATCTCCCCGCCGCTCTCCTGAGCGGGACGGGGACCACCGCGCCGACCGGCTGACGCCTCGGCGCGCGCTGACGCGCACCAAATGCGAACACCCGGCCCGCTTCCGCGATCTGACCACGACATCGCAGAAGCAGGAGCACCAGCACGTGACCACACAAACTCTGGAGGGCCGGAAGACCTGGCTCCTCGTTCTCGCCGGCTGCCTGTGGGGCACCGGCGGTCTCACCGGCAGCCTTCTCGCCCGGCACACCGGGCTCGCCGCCCCGTCGATCGCCGCCTACCGGCTCGCCGTGGGCGGCCTCATCCTCCTCCTTTTCGTCCGGAACCGGCCGCGCGGCCGGGCCGCCTGGACCCGGATCGTCGTGCTCGGCCTGCTCGCGGCCGAGTTCCAGGCCTGCTACTTCGCCGCGGTGTCGAAGGTGTCGGTCAGCCTGGCCACGCTGATCACGATCGGCGCGTCACCGGTGCTGGTGCTGGCCGTGGAGAGCCTGACCGGCCGGCGAAAGGCCGACCGGGGCGCACTCGGGACGGCCGGCCTCGCGGTGATCGGGTTGACGCTGCTGATCGGCGTACCGTCAAGCGGGCAGGACCTGACCACCGTGCTGTCCGGCGCCGGGTTTGCCCTGCTGGCGGCGGGCGGCTTCGCCGCCATGACGGTGATCGGCAGCCGGCCGGTGCCGGGCCTCGACGAGATGGCGTCGACGGGTTTCGCCTTCACCCTCGGCGCCGCGGTGCTGGCGGCCGGGACGAGCGCGCTCGGCGGGGGCCTGGGCTTCACCCCGGACCGTCCGGCGCTGGGCCTGTTGCTGCTGCTGGGGGCCGGGCCGACCGCGATCGCCTACGCCGCGTACTTCCGTGGCCTGCGCACCGCCCGAGCCGGTACGGCCGCGCTGATGGCCCTGCTGGAACCGCTGGTGGGCACGGCCCTGTCGGTGCTGGTTCTGGGTGACCGGCTCGGCCCGGCCGGCATCGCCGGTGCCGCCCTGCTGCTCACCGCCCTGGTGCTGGAGGGCCGGCGCGGTTAGCGGGCCATCTGGAACTGGTCGACGATCTCCTGCAGTTCGCGGGACATCACCTCCAGGTTCTCTGCGGTCTCCTGGGCCTCGCCCACGCCGGCGGAGGTGATCTGCGCGGAGGTCGCCACCCCGTGGATGCCCTCGGCGATCTCGTTCGAGCCGGTGGCGGCCTCCACGATGTTGCGGCCCATCTCGGCGGTCGTCGCGGTCTGCTGTTCCACGGCCGCGGCGATCGTCGTGGAGTGCTCGTTGACCTGGCCGATGATCTCGGTGATCCGGTCGATGGCGCCGATCGCGGCGGTGGTGTCGTGCTGGATGGCCTCGACCCGCCGGGAGATGTCGTCGGTGGCCTTGGCCGTCTCCTGGGCCAGATCCTTGACCTCGGAGGCGACCACCGCGAAGCCCTTGCCCTGCTCGCCGGCCCGGGCGGCCTCGATGGTGGCGTTCAGGGCCAGCAGATTGGTCTGCTCGGCGATCGACGTGATCAGCTTGATCACCTCGCCGATCTCGGCGCTGGACCGGCCCAGCTGGCCGATCGTCTCGCCGGCCTCGCGGGCACTGTCCACACCGGTCGCGGCGACCCCGGCGGCCAGGCTCGCGCTGTCGGCGATCTCGCGGATCGCGGCGTTCATCTGCTCGGTGCCGGCGGCGACGGTCTGCACGCTGTGCGAGACCTCCTCGGCCGCCGAGGAGACCCGCTCGGACTGGCCCGTGGCATTGCCGGCGGCTTCGGCGATCCGGCCGGAGGCCATCGTGAGCTCGTGCGAGGCGCCGGCCAGCGTACGGCTGTGGTCGCTGATCCGGCCGAACGCGGTGACCAGCACCTCGAGGGTGCTGTTGACCGCCCGGCCCATGGTGCCCAGCTCGTCGCGGCCCTCGGCGGGCGCCTGCACGGTGAGGTTCTTGGCGGCGACCGCGCGCAGGGTGGCCACCGTCATCCCGAGCGGCCCGGTGATGCTGCGGGTGACCAGCACGGCCAGCGCCGCGGCGAGGCAGAGGCTGAGGCCACCGGCGATCAGCATGAGGGTGCGCGAGGTCGAGGCGGTCGAGGCGGCGTCGGCCTGGGCGGCGGTGGCCGCGGCGTCGGTGAGGTCGGTGAGCTTGTCGATGCCGTCGAAGATCTCGTTCATGTAGGTGTTGGCCGCACCGCTGACCAGGTCGCCGGCGGTGGCCAGGCCGGCCTTCGTGCCCAGCCGGAAGGCGGCGATGATCTGGTCGTCGACGTCCATGTACTTGTCGAACGCGGTGGACGCGTCGGTCAGGGCGGACTGCTCGTCGGCGGTCAGCTCCTTGCCCTCCAGGGTGGCGATGTCGTCCTTGAACGACGCGGTGGAGGCCAGGAAGGTCTTCCGGGATTCGGCGGTGTCGGAGGTGGCGCCGCTGATGCCGCGCTGGACGTCGAAGGCGTACGCGTTCTGCCAGCCGTTGAGGTCCGCGGTGCGGAACTTCGCGGTGAGGGCGGTGCTCCGCAGGTCGGCGGCGGCCGAGAGCCGGCCGGTGGCGTCGTCGGCCGCGTTCTGTCCCCACAGGCCGACGCCGAGGGCGATCACCATGCAGACGCAGACACCGGTGAACGCGCCGGCCAGCCGCGCCCCGATCCTGATGTTGCCGAACAGGCGCATCGGGACTCCTGGAAACTAGACGCGGAAACGGGCGACGACACCCCGGAGCTCATCGGCGACCTGGGTCAGCTCGGTCACCGACTGATCGGCCTCCTGCAGGGCACCGGTCTGGGCCTGCACGGCCGCGGCCACCGAGTTGATGTTGCCGGCGATGGCGGAGCTGCCGCTGGCGGCGTCACCGATGCTGCGGCTCATCTCGTTGGTGGTGGCGGTCTGTTCCTCGACGGCCGACGCGATGGTGACCTGGTAGTCGTTGATCTCCGAGATGATCCGGGAGATCTCGGCGATGGCCTCGACGGCGTTGCTGGTGTCGGCCTGGATGGCCTCGACCCGCCGGGAGATGTCCTCGGTGGCCTTCGCGGTCTCCTGGGCGAGGTCCTTGACCTCGGTGGCGACCACGGCGAAGCCCTTTCCCGCCTCGCCGGCCCGGGCCGCCTCGATCGTCGCATTCAGCGCGAGCAGGTTGGTCTGCTCGGCGATCTGGGTGATCACCTTGACCACGTTGCCGATCTCCTCGGACGAGGTGCCGAGCTTGGCGACGGTGTCGTTGGTGCTCTGCGCGACGCCGACGGCGCTGGACGCGACCTGGGCGGCGTTGTTGGCGTTCTCGGCGATCTCGCGGATCGACGCGCCCATCTGGTCGCTGCCGGCTGCCACCGACTGCACGCTGGAGGAGACGTCGCCGGCACTGCCGGCCACCACGCCGGCCTGGTCGGCGGCCTGCCGGGCCTGGTCGGAGAGCCGGGCGGTGACGCTGGTCAGCCGCTGGGTGCCGGCCCCGAGAGTCTCGGCGCCGTGGGTGAGCGCCAGCACCGAGGTGCGCAGGCCCTCCCGGGCCCGGTTGACCGCGCCGGCCATGGCGCCCAGCTCGTCGCGGGAGCGGACCTGGGCGGCGACGGTGAGGTCGCCGGCGGCGACCGCGTCGAGTGCGGTGGAGACGGTGGTGAGCTGGTTGCGGATCAGGCGGATGACCAGGACGCACACCGCGGCGGCGATGACGAAGCCGGCGATCAGGGCGATCAGGGTGACCATCTTGGCCCGGTTGTAGGCCTCGGTGCCGCGTTTCGCCATGGCGTCCGACTCGGTGTCCTCCACCTGCTGCATGGTGGCGACCCCTTCGCTCATCCCGTCCTCGGCCTTGTTGAACTCGACGAGGATCTGGTCGGCGGCCGGCATCGTGTAGCCCGCCGCGAGCGGCTCGCCGAAGATGACGGTGTCGCGCAGCGCCTGGTAGTAGTGCAGCGCGTCGGTGAACTTGGTGAGGGCGGCCTGCCGGGTGGCGGAACCGGTGGTGAGGGCTCCGTAGTTGGTGATGGCGCTGTCCAGGGCGGCGTCGGCGGAGGCGGCCTGGTCGCGGCCCTGCTTCAGCTGGGCGGTCTTCGCGGCGCCGGTGCTGCTGTTGCCCACGAAGTAGATCAGCATGCCGCGGAAGATGAAGCCCACCTGGCCGCGCATGTTGGCGACCTCCTGGAGGGTGTCCACGTGGTTCGTCTTCATGTCCCGCAGGTCGCTGTTGAGGTGCGACATCCGGTTGATCGACAGGATTGCCACCAGCAGCGCGACCACCGCCACGCAGGCCGCCGCGATGACGGTCTTGATGGTGAGGCTGCGGTCGCCGAGAAGGGCCTCGAACACGTTCCGCTGCACGGTGATCGGCGAATCGCCCTCCTGAAGCGCCTTAGGCATGGTGTGTCCCCCCGATGGCCCGTCCCTTTCGGCGCACCGCCGAACGCGATCAACTTTAGATTCGGATCAGCATTCGAGGGATAAATCGCATAAACAGGGACAGTGGGAGGGGCACGTGCGTACTATCCGCGCGGGATGAGGCCCGAGTGGGCGGTGGGCGCGTTGGCTACGTTCATGGAAAAGACTGAGAACACCAGCTTCGATGACATCCTGCGCGAACTGGCCGACGGCGGGGGACCGGTGCTCGAGGCCATCGCGCGCCAGTCCCAGGGCGCGCTGCGGAACGCCGGGATCGAACCCCGGACCGCCCTGCTCGTCCGGATCGCCGCACTGATCGCGCTGGACGCGGCACCCGCCTCCTACGTCGTCCACCTCGGCCTGGCCGACGAGGCCGGGATGAAGGCCGAGGCGATCGAGGCCGTGCTCGTCGAGCTGGCTCCGCTCGTCGGCACGGCCCGGCTCGTCTCGGCCGCCGGAAAGATCAACCAGGCTCTGCGGCAGTTGTCGGCGTAGCCGCCGGTTCGCCCGGGCCACCCGACAGCAGCGGATTGATCCAGCGGGTGGCCGGGTCGATGTCCACCAGCAATCCCTTGGCCAGCAGGCTCAGCGGGATCGCCAGCAGCGCCCCGAGCGGGCCGAGCACCCACCCCCAGAAGACCAGGGACAGGAACGACACGCTGGCCGACAGGCCCACCGCGTCGCCGACGATCTTCGGCTGGATCACCGACTGGATCAAGAAGTTGATCCCGCAGTACAGCACGATGACCCAGAGCATCCCCGGCACACCGCCCTGCAGCAGCCCGAGCAGCGCGGGCGGGATGACGCCGACGATGAAGCCGATGTTCGGGATGTAGTTGGTGATGAACGACAGCAGCCCCCACAGGAACGGCAGCGGGATGCCCATCGCCCACAGGACCAGGGTGTCGATCACGGCCACGATCAGGCCGAAGACGGTGGTCACCCACAGGTAGCGCCGGGTGCCGGTGGCGAACGAGCGCAGCGCACCCACCACCTCCGGCCGCTGGGTCGCGCTGACCCGCAGCCGGGCCGGGAAGTCCACCGCGTCGATGCACATGAACAGCAGCACGGCCAGCAGGAACACCGTGTTGGACAGGGCCGCGGTGACCCCGCCGAAGATGAATCCGACCAGGTGCGCCACCGACCCCGGGTCGGTGACCTCGTGCAGGGCCTGCAGCACCTGCCCCTGATCGACCCCGAGGCCGGCCAGCGTGCTCGTGAGGTCGGCCCGCAGGTCGGTGAATTGCTGCTGGTACTCCGGCATCAGATCGACCAGGCGGGCCAGGGACAGAGCCATGGCCGCGCCCAGCGACACCAGCAGCAGATAGACGGCGAGCACGTTGGTCACCATGGCCAGCCACAGCGGAACCCCCCGGCTGCGCATCCACACCGCGATCGGGCTGATCGTCACGATCAGCATCAGCGCCAGGAAGACCGGCCCGAGCAGTTCGGCCGTGATCCGCATGCCGCCGACCACGACCACCAGGCAGGCCGTGCCGAGCAGGACTACGACCCCGCGCGGCAGGCCCGCCGGGGCCGGCTCAGTACCGGACCTCACGGCCGTGCACGGCGAGGGCGTAGATGGCCAGGACGTCGAGCGCGATGATGATGGTCGACCAGATCGGGTACGCGGGCAGGAACGCCAGGTTCGCCAGCGCGCTGAACACCGCGATGATGATGCCGACGACCCGGGCCCAGGTCTGCCCGAGCAGCACTCCGATACCGGTGCCGACGGCGATCAGGCCGAGGACCAGATGGACCCAGCCCCACGTGGTGAAGTCCATCGTGAGCAGCAGCCCGCTCCGGGTGACCAGGTAGTACTCGTCCCGGAAGATGGCGACGAGCCCCTCGATCGCCTGGAAGCCGCCCAGCATCATCAGCATGACACCGGCGAACACGACATAGCCGGCCCACCCGGTCGGCTCCGGGCGCCGCGCCGGGACGTACGGTTCATCGGAGGCCGTCGGCCTCTGCTGTGTCTCGGACATTCCTACTCCTCATTAGAGCGGTCGGTCGGCCTCACGCTCGCCGAGTCCGGATCGCCGGGCGCCATCCCCGGCGAATGAATGTCGCGCCAGCCCCGGGGCCTCCACACGTTGACCACCTTCGCCACCGCCGTGACCAGGAACAGCTGGCCGAGAAGGGCCTCCAGGACGGCGAGGGTGCGGCCGGGCGCGCCGGCCGGCACCAGGTCGCCGTAGCCGGTGGTGGTGAGCGTGACGAAGCTGTAGAAGAGGGTGTCGGCGAGCGTCCCGTCGCCGTGCGAGCCGAAGAACGGCCCGGGCTGGAAGGCGGCGATGCACTTGTACGCGAACGCGAACGCCATCCCCAGCATCAGGTACGTCGAGAGCGCCCCCATCAGCAGTTCCCGGTCCACGTCGAGCCGGCGGCCCAGGTCGCCGAGGATGGACAGCGGCGCGAGCAGGTAGAGCAGGCTGCCGGCCAGGAACGTGATGCCGACCAGGGTGCGGCCGTGGGCGAACAGGTTCCACACGCTGGCCAGCACGGCCAGCACGAAGACGAGGGCGGCGGCGAGCCGGATCGACGGCCGGGCCCGGGAGACCCGCAACGCGTAGAAGACGGTGCCGATCTGGGCGAACAGCAGCAGCGACACGGCCCAGCGGCTGGTGGCCGTGGTTCCGATCACATAGGTCGCCGCGATCAGCAGGATCGCCGGGCCGTAACTGTCCGCGGACCAGATCGGCGGGACGCGCATCTCAGGGCAGCCGGCGGATCTCGATCAGCCGCAGGCCCATCCCGTGCATCCGGGAGATCAGGCCGAACAGCGCCGACTGGTCGGGTAGTTCGCCGTACAGCACGGTCTCCGGCGGCTCGACCGAGATCGTCATGTCGGACAGCTCGTCCAGGAGATCGCTCGGGATCGTGCCGGACACCCTCACCTGGTAGTTGGTCGCGGTCATGATCCTTTCCCTTCCAGGAAGACGAGCTCCACGCCGGATTCCTGCAGGCGTTGCAGGAGATGGTCGAGTTCCTCGGGGGAGAGGCGGCCCCGGATCGTGCTCTGGCAGGGGAGCGTCTCGACCCTCAGGTCGCCGAAGATGCGCCGCACCAGCGGCCCGATCAGGCCACGGATCCGGATCTCGTAGCGCTCCCTCATCCCGTCACCCTGCCGCGGTGGGTGCGGTCGGCGCGTCATGCGGCGGGAGTGAACGGCCGCGGGCAACCAGGGTGACGCCCACCTCGTACGCCGCGAGAAGGACGACCACGACGAACAGTGACGTCCACGACGACAGCAGCAGCACCGCGATCGCCGCGGCCACCAGGCCGCCCACCCGCAGTACGTCGGCGTGCGCCGCGATCCAGCCGGGCGCGTGCGTCCCGGCCCGCGAGGCTCCGTGGGCGGCGCCGGCGGCACCGCGCCGCACCTGATGCCGCAGCCACACCGCGCCCCGTCCGGGTCCGCAGAGGTAGGCCACCACGGCGAGCACCACGCCGATCCACAGCAGTTGCTGCCCGCGCAGCCGCAGGAGGCTGAACACGCTGGTCATGGCCGCGGCCACGCCGTCCCGGTAGACGCCCTCGGGCACGCCCGCGAGCACCTGGTCGCGGACCCCGCGCAGCACCACGGTCACCGCGACCGCGGCGACCACCAGCCACAGGCCCAGCTGCAGGATCGTCCGGCGGCGGGCCGGCGAGATGATCAGGGCGAGGGCCAGCAGCACGACCGTCGCGGTCACGAACAGGGCGAGGGACCGCTTGGCGGTCGCCACGCTCTCCTGCAGCGCCCACAGCTGCCCCGAGTCGTAGATGGTGAACTGGGCGAAGTTCGCCGGCAGGGTGACCCCGAGCGCGTCCTGCACCCGCGCTCGCAGGTTGTCCGGTATCGCGCCGCTGCTCAGGTCGGGCAGCGTGATCTGCTTGCCGAACAGGGTGGGCAGCTGGGCGCTGAGCTCGCGCAGCACCTGGTTGATCAGCGGCAGCAGGTCGATGTCCACGTGGTCGGCGGCCGCCGTGATCACCTCGCTGCGGCCCTCCACGATGGTCAGGATCCGCTGGTGGGCACGCCGGTTCAGCTCGGTCCAGATCGCCTGGAACCGGTCGCTCCGCAGGACGTTCGTCACCGTCCGGTCGACCGCCTCGCGCAGCTGCCCGGTGATCGGCCCGGCCACGAACCCGGCCTGCTGCGGCAGCACCGACTCGATCCGCTGCTGCACGTCGAGCACCTCGAACACCTCGGTCGTCGCGTACTGCGCGACTGCCGCCGACACCTGCGGGTCCTTCGGCAGGGGCGCGACCGTGGCGACCCAGCGGTCGGTGTTCAGCACGGTCGTCGCGGCCCACAGCCCGGTGACGCCGGCGACGAGGGCGAACGCGGCGATGGTGATGAAGACGGCCGCGGCGACGCGACGCAGGGAGAGCAGTGCGAACTCCCGGCGCCGCCGGTCCTCCAGACGGCCTTGGAGGGTGGCGAGCTCGGCGCGCAGGCGAGCGACCTCGTCGTGGTCCGGCTCCTGCGGGCGTACGTCGGTAAAAGGCTCTTCTGTATGGGTCATCACCGCTCCCTGGACTTGGCGCTACCAGGCTCGTCGCGACCGGCGGCGGGGGCGTCATCCGGGACGAGTGAACGCCGCAGTTCATTCCCCCGGTATGAGGAGGGCGGCGGTGCGGTGTGGCTGACTGGGCTGGCATCGCGACACACCGAGAAAGGGCGTGAATCATGTCAACACTGGTCGCCATCGGGTATCCCGACGAGACCACGGCGACGGCCGCGTCACTGGAGGCCAATCGGCTGGCCAAGGACCTGATCATCCAGCCGGATGCGATCGCCGTCATCATCCGTGACCGCGAGGGCAAGTTCCACGTGACCACCAACCACGGTGCCGTCGGTGGCGGTGCCACCTGGGGCATGTTCTGGGGTCTGCTGTTCGGTCTGCTGTTCTTCATCCCGGTGATCGGCATGGCGGTCGGTGCCGGCCTGGGGGCACTGATGGGCAAGCTGACCAAGAACTCGGTCGACAAGCAGTTCCAGGAGCAGGTGCGCGACATGCTTCAGCCGGGCACGTCGGCGCTGTTCCTGATCGTCGAGAAGGTCACCCCGGACAAGGCCGTCGACGCGCTGAAGAGGTTCGGCGGCACCGTGCTCAAGTCCTCGCTCTCCAAGGAGGACGAGGAAGAGCTGCAGGAGGCACTGCACGGCACCGAGAAGACCGCGACGGTCTGATCGATTCGCGGCCTGCGTCGTTCATCCGTCTCGAATGACGCAGGCCAGGGGCACCGGGCCGACGATGAGGGCATGACGAACGTCGAGCAGCAGCGTCTCGCCGACGTGTTCCCCTGGCGGCGATGGGGCCCTTACCTCAGCGAACGGCAGTGGGGTTCGGTTCGCGAGGACTACAGCCCGGGCGGCGACGCCTGGAACTATCTGAGCCACGATGCGGCCCGCAGCCGGGCCTACCGTTGGGGTGAGGACGGCATCGCCGGCTTCAGCGACGACCACCAGCTGCTCTGCCTGGCCCTGGCCATGTGGAACGGGCGGGACCCGATCCTCAAGGAACGCTTCTTCGGGGTGACGAACTCCGAGGGCAACCACGGCGAGGACGTCAAGGAGTACTACTTCTACGTCGACGGCGTCCCGTCGCACGCGTACCAGCGGATGATCTACAAATACCCGCAGGCCGCCTTCCCGTACGAGGATCTGGTCGCCACCAACCGCAACCGCGGCCGCGACGATTTCGAGTACGAACTGCTCGACACCGGGGTCTTCGCCGAGGATCGCTACTTCGACGTCGAGGTCGAGTACGCGAAGGCGGCGCCCGAGGACATCCTGTGCCGGATCAAAGTGCACAACCGTGGCCCCGACGCCGCGACCCTGCACCTGCTGCCGACCCTGTGGTTCCGCAACACCTGGAACGGATCGGGGGAGGGGCGGCCCAGCCTCTTCCAGGTGCCGGGGGTGCGGGACGCGGCCGTGATCGAGGCGCGGCACCCGGAGCTCGGCCGCCGCTGGCTGCTCTGCCAGGGCGACCACCCGTTGCTGTTCACCGACAACGAGGACGGCCAGAAGGACGCCATCGGCCGGTACGTGGTCGACGGCGCCCGGGACGCCGTGCACACCTCGGCGGCCGGGACGAAAGCCGCGCAGTGGGTGCGGCTCGAGGTTCCGGCCGGCGGGGAAGCGGTGGTGCGGGTACGGCTCACCGACGAGCCGGTGTCGGCCGAGGCCGTCCGCGAACGCCTCTCCCCGCCCAGCTTCGACGAGGTGATCAGGCGGCGCCGGCAGCAGGCCGACGACTTCTACGCCGAGCGGCTCGGGCCCGGCCTTACCGACGGCGAACGGCAGGTCGCCCGCCAGGCCCTGGCCGGGATGCTGTGGAGCAAGCAGTACTTCGGCTACGACGTGGAACGCTGGCTCACCCAGCACGGCCGCGACCCGCTCGACGCCGGCGACATCCGCAACGGCGACTGGAACCACCTGCGCGCGGACGACATCATCTCGATGCCGGACGCCTGGGAGTACCCCTGGTTCGCCGCCTGGGACCTGGCGTTCCACACCGTCGCGTTCAGCGTCATCGACCTCGACTTCGCCAAGCGCCAGCTCGACCTGCTGCTCAGCCGCCGCTACCTGCATCCCAACGGCCAGATCCCGGCGTACGAGTGGAACTTCGGTGACGTCAACCCGCCGGTGCACGCCTGGGCCACCTACCTGGTCTACGAGCTGGACAAGGCGCACCGCGGCGACGGCGGCGACCGGGTCTGGCTGGCCACCGCCTTCCAGAAGCTGGCCCGGAACTTCACCTGGTGGGTCAACCGCAAGGACCTCGACGGGCGCAACGTCTTCCAGGGCGGCTTCCTCGGGCTGGACAACATCGGGGTGTTCGACCGCAGCGCACCACTGCCCACCGGCGGCCACCTCGATCAGGCCGACGGCACCGCGTGGATGGCCCTGTACTGCCAGAACATGCTGCAGCTCGCCCTCGAACTCGCTCGGGACGACCCGGCCTACCTGGAGTCGGCGCAGGCGTACGTCGAGCACTTCGCCTGGATCGCGGCCGCGGTCAACGCCCCGGCCCTGGCGTCGATGTGGGACGAGGAGGACGGCTTCTTCTACGACCTGCTGCGGCTGCCCGACGGGAGCGGGGTGCGGCTCAAGGTGCGGTCCATGGTGGGCCTGCTGCCGCTCGCCGCCGCGACCGTCTTCGACGCCTCGGTCAGTGCCCGCTATCCGCAGCTGATCGAGGAGGCCAACCGCTTCCTCCGGAACCACCCGAGCGTCGGAGCCGTGTTCCCGCCGGGCCGCTTTGCCGGGCGGCCCGGCAGCCACCTGCTCGCCCTGTTCGACGAGACCCGGCTGCGCCGCATTCTGGCCCGGATGCTCGACGAGGACGAGTTCCTCAGCCCCTACGGCCTCCGCTCGCTGTCCCGCTTCCACGCCGGCCACCCGTTCGAGTTCGACGTGAACGGGCAGCGGTACCGGGTCGCCTACACGCCCGCCGAATCGGACAGCGGCATGTTCGGCGGCAACTCCAACTGGCGCGGCCCGGTCTGGTTCCCGGTCAACGCGCTGATGATCCGGGCCCTGCTCAACCTGTACGTCGGTTACGGCGACGAGTTCACCGTGGAGTGCCCGACCGGCTCCGGCGTGAAGATGACCCTGTACGACGTGGCGAAGGAACTCTCCGACCGGCTGACCCGGCTGTTCCTGCCGGGCGAGGACGGCCACCGCCCCTGTTACGGAGGCCAGGAGACGTTCGCCGGCGAGCACTGGCGCGACCTGATCCAGTTCTCCGAGTACTTCCACGGCGACAACGGCGCCGGCCTCGGCGCCGCCCACCAGACCGGCTGGACCGGGCTGGCCGCCGTCTTCCCGCTGCTGTTCGCCCGGGTCACCGGCCCCGACCTGCTGGAGCACGGCATGACCGGGATCTTCCAGAAGATCGACGACGAGGAGTCGCAATGATGGCCGCCCCGGTGGTGTACGAGATCGACACCTGGCCCTGGCTGACCGACGTGCGCCGCCGGTGGGGTCAGGACATCACCCTGGCCGACATCCCGGGTGAGGTCTGGGACGAGAGCATCCCGGCCGGCGCCGACGCGGTCTGGCTGATGGGTGTCTGGGAGCGCAGCCCCGCCGGACTCGTCGTGGCCCGGGCCAACCCGGACCTGCAACGGTCCTTCCGCGAGGCGCTGCCGGACATGCGGCCGGCGGACCTGGTCGGCTCCCCGTACTGCGTCCGCCGGTACGTCGTCGACGAGCACCTGGGCGGCCCGGCCGCGCTCGGCGCCTGCCGGGCCGAGCTGGCCCGCCGCGGGGTCCGCCTGATCCTCGACTACGTGCCCAACCACGTGGCGCCCGACCACCCGGCGATCGCCGAGAACCCGGAGTGGTTCATCACCGGTGACGAGGCCGACCAGGCCCGTGAACCGGCCGCGTGGTTCGAGGTGGCCGGCCGGATCATCGCGCACGGCCGGGACCCGTACTTCCCGCCCTGGCCGGACGTCGCCCAGCTGAACGCGTTCGCACCCGGCCTGCGTGCGGCGACGGTCCGGGCCCTGTCCGGGATCGCCGCCCAGTGCGACGGCATCCGCTGCGACATGGCGATGCTGCTCACCACCGAGGTCTTCGCCCGCACCTGGGGTGCGCACGCGGGTCCGGCACCGGACGGGGAGTTCTGGCCCGAGGTGATCGGCGAGCTGCGCCGCGAGCACCCGGACGTGGTGCTGATCGCCGAGGCGTACTGGGACATGGAATGGACCCTCCAGCAGCAGGGCTTCGACTTCTGCTACGACAAGCGGCTCTACGACCGGCTGGCCCATGAGGACGCCGAGTCGGTCCGCAAGCACCTGTCGGCCGGCCGCGACTACCAGGACAAGCTCCTCCGCTTCATCGAGAACCATGACGAGCCGCGCGCCGCGGCCGCCCTGCCGGGCGGCCGGGACCGCGCCGCCGCGCTGGCGATCGCCACGCTGCCCGGCGCGACCCTCTGGCACGACGGCGAATTCGAGGGCCGGCGTACGCGTCTGCCGGTCTTCCTGGGCCGTTTCCCCGACGAACCGGTCGACGAGGACCTGCGCACCTTCCACCACCGTCTGCTGGCCGTGGTCGCCGGCTCGCGCCGTGGCGACTGGTCCCAGCTGGACGCCCGCGGGTGGCCGGACAATCCCACCCATCACGACGTCCTGGCCTGGGCGTGGCACGACGACCTGCCGCACCACATCGCCGTGGTCAACCTGGCCGCCCACCCCAGCCAGTGCCGCGTCACCCTGCCCTGGCCGGACCTGGCGGGCCGCGGGTGGCGGCTGATCGACCTGCTCGACGGCCGCGGCTTCGACCGGGCCGGCGACGAGCTGGCCCGCGACGGGCTCTACGTCGACCTGCCCCCGTGGGGCGGGCACCTGTTGGCGGTCGCCCCCGCCTGATCCCGAACTCCGAGGTGACCCCGTGACCGGAACCAGGTCCACGGGGGCCGCGGCGCGCACCATGGTGCTGCCGCTGGCCCTCGCCCAGTTCATCGCCAGCTACGCGGCGAGCAACATGAACGTCGCGATCAGCACGATCGCCGACGACCTCGGCACCACCGTCGGCGGCATCCAGACCACCATCACGTTCTTCACGCTCACCATGGCCGCCCTGATGATCCCCGGGAGCAAGCTGACCGACATCTGGGGGCGCAAGTTCTGCTTCAACCTCGGCCTGATCGTGTACGGCTCGGGCGCCCTGCTGGCCGCGGTGGCGCCGGGCCTCGGCGTGATGTTCGTCGGCTACTCGATCCTCGAGGGCATCGGCTCGGCCCTGATGATCCCGCCCATCTACATCCTGATCACGGTCGCCTTCGAGGACGTGGCCTCCCGGGGTAGGTACTTCGGGCTGGTCAGTGGCGCGGCCGGGCTGGGCTCGGCGTCCGGTCCGCTGATCGGTGGCCTGGTCACCAGCGCGTTCGGCTGGCGGGCCTCGTTCCTGCTCCAGTTCGCGGTGGTCGCGGTGATCCTGCTGCTGGGCCGCCGCATCGTCGAACCGGCGCGGACCGGGCCGGTGCCGGCGTTCGACCCGGGCGGGGCCGTGCTGTCCGCGGCCGGCCTGATCCTGCTGGTCTCCGGGATCCTGTTCGCCTCGACGTACGGCATGTTCTCCTGGCAGGTCTTCCTGCCGGTGCTGGCCGGCCTGGCCGTGCTGGCCCTGTTCCTGGCCTACCTCGGCCGGCGGGAACGGTCCGGCCGGGAGCCGCTGCTGTCGCCCCGGCTGTTCCGCAACCGCGTCTCCAACCTCGGCCTGGCCACCCAGCTGGTGCAGTGGCTGATCCTGCAGGGCTCGTTCTTCGTGATCTCGGTCTTCATCCAGCAGGTGCGCGGCTACGACGCCGTCCGTACCGGTCTGCTGCTCACCCCGGCCACCGTGGGCGTGCTGCTGGCCTCGGCGGTGGCCGGGCGGATGGCCCGGCGGCGGCCGCAGGCGCTGCTGGTCCGCTGGGGCTTCATGATCACCACGATCGGGATGATCCTGGTCCCGCTGCTGGTCCGGGCCGACTCGCCGGTGTGGACGTTCCTGCCCGGCCTGTTCCTGATGGGCTTCGGCGTCGGCGTGATGCTGACCGCCTCGGTCAACGTCGTGCAGTCCAGCTTCGGCGACGAGGACCAGGCCGACATCTCCGGGCTGTCCCGCAGCGTGTCCAACCTCGGCTCCTCGCTGGGCGTGGCGATCGCCGGATCGGTCCTGGTGGCCGCGGCCGACCCGGGCGGCGCGCCGTTCGCGATCGCCCTCGGCCTGCTCGCTGGGATCTCGCTGCTCGGCCTGCTGGCCGCCGCGTTCCTTCCCGCTCATCCGTCGCGGGTGATTCCCGGTGAGTGAGCGCGGCCCATGCTGAGGACATGGCACTGGGTCCGCTGGAACTCATCGTCCTGTCCTTCCCCGCGCCCCGCCTCAACGACGGCGTCATCGCGACGCTGGATCGACTGGGGAGCGCGCCCGGCGTACGGGTGGTCGACGTGCTCGTCGTCCGCACCGACGCGGTCGGTGGCGCCTGCGGGGTGGAGCTCAACGAGCTGCCCGGCCTGGGCGGCGACCCGGTGGCCCTGGCCAGCCTGGCCACCGGGCTGATCACCGATACCGACATCGACGAGGTCGGTGCGCTGGTCGACCACGAGACCGACGCCCTCGCCGTCCTCGTCCAGCACCTGTGGGTGAGCGACCTCGCCGAAGAGGTCTCCAGTACCGATGGCACCCTCCTGGCCCTGCTGCACATCCCGTCGGTCCAGGAGGTACGCGCGAACGCGCTGGCCGGCATCGCCGGAACATGAAGGAGAGGGTCGATGGACGACATTCGGGAGATGGGCCCGGTCGACTACCTGTGTGTGGAGTTCCCACCGGGCAGCCGCACCGGTGAGGGCCTGCCGATGCTGGCCGACCTGGTCGACCGGCACATCATCCGCATCCTCGACCTGCGCTTCCTGCGCAAGGGCCTGAACGGCACGGTGAGCGAACTGGACGGCACCCAGATCGGGGACGGGCTGGCCCTGTTCCAGGGCGCGTCCTCGGGGATGCTCGGCAACGACGACCTCGGCGAGGCGGCCGAAGCCCTCGTGCCGGGCAGCGCCGCGGTGCTGCTGGTCTACGAGAACACCTGGGCGGCGCCGCTCGCGACCACGCTGCGCCGGGCCGGCGCTCAGCTGGTGGCCGGCGGCCGGATTCCGGTACAGGCGATGCTCGCGGCGCTGGACGCCTCCGAGCCCGACTACGTGAGGAGCTGATGATGGGACTGCTCAGGGGAGTGGCCCGGACCGCGATGATCGCGGGTACCGCCACCGCGGTGTCGAACCGGGTGTCCCGCCGCCAGGCCGGCCGCTGGGCCCGGCAGGAGGAGGCCGACGCGTACGAGCAGCAGCCGCCGCCCGAGCCGCCGGCGGACGACCCGCAGGCCCGGATGGCCGCGTTGCAGCAGCTCGGTGAGCTGAAGGCGCAGGGCGTGCTCAGCGAGGCCGAGTTCCAGCAGGAGAAGTCGAGGATTCTGCAGACCTGATTCCGGGGGTAGGAGGCGTCGGCCGCCGATGGAGGGAGACCATCGGCGGCCGGCGTTGTTCCCGTGGTTCAGGCCTGCGCCTTGGCCTCGCTCACCTGCCGGTGCAGCAGGCCGAGCCGGAACAGGTGCTCGAGCCGGCGCACGGTGAACGGGTGCGACATCGGCAGTTGCGCCATCCCGGTCCAGAACCCGTGCAGCCGCTGCCCCTGCCGGAGAAGCTCGTCCACGTCGACGTCGTTCTCGACGTACCGGCCCGCGGTCAGCACGATCAGTCCGTTGGCGCCGGTCGGGCAGAGGTGGGCGCCGTGCCGGTCGCAGGAGTACTCGCGCAGCCGGGACAGCGCCGGGCCGAGCAGCGGGATGCGCTGCGAGTACCCCACCGAGAGCTGGTACCACAGCGAGACGTGGTGCAGCCGGATGTGGGCGAGCTCGTGGCCGAGGATGAACCGCAGCCCGTCCCGGTTGTTGTTGTACAGGTTCGCGAACAGCTCGTTGGAGAGCACCACGTAGTCGTGGCCGGTCGCCTGGGCTGCGAACGCGTTCAGCGCGCCGTTGCCGTTACCCAGATAGATCACCGGGCGGCGGCGCAGGCCGAGCCGGTGTGCGAACTCGTCCGCGGTCCGGTAGATGTCCGGGAACTGCCGCGGCGACAGCTCGACCGCGCCGCCGCGGACCGCCGCCCGCTGGGTCTCGCGCACGATGACCAGACCGGGAATGAGCAGGAGCAATCCGATGAAGGCCGAGCGGATCGCGGTGCCCCAGTCCGACTCGCGGACCGATTCCGGTACGAACGGCAGGGTCGCCGCGGCGTTCAGGATCGCCAGGATGATGAGGACGTTGAGCACCACCATGAAGACGAACAGCGGCACCTCGACCGGGTGGCGCAGCCGTCGCTCGGGCAGTGGTGGGGCACCGGTGGACCTCGTCACGACTCCTCCTTGCGGGTGGACACAGAGTGAGCATCGTCGTGAGGATCGCCCGCCGTGCGTGCTCGCGGCTTCATACCGGTGGGATGAGTCGGCAGCGACGCCCGGCAGCCAAGCTATGACACACGGTTGCGTTCCCGATAGGTAATGTGCTGGGCTGTCGGGCGGGTACGCAATTCACGCAGGACGACGAGAATGCATTGTCACTCGCGAGCCGTGGCGATTCCACAGAGGACCACGGCGAAATCGGCGGCGCGCGTGGCAGTCCGTGAAGGCGATCGTCGTCGCTCGGAGTTTTGCTCATGGCCGCCGGCGGGTCGCGACCGCGGGGGTGGTTATTGCGTGAGAGAGACCGGATGGATCACGTCACCGAGCCGGACGGGCCGCCCTGCGGTCCGGCAGTCCCTGGTGCCACGTCGCCGGCTGGGGGAGATGCTGGACGCCGGCGTCAGCCGGGCCGTGACGCTGGTCTGTGCCGGGCCGGGCTGGGGCAAGAGCACTCTGGTCGCCGCCTGGGCCGAGGACCGGGCCGCAACCGGGCGGGTCGGGTGGCTGGCGCTCAACTCCCGGCACAACGACCCGCGGGTGTTCTGGTCCGACGTCGTCGAGGCCCTGCGCCAGGCCGGTGCGGTGCCCTGCGGCTCCCCGCTCGACCGGCTGGACCTGCGGACCGGGGATCAGGCGGGAGCGCTCCGGTCCGGCCTGGACGCGCTGGACGTGCCGGTCGTGCTGGTGCTGGACGACTTCCACGAGGTGGACGACGTGCGGGTGATCGGCGGACTGTCGATGCTGCTGCACGACCCGCCGTCGTCGCTGCGCCTGGTCCTGGTGAGCCGCAGCGAGCCGAGCCTCCCGCTGCACCGGTTCCGCGCCGCCGGTGACCTCACCGAGATACGAGCCCGGCATCTCGCGTTCCGTGCTTCCGAAGCGGCCGAACTGCCGGTCGTGCGCCACCAGGGGCTGCCCGCCGAGCAGCTGGCCGAGCTGCTCGACCGCAGCGACGGCTGGGTGGTCGGCCTGCAGATGCTGGCCGGACAGACGCACGGCGAGGTCCGGGCCATCACCGATTACCTGTTTCGAGAGGTGGTGTCCGCGCTGCCGGCGAAGACGCGGACGTTCCTGCTGCACACCAGCATCACCGAGACGGTCTGCGGCCCGCTCGCCGACGCGCTGACCGGCGAGACGCACAGCCGTCGCATCCTCGAAGGGCTGGAGAACGCCAATGCGTTCGTCGCCCGCGACCCGGCGCGGCCCGGCTGGTTCCGCTACCACCCGCTGCTGCGCGAGGCACTGCACCACCAGCTCGCCCTCGACCGGCCCGGTGCCGAAGCGGAACTGCACCTGATCGCCGCCCAGTGGTACGCCCGGGAACAGTCGATCATGGACTCCCTGCGGCATGCCGCCGCCGCCCGTGCCTGGCACCTGCTCGGCCGGCTGTGTGTCGACCACGTCATCGTCACCGTCCTCTCCGGCGAGCGCGCCCGGTTGATCGACGTGCTGCGCCAGGTCCCCGTCGAGCGGTATGCGGACACCCCGGAACTGGCCCTGTGCGCGGCGGCCGTGCGCTACGACAGCGGCGACCGCACCGGTGCGGCCGGCATGCTCGCCCTGGTCCGGTCGCCGGCCGGGTTGAGCGTCGCCACCGGCCTGACGCTGCAGCTCATGGACGCCGGCCTGCGGTTCTGGCGGCCCGGCAACATGCCCCGGCTGGTCGGCGCGGCCACCGACACCCTCAAGGAGCTCAGCGCGCTCCGCCTCGATCAGCTGCCGTCGCTGCTGCACTACCGGGCCATCGCGCTCGACGAGAAGGGGTCCGGCCTGCTCTGGCTGGACGAACCCGACCACGCCGACCGCTACCTGTGGGCGGCCGCGACCGCCGCCCGCAGCGTCGGGGTCACGCTCATCGAGATCAGCGCCCTGGCGCATCTCGCGCTGCTGGTCTTTCTGCAGGGCTCGCTGCGCGAGGCGGCCGGCTTCGTGGTCGCCGCCCTGGAGTTGGCTCGCCGGCACGGCTTCGAGAGCTCCGCCCAGGCCGGACTGGCCAATCTCACCCTGGCCCTGATCGAGCTCGAGTACGACCGGGTGGCCGAGGCACAGGAGGCGCTGCGGCGCGGCCAGCACGCCGGCGGCGAGGAACCGTCCGCCGTGATGGCGGTCGTCACCGCGCTGGTGCGCGCCTATCTGCTGCTGTCGTCGGGCGAGCCGGCCGCGGCCCGCTCGCAGTTGCAGCAGGCGCGGGAGGAGGCGCCGCCGACCCTGGTCGCACCGCTGCTCGACCGCTGGCTGAGCCTGGCCGAGTCGGAGACCGACCTGGCTCTCGGCAGCCCGCGCGAGATCATCGCCCGCTACCGGCCGGCGCCGCCGCGCGGCACGCTCACCCAGGCCGAGCAGGTCTGCACCGCCCGGGCCCACCTCGCGGTGAGCAACCATCAGGAGGCCGAGGTGCTGCTGGCCCGGGTGCGGGAGGGCACCAACCACGTCGCGGCGGTGACGGCCTGGATCGCCACCGCGTTCGCGGCCGACGCCGAGGGGCACGGCAATCGATCGATCGACGCGCTGTCGCGGGCGGTGCAGGCCGCCGAGCGGGAGGGCATCCGCCGCCCGTTCCGCCGGTTCGACGCGCGCCGGATGAACGCCCTGCTGGACCGGCGGCGCTGGCTCGACGAGCAGGACCTGCCCACGGTCGGCGTGCTGGCCGAGGAGACGTCCGAGCCGGCGCCGTCCGAGGTGCTCAGCGAACGGGAGCGGGATGTGCTGCGATACCTCCCGACCGTGCTCACCGCGGGGGAGATCGCCGGCCATCTCAGCATCTCGATCAACACGGTGAAGGCGCACATGCGCTCGATCTACCGCAAGCTGGGCGCGGCCCGGCGGCGGGAGGCGGTGGTCCGGGCCCGCCAGATCGGCCTCATCTAGAAAGCCCTCACCCGACCGGGATGACGACCACGGGCGCCGCCGAGGCGTTTGCTGGTGCTCACCTCGTACCGGAAAGGGGAGGCCGATGGCCGACACCTCCGCACCCAGCCTGTGGAACACCGCGGTCGCCGAGACCCGAGAACAGCCGTTTCCCTGGTGGACGGTGCTGATCACCGGCCTGCTCGGTGTCGCGTTCGGGGTCGCCGTGCTGGTCTGGCCGGACATCAGCCTGCGGATCATGGCCGCGCTGGCCGGGATCTGGCTCTTCGTCGCCGGTGCCGCCCGGATCATCGGGGCGTTCCTGCCCGGCACCGGCGTCAGCATCGTGGGCCGGGTCCTGTCCGGCATCGTCGGCATCATCGTGCTGGTCGCCGGGATCATCTGTCTCCGCAACGTGGTCACCCGGCTGGTGCTGCTGGCGCTGCTCTTCGCGATCACCTGGATCCTCACCGGACTCAGCGCGGTGCTCATCGGGGTGCAGCGCGACGGCGGCGAGCGGATCGCCCTGATCCTGCTCGGTGTGCTGTCGCTGCTGGCCGGCACCGTCTTCGTCTTCACCCCGGGCCTGTCGCTGGCCACCCTGGTGATCCTGGCCGGGGTCAGCAGCCTCGTGGTGGGTGCCTCCGAGGTCGTCCTCGCCTTCATGCTGCGCCGGCGCCCGGCCTGACATGAAACTGCTGCCGCTCGGCTGGGTGGCGTTCGCCCTGACCGTTGCCCTGCTGCCCGGCCTGTCCGCGGACGACGGCTGGGCGGTCCTCGCCGCGGCCCTGCTGCTGGGCCTGCTCGGCATGGTGCTGCGGCCGGCCATCGCCGGCCTGATGGCGCGGATCGGCTGGGCGGGTGTGCTGGCCGGCTGGCTGCTGGCGCAGGCCGCGCTGGTGTACGCGGCCCTGGCGATCACCCCGGGGATGCACGTGGACGGGTTCTGGACCGCGTTCTGGGCGTCCTGGATCTACTCGGGGCTGATGAGCGCGGCACTCTGGCTGATCACCGCCGGGCGCACCGAGGCGGTCACCCGGCACCTGCTCTGGGTCAACCGCCGGTTCCGCCGCGAGGTGTCGCCCACCGCCGTGCCCGGCCTGGTGATCGTGCAGATCGACGGGCTCTCCGCGCCCCTCGCGCACTGGGCGGTCGAGGCCGGGAACCTGCCCACGCTGGGCCGGTGGCTGCGCTCCGGGAGCCACCTCCTCACCGAGTGGCACGCGCAGCTGCCGGCGACCACGCCGGCCAGCCAGGCGGGCCTGCTGCACGGCGCGAGCGACCGGGTTCCGGCGTTCCGATGGTACGAGAAACCGGCCGGCCGGCTGATCGTGACGAACCGGCCCGCCGACGCCGCCGAGGTCGAGGCCCGGTTCTCGGACGGCAAGGGGCTGCTGGCCGACGGCGGGGTGAGCGTCAGCAACGTGTTCTCCGGCGACGCGCCGACCAGCCTGCTCACCATGAGCACCGCCCGGGCGCGGCGCGGGCCGGCCCGCTATGTGAGCGCCTACCTGCTCGACCCGTTCGGGCTGACCCGCTCGCTGGTGCTGACCCTCGGCGAGGTGGTCAAGGAGCTCTACCAGGCCCGCCGGCAACGGCTGCGCCGGATCGAGCCGCGGATCCGCCGGGCACCCTCCTACGTGCTGCTGCGCGGCGTCACCAACGTGCTGCTCCGGCACCTGAACCTGGCGATCATGGCGGAGCACCTGATGCGCGGCGCCCCGGTGATCTACTGCGACTTCGTCGACTACGACGAGATCGCCCACCACGCCGGCCCGGCCCGGCCGGAGTCCCTGGCGGCGCTCGAGGGCATCGACGGCGTGCTCGCCAACCTGGAAGAGGTCGCGGCGGCCGCGCCCCGGCCGTACGAGTTCGTGGTGCTCTCCGACCACGGCCAGAGTCAGGGCGCCACGTTCCGCCAGCGGTACGGCATCGGCCTGGACGATCTGGTCCGCGGCACGGTCGTCGCACCGGCCACGGGCACCGTCGACGACGAGCAGAAGGGGCGGGCCGAAGCGCTGCGGGCCGGTCTGCTGCCGTCCGCCGCCGACTCGCCCGGCCACGGCGATGGCGAGCTGCGGCCGGAGCACGTGGTGCTCGCCTCCGGCAACCTCGGCCTGATCTACCTGGCCCGGCGGCCCGGCCGGCAGAGCATGGAACAGATCGAGGAGAACGACCCCGGGCTGCTCGACCGGCTCGTCGCCCACCCCGGCATCGGCTGGATCGCCGTACGCTCCGGGGCGGACGGCCCGGTCGTCCTCGGCCGGCATGGCCGGCACTACCTCGATGACGACCGCGTCGAGGGCGCCGACCCGCTGCTGGGCTTCGGCGACCGCGCCGCCGGCGACCTGCGCCGGCACGACCGTCTCGAGCACACCCCGGACATCCTGGTGAACAGCGTGTACGACCCGGTCACCGGCGAGGTCGCCGCGTTCGAGGAGCTTGTCGGCTGCCACGGCGGCCTCGGCGGGCCGCAGAACCGTCCCGTCCTCATCCACCCCCGGGCCTGGCCGGTCGGCGTGGAGCTGAACAGCGCCGACGCCGTGCACGCCCAGTTGCGCCAGTGGCGTTCATTCTCCCGGGATGAGGAGCACCCGGACCCTCGGCGCGCACCCTGACCTGGACTCCGAGCAAAGGGGACCGCCGTGTGCCGGTGGCTGGCCTATTCCGGAACGCCGATCGGGCTGGACGAACTGCTCTACAAGCCCCGCTATTCGCTGATCGACCAGAGCATGCACTCCCGGATGGGGGTGGAGACCACCAACGGCGACGGGGTCGGCGTCGGCTGGTACGGCCCCGACGACCAGCCCGCTCCCGCCCTGTTCCGCGGGGTCGGGCCGGCCTGGGGTGACGTCAACCTGCGCGAACTCGCCCGGGTCACCACGTCGGGGCTGTTCCTCGCGCACATCCGGGCCAGCACCGGCACTCCGGTGCAGCAGACCAACTGCCACCCGTTCCGCTACGGCCGCTGGCTGTGGTGCCACAACGGGGCGATCCGCGGCTTCCGCCGGCTGCGGCGGGACCTGCTGTTCGCAGTCGACCCGGAGCTGTTCCCGGGCGTGGCCGGTTCCACCGACTCCGAGCTGATGTTCCACCTCGCACTGACCTTCGGCCTGCGCGACGACCCGGTGAACGCGGTCGAGCGGATGGCCGGCTTCGTCGAGGCGGTGGCCCGCACCCACGGGATCGCAGACCCGTTGCAGATGACCGTCGGCACCACCGACGGGGACCGGGTGTGGGCGTTCCGCTACTCCAGCGAACGCCACAGCCGCACGCTGTACGTCAGCACGGCGGTGAGCGCCCTGCGCGCCCTCTACCCCGAGAACGAGCAGCTGAGCCGGGTGTCCGACGAGACCCGCATCGTCGTCTCCGAACCACTGGGCGAGCTCAAGGGCGCCTGGCAGCCGTTGCCCGAGTCCAGCTGGGGTGTCGTTCAGAAAGGAGCCGACGAGCTCGGCGCCTTCCACCCGAAGGACCCGTCGTGACCGACCTGGTGACCGCTCAATGACTGGCCCGGACCACCAAGGTCCGGGCCAGTTTGTCGTGGATGGCCTGGTGGCGGCGGTCGACGAGCAGCCACAGGGCGCCGATCGGGAAGTACGCCAGCAGCACGGCCCGCAGCAGCGCGGCGGACCAGCGGATCCGCCGGTTGCCGAGGCCGACCACCCGCAGGCCGAGGACGGCCATTCCCGGGGTACGCCCGGCGAGCGCCCAGAACGCCGCGCAGTACAGCGCGAACAGCCCGGGCAGGACCACCAGGTACGCGGCGGTCACCGCCCGGGCCAGGTCACGTGCCTCGCTGCCGACCACCGACGCCACCATGCCGAGCCCGGTTACGACGGCGGCCGCGGCCACCGCCACGACCAGGGCGTCCAGCACGTAGGCGAGCGTCCGGCTGACCGGGCCGCCGGTCACGCCGTGAGCCGGCGGCGCAGGACGACCTTGCGGAGCTCGGTGGCGACGATGACGGTCAGGGCCGAGCCGAGGCAGATCAGCCACTGCCCGGCGTTGAGGCTGGTCGTGCCGAGCAGCCGCTGCAGCAGGTCGAGCTGGGTGGCCAGGAAGATGGCGACGAGCGACATCCCGCTGGTGATCACGAAGCGGCGGTCGTTGAACGTCTCCAGGCTGAACACCGAGCGGGTGTCGCTGCGGACGGTGAACGAGAAGAACAGGTTCATGAAGGCGAACGCGGTGACGCCCATGGTGCGGCCGGTGTCGAGGTTCCACTCCCGGTCGGCCCACCAGATCACCAGCAGCGTGCTGATGCCCATGACCAGGCCGACGATGCTGAGCCAGCCGAGCGCGGACCGGCTGAGCAGCGGCTCGTCCGAGCGGCGCGGCCGCCGTTCCATGATGTCCGGGTCGCCCTTGCCGTAGCCGAGGCCGACCGACTGGAACACCTGCGTGGTGAAGTTCAGCCACAGCGTCTGCAGCGGCACGAACGGCACGCCGGCCGCGATGTTGAAGATGCTGGCGCTCAGGAACGTGACCACCATGCCGACGAGCACGCCCATCTGGAAGAAGATGTACTTCTTCAGGTTGTCGTAGAGCTCGCGGCCGAGCCGCACGGCCTTCACGATGGTCGCGAAGTCGTCGTCGGTGAGGATCATCGCGGCGGCTTCCTTGCTCACCTCGGTGCCGGTGATCCCCATCGCGATGCCGATGTCGGCCTTCTTCAGCGCCGGCGCGTCGTTCACCCCGTCGCCGGTCATCGCGACGATGTGGCCCTTGCGCTTGAGCACCTCGACGAGGCGCACCTTGTGCTCCGGGGTGACCCGGGCGATCACGCCGATGTCGTCGATCTGCTCGTCGGCCTGCGCGTCGGTCATCGCCGCGAAGTCGGCGCCGGTGATGACCCGGCCGCGGATGCCGAGCTTGCCGGCGATCGCGGCGGCGGTGACCGCGTGGTCCCCGGTGATCATGCGGACCTGGATGCCGGCCGCGTGTGCCTCGACGATCGCGGCCTTCGCCTGCGTCCGGGGCGGGTCGACGATGCCGACCAGGGCGAGCACGGTCAGGCCGTCGAGCGCGGCGAGCAGGTCACCGCCGGCGTCGAAGGCCGCCGGGTCGAAGTCCTTGCTGCCGGTGGCCATCACCCGCAGGCCCTGCGCGGCGAGCCGCTCGTTCTCGTCGAGATAGCGGGCGCGGAAATCCTCGTCGACCGTGCGCAGCGCGAGGTCGGGGCCGGGCACCCGGGCGGCGCGGGCGAGCAGCTGGTCGGGCGCGCCCTTGACGTACGCCCGGACCACCTCCCGGCCGTCCGTCGTGGTCATCCGGTGGAAGGTCGCCATCATCTTGTACGCGGCGTCGAACGGCAGCTCGGCCACCCGCGGGTAGCGTTCCCGGGTGGCGGCCACGTCGATGCCGCCCTTCTCGGCCAGCACCACCAGGGCACCCTCGGTCGGGTCGCCGATCATCGTGCCGTCGCGCACCACAGCGTCGGCGGCCAGGGCCATCGGCAGCAGGAAGTCGTCGAGCGGCACGTCCGGCTGCCCGGCCACCCGCTTGATGGTCCCGTCGGTGGAGTAGCCGCTGCCCGAGACGACGTACCGCCGGCCCGGGATGGTCATCTCGGTGGCGGTCATCTGATTGAGCGTCAGCGTGCCGGTCTTGTCGGAGTTGATCGCCGAGGTGGACCCGAGCGTCTCGGTGGAGCGCAGCCGCTTCACGATCGCGTTGGCCTTGGCCAGCGTGGTGGTGCCGAGCGACAGGATCGTGGTGACCACCGCGGGCAGGCCGGTCGGGATGGCCGAGATGGCGAACGCGATGGCCGCCGTGAAGACCACGTTGAACTCGTTGCCCCGGGCCAGGTTGATGATCACCGACGCGAGCAGGGCGATGCCGGAGATCACCAGGATCTGGTTGGTGAGCTTGCCGAGCTGCCGGGTCAGCGGCGTGTCGTCCTGCTTCTCGCTCTGCAGCATGCCGGAGATGTGACCGACCTCGGTGGCCATCCCGGTCGCGGTGACCAGCAGTTCGCCGGCGCCCCGGGTGACGTTGGTGTTCATGTAGGCCATGTCGGCCCGGTCGCCCAGGTCGGTCTCGATGACGCCGATCGGCTCGACGCTCTTGCTGACCGGCAGACTCTCGCCGGTCAGCGCCGACTCGTCGATCTCCAGGGTGGCGGCCCGCAGCAGCCGCCCGTCCGCCGGCACCAGGTCACCGGCCTCGAGCAGCACGACGTCACCGGGCACGAGTTCCTCGGCGGGCAGCTCGACGAGGGTGCCGTCGCGGCGGACCTTGGCCTTGACGATCATCATCTTCTGCAGGGCGCCGATCGCGGCCGCCGCCTTGCCCTCCTGGTGCAGGCCCAGGGCCGCGTTCAGCAGGGTGAGCGCGATCAGCAGAATGCCGGTGCCCCACTGCTTGAGCGGGACCATGCTGCCGATGCCGGCCGCCAGCAGCACGATCTGCATCGGATCGGCGAACTGCCGGACGAAGGACCGCCACCACGGCTCCTTGCGGCCCTCGGTGAACTTGTTGGGGCCGTGCTTCTCGCGTCTTCGATCGGCCTCGGCACTGCTCAGGCCGGACTGCTGGTCGACCTGCTCGGCCTGTAGCGCCTCGTCGACCGACAGGACATGGAAGGGTGGGGTCAGGGTGTCCATCGGCTTCTCCTGCTCATCGAAAGGCGCGGCCGGGTCGCACGTCCCGGCCGCGCCCGCGGGCTGCATCAGCGGCGGCGCCGGGTCACCCGGCGAGCCGTTCTCCTGCTGGTGCGCCGGGCCACCCGGCGGGATCCGAACATGTCCACACCTCCTTGACCTCGGCTGATGCTCACCCTTCGGGCGCACAGCCCGCCTCATCCGAGGAGGGTGAGGAAGGTCGCGCTCTTTTTCCGGTACGCGAGACAACGTCCACAAACGCACCAGCACCCGACCGCCGAGCCGGCGCGACCGCAGTGCAACACCGGCACGTGCCGCGCCTCTCGCGCAACCGGTTGCGCTGCTCACCCATACGCGCGGACCCGAGCGGCCAGCTTTGCGCGCCAGCAAGTCCAGATCTTGAAGAAGTACGGCACCCAGCGGGTGGAAACTCGACAGAGTCGCCACGGGCCGCCCGGTTGCTGCCGGATATAAGCGGCATGCCCGGGTGCCGTGGCCACGATGTGGAAGCGTCGCCCGCAAGGTGGGAGCAAAGGCCCGCGATGCGGGATACCGGCCGGCCCTGCGGGGTGGGTGTCTCGTTGCGCGAGAGACGCGGCACGTGCCGGTGTTGCAGGCTGGTCGCGGGGTGGCGGCGGTCGGAGGCGGTTGCGGTTGTTGACGGTGTTGCCCGTACCGGAAAGGCCTTGATCGTTTGATCTGGTGAGGTGTCAGTGGAGCAGGATCTTGAGGAGGATCATCGCGGCGCCGAACGTGCCGGCGATCAGCGTGGCCACCACGCGCTCGGCGGGGTGCAGCCGGGCGCCCATCCGCCAGCCGGCCAGGCAGAGCAGGACGGTGCTGCAGATCAGGGCGGCCAGGATGGCGAGGTTCATCCCGGCGCCGGCGGCCCGCGCGATCAGCAGGACGATCAGCGGCAGCACCGAGGCGCTCATGATCTCCCACCCGCTGGTGAGCTGCTCGCGGATCACGTGCCACCGTGGCCGGTGTCCCTCGTGGATCCGCTCGGCGACGATCCGCGCGTACCGTTCGGCCACCCAGTAGATGGCCAGCGTCACCAGCACGATCGCGTCGAGCGCGGCCGCGGTCCGGGCGTGCGCCGTGACCAGCACCGACGAGCTCACGATGAGTCCGTAGATGCCGGCCGCGGTGCCCTCGGCGGTGTCGTGCGTCAGGCGGATCCGCACGGCCACGGCGTCACTCCCGCCGGGGCCGGAGCAGCTTGGCCTCGGCGCCGTGCACCGCGATGGCGTAGATGGCGATCAGGTCGAGCGAGATGGCGAGCACCGACCAGATCGGGTACGCGGGCAGGAAGGCGAGGTTGATGAACGCGTTGACGGCGGTGACGACCAGGGCGATCAGCCGGGCCCAGGTGTGGCCGAACAGGAGGGCGTAACCGGCGCCGATCAGCAGCGCGCCGAACGCGACGAGGGTCCAGCCCCAGATCGTGTAGTCCGTGCCGATCGGCAGCCCGGCCGCGGTGACCAGGTAGAAGTCGTCGTCGAACAGGGCCACCAGGCCCTGGATCAGGCCGATCAGTCCGCTGATGATCATCACGATGCCGATGAACAAGATCCACCCGATCCATCTGGTGAGGCCGCCGCCGGAGCGCGCCGCGTGCTGGGCCATCACCGGTAGGGCGGCGGCGGAGCCGGCCGCATCGAGGGGGCCGCCAGGACCGGGCGCAGTGCGCTCTTCGCGACACCGGCGACCAGCGTGCCGATCGCAATACCCAGCACGAGGTTGAGTCCGGCGGTGTAGAACCGGGATCCCCGCGACGCGTCGGTGACGAACGGCGCCAGCATGGCGGCCACCGTCGCCAGCCCGATCACCCAGCCGAAGAATCGCATCGGCCGGGGCGTGGTGAGGATGAGCAGCTGGACGAGGCCGGTGGCGAGCAGCGCGGCCACGCCGGCGCCGACCGCGTACCAGCCGGTGGAGGCATCGCCCCAGACGCCCTCACCCTTGGGGGCGAGGATCTCGACGTCGAAGATGCCGCGTCCGAACAGGATGCCGCAGATCGCGATGAGGGCGGCCACCGCGGCGGTGGCGGCGCCGCCGGCCCACAGCCGGCCGGTGTTGAGTGCTGGCCGCGGGGGAGACCCCGCGGGCCGGTAGGGGGTGGTCATGGGGTCGAGCATCGCGAGATGCCGATGGACCGACCTCATCCGAGTGGGATGAACGCTCCCGAACCCTCGCGGGCGACGCTGGACGCATGATTGTGGAGAAAAGCGAGGCGAGCGCCTGGGTGGCGTGGGTCCTGTTCGGTGGGCTGATCATGGTGCTGCTCGGCGGCGCGCACATCACGGTCGGGACGCTCGCGCTGTTCCGTCCCGAGGCCCTCGCGGGCACCCGCTCAGACCTGCTGCTCGACGTAGGCCTGTCCGCTCTGGGGTGGGTGCACCTGCTGCTGGGGATCGCCCTGATGGTGGTCGGTGGCGCCCTGATCTTCGGGCGGGTCTGGGCCCGGTTCACCGCGATCGGGCTGGCCCTCGTGGCCCTGCTGATCAATTTCGCCTTCGTGGCGGTCTATCCGGTCTGGTCGGTGATCGCCATCGGCTTCAGCCTGGTCTCGCTGTACGCGGTGGCGGTGCACGGCAAGGAACTGACCGCCGCGTATCGCCACTGACAGCCGGGTCTCGCCGCGGATCATCCGGCCGGCCGGCCCGGGGTCCGCGGCGAGCACCTGGCCGATCACCGCCGCCGCGATCAGGCAGAACGAGATGACGTACAGCCAGCCGATGTAGGTGAAGGCCAAGCCGATCGTGCCGTACCGCTCGTCGCTGGCGCGCAGGGCGCGCGGCAGGTACAGGTGCCCGGCCGGCCGTACGAACAGCATGGCCACCCCGAAGACGAGCCCGCCGGGGATCAGCCGGCGGGCCGGCACGGCGCCGCCGAGCAGCATCATCGGCAGCGTCACGGCGATCACGGTGTCGGCCACCAGCAGGGCCGCCTGCGGCAGCGGGATGTGCCCGCTGAGCTTGCTGATGATCGCGAACGCGCTCAGCATGAGCACGGTGACCACCCAGCGGGCGGCCGCGCCCACCCCGGACCGCACCTTGCCCACGTCCCACACCGCGGCGTAGGTGCGCACCATGGCCCGGGCCAGCCCGGTCGCCGAGACCAGCACGATCAGGCCGCTCACCACGCCGAACGGGCTGATCCCCTGATCGGTGAGTGCCTCGGTGAGCAGTCGCCGGGAGGTCTCCGGCAGGTCCAGCGAGTCCGCGAGCCCGGCGCTGTACTTGGTGCCGAGCAGCGTGCCGAGCATGATCAGCAGTGGGAAGATAGAGGTGAAGGCCTGTGCGGCCAGGGTCATGGCCCGGTCGAAGATCTGCACCCGCAGCACACCGGTGAAGCAGTGCAGCACGGTTCGGCCGAACCACGACGCCAGCAACCACCCGGGCAGGGCGGGGGGCCGCATCGGACCTAGATGAGGCCGAGTGCGCGGGCCCGCCGCACCGCCTCGTTGCGCCGCGACGCGGAGAGTTTCCGCAGGATGCTGCGTACGTGCGTCTTGACCGTGTTCACCGAGACGTACAGGGTGGCGGCGATCTCCTCGGTCGGCAGCATCGCCGCCATTCCCTCCAGCACCTCCATCTCACGCTTGCTGAGCTGCTCGAACACCACGATGGCCCCGCCCGAGTTCAGGGCCGGCCGGTCGATGGCCGGCGCACCCTGCAACTGGCGGTACAGCGCGGCCAGCTCGTCGTCGTCGCGCAGCACCCGGCGCAGATCGGCCCATACCTGCTGGACCGCACGCCGCTGCGATTCCGGGGTGGCCGCCCGCAGCGCCTGCCGCAGCGCGGCGCGGGCGTCGTCGAGCTCGCCCCGCCGGGCCGCGACCGTGGCCAGCACCAACCATGCCTCCAGACTGACCGGTGCGGCGACCCCCGCCGCGCCGGCCAGCGGTTGCACGATCTCGTGGGCCTGGTCGGTGTCGCCACCGGCGGTGAGCGCGGCGGCGGTGACGACGGCCGCGTCGTCGGCGCCCGGGTCGGCCAGGCCGGCCAGGATCTCGATGGCCTCGTCCGGCCGGCCCATGATGATGAGCAGGCGGGCCCTGGTCAGGGTCAGCTGCCGGGTGAGCCAGGCCGGTGCGGCCAGACCGCCGGGCGCCGGCGCCGCGTCCCCGAGCGCGGTGAGTGCGCTGCGCAGCTCGCCGCGTGCCTGCAGGCGGCGGGAGCGGATCAGCGCGAACGCGGCGTGGATCATTCCGTCGGCCGGCGGGATCCGGCGCGGGTCGGCGGCCCGCAGGTGGCGGCCGGCGGTGTCGATGTCGTACCGCTCCATCGCCACCCAGGCGAGTGCCAGTTCCGCGCCGACCGGCCGGTTGGCCGGGTCGAGCCCGAGTCGATCGGCCAGCTCGGTGGCCTGGTCGGCCAGCTTCTCGGCGTGCCGTAGCCGGCCGCGGTGCGCCTCGATCAGGGCCAGGTGGGACAGTGCCCCGATGTGCACCTGGTCGAAAGTGCCGGTGGCCGCGTTGGCCGCCTCGGTGAGGGTGACCGCCGCCGCGTCGACCGCGCCGAGCCGGCTCTGCGCGTCGCCCTTGGCTCCGAGGACCAGCACCCGCAGCTCGCGGTGCCGGTCGGCATGGATGGCCGGCATCTGCGAGAGCAGGTCCTCGGCGGCGGAGGCCGCGTGCAGTACGCCGGCGATGTCGTCCCGCAGCCGGGCCAGCACCACGCCGGTGACCAGATGGGCCAGCGCCAGCGCGGGGGTGTACCCGGTGGTCCGGCTGATCATCAGTTCCTCGGCCCGGTCCAGGTGGGCGGCCGCCGTGTCGACGTCCCGGACGGACAGGGCCAGCGCGGCGGCGGCGACCGCGCCCTCGGGACTGTCCACATCGGGTGACGCGATGGACAGGTGCTCGCCGATCCGGCCTCGCCGGCCCTCCACCAGCAGTCGCCCGACCGCGAAGTCCTCCACCACGATCGCGGCGGCCATCGCCCCGTCGCCGGCGGCGACGGCGTGCGCGACCGCCTCGATCGCCTGCCCGGTGCCGGCGAACCAGCTGGCCGCGCGCCGGTGCAGCTCCGGGATCAGATCCGGCGCTTCCCGGCTGAGTTGGGCCTGCAGCAGCTCCGCGAACAGGCGATGGCATCGGTACGCGGAGAGCCCGTCGCCGGCCGGCTGCACGAAGGCGTTCTGCCGGCACAGTGCGGCCAGCAGCCACTGTGCGTCGGACCGCTGCGTGACGGCGCCGGCCAGTTCCGGCGTGAAGGTGTCCAGGATGCTGGTCTCCAGCAGGAAGGTCCGCACGTGCGGAGGCTGGATGCGCAGCACCTCGTCGACGAAGTACTCGGCGATGGTGGCCTCGTTGCCGGTGATCGTGGCGACCAGGCTCTCGGCGTCGCCGCTGTCCTTCAGGGCCATGGCGAACAGCCGCAGCCCGGCGGCCCAGCCCTCGGTGTGCTGCAGCAGGGAGGCCGTCGCGCCCCGGCTCAGCGGCAGACGGTGCAGGGCGAGAAGCTCGGTGGCCTCCTCGGCGGTGAAGGCGAGGTCCTCGCTGCGGATCTCCTCGAGGCGGCCGGCGAGTCGATAGCGATGCAGCGGCAGCGGCGGGTCCCATCGGCCCACCAGCACGAGCCGCAGCATGCGGCCGGTATGTCGGAGCACGAACTCGAGATCGGTGGCCCACTGCTGACCGGCCAGGTTGGACACCCCGTCGAGCACCAGCACGACGGGTGCGGGCTGTTCGGCCAGGGCGGCGGCCAGGCGGACCAGGAACGAGCGCTCGGCCGTCGCGCCGGGTGGCGCGGTCAGCGAAGCCGAGATCTCCACGCCGGCCCGCCGGAGCGCTCCGAGGAGGTAGGCCCACATCGTGTCGGACTGCCGGTCCTCCTCCTCGAGGGTCACCCACGCGATCGGATAGCCGGGTTTGCCGTCGGCGGCCCAGGCCGCGACGAGCTGAGTCTTGCCGGCGCCGGCGGGGCCGACCACCAGGGTCACCGGCTCACGGACCCCACGAGCCAGGCGTTCGGTCAGGCGGGGCCGGGCGACCAGGAAACTGGGTGGTTCCGGCATGGCGAACTTTGATTGCAGCAACGGATCGCCGCCGGTGGCACGGGACTCGACCGGGGTCGAGAGCGGTGCCGGGATGACGAGCTCAGCTGTCACAATGCTCCCTCCGCAGGCACGGGCTTCGAATGACTGGATCATCGTGGTCCGGGGCAACGGCGTTTCGCATCGTCCGAAACGGATTAAGCGCTGAGTAACCCTGTCACTACGCGAAGCCAATCAGGCTCGCAGCCGTTGACATGTTTCTATTCGTATGCGGTACGGAAAATGTGCCCGGACCCCCGCGGCGACTTTTCATCCGCGGGGGAGGATCCGCCGGTCAGAGCGGTTCGCGATGCAGCACCCGGGCGGTCAGCCGGTCCACGGCCTCGTCGCCGGCCGTTGCGCCGCTGCGGATCCGGCCGATCAGCTCGTCGACCATCGTGTCGCGCTGACCGCGGACGAGGGCCTGGATCCGGTCCGGCTCCTGCTCCAGCATCGACAGCACGTCGTCGAGGATGCCCCGGACCAGGGGCCGCAGCACCCGTTCCAGCTGGGCATCGACCATCCGGTCCACGACGGCCGAGGTGGCGAGCGCGACGACCGCCGTGTCCAGCGCCTGCGCGGCCCGATGCTGCGCCCTGGCCCGTTCGGTGGCGCCGCGCCCGGCCAGGTCGGTCAGCCGCTGCCGGGTCGACGCGGTGGAGGTGACCACCGTGTGCGTGACGCTGAACCGCAGCGCGGCCAGGGCCAGATCGGTGGCGTCGACGGCCTGGAAGGCGGCGCCCACCATCGCGTCGCGTAGTCGGCCGAACTGGTTCACGACGGTGCCGAGGCGGCGTTCTCCAGCTCGTCGAGCTGGGCCGCCTCCTCCGCCGTGACCAGGCCGATGCCGACCAGGTCGAGCGGGCTCACGAAGCCGTCGGCGAGCCGGAATCCGCCGGCCCGGGCGATGGCGTCGCGCAGCGGCACCGCCCACTGGTGCTCGATCAGCAGCAGGGCGGCGGCACTGTCGTCGGGGATCTCGGCGAGCACGTCCCAAGCCTGACCGTCGTCGAAGATGCGGACGCCGTCGGCCGCCGCGACCGCGCCGAGCGCGGCGCCCATCTCCAGCCCCTCCTCACCCGCGATGCCGAGACCGACCAGCGCGCCCACCTTGCTGCCCAGCTCGACGGCCTCGTCGGGGGTCAGGTTGCTGAGGTGCTCGACCTCGATCTCACCCTTCGGGTCCTTGTAGACGGCGAGCGCGTCGATCACCCGGATCTCGTCGCTCGCGCGAAGCCGCTCCAACTCGGCGATCACCTCGCCGTGGAAGTCGGGGTGCGTGAAGCCCAGCACGATGAGCTGGACGGGTCCGATGGCCATCGGTCTCGCTCCTTTCGCGGGCCCGGGCGGGCCACCGTCGAACCGTCCCGCCGGATGCCGGTTGATCACCTCATCCGGTCGGGGTGACCCGCCCCCCCGGCCCGAACATCACTCCGCCGAGATGAAGTCCCGGGCCGGCCGGCGCACGATCCTCGGTCTCATGCGACGTTTGGCTGCGCGTCTGTGCTGGGGCTGGAATCCGTTGCGCCGCCGGGAGGACCGGATCGAGGGCTGGCTCAACGTGGTGCTGCTCCTCCTGCTGGCCGTGGTGGGCAGCTCGCTGGCCGGGCACGCCGCCCGGACCTCCTATCGGGAGCAGGCCCGGGTGAGCGCCTGGGAGAGGCAGCACCGTTTCGAGGTGTGGGCCGTGCTGCTGTCGGCGCCGTCGCCGGCGGCGGCCGCCCGGTGGAAGGCGCCGGACGGCACGCCGCGCACCGGCGCGCTGATCGTCGGCCCGGAGATGCAGACCGGTGCGTGGGTGACGATCTGGGTGGACGAGAAGGGGACGGTGGCCGCTCCGCCGACCCGCCGCAGCCCGGTGACCGCGGCGGTGGAGATGGCCGTCGCCGTGGTGCTCGCGCTGGCCCTGGGCCTGCTGGCGATCCGCTTCCTGGGCCGCTTCCTGCTGGACCGGCGGCGGATGCGGGACTGGCAGCGGGAGTGGCTCGAGGTGGGCCCGCGCTGGTCCAGATACCGATGAGCCCGGCGTCCACGCCGGGCTCATCGACATCGTGCTGAGGGTCACGCCACGTCGGCCAGCTTCAGGTCGTCGGCGATCTCCTGGAGTTTCGCCAGCTGGTCCGGGCAGTAGATCTTCATGATCAGCAGCTGTCCGTGGAGCACGTTGTTGTCGGCGATGACCGGCCGCTGTCCCGGTCCGGCCGCTCCGTTGGTCAGCTGCCCGTAGAGGATGCCCTTGTTGAGCGCGCTCGCCGGGTCGGCGCAGACCGCGCCGCCGTCGTTGCCGAGCACCCCCACGATCTGGTTGGTGGACGGCGCCCGGATGCCCGCCGAGGCGAGCGCGGCGGACAGCTGGGCCGCCTTGTCCAGGGATTCGTCGCTCTCCTTGTTGGTGTGGAAGATCGCCACGCCGGTGCCGGCCATCAGCAGGAAGATGATGCCCAGCACCCAGTAGGTGATCCGGCGCTCACGATGCGGGTCGTTCACCGTCACGACGCTCACGACGCCGCCACCTCCTCCTCCGGTTGAGCGGTCTTCCAGGACGGCTTGCGGAAGCGGAAGAAGAGGTACGGCACGAGCAGGCCGAGCCCGAGCGCGCCGCCCGCGACGATCCCCACGTACACCCCGACGTCGCCGCTCCCGAACTGCGACGGCGGGATGAAGCCGATCAGCAGGGCGGCGAGGGAGGCGGCGAAGCCGACTCCGCACAGGCCGACCAGCATCGGCGCCCGGTAACCGCGCGGATGATCCGGCTGGGTGCGCCGCAACCGAACGGCCGCCACGAACATCAGCAGGTAGACGATCAGGTACACCTGCGTGGTGATCACCGAGAAGATCCAGTACACACTGGACACGTCCGGGATGAACGCGTACGCCAGCGCGATCACCGTCGTGACCAGGCCCTGAGTGACCAGGATGTTCTGCTGCACGCCCCGCCTGTTCAGCTTCTGCAGGAACGGCGGCAGGTAGCCCTCCTGGCGCGAGATCATCAGCAGGCCCTTGGAGGGGCCGGCCAGCCAGGTGAGCATGCCGCCGAGCGACGCCGCGACCAGCATGATCCCGACGATCGGGGTCAGCCACTGCGATCCGAACTGGGCGAACATGGCGTCGAACGCCTGCATCACGCCCGCGGTCAGCGACAACTGATCGGCCGGGACCACCCAGCTGATGGCCAGGGCCGGCAGGATGAAGATCAGCAGGACCAGGCCCATGGACAGGAACATCGACTTCGGGAACTCCTTGCCCGGGTTCTTCAGCGAGCCCACGTGCACCGCGTTCATCTCCATGCCGGAGTACGACAGGAAGTTGTTGACGATCAGCACGAGACTGGCCAGCCCGGCCCAGGCCGGCAGCAGATTGCCCGCCGTCATCGGCGCCGCCGACTCGTTGCCCTGGCCGAGGAAGACGGTGCCGAGCAGCACCAGGACGACGCCCGGGATCAGCGTCCCGATGATCAGGCCGCCGCTGGCGAGCCCGGCCACCGAGCCGGTGCCGCGCGAGGAGACCCAGACGCCGGACCAGTAGCAGACCATGATCACGATCGCCGTCCAGATCCCGCTCGACGCCAGGTCCGGATTGATGACGTACGCGAGGGTGCTGGCGACGAAGCCCAGCAGGCTCGGGTAGTAGAAGATCGTCATCGCGAACTGGCACCAGACCGCGAGGAAGCCCATCGGCTTCGACAGACCCTGGCTGACCCAGTTGTAGACGCCACCGGTCCAGCCGGACGCCAGCTCGGCGGAGACCAGCGAGGTCGGCAGCAGGAAGACGATGGCCGGCACGATGTAGAGGAAGATGCAGGCCAGGCCATAGACGGCCATGGTCGGTGCGGCACGCAGGCTGGCCACCGAGCTGGTGGTCATCAGCGCCAGCGCGATCCAGGAGATGTAGTGGACGGGCCGCGGCCGCGGTGCGGCCGGCGACCGTTGTGCGGGCACATCCTTCGTGCTCACGCCGGACTCCCTCCCTCAGCGGGTTGTCCGGGGAATCATCAGCGGCGATCTACCGGGGCGGCCTCATCCCTGACGGGTGTTTCGGGGCGGTTAAAAGGGTGTGCACGGTTTCCGGCCTCGATCGGCGAGTCGCTAACCTAGGCGCCGCCGAGCCAGCGCCGTCCGGCAACTTCCGTGCAAACCACGATCAGGAGGTCGGACGCATGCCGTTCAAGGCCGAATACATCTGGGTCGATGGCACCCAGCCCACCGCCAAGCTGCGCTCCAAGACCAAGGTCGTGGAGGACGGGGCCGAGTTGCCGATCTGGGGCTTCGACGGGTCCAGCACCAACCAGGCGCCGGGCGACAAGTCCGACTGCGTGCTCAAGCCGGTCTTCACCTGTCCCGACCCGATCCGTGGCGGCAAGAACGTCCTGGTCATGTGCGAGGTCCTGCTGATCGACGGCACCCCGCACCCGACCAACACCCGGGCCGCCTGCGCCGCCGTCGCGGAGAAGTTCGCCGACCAGGAGCCGATCTTCGGCATCGAGCAGGAGTACACGTTCTTCAAGGACGGCCGCCCGCTCGGCTTCCCGATCGGTGGCGGCTTCCCGGCCCCGCAGGGCGGCTACTACTGCGGCGTCGGCTCGGACGAGGTCTTCGGCCGCGCCATCGTCGAGGCGCACATGGACCTGTGCCTCGAGGCCGGCCTGCACCTGTCCGGCATCAACGCCGAGGTCATGCCCGGCCAGTGGGAGTTCCAGGTCGGCCCGGTCGCCGCGCCGCAGGTCGCCGACGAGCTGTGGATCGCCCGGTGGCTGCTCTACCGCATCGCCGAGGACTACAACGTGTCCGCCACCCTCGACCCGAAGCCGGTCAAGGGCGACTGGAACGGTGCCGGCGCGCACACCAACTTCTCCACCAACGCGATGCGCAAGAGCTACGACGCGATCATCACGGCCGCCGAGTCGCTCGGTGGAGAGGGCAAGGTCGAGGAGCACGTCGCCGGCTACGGCGCCGACATCGAGCACCGCCTCACCGGTATGCACGAGACCGCGCCGTGGAGCAAGTACAGCTACGGCGTCTCCGACCGCGGCGCCTCGGTCCGCATCCCGTGGCAGGTGGAGAAGGACGGCAAGGGTTACATCGAGGACCGCCGGCCGAACGCCAACTGCGACCCGTACGTCGTCACCCGCCTGATCGTGAACACCTGCTGCTCGGCCCTCGCCCAGGTCTGAGCCTCGGCCGCCGGCGAGCTCACGCAGCGCGCCGGCGGCTACCCTCCTCGGATGATCTTCGACGTCCGCCCGGGCGCCCCGGAGTCCCCGGTGATCCTGCACGTCCCGCACGCCTCCCGGGCATTGACCTCGGCGGCACGCGACAGTCTGCTGATAACCGGCAGTGAGCTGACGGAGGAACTGGACCACCTCACCGACGCGCACACCGACGTCCTGGCCGCACGAGCGGCCGAGGGCGCCGCGCGACGCCCATGGATCTTCGAGAACCTCTGGTCCCGGCTGGTGGTCGATCCGGAACGCTTCGTCGGCGAGGAAGAGGAGATGCGGGCGGTGGGCATGGGCGCCGTCTATACCCACGGCTACGCGGGGCGCCGGCTGCGAGACGACGATCCGGTACGGGCGGAGACCGCGCTCCGGACGCACTACCACCCGTACGCCCGGGGGCTGGCCGAGCTGGTCACCGACCGCGTCGAGGCCACCGGCCGCGCGGTGATCCTGGACGTGCACTCGTACCCCACCGCCCCGCTCCCGTATGAACTGCACGGCGCCGGCCCCCGCCCGCCGGTCTGCCTGGGCACCGACCCGTTCCACACCCCGCCGCCGCTGATCACCGCCGCGACGACAGCCTTCGGCGAGGTGGCCCTGAACACCCCGTTCGCCGGCTGCTACGTCCCCGGCGACCACTGGCAGCAGGACCCGCGCGTCACGTCCCTGATGATCGAGATCCGCCGCGACGGCTACATGACCGAGCCCGGCGGCCCGCCCCACGACGGCCTGGGCCGCCTGGCCGCGCGACTCGCAACCCTGGTCACGGCCGCGACGTCGTGATCACCGGGCCGACCCGCAGGATGCCGTCGTCGAGTGGGGTGCAGCGGATGCCGCCCTTGCCGCGCAGGGCCTTCCACGCGCCGGGGCCGATCGTCACGTCCATCCAGGCGCAGGGGTTCGCCCGGCGGTTCACCCGCAGGCGGACCGGGCCGTCGCCGGAGTCCAGGGTGAGGATCTCGCCGACCAGGTCGTCGACCGGGATGCCGGCGACCAAGATGTTGCGGCGCACCTCGGTCAGGCCGACGCCGGGTGGCAGGGACTCCTGGGCGATCACGGTGATGTTCGCGTCGCGGTGGGCCGGTCGGCCGAAGTAGCGGTCACCGACGATGCCCAGACCGGCGCGGATCCGCACCGACAGCACCAGCTCGCCCGGTGGTGCGGGGGCCGGGCCGTCCGAGGGGCGGCCCTGGAGGCGGTGGACCGGCGAGGCCAGCAGTTCGACGATCTCCGGCACGCGGCGATCCTAGCCGCTGCGAGCCGTGGCGCTATGACCGGTTCGGACGATAGGTGTGGTTCGTCCGGGTGCTGGTTAACGACGTGCGGATCGCAGGTGAAGGGGGTCATACCGGTGGGTGGCGCGGGTCTGCGAAGATCGCAGGCCGGTCACCGATTCCGATCTTCGCCGGGGCGGTGGGCAAGGGGTTACCAGGACGCCTGCCGTGACCAGGGGGAGACGCGGATGAGCCTGCTGCAGGAGAAAGCTCCAAACGCCGAGAGATCCCGAAAAATCGGGAAAAGGGGGGCGGAGGCCAAGCGGGCGGCTCGCGAGATTCTGCTGGTGGCGGTGCTGTTCATCGCGTACAAGTTCGGGCGTCTCGCGGCCGACGGGCATGTCGGTGAAGCGCTCGCCAACGCCCAGCACGTGTGGCATCTGGAACGGATTCTGCACCTGCCCAGCGAATACTCCCTGCAGCACCTGTTCCTCAGCCATGAATGGCTCGTCAAAACGGCGAACTGCTACTACGCGTACGTCCATTTTCCGGCCACCGCCGCCTGCCTGATCTTCCTCTACATCTGGCGCCGGGACCGTTACGTGCCCACCCGCCGGCTGCTCGCCTGGCTGACCGCGAGCGCCCTGGTCGTGCACCTGCTGATGCCGCTGGCCCCGCCGCGCATGCTCACCGCGATCGGCATGGTCGACACCGGCCGCCTGTTCGGCCCGGCCGTCTACGGCTCGCCGTCGACGGACACCCTGACCAACCAGTACGCGGCGATGCCGTCGCTGCACGTCGCCTGGGCCGTCGTCGTGGCGTTGGCGATGATCGGCGCGACCCGGAGCCGGAGCCGGTGGCGCTGGCTGTGGCTGGTCCACCCGGCGATCACCCTGTTCGTGGTCGTGGTGACCGGCAACCACTACTGGCTCGACGCGATCGTCGCGATGGTGCTGCTCGGCCTGGTCGCGGCCGTGCTGAACGGCCGCGCGACGGCGGCCGTCCCGGCCACGGCCACCATCCCGAAACCCCGCGTCGGCGAGGCCTAGACGCAGACGCCGAGGCCTTCGAGCACACCCTTGCGGTACGCGGCGATGCGGTCGAATGCCGACAGGCCCTTGTCGTCCCCCGCGCGGCCGAACGCGAGCAGCGCCGACACGGCCTCGTCCAGGTCGCCGGGGGAGAGGCGGACCCCCTGGTTCTCCTGGTCGTCCCGGGTGAGCAGGTCGTTGGTCCACGAACCGGCCAGGCAGTCGACGGTGAGCTGGCCGTTCCTGTCGCTGGTGGAGGCGCCGCGGCGGTCCTGGGCGGCGCGGGCGAACAGGTCGCCGAGCAGCATGCCGACGGCGAAGTCGCCGATCCGCTGGTAGAGCCTCGGCCCGAGGTCGGAGTTGTCGAAGGCGACGAAGTCACCGGACGGGCAGTAGAGCGCGGCCCCCTCGGCCGACTCGTCCGGGTCCTGGCAGTCCGGCGGGGAGCCCGCCGCGAAGCCCTGGACCTGGAGCTGCTGCCATTCGCCGCCGCCGGGCAGCGACCCGAAGGTGCGGGCCCAGTAGTCCTGGGCGTCCTTGGCGAGCAGTTCGATCGCCTGGTCGTAGGGCAGGTCGCCGCCGGTGGCCGCCTCCTCGCGGCTGCTGAACGGCACCTCGGTGACCTGCAGGTTGCCCTCCCGGTAGCCGGCGCACTTCCGGGCGCCCTGCTCGACGCCCTCCTGCAGGGCGCGGACCCGGTCGAACGCGTTGCCGTGGGCGCCCTCGGCGAGCGCGGGGGTGCCGGGCTGGTCGCGCAGCATCAGGATGCCGGCGACGGTGTTGTCGACCTGACCGGCGTCCGGTTTCTTGAACGCGGTCGAGCGGCCGGCCTGCACGTCGGCCAGCCAGGCGCCGGCGAAGCAGTCGGCCTGCTGTTCGAGCACGACCGTGGGCTGGTCGGTGTCGCCCAGCCGGGCCTGGACGGCATGCCCGTACTCGTGGGCCATCACCACCCCGACCAGCAGCGGACCGAAATTGTCCTGCAGTTGCGGGATGAGCTGCTGGGCGTCCCAGGCGATGAAATCGCCGTCGGGGCAGTAGAACGCGTTGGGCTGATATTCGAACGGCTGCCCGCCGCAGTCGGGCGGGGGAGTCCGTTCGGTGTACGGGTGGAAGCCGCCCTGGATCGTCGTGAACGCCTGCCCGCCGGCGACGTCCGGGTAGGTGGCCTTCCAGAACCGCTCGACGTCCTGCAGCGACTTGGTCACCACATCGTCGGACGACCCGGTGGGTGCCGAGTCGACCTCCGGCCGGGTGGAGGGCGCGAGCCCACACCCGGCCGCGACCACCGCCGTTACCACCAGTCCGATCCGTAGCGCCCGCATGTCTCAGGAGTACCCAATCGGCGCAACCGCTACAACCACGGTTCAGTCCAGAGATTGCCGCCCGATCACCCGGGCCTCCCGGCCGGACAGCAGCCATCCGCCGGCGTAGGCGACGAGGGGCAGGCCGGCCAGGATCGCGGTCAGCTCCGGCACCGGCGGGTGGGCCAGCCAGTGTGCCTCCCGCCAGTACCAGGCCAGCAGTGCGAGGTAGGCGCAGGCGGTGCCGATGATCGCCCCGCCCAGGGCGAGGGCAGCGGCGGTGGCGGCGGTCAGGGTCCGCCGGGTTCGCCGCCGCGCCCCGGCGGCGGTCAGCGTGCGCAGATCCCGGGCGGTCTCGCTGCGGATCAGGCCGACGGTCATGGCGAGGACGCCGAGGGCGACGGCGATGCCGCCGGCCGTGCACCAGGTGGCCACCCGGGCCTGGTCGGCCCCGGTCGGGCGGGATTCGACGCTGAACCCGGCGGCGGCCGCGGACTGCTGCGCCCGATCGATCCCGCCCGCGGTGATCGCGCCGGGCGCCTGGAGCAGCCAGCCCACCGGCATCGGGATCAGCCCCTGCCGGGTCATGGCGCCGGTGCTGATCAGGACGTTCGGCGCCGAGGTGTAGCCGGGCAGCGACACGTGCTGCAGGGTGGGTTGCCAGGTGCTGCGCTTGCGGTGGATCACGTCGTACCCGTCGATGTCGGCGCGCGGGGTGAGCAGGTCGGCGCCGGTCGCGGTGATGCCGTAGTGGGCGAGCAGTTCGGGGGTCGCGACGTACACCGGGATCGATTCCGCGTCGTGGTAGCCGGTCATGCCGGGCCGGCCGGGGACGGCGGTGGGCTTGCCGAGCATGACGGCGGCCCGGCCGCCGTGGTCGGGCGGCAGGTCGGCGGCGGCGGCGCCGGTCAGGGGCAGCACCGTGGCGTTCAGGCCGGCGGCGATCGCTTCGGCCTGGGCCTGTTTCGCGGTCAGCTGGGCCGGCGTGAGGATCGGGACCGTCCCGTTCAGCTTCTCCGCCGACAGCCACACGATGATCTGGTCGGCGGGCAGGTTGCCGCCGGCCGGTGCGGCCGCCTTCGCCACCGTGACGCCGGCACTGAGCGTCACCACGGCGGCGATGCCGATGGCCAGCCCGATCGCGGCGAGGGCCGCGCCGGAGCGGGAGCGGTAGCGGGCCAGGTCGCGCAGGGCCAGTCGGGGTGCCACCCGAAGGCGGCTCGCGAACCATCCGATGGCGGCGACGCCGACCGGGGCGAGCAGCATCAGCGCGACCGCGGTGGCGACGACGCCGGCCAGGATCAGCGGCTTGCTGGTGTGCTTGGACTGCACCACGGCGGCCAGCCCGGCGGCCAGGAGCACGGTGCCGGCGGCCGCGAACCGGTGGGCCGGGCGGGGCGGCGCCGGTCGCGCGGAGAGCGCGGCGACGACCGGGGTGCGGGCGGCGGCGCGGGCCGGCCACCAGGCGGCGACGACGGCCGTACCGGTGGCCAGGACGACGGCGACGAGCACCGCGGTCCAGGGCAGCTGGTAGCGGTCGATGCGGTGGGCGAGCGGCTCCTCGAGGCGAGGGCTGAACGCGATCCACGTGGCGACGCCCACGAGGGCACCGGCGACTGCGCCGGCCGCGCCGACGACCAGGCCGTCGGCGAGCAGGACGAGGCGTACGTGCCGGTGGCTCGCGCCGATCGCGCCGAGCATGCCGAGCGCGCGGAGCCGGCGCTGGGCCAGCACGGTGAAGCCGGCCGCGGCCATCAGCCCGGCGAACACCAGCCCGATCGTGGCGAAGGCGAGGACCAGGACGCTGGAGGTGTTGCCGTCGCCGAAGCGTTCCCGGATCGAGAGGTTGTCCGGCCGGGGTTTCGTGTCGAGGTCGGACGCCGACACCCGCAGCAGGACGTCGGTGCTCGCCACGGCGGTGATCCGGCCCGGCGCGACCAGGGCGAACTCGTCGTTCAGGTCGAGCGGGTTCTCCACCCGGCCGGTCACGGTGCGGGCGTCCCAGCGGGAACCGACGCCCAGGTGGAAGGCCGCCGCGACCCGGTCGGTGACGGCAACCTCGCCCGGGCCCTGCGGCCATCGACCCTGGTCGAGCCGCAACATCGTCCGGCCGTACGGTCCGGCGGGGTCCTGAGCGCGCAGGTCGAAGCCGTCGGCGGAACCGGGCGACGGGATCTTCGCCCCGTGCGTGATCACGTCGATGGTGCCGAACGACGTGCGCAGGACGGCAAGATCGACGGTGCCGTTCGTGGTCAGGATGTGGTCGGCGGTGCCGAAGGCGGCCGCGTCGGACGGAGCGTTGGCGGCGATGCCGAGGCCGGCCGTGGTGGCCGCCACCGCGACCAGCAGCAGGCCGACGATGATCGACTGCTGGCGCCACTCGCGCCGGAACATCCGCCACGCCCACCGCAGCACGGCCCGCCGGGCGGGCATCCCGCCGTGCGCGGCCGGCCTCTCCAACTGGGCGAGGCTCATCGGGGCAGCAGAGTGTCGGGGGTGGGGCGGGGCGCGGTGTGGTCGACCAGGCGGCCGTCGCGGATGAACACGACCCGGTCGGCCCAGGAGGCGAGCTGCGCGTCGTGGGTGACCACGACCGCCGCGACCCCGCCCTTGCAGGCGTTCAGGATCATGCGCATGACCGCCTCGCCGTTCACCGAGTCGAGGGCACCGGTCGGCTCGTCGGCGAGCAGCAGCCGGCGGTCCCCGACGACCGCCCGGGCGATCGCCACCCGCTGCCGCTCGCCGCCGGAGAGCTGGTCGGGGAACCGGGACGCCCGGTCGGCCAGGCCGAGTTCGTCGAGCACGCGCAGGCCGGCGGCGCGCGCCTTTCCGGCCGCGAGCCCGTCCAACTCGAGGGGGAGCGCCACGTTCTCGGCGGCGGTGAGCCCGGGCAGCAGGTTGAAGTCCTGGAAGACGTAGCCGATGGTGCGCCGGCGCAGCCGGGCCCGGTCGTCCCGGGTCATCCCGGCGAGCGTCTGCCCCGCGATCCGCACCCCGCCCTCGGTCGGTGTCTCGAGTGCGCCCGCGATGGTGAGCAGGGTGCTCTTGCCCGAGCCGCTCGGCCCCATGACGGCGACCATCCGGCCCGGCTCGACGGTCAGGTCGACCTCGCGCAGGGCGTGCACCTCGTCGGTGCCGTCCAGGTAGGTCTTGGACACCCCGTGCATTTCCAGTGCCGCGCTCATCGGCGCACTCCGGTCCGCCGGCGGATCTGCGGGGCCGCTGTCCGGGCCGGCGCCGGCGCCCGCTTGAGCCGGCCGTCCGCGGTGTCCAGCCATCGGACGAGGGAGTCCAGCCGGTACAGCTCGGCGTCGACGACCAGGGCGAGGCCGAGGTCGAGGTCGCCCTCGTCCTCCTTGAGCCGGGTCCACTGCTGCATCAGCTCGACCAGGTGCCGGCGGTGCACCTGGATGATCTCGTGCACGTCGGCGCCGGGCAGGCGCACCGCGATGAGGACCTTGATGACCAGCTCGTCGCGCGGTGGCGACGACAGGTCTGGTGGCGTGCGCAGCCAGGCGGCCAGCTCCTCGGCGCCACCGGCGGTGATCCGGAAACCCTTCTGCGGGCCGGGCTCGGCGTCGTCGTCGGACTCGACGAGGCTGTCGCGTTCGAGGCGTTGCAGGGTCGTGTAGACCTGGCCGACGTTGAGCGGCCAGACCTCACCGGTGCGCGCCTCGAACTCCTCGCGCAGTTGCAGACCGTATTTCGGGCCCTCGCTCAGCAGGGCGAGCAGTGCGTGCCGGATGCTCATGCCCGGTAGCATACTCGGTATACACAAGTCCCGCGGTCCGGGCACCGAGTGCCCGGACCGAGCGGTGTCAGCCCTTCACGGCGCCGGAGGTCATGCCGGCGACGATCTGCCGGTTGAAGAACAGGAACATGATCAGCGGCGGGATCGTGATCAGCAGGATGTTCATGAACAGCAGGTTGTACTGGGTGTTGTACTGGCTGGAGAAGTTGTAGAGGGTCAGCTGCACGGTGGCGTTCTGGTCGCCGGGCAGGAAGTACAGCGGGTTGGTGAAGTCGTTGAAGACGGCCACCGACTGCACCACGATCGACGTGACGATCACCGGCTTGAGCAGCGGCAGGATCACCCGGAAGAACAGCCGGGCCGGGCCGGCGCCGTCGATCACCGCGGCCTCGTCCAGCTCGCGCGGGATGGTGCCGATGAACGCCCGGAACAGCAGGATGACGAAGGCCAGGCCGAACGCGATCTCGACCAGGATCAGGCCGGGCAGCGTCCGGAACAGTCCGGCCTTCTGCAGCACCCAGATGGTCGGCACGACCGCAGGCGGGATGATCAGGCCGGCCAGCACGAAACCGTTGATCAGGCCGTTCCACCGGGAGCGCTTGCGCTGCAGGGTGAACGCGACCATCGCCCCGAACACCACCATCAGGGTCACGCTGGCGACGGTGAGGATGGTGCTGTTGATGAACGCGATGATCAGCATGTAGTCGCGGGCCTGCACGACGTCGATGAAGTTCTGCACGAACCGGAACTGGGTGGGCCAGCTGAAGTCCAGCAGCGACGCCTCCTGCCGGGTCTTCATCGCGGTGAGCAGGATGAAGGCGAACGGCACCAGGAACACCACGATCGACAGCAGGATCGCGACGGCGCTGAGCGCGAAGTTCTTGCGCGGCATCAGAGCTCGACCTCCTTGCGGTTGAGGAACCGCGACAGCGGCAGGATGATCGCCGTGACCACCAGGAACAGCACGACGTTCCCGGCCGTGGACAGCCCGTAGAAGCCGGCCTGGTACTGCTTGTAGATCACCGAGGCGATGACGTCGGAGGTAAAACCGGGCCCGCCCTTGGTCATCGCCCAGATCAGGTCGAACGACCGCAGGCCGCCGATCAGCGACAGGATGATGACCGTGACGGTGGCCGGCCGGGCCAGCGGCAGCACGATGTGCCGGAAGTTGTCCCAGGCCCCGGCCCCGTCCACGCGGGCCGCCTCGAAGTACTCCTGCGGGATCGACACGATCCCGGCGATGTAGATCAGGGTGGCCAGGCCGACGCCCTTCCAGACGTCCACGAGACCGACCGAGATCAGTGCCAGGGACGGGTCGGTCAGCCAGCCCGGGCCGCTGATGCCGACCAGGTCCAGCGACTGGTTGATCAGGCCGCGTTCCGGGTTCATCAGCACCGTGAAGGTGAGGCCGACCCCGATCGTCGAGACCAGCACCGGGAAGAACACGACCGAGCGCAGGTAACCCCGGCCGATGATCTGCGAGGTCAGCAGCATGGCCAGGCCCAGACCGAGGACGACCTTGAGGCCGGACGTCAGCACCGCGTAGACCAGGGTGTGCCAGAGGCTGCTGACCAGGGCCGGCTCCTGGAAGAACGTCTTGTAGTTGTCGAAGCCGATGAACTTGGAGTCGAAGATGCTCCACCGGGTGAGGCTGAAGTAGAAGGCGATCACCGTCGGGACCAGGAAGAGCACGCCGTAGATCACGGCCGCCGGGAGATAGAACCAGTTGGTGTACGGGCTGTGGGCCCGTACCCGGCCCGCCGCGGACGCGTCGCTGCGCGTCCGGGCGGACCGGTGCACGGTGGTGGTTGCCACGATCAGTTCCTACCAGCCCTCGAGCCCGAGTTGCTGAGCCTGCTTCTTGACGTCCTCGTCGTAGAGCTTGGCGGCCGCGTCGGCCTTGCGGATGCCGGAGCCGACCTCGACGCAGATCTGCTCGAGCGCCGGGCCCTTGACCGGGGAGAGGAACTCCAGGGCCAGGCTGGACTGGCCGGAGTCGATGAAGCCCTGCATGTCCTTGACCGCCTGCGGCACCTTGTCACCGACCGTGCAGCCCTTCACCGCGTACGGCCCGGTGGGGGTGGAGGCGGTGGTCTGCGAGTTGCAGCCGTCGGTGCTGGCGATGAAGGCGAGGAACTTCTTGGCCGCCTCGAGCTTCGCGCCGGTGGTGCTGCTGGGGATGTAGACGCCGTTCGGGCTCCACACGGTCAGCTTGTTCTGCGCCGCGTCGGTGCCGGGGATCGGGAACAGGCCGACCTTGTCCTCACTGCCCGGGTTGTCGGCGATCAGCTGGCTGACCATCGCGGACAGGATCGGGTACTGCGCGCCCTTGCCGGTCGCCAGGTAGCGCAGGCCGTCGGTGAGCTTGGCCGAGGCGAAGTCCTTGTTCTCGTAGCCCTTGTCGTGCACATCCTGCAGGTGCTGGAAGCCGGCCAGCGCTGCCGGGGTGGTGGCGTACTTGGCCTGGTTCTTCGTGTACTTCTCGGCCCACTGCGGGTCGGCGGTGTTCACGTTGGCGTAGTCGCCCAGGATGAACAACTGCGACGTCCACGTCTCGCCGTAGGTCTGGATCACCGGATCCACCCCGCCGGCCTTGATCTGGGCATTGTTCGCCATGAAGTCGTCCCAGGTCTTCGGGATCTGCAGGCCGAGCTTGGCGTACACGTCCTTGTTGTAGAGGATCGCGCCCGCCATGAAGCCGCCCCACGGTACGCCGTAGATCTTGCCGTTCGAGCTGACCGTGGTGGTGAAGTTCTTGTCCAGGTTGCCGATGTTCTCGGTGTCGCCGAGCGGCGCCAGGTTCTTCTCCGGCGCCAGGGCCTGGAACAGCGAGCCCGAGTTGTACATGAACACGTCGCTCATGTCGCCGGTCGACAACCGCGTCTTGATCAGGTTGTCACCGTCCGTACCCTGCGGCCGGGTTTCGGTCTTGATCGTGATGTTCGGGTTCTTCGCGGTGAAGTCCTTGACCAGCTGGTCGCCGATCTTCGCGGTCTCCGACCCGTTGTCGTACAGGAACGAGATGGTGACCTTGCCGTCGCCGCCCGAATCGTCGCTGCTGCCGAGGCTGCCCGCGCTGCACGCGGTCAGGGCCATCGACGCGGTGGCGAGCAGGGTGATCGCTATGTGCCGTGTTCTCATCGGTTCCTCCGAGGGGAGAGAGGGATTATGCGTTTTCCAGGAGGGTGCGGAAGCGATCGGCGCCGGGAACGAACCCGTCGGCGGTCGCGGCGTCGACGATCTGCGTCGCCGGCGCATCGAGGAAAGGCTTGAGCCGGTCGGCCAGGGCGGCCTCGTCGGCCGCCACGCCCGCCTCGGCCGCGGCCGAGACGACCCGGTCCCAGCTGGGCTGGTGGTCCATCAACTGCCGGATGCTCGGGTCGGCGGCCGGTTGCTCCTCGTGCGCGTACGGGTCGGGAAGCGTCCAGTGGTGCTGCCCATGGCGTACCTCGATCTGCTGGTCCTGACCGGGCAGCGTGACCACCGCGGTGGCACCCACCGGAACGGTGAGGTCCACCCGCAGCTCACCACCGTCGCGCCGCCAGGCGACGGACGCCTCGCCGTACGGCGTGAGATGCCGCGCTTCCGCGCGCCGCAGGGCCCGGCCGGGCAGCGGCCGCACCTCGATGAGCTGGTAACCGGGGGCGCCCGGGGCGAGGCCGGCCACCCGCCGGTGCAGCCAGTCGGCGACCGCCCCGAGCGCGTAGTGGTTGAACGAGGTCATCTCGCCCGGGTTGATGCTGCCGTCCGGGAGCATGCTGTCCCAGCGCTCCCAGACCGTGGTGGCGCCCATGGTCACCGGGTAGAGCCAGGACGGGCACCCGGTCTGCAGCAGCAGCCGGTAGGCGAGACCGGGATGCCCGGCGTCGGTCAGGGCGTCGGTCATCAGCGGGGTGCCGACGAAACCGGTGCTGATCCGGAAGCCGGCCGTGCGCACCAGGTCGGCGAGCCGGCCCCCGGCGTGCTTGCGCTGCTCCGGCTCGGGCAGCAGAGCCCACTGCAGGGCCAGGGCGTACGTCGTTGCCGCGTCGCTGAGCACCCGGCCGTCCGGGGTGACGTATTCACGGGCGAACGCGTCCCGGACCTTCGCGGCCAGCTCGGCGTACTCCCGGGCGGTGTCGGCGTCGCCGGTCACCTCGGCCGCCAGGGCGACGACCTCGGCCGAGCGGGCCAGGTGGGCGGTGGCGATGACGTCCGGGTCGGCCTTGGCCCGGAACGGGTCGGCCGGCGGTGCGGTCGGGTCGAGCCAGTCGCCGAACTGGAAGCCGCCCGCCCACAGCAGGTTGTCCCCGGCCAGGGCGGCCATCCGGTCGACCCAGCCCCGCATGCTCGGCAGCTGCCGCTCCAGCAGGTCGCGGTCGCCGGTGCGCTGGTAGATCACCCAGGGCACGATGGTGGCGGCGTCGCCCCAGGCCGCGGTGGCCGGGCCGGGCCGGCGGATCACGTCCGGGATGACGTACGGGACCGAGCCGTCCTTGTACTGCTCGGCGGCCAGGTCGGCGAGCCAGCTGCCGAGGAAGCCGGCGGTGTCGAACAGGAAGCTCGCGGTGGGGGAGAAGACCTGGATGTCGCCGGTCCAGCCGAGCCGCTCGTCGCGCTGCGGGCAGTCGGTGGGCACGTCGACGAAGTTGCCGCGCATGCCCCAGACGACGTTGTCGTGGAACTTGTTGAGCAGCTCGTGGTCGGAGTCGAACCAGCCGGTCCGGCGCAGGTCCGAGCCGACGACGACGGCCTCGATGTCGGCCGTTGTCACTTCCGCGCCGGTGACCTCGGCATAGCGGAAGCCGTGAAACGTGAGCTCCGGTTCCAGGGTCGTTTCCGTGCCGTCCAGGATCCAGGTGTCCGTCGCGTCGGCGGTGCGCAGCGGCCGTACGCCGAGCTCGCCGTCCTCAAGGACCTCGGCGTGCCGGATCGTTACCTCTCCGGTGGCTTTTGTCCGCAGCCGGACCCAGCCGACCACGTTCTGGCCGAAGTCGACCAGGGTCTTGCCGCTGGGGGAGGTGGTCACGGTCCGGGCCGGCACCACCTCGGTGATCCGGACCGGCGGGCCGTCCGGCGCGACCAGCAGGGACAGGTCGGCGTCGAGCACATCCACCGGGGTCGGTCCGCCCTCGGCGCGGGTGAGGTCGGTGCTCTGGCCGTCGTAGAGGTCGTCGGCGACGATCCGGCTCTCCCGGGCGGTCCACGAGCCGTCGGTGTTCAGCACGTGGGTGCTGCCGTCGGCCAGGGTGACCTCCAGCTGGGCCAGGGCGGCGAGCCGGTCGCCGTAGATCGCGCGGCGGCCCTGGAAACCGAGCCGGCCGCGGAACCAGCCGTTGCCGAGCAGGATCTCCACGTCGTTGCGGCCCTCGTGGAGCAGCGCGGTGACGTCGTGGGTCTGGTAGCGCAGCCGGTGCCGGTAGGCGGTCCAGCCCGGGGCGAGTTGCTCGTCGCCGACCCGCTCGCCGTTGATCCGGGCCACGTAGAGGCCGTGCGCGGTGGCGTACAGCCGGGCCCTGACCACCTCGCCGGGCAGCTCGATCGAGTTCGCGAGGATCGGGGCCGGGGCTTCCAGGCCGGCGATGTCGCGGGGGCTGACGAACCGGGCGGTCCAGTCGGCGGTGTCCAGCAGGCCGGCCTCGGCGACCGCCGGTTCGCTCCACCCGCTCCAGGTGGTGTCGTCACCGACGCGGACCCGTACGCTCACCGACTCGCGGGCCGTGAGCGGCGCACCCGGCCAGCGCACCAGGATCTGCTCGCCGGAGGCGGCCGCGTGCACCTCGGTCCGGTTGCCGCGGGTGAGCTCCAGCTCGTACCGTGCCTGGCGGTAGTCGTCCGGAGCAGCCGTGACCTGCCAGGACAGGCGCGGCGTGGCGGTTCCGATGCCGAGGACCGGGCGGCCGGCGGGGTGGTGTTCGAAGCGGAGGGCGGACGGGGCGGCTAGCTCTGGCATGACACTCCATCGAGGTGAAACGATTCAAGAACAGTTGCGAGGTTGCGGGGTCACAATGTTTCGGCTGGATGGCGAAGACGTTTCGCCTGCACCCGATCCTGCGGTGTGGCCCACGCCACTAAATAGCCCGAGGTTCACCGGACCTAGCACGAAATTCACCTTGGCCGTACGGTGAGGCATGGACGAGTTCCCCGTCGAGAACACCCGCACGCTGCTCCATTTCATCGACGGGTCACTGGCGTTCGCGGGCCACTACCTGCACGAAGACACCCATCCGATCCACACGCACAGCTTCGTGGAGATCGCCGTGGTGATGGGTGGGTCGGGCGCGCAACGGAGTCTGGCCGGCCGTCAGGTGCTGAAGGTCGGGGACGTGCTGATCCTGCGGCCCGGCGTCTGGCACGGCTACGAGGACTGCCGGGCGCTCGATCTTTACAACTGTTGCTTCTCGCCCGAGCTGCTGCGCAACGAGCTGGCCTGGACCCGCGAGGACCCGCAGCTCGGGCACCTGCTGTGGACCGGGCCGTACGCCGAACAGCGCCGCGGCATCCTCACCGGGCACCTCTCCGGAGACGCGTTCGCGGCCTGCCTCACCCACCTGGAGGCGCTGCACGACCTGCGCGGGGCGCCGGTCGCCACCCATCGCGGCGACCTCGTCGGCCGGCTCACGCTGTTCCTGGCCGGCCTCGCCCGCGCCCTGATCTCGGTGTCGCCCGGCGCCACCCACCAGGCCGTGCTCGAGGCGATGCGGATGATGGAGGAGCGGCCCGCCTACCAGTGGACGCTCACCGAGCTGGCGGCCGAGCTGCACGTCGCCCCGGGCTATCTGGTGCGGCTGTTCAAGGGCGCGACCGGGTTGCCGCCGATGGCGTACCTGTCCCGGCACCGCGTCGAGCTCGCCGCCACCCGCCTCCTGCACACCGACCAGCCGATCAACCGGATCGGCGAATCGGTCGGCTGGCCCGACCAGAACTACTTCGCCCGCCGCTTCAAATCGCACTACGGGTTGAGTGCGTCCACCTACCGTGCGCGATTCACCAAGTCGGTGAAGACTTGAAGTCATGGATGTCGATATCCAGCGCCGCCGGGCCGTCGTCGCCAGCACGGTGGGCACCACCATCGAGTGGTACGACTTCTTCCTCTACAACACGGCCGCGTCGCTGATCTTTCCGGCCCTGTTCTTCCCCGGGCAGGCCGCCTACACCGGGATCCTGCTGTCGTTCGGCACCCAGTTCGTCGGCTTCGCGGCCCGGCCGGTCGGCGCCGCGATCTTCGGCCACTACGGCGACCGGATCGGCCGCAAGGCCACGCTGATCGCGACGCTGCTGCTGATGGGCATCGCCACCGCGCTGATCGGGGTGCTGCCGACCTACGCGTCGATCGGCTACGCGGCGCCGATCCTGCTCACCCTGCTGCGCATCGGCCAGGGCATCGGAGTCGGCGGCGAGTGGGGCGGCTCGGTGCTGATGTCGATGGAATGGGGAACCCGGGAGCGGCGTGGCCTGATGGCCAGCTGGCCGCAGCTCGGCGTACCCCTCGGATTGGTCCTCTCCACCGGGGTCGTGCGCCTGACCAGCGACTGGACCGGTGCGAGCTTCGAGTCGTGGGGCTGGCGCATCCCGTTCCTGCTCAGCGTCGTACTCATCGGGGTCGGTCTCTATGTTCGGTTGCGGGTCGTGGAGAGCCCCGAGTTCGCCTCGGTGGTCTCCGCCGGCGAGGTCGTGCGCCGGCCGCTGTTCGAGGTCATCCGCACCGAGTGGCGCACCGTGCTCAGCTCGGCGTTCGTGCGGCTCGGCGAGCAGGCGCCGTTCTACCTGTTCACCAGCTTCGTGCTGACCTACGGCACGAAACAGCTCGGCCTGACCCGGGACAGCCTGCTCGACAACATCCTGATCGCCGCCACCATCGGCCTGATCAGCGTGCCGCTGTTCGGCCACCTCTCCGACCGCTTCGGCCGCCGGCGGGTGTACGGCACCGGGATCGTGCTGACCGGGGCGTTCGCCTTCCCGTATTTCGGCCTGCTCAACACCAAGGAATCGGCGCTGATCCTGATCGCCGTCGTGGTCTCGCTGATCGTCCACGACATGCAGTACGGCCCGCAGGCCGCCCTGATCGCCGAGGGCTTCGGCACCAACCTGCGCTACTCCGGCGCCGGGCTCGGCTACCAACTGGCCTCGGTCATCGCCGGCGGCCCCGCCCCGCTGATCGCTACCAAGATCCTGCAGGAGACCGGTTCCAGCACCGGCATCAGCTGGTACATCATCGCCTGCTGCACCCTGGGCCTCGCCGCCCTGCTGCTGATGCCCCGCCGCCCCGCCGGTCCCCGCACAATGCCGGAATGACTTTCCCCTCTCCGACGATCCCGGCCGCCGGCCGCGCCGAAGTCTTCCTCGGCTATCTGGACTACTTCCGCGAGACCGCCCTGGCCAAGGTGTCCGGCCCGCCGGCATCCGCGCAGCACAGCAGCCGTCTCCCGTCCGGCTGGACGCCGCTCGAACTGCTGAAACATCTGCGGTACGTGGAACTGCGCTGGATCTCCTGGGGGTTCGAGGGCAACCCGACCCCTGCACCGTGGGGCGACAGCCGCGAGGCACGTCGGCCACCTGGACATCGTCGCGGAGCTCTCCGGCGGCCCGGTCGGCGAGTAATCTGCGCCGATGCGGCTTCTGGCGGAGGGAACGGCAGATCGGGCGGTGGTCCTGTTCGGCTCGGGCGAGGATCCCGGGCCCGCGCAGACCTGAGCCCGCGGGGTCACGCTCCTGGCCGGCGACGGCACCGGCGCCGGGTGGGACCGAGCCGGCCCGGTCGGGGTGGTGGGCTGGTCGGACGCGGGTCTGGACGACCTGGCCTTCGCCGCCCGGCATCCCGGCGCGGTCGACCGCGTCGCCCTGGTATCGACCCCGATTCCTGACGGCGACCCGGCGTTCGACCTGTCCGAGATGACCGCCAAGGCCCTGCTGCTGTTCGGCGCCAAGGAGCCGCGAACCGGCTCCCGCCACGGAACCTGGTGGCAGAGGCACCTGCCGAACGCCCGCCTGGAGATGAACCCGGCCGGCGACCACGACCTGCTCACCCCGATGTGGACCCGAGTCCTGTCCCACCTGGCCCCACGCTGCAAGCGCTGACCGTTTCGGCTGGGCGTCGAGGCGGGCGGAGAAGCTGGCAATGGCGGCCGTTCAGCCGTCGTTGCCCACTCGGCACCCGCCCCGAGCCCTGCGCCGAGTCAATCGCCTCGCCGCGTCCATCGCCAGGCCATCGATGGCGCAGGACGTGATACGCAAGACCGGTGACGTCTGAGGTGCCGCTGTTCGAGCGCGATCCCGCTGCCTGGCGCGAGCATCTCGCCGAGGGTAATCGCACGCAGGCGCGCAAGCGGGTCAGCGCCGACGTCCTCCTGCGCGACGATCACGCGCGCCTCCGGTGACGGGGTGGTCGTGGCCGATGTGGATTTCGGTTGCCGGATCACCCACCTCGACCTGGCCGGTGCGATCGAGCCGGACCGCGTGGTCAACAGCTTCGACGGCGGGACCGATGTGGCCTGCGGCAAGGACTGGGATCACGGCACCGGTGTGCTGGGTCTCGCCGGGGCGAGCGCCAACGACCTGGGCATGGTCGGGATGGCGTTCGGCGCGGCGCTGTGGGTGGTTCAGGCCAACGACGGGCGGGGGCCGGAACTGCCCGGGAACGCGTGGGCCAACGGCGTGGACTGGGTGCGCACCACGAGCAGCGGCGGCCGGCGCAAGGTCGTGCTGGTCGAGGTGCAGAACAGCGGGTGGAACTCGGAGGCGATGCCGGCCCTCAACGCGGCGATCCGCCACGCCATCGCGGCCGGATCGGTGTCTGCGCGCCGGGCTCGGGCGAGCACGACCTGACGTGCAGCAACGGGAGCGACTTCGCGTACACCAACGGGTTCGGCGGGACCTCCGGGGCGACCCCCAAGGTCGGGGCCGTGGCGGCACTGATGTTGAACGCCGATCCGGGCCTGACGCACGCCCGGATCCGGAAGATCCTGCACGACACCGGGCGGCCGGTGATCACCGAGCCGGACAAGCCGATCGGCCGGTTCCTGGACGCCGAGGCCGCGGTTCGGGACGTTCAGTCGTCGCGGTAGTGCAGCGTGTGCGGGCCGATCCGGATCAGGTCGTAGTTGTGCAGGTCGGCCGATGCCACCGGGCTGCTGTTCACGGTGATCTGGCGGTGCGCGGGAGCCACGTTGGTCAGCCGGGCGCTCCCACCGTCGTACTCGATGCGGGCCTGGATCGGCGCGATCCGCACGCCGTCCAGGCGCAGGTGGGCGTCGGGGCCGCTGCCGAGGACGGTGGTGCCGATCGGGACGGGGAACAGCAGGCCCTGCGGTGAGGTCAACCGGGCCGAGGTGGCCGCCCGGGAGGACGTGGACACTCGGAACTGGGTGCCCAGCAGGTCGGCGGTCCCGGACAGCTCCACCGTGATGTCGCCGGCGACCTCGTATCCCTCCGCCCTGGTGAACTCGGCCTGGAAGTCGGCGAGCACTCCGGCCAGGGTGTTGCCGATCGGCGCGAGGTGGTCGTACTCGGCCTCGGCGAACTGGGCGTGGAAGACGTTCGGCACCGGCTGTCCGGTGCGGTGGCACTCCCGGGATCTGCGCTGGAACGCCTGCAACATCGTGCCGGGATCGACGTGCCCGGCCAGGTAGTCGGGCGCCGGGAGAACGGCGCCGAGGGCCTGTTCGAAATCGGGGGCGGCGGTCAGCCGAGGGCTCAACCACGCGGCCATATCGCCGGCCGTCGACGGGGACATGATGTTCAGCAGGGCGACCAGGGTCGGAGCCCGGTCCGCCGGCATCGCGTTCAGGATCGCCGCCACCCGCCGCGGTGCCATGCCGTGCATCGTGAACAGGGCGATCACCGCCTCCGGGTCCATCGCCGCGAGGATCGGTGCGGCCTCGGCCGGCGAGAGCGAGGCGATCCGCGCGTACTCCCGCCGCGGATCCAGGTCACCCAGCATCGCGGCCGCATCGGCCGGTTCGGCCGCGGCGAGGACCGGCTCCGCCTCCGACGGCGCCAGGCCGGCCAGCGGGGGTGCGGACGCAGGCGGTGGCTCGGCCGCCGGCAGCAGGCGCCGGATCGCGGTCTCGGCGGCAAGCCGCCGGCCCGGATCCGGCGAGTCGATCCATTCGCTCATCGCGGCGATGGCGGCCCGGCGCACATCACGGTCCTTGCTTGCGTACGCCGTGAGCACCGTCGCCGGAAGCTCGGCCGCCGTCACCGGCCCGGACCGGCTGCGGGCGAGCATGATCTCGCCCTGGCCCTGGGTGACGTTCAACTGGGGTGTCTGCGCCGTGCCGAGCGTGCGGATGCGCCGGTAGGCGTACTGATAAGCGTCGTCGACGGTGATGTAACCGCGTCCGTGCCGGTCGGCCTCACCACTGCGCAGACCGTCCACCAGGGCCGCGGTGAAGACGGAACGGGTCGAGTCGGCGCCCGGCAACGGCTCACCCTCGTACGAATATTCGGCGGAGCCGGAAGCCGTCATGACCACCCAGCCGCGCCCGGCGAGCAGCGAGGTGACGCCCACGTCGGTGTCACCTTTGGTCCGGGCGAAAGCGCCGCTGAAACAGCAGTCGAGAATGAGGATCTGCTGGCTGGCCCGGCATTTCTCCATGCGTTCCCGGAGCCACGACGACGCTATCGCGGTGGAGCTGGGCCGCTTCTTGACGGTGTCGGTGGCGGCGAAATGCAGCGCGCCCCACTCGTCGCGCAGCCCATGGCAGGACAGATAGACCAAGACCTGGTCGTCGGGCCGGCGGTCGTCGAGGAACGCGTCGATCTCCCGGCGCACCCGCGCCTCCGACCCGTCCTGCACGGTGACCGTCGTGAACCCTCCGATCCCCGGATCGCCCAGCACATCGGCCATCTCGACCGCGTCCTTGGCGGGCGCGCGCAACCCCGCGAACGCCGGATCGTCGTACAGCGACGTCGCGATGATCAGCGCATGGCGGGTCAAGGCGATTCGATGCGCCGCAGGTAGGCGCCGAAAAGCTGGGCCTGCTGGTCCTTGGTCAACCTCCCCTTGAACCGCTGCCCGTCGATCTCGACCTCCACGTCGGAGGGCTGCCGGCTCAGCCACGACCCGACAACGGCCATGACCCCCTGCGCGACCTGCGGCGCGAGCGCCACCACCATGGCACCCCAGGCAATCGCCTCGGCCGACTTGGCCCCGTCGGGCGCGGCCCCGGCGTCGGCGGCCCGCACGTCCTCGACGTCGAGGTCGAGCAGCTCGGACCGAAGCCCCTGGCCCAACTCAGCGACCGCGTCGGCGTCAAGCCCGGGCGCGATGACACGAATATCGATGTCGGACGAGTTCACAGTGACCACACGATAGCCAACCGCAACCACGAAAACGGTCGGCCGGACGGTTAACCTGACTCGATGACCGTGCAGGACTGGCTCCTCGGGGGCGACCCGGCCATCCGCTGGCAGGTGCTCGGCGACCCGGCCGTGCGGGCCCGGGTGACCACCACCGGGTGGGGCGCGCGCCTGCTGGCCGCGCAGGACTGGACGGGTGGCGCGCACACTCCCCGGGAGGGCTGGGACCGGGAGACGGAACCGCAGCCGTGGACCGCCACCGAGCCCACCCTCACTCTCCTGATGCAGATGGGTGCGCAGCTTCCGGCCGGGCTGGTCGACCGGATCGCCACCGAATGCCGCTGGGAGAACGACAACCAGCCGTTCTTCACCGGCGAGACCGAGCCGTGCATCAACGGCCGGGTCGTCGCCCTCGGCGTCTACTTCGACCGCGACGTCACCCCGATCATCACCCGCCTGCTGTCCGAGCAACTCGACGACGGCGGCTGGAACTGCTACGCCGAGTCCGGTTCGACCCGCTCCTCGTTCGACACCACGATCAACGTCCTGGAGGGCCTGAGGGCGTACGAGAAAAAGCACGGCGCGACCCCATCGCTGACCGCCGCCCGTCGGCGTGGCGAGGAATATCTTCTCGACCGCCGCCTGCTGCGCCGGCTGTCCACCGGCGAGGTGGTCAGCCCCGGCTACCTGAGGCTGTCGTTCCCGGTGCGCTGGCATTACGACGTGCTGCGCGCCCTCGAATACTTCGCCGGCCGCGACGACCCACGGCTGGACGAGGCCCGGCAGCTCCTGCGCGACAAGCGGCAGCCCGACGGCACCTGGCTGCTCGAACACACCCACCCCGGCAAGGTCCACTTCCGGATGGAGGAGGAGGGCCGCCCGAGCCGCTGGAACACCCTGCGAGCGCTGCGCGCCCTGGGTGCGGACGCTGACTAGGCTCCGCCCTCACCCTTGTGGACCGACGACGACCTGAACCGGGAAGAATTTCCGCCGGACTTCTGGGAAAGTCGCTACATGACCTTCGATTCCCGCAACGGGACCCGTGGCGCCCGGCAGCCCGGCGGGCTGTTGTTGAAGCTGGCCAACAAGCTGACCATGGGCAAGATCCGGCGTAAGCCCGGCGCTCTGCTGATCCTGACCACGGTCGGCCGCAAGTCCGGTGAGGAGCGGCAGAGCCCGCTGCGCTGGTTCCCCGACCCGGCGGGCTGGCTGATCGTCGCGTCGGCGGGTGGCGGCTCGGCCAACCCGGCCTGGTATTACAACCTCAAGGCCAATCCGGACAAGGTCCGGGTGCAGATCGGCGAGGAGACGACGGCGGTGACCGCCGAGCAGCTGCACGGTGAGGACTACGCGGCGGCCTGGCAGATGATCACCAGTACGGCCGGCCAGTTCGCCGGCTATCAGCAGAAGACCGACCGGGAGATCCCGGTGATCAGGCTGACGCGGGCGTGACGGTGTATTGATCGACCAGGCCGGCCAGGATGTCCCGCGTCCGGTTGAGACTCTCGATCTGGGCCGAGACGCGGTCGAGCTCGCCGCGTAACCGCCCGGCCAGCCACGGCGTGCGCAGCGTCGCGTCGCTGATGCAGGGCAGCACGTCGGCGATGGTGACGCTGTTGAGCCCGGCCGCCAGCAGCGACTGGATGAGCGTCACCCGCTCGACCGCTCCGGCGGGGTAGATCCGCTGCCCGCCGGGTGTGCGGGTGGAGGCCAGCAGCCCCTGCTCCTCGTAGTAGCGCAGCGAGCGGGCCGATGCCCCGGTCGCCGCCGACAAATCTCCGATCCGCATCACAAACCCCTTGAAGCTCACATCCGTGTGAGGTTTTACCGTACCGGCATGAGCACCGCATTGGACACCCTCGCCCGGCCCATCTCCCTCGGCAAACTGGACCTGAGCAGCCGCTTCGTCATGGCGCCGATGACCCGCAAGCGATCACCGGGCGGCGTGCCCACCGCGGAGAACGCCGCCTACTACCGTCGTCGCGCCGAGCACGGCATCGGGCTGATCATCACCGAGGGCGCCCTGATCGGCCACCCGTCGGCGAGCCACGAGGACGACGTCCCGCGGCTGACCCCCGGCCCGGCCGAGGAGGGCTGGCGCCTGGTCGTCGGCGAGGTGCACGCGGCCGGCGGCCGGATCGCCGCGCAGATCTGGCACCTAGGCGGCGAGCGCCGGCCGGCCGGGACCGCCTGGACCCCGGACACCATCAAGGGCAACGGCTTCGATCAACTGCTCCGGGCGTACGCCGAAAGCGCGCGCACGGCCGTGCGGGCCGGATTCGACGCCGTGGAGATCCATGCCGCGCACGGTTACCTGCTGGACGAGTTTCTCTGGCCGCGCACCAACCACCGCACCGACCGTTACGGCGGAAGCCCGAAGGAGCGCGCTGCCTTCCCCGCCGACGTAATCCGGGCGGTGCGCGAAAACATCCCGGCGGAGATGCCGCTCATCGTCCGTTTCTCCCAGTTCAAGGAGAGAGATTACGCGGCCCGGATCGCCGACACGCCGGGCGAGCTGGGCGACATCCTGGCGAGTTTCGCCGAGGCCGGCGCCGACGTCCTGCACGCGTCGCAGCGCCGGTTCTGGGAGCCCGCGTTCGACGGCGACCCGGCCAACCTGGCCGGCTGGGCCAAGCGCCTGACCGGCCTGCCGACGATCACGGTCGGCTCGGTGGGCCTGGACCGGGACCGCCTCGCGGACCTGGCGACGCAGGATTACGACCTGGTCGCGCTGGGCCGGGTGCTGCTCGCCCACCCGGACTGGGTCGAGCTCGCCCGGGCCGGCCGCGGCGTTCGCTACCGCAAGACCGACGAGGACACCTACTTCTGAGAGTTGCGCCGGGCGATCGAGGCGTTCAGCGCGGTGGCGAAGAGACACCAGGCCGCGTACGGGACGAGGGCCCGCGCCGCCGCCGGGTCGTGCCGGGCCGTACGCCGGATGAGGTCGAGATTGCTCGCGTCCAGCGCGAGGGTCCCGGCCAGCCCGCCGAGCACGCTGCGCCGCCCGAAGAACAGCCAGTTCCAGGCGGCGTTGGCGGCCAGGTTGGCGCCGAACGCGGCCGCCACCTCCCGCCGGGCCGCCCCGCGGGTGCGCAGCACGGCATGCCCGCCGGCCCACGCGATGCTGGCGTAGAGCGGTGTCCAGACCGCCCCGAAGGCCCAGGACGGCGGCTGCCAGTCCGGCTTGTCGAGGGTGCGGTACCAGCGGGTCCCGGTGTTCACCTGGGTGGATCCGGCCACCGCGGTGGCGGTCACGGCGGCGGTCGTTGCGGCATAGGTGAGCCAGCGTCGCGTACTCATGACTTTGCTCCTTTCCCGCGAATCGCCAGCGGAATCACCTCCGCGCTTGCTGGAATCGGTATATGACGCCCGAAACTGCCACCGAGTCGACAAGGGCCGCATTGCGGGCCTGGCGCGACGGCCTGGTGAACCTCGACGCCGGCAACCGGATGATCAACTTCCGGCGGTCCGAGACGGGCATGGTGGAGATCGCCGGACCACCACCGGGGGTGATCGTGGGCGCGCTGCGCTCCGGCGGCGAGCACGGGTTCGCCGGCGAGGGCGAGTTCTTCCGCACCGGCCTGGGCGCCCAGCCCCTCGGCACGGTGCTGCGCCGGCTCATGCGCAAGGCCCGGCAGGATTTCCTCGACCGGGGCGTCGACGCGCTGCACCTGGCCATCGGCATGCTGCACTGGCGGGACGAGGAGGGCACCTCGCTGGGCAGTCCGCTCCTGCTGCTGCCGGTCGAACTGACCGCCGCCGGCCCGGCCGACCTGCCGAAACTGACCGGCCGCGACGACGACCCGGTGGTCAACCCGGCGCTGGTGCTGCGGCTGCGGCTGGTCGGCATCGAGCTGCCGGCCGTGGCGTCCCTGGCCGATCTGGACCTGGCCGAGTTCCTCACCCGGGTGCGCGCGGCGACCGCGGGCCGGGAGGGCTGGCGGGTCGACGAGACCGTGCTGCTGTCCACGTTCAGCTTCCACAAGGAGGCCATGTACCGGGACCTGCACGACAACGAGGACCGCATCCTCGCTCACCCGGTGATCCGGAGCCTCGCGTCGCTCGACGGCGAGCCGGGCTTCGCGCCGATCGCCGCCGCCGACGTGGACCGGCTGGCCCCGCCCGAGGAGGTGCCGCTGGTCCTGGACGCGGACGCGTCCCAGCGGGCCGGCATCGCGGCGGCCACCGCCGGGCACAGCTTCGTGCTGGACGGCCCGCCCGGCACCGGCAAGTCGCAGACCATCGCCAACATGATCGGCTGCCTGCTGCACGCCGGGAAGCGGGTGCTCTTCGTCTCGGAGAAGGTGGCCGCGCTCGAGGTGGTGCGCAACCGCCTCGCCGATGCCGGCCTTGATGACTACCTGCTCGAACTGCACAGCCACAAGGCGACCCGCAAGGAGGTGGCCCGCGGCCTGGCCGCGGCGGTGGACAAGCCACCGGCCTCGCCGGCGGCCGGGCGGATCGGTGCGGCCCGTGCTTCCCGCGAGGCCCTTTCCGCGTACGCCGAGGCGATGAACGAGGTACGGGAGCCGCTCGGCGCCAGCCTGCACGACATCCTCGGCCGCTGCGCCGAACTGGCCGGGGTGCCCGCCGCGCCCGCCCCCGAGCCGGTCACCCTGACCCCGGACACGCTGCGGCAGGTGCGCGAGGCCGCCGAGCAGCTGGCCCGCTCGTGGCGGCCGGCCGCGCTCGGCGACGACTTCGCCTGGCGGGAGGTCACCGACTCCGAGCCGCTCGACGGCCGGTTGCAGCGGGCCGAACACGCGCTGCGCGAGCTGTCCGGCGCGGCCGGTCGCAACGCCGCGCTGGCCGCCGCGTTCGGCCTGGCCCGGCCGTCCGGTGCGGCCGCGCTCGCCGCCCTCGCCGAACACGCGGCCCGCCGCCCGGCCGGGGTGGACGACGACTGGCTCACCACGGCCAGCCTGCGCCCGGTGCGCAAGGCCGCTACCGAGCGCGGCCGGCACCTGGCCACGGTGCGGCAGGCCCGCGAGGCGGTCCGGGCGGCGGCCGGCGTCGCCTGGGACGACCTGCCCGCGCCCGGTGACGTGCCGCCGGTGCGGCGGGCCGAGACCCGGCCGGCCGCGGTCGACCCCGGCCCGCTCACCGCGGAGGCCGCGACCGGGCTGGCCCGCCGCTTCGACGACGACGCCACCCTGCTCGAGGAGCGGATGCGCGACGTCACCCGGATCACCTCGGCGCTGACCCTGCCCGCGGCCGGCAGTTTCGCCGACGTGGCCCGGGCGGTGGCGATCTGCGAACTGGGCGGCCGGGCCAACCGCCCGGAGCCGTACTGGTTCGGCGCCGGCGTGCTGGCCAAGGCGAACGCCGCGACGGCCGCGCTGCGCCGGGGCGTGGAGGCGCTCACCGCCGCCGAGGGGCAGGCCCGCCGGTACTTCCACGAGTCGATCCTGGACCAGCCGGTCGAGCAGCTCTCCGACCGGCTCACCCGGGTGCACCGCGGGCTGTTCCGCAAGCTGTTCGGCGCGTACCGGCGCGACTACGAGTCGGTCGCCGCGTTCGCCCTGCCGTCGATCTCCTCCTCGGACGCGGTCGCCCACCTCGGCACCGCCGTCGCGTGGCGGGCCGCCCGCCGCGAACTGGCCGCCCTGGAACAGGAGCACGCCGCCGTGCTCGGCCGGTTCTGGCGCGGCGCCACCACCGACTTCACCGCGCTCAACGAGGCCCTGCAGGTGGCGGCCGAACTGCTGCGCTGGACCCCGCCGCAGGCCGTGCCGGCGGTCATCGACCACGTCTGCGCGCCGGTGCCGGACGACGGGCTGCTGCGCGCCGCGGCCGGGGTGAACGCGGCGATCGCCCGCTGGCAGTCCACCCTGCGCCCGGCGCCCGAGGCGGCCGCCCGGCCGGAGCTCGCGCAGGCCGGGGTGCGGGACGCGATCGCCTGGCTGCGGGCCAACGCCGCCCCGCTGACCGCGGCGGCGCGACTGATCGGCGCGTACGACGAGGCCACCGGCCGTACCCTCGATCTGGCCGGCGCCGAACGCCTGGCCGGCCTCCGGCAGGCCGTCGCCGATGCGCTGGCCGGCGCGGACGGCGACGCCGACATCGACGAGAGCGCGATCGACTGGGCCGCCAAGGCCCGGGAGATCGCCACCGGCAGCGCCGAGAAGCCGCTGACCGCCAAGCAGGCCGCCGCCCTCGCCGCCGCTCGCCCGGCCGGCGGACTCGCCGCCCGGGCTGCCGCCTGGACGCAGGCCCGGGACGCGGTCGTCGCCGCGTTCGGTGCCGCCCGCCGGGCCGGGCTCGTCGAGGCCCTCGAGGACTACGAGCGCGGGCCGGCGCTGCTGCGGGAACTGCGCGAGGACGCCGCCGGCCAGGACGAATGGTTCAGCCACGTGGCGGCCCGGGAGGTGCTCACCGGGTTCGGCCTGGACGCGGCCGTCGCCTACTGCGCCGACGTCGCGGTGCCGCCGGAGCAGCTGCGGCCGGTTCTCGAGCGGGCCGTGCTGCGGGCCTGGGCCGACGACGTGCTGCATCGCGACGAGCGACTGCGCCCGGTCCGGGCCGAGGAACGCAGCCACCTCGTCGACGAGTTCCGCGCGCTGGACCGGGAACTCGTCGCGTCGGCGCCGGCCCGGATCGCGGCCGTGCTCAACGAGCGCCGGGCGGCGAATCTCCCGGCCGAGGAGACCGCCCTGCTGCGCCGGGAGGGCATGAAGGAGACCCGCCACCTCGCCGTACGGGATCTGATCGACCGGGCCCGGACCGCCGTGCTGGCCATGAAGCCCTGCTTTTTGATGTCGCCCCTCGCGGTCAGCCAGTATCTGCCGCCGGACATCGGCTTCGACGTGGTGATCTTCGACGAGGCGTCGCAGGTCACGCCGGCCGATGCGATCAACTGCATCTACCGGGGGAGTGCCCTGGTCGCGGCCGGCGACGACAAGCAGCTGCCGCCCACGTCGTTCTTCGAGACCGTGAACGACAGCGACGTCAGCGACTTCCAGTCCATCCTGGAGCTGGCCAAGGCCTGCGGCGCGTTCCCGAGCATGCCCCTGGCCTGGCACTACCGCAGCCGGCACGAGGCGCTGATCGCCTTCGTCAACCAGGCCTTCTACGGCGGCCGGCTGGTCACCTTCCCGTCCGCCGACGAGCACAGCCCCGACGCCGGGGTGCACCTGATCCCGGCCGGCGGTGTTTACCGGCGCGGCACCACCCGCGACAACCCGGTCGAGGCCGGCATCGTCGCCGAGCGGGTCGTCGCGTCGCTGACCGCCCGGCCCGACCTGTCCCTCGGCGTCGTCACGTTCTCGGTGGCCCAGGCCGAGGCGATCGAGGCCGCCCTGGACCGGGCGGCCGCGCAGCACCCTGGGCTGATCCGGCTGCTCGACACCGACCGGCTCAACGGGTTCTTCGTGAAGAGCCTCGAATCGGTGCAGGGCGACGAACGCGACGTGATGATCTTCTCGATCGGCTACGGGCACGACGAGCAGGGGAAGATCAGCACCAACTTCGGCGCGCTCAGCCGGCCCAACGGGTGGCGGCGGCTCAACGTGGCGATCACCCGGGCCCGGCAGCGGGTGGAGATCGTGTCCTCCATCCGGGCGCGGGACATCCCGGAGAGTGCCAACGAGAGCGTCCGGCACCTGGCCGCGTACCTCGACTTCGCCGAGCACGACGGCATCGTCCGGACCGACGCGGCCGGGTCCCTCGGTGCCCTGGAGACGTCCGTCCGCGAGGCCGTCGAGTCGTGGGGCTACACCGTGCACAGCCGGATCGGCTCCGGCGGCTACCGGCTCGACCTGGGCGTGCTGCACCCCGCGCACGAGGGCGCGGTGTACGCGATCGGCGTCGAGTGCGACGGGGCGATGTACCACGCCTGCCCGGTGGCCCGGGACCGCGACCGGCTGCGCGCCGAGGTGCTCGGCGGCCTCGGCTGGACCCTGCACCGGGTGTGGGGAACCGCCTGGTACCGCGACCGGGCCGGCGAACAGGCCCGGCTGCGGGCCGCCATCGAGAGGGCGGTCGCCGACACCTCGCTGCCGGCCCGCGCCCCGCACCGGAAACCGGACCTGCTGAAGCTTCTGCCGGTTTCCTGACGCTTGACGTAATGATCTCTGCTGTCGACTGTATTGACTCACGCAGAGTTGATGTCCAGCATTGTCCGGGTGACGGTCGGAACAGGTGGGCCGGCCCACGCCGCCCCGGTCAGTTGTGTCGCTTTCCGGGCCGACGGTGGGCGCCTGGCCAGTGGCTCCCACGACCGCAGTGTCATCGTGTGGGACACCACCGATCCGGCCCGCCCGGCCATGGTGACCGAGTTCGGCCATCATGCCGCGGTGCTGTCGGTGGCCTTCAACCCGGCCGCCGCCGACCTGCTCGCGACCGGCTCGGCCGACGGGACGGCGGCCGTCTGGCGGGTCGTCGACGACCGGCCGGCCTCGCAGATGAAGGTCCTGGGCGGCCACCCCGGCGCGGTCACCTCGGTCGCGTGGATGCCGGACGGCCAGCACCTGATCTGCCAGATCGCCGAGAGCCGGGCCGCCGTGTGGAACGCCTTCGGCGAGACCTACCTGGGTGAGCTGACCGATTGCGTACGCCTGGCGGTCAGCGTCGACGGCCTGGTCGCCACCGTCGGTGCCGACAATCTGGTCGCCGTCCGTGACCTGTGGCGCGACCCGGGCCGCATCACCTACCTGCCGGCCGCCGCGGTCGAGGACTGCGCCTGGTCACCCGACGGCGCCACGCTGGCCCTGGCCGGGGCGGACGGGTCGCTGGAGTTGCTCAACGCCGAGCTGCTGCCGATCCGGTCGGTCCGGGTCGGCGACACACCCCTGCGCGGCGTCACCTGGTCCACCGACGGCAGCAGCATCATCGCCGGCACCTACGATCCCGGGCTGGTCGCGCTGGACATCGCCGGCCGTCCACAGTGGCGGCACACCGACGTACGCCTCTGGCCCCGTTCGTTGGCCGCCGCCGGCGGCACCGTGGCCGCCGCGACCTTCGGCGGCCGCCCGCACCTGCTGGTCCGGTCGACCGGGCAGCCGCTCGGCGCCGGGCCCGGGCAGGCCCCCGCCGAGCCGAGCGCACCGTTCCGCGGCGGCGTGGTCGCCGCCACCGGCCGGATCGTGACCGCCGGCCCGGCCGGCGAACGTCATCCGCTGTGGGAACACGACACCCGGGTGACCGCGGTGGCCGCCGTCGGCGACCGGGTGATCGTGTCGGCCGCCCACCGCTCGGTCCGGGTGATGCTGCTGTCCGACCACGATCTGGTCATCGAGCTCGGCATCACCCTGCACGCCCCCGAACCGGTCAAGGCGGTGGCCGTGCTCGGCGCGCCGGAGGCCCCGGTCGTGGTGGCCGCCTCGCACGACTTCCGCCTGTTCTCCTGGACCCTCGACTGGACCGGCATGCCGGCCGGTCCCCGGCTGATCGGCGAGTTCGGCTACGGCATCGCCGCCCTCACCCGCCTCGACGACCACCGCCTGACCGCCACCGACCACCACGGCGAGATGGTCATCCTCGCCCTCGGCCCGGACGGCGCCCTCTCCGCCTGAACGAGGTGGCGCGGGTGGCGGCGTGCTGCGAGCCTGGAAGCGCGGACGGATACGGTTCATGCCGTTGCGGGAGACGGATGACAGCCGGCCTGCGCCGGGGAAGGGACGGGCGGTGGCGAGGTTGACCCGACAGGGCTTGCCGGCGGGTCTGTCCGCCCTGCTTGCGGTCGGTGCCGGCCTGCTGACCAATCTCTTGACCTCCGGCTGGAGCTGGCCGCTGGCGATCGCCTTTGCCGTCCTCATCGGCGTCTACGTCGGATACGAGATATGGCGGGCGAGCAGGGACGACGCCGGCGGACCGGCTGCGCCGCCCGCCGGAGCGCCGACCCCACAGCGACGCTCCGTAGTTCCACCGTGGGGGCTGCTGCCGGCAAAGATGCACGGTCGCGACGAGGTCCTGCGGACGCTCTCCGCGGTGCTCGACCCGGGTGTCGCGCATGAGGCTCAGTTGCATGTGTTGTGCGGGCTCGGCGGCTCGGGGAAGACCACCGTGGCGTTGTCCACGGCCGACGCCGCACGACGGTCCGGCGCCCTGGTCTGGTGGATCAGCGCACGGGATGAGACATCCCTGGTCAGCAGCCTCATTGACCTGGCCGCAGAACTTGCCACCCCGGAGGAGACTGCACAGGCGAGGGTTGGCGTGCGCAGTCTGACCGACCTCGTCTGGCGACATATCGAGGCCCGCACCGATCGGTGGCTTCTGGTGGTCGACAACGCTGATCGTCCGGAACTGCTGGCCCCGGACGGTGGTCAGGTGTCGCACGGCAACGGAGTCGTGCGGCCGGCCTCCGGTGGACTCGTGCTGGTCACCAGCCGGGTCGGCAACGCCGAGGTGTGGGGAAACCGGGCGGTGCTGCACCCACTGGGCCGGCTCTCGTCCGATGCGTCCGCGCGCGTACTGCTCGATGCGGCGGGCGCCGCGGCCGGCTCAGACGGCGACGCCGTGGCTCTGGGCGAGCGGTTGGGCGGCCTCCCGCTGGCCCTGCGGGCTGCCGGTCGATACCTTTCCTCGACTGCGGCGCGGCTCGACGGCGTGACGACCTTCGCGGAATATCGGCGACTGCTGGAGGAACGTTTCACGACGTTGCTGGGCCGGCCCTCGGCGGAACCGCGGGAGGCGGTCGTCAGCACTTGGGAGCTGACCCTGGACCTGCTGGCCGAACAGGGCGATGATGCGGCGCGGAAGATCATGCGGCTGTTCGGCGGCCTTGCGCCGGAACCCGTGCCGATCGCGATGCTCGATCAGTCGGTGCTGGACCGGAGCCTCCTGTTCGGTCGCCCCGCCCGCGGATGGCTGCCATCCTGGGCGTCCGGCCGGCATCGCCCGGTCTATGACCCGCAGGCCCACAGTCGCGTCCTGAGCGACCTGTGCGATTTCGGACTGCTCGACCGGACCACCCCGGCGAGTGGCCCGGCTCCGGCTGTGCCGTGCCTGGTCGCTCACCCGTTGGTCGCTGAGACGAACGCCCGGATGGTCAGGGACGACGCGAAGCTTGGGCGCGAGGTACGCGGCACCGTGGCCGCTCTGTTGACACAGGCGAGCCGGCGGTATGACCCGGAGGACCCGTCCACATCACTGTGGTGGGCCTTGCTTGCGCCGCACGCCGAACAAGCCGTCGACGTCACGCCCGGACATCGCGGTTCTCGCCGAGAACTGCGATTGCTGATCCGGGCGCTGTGCACGGTCAGCCGGGGCCTGTGCGGGGCCGGTGACTATCTCACGGCGCACGTGCTGGCCGAGCGGGCCCGCCAGGTGGCTGCCCACAACCTCACCGCCGACGACCCGGCAGCTCTGGTAGCCCGCTGCCATGTCGCCGACGCGGTGGCTCACCTCGGCGATTACGCGACGGCACTCGAGGAGTACCGCGAAGTACTGACGGTGCAGCGGCAGCGATTGAAGCGGGACCATCCGGATGCCCTCCGGACCCGGCGTGAACTGGCGTGGCTTCAGGCTCTTCGCGGTATGTACACCGAGGCGGAGGCAGGATATCGAGAACTTCTCGATCTGCAGCGACACCGGCTCGGTGCCGAGCACCCGGATGCGCTGCGTAGCCAGAGCGATCTCGCGTTCGTGCTGGCGTTCCAGGACCGCTTCGACGAGGCCGAACAGGAGTACCGTGACGTCCTCGCCCGCCAGCGCCGAGTGCTGGGGGACGGTCACGGGAACACCATTCGGACCCGCCACTATCGGGCGCACGCGCTGGCGTCCGCCGGTCGGTTCGAAGAGGCCGAGCAGGAACTGCGCCTGGTCTACGAGGCTCGGACCGCCCAGCGGGGGCCGAAGCACCCGGATGCCGTGCGGACCAGGCAGGAGCTGGGCTGGGTCGCCGCGATCCAGGGCCGGTACGAGGACGCCGAGGAGCACTGGCGGGCCGTCCTCGATGTGCTGCGCGACACCGTCGGCGCGGACCACGTCGACACGTTGCGCACCCGGCACGATCTCGCCGCCATCGCCGCGGTGCGCGGCCGCTACGCCGAGGCCCAACGTGAGCTGCCGCTCATCGTCGAGCAACGCCGACGGCTTCTCGGGCCGGAGCATCCGGCTACGCTCCGAGCACGGCGCAACCTGGCCTGGTTGAACGCGGAGCTGGGCGACGATGCCGCTGCCGAGGCCGAGCTCCGCACCATCCTGGCAGTCTGGCGGCGAACAAGCGGCCCCTCCAGTGCGGAGGCCCGGCTGACCGAAGCCCACATCGAGGCTCTACCTAAGCATCGCCGGCCCGGTGAGCCGAGGCCTCCGTTGTGGGCGACGGGATACCAGACCGCCGCACCGGACCGGACCGAAGCTTGAGTACGGCGCCTACCAGGGGATCGGGCCGTCGTCGTCGAAGAAGGCGCCGGTCGGGCCGTCGTCCGGCAGGGTGGCCAGGTGGATCGCGATCGCGGCGCCCTGCTCCGGACTGCGGTGGCCGCGGTGACCGTTGAGGTCGGTGGCGGTGAAACCCGGGCAGCCCAGGTTGATCAGGATGCCGGTGTTCTTCAGCTCCTTGGCGTACTGCACCGTCACGGCGTTGAGGAACGTCTTCGACGGGGAGTAGGCCGCCGAGATCGGGCCGGTGTCCCCGGTGTCGGCGACCTGCCGGGCCAGCGAGCCCACGGTGCTGGACATGTTCACGATCCGCGGTGCCGCCGACCGGCGCAGCAGCGGGAGCATCGCGTTGGTCACCCGGATCACGCCGATCACGTTGGTCTCCACCACCGCCCGGATCGTGTCCGCGCCGACCTCGGTGGGCGCCTGGGGCATGCCGCCGGTGATTCCCGCGTTGTTGACCAGCACGTCGAGCCGGCCGGCGCGCTCCTCGATCAGCCGGGCGGCCGCCGTCACGCTCGCGTCGGCGGTCACGTCCAGCGGCACCCCGAACGCGTCGGCGCCGGCCGCCCGCAGCTTCGCCACCGCGGTCTCCCGGCGCTGGTCGTCCCGGGCGCCGACACCCACCGCCCAGCCGAGCCGGCCGAAGCCAGCCGCGATCTCGTACCCGATGCCCTTGTTCGCGCCGGTGATCAGCACGATCTTCTGTTCGCTCATGCTTTGATCCTTCGCGCGACCGGCCCGGCACTCCAACACCGTTTAGGTGGCCGGCAATACCCCACCGGTATCGGCAGGGGAGTAACTTGGCGGGCATGGAGACGCGGGAGTTGCGCTACTTCGTCGCCGTCGCGGAGGAGCTGCACTTCGGGCGGGCTGCACGCCGGCTCGGGATCGCGCAGCCGCCACTGTCGCGAGCGATCCAGCAGATCGAACGGCACATCGGGGCCTCCCTGCTCGACCGCACGAGCCGCAGCGTCAGCCTGACCGAGGCCGGCGCGGTGCTGCTGCGCGAGGCCCGGGCGGCGCTGGACGCGGTGGAGGCGGCCGAGCGCCGCACCCGCCGGGCCGCGACCGGCCGCCCCGGCCTGGTGCTGGTGGCCAAGGCCGGCGCGTCGGCCGAGCTGCTGGCCAAACTCCTGGACGCGTACGCGGCGGAGCCCGGCGCGGTAGCGGTCGACGTGCAGTTGTGCGGCATCGCCGAACAGGAACGCCAGCTGCGCGACGGCCGCGCCGACGTGGCCCTGCTGCACCGCCCGTTCGACTCGACGGCCGGCCTGGACACCGAGGAACTGTCCACCGAGGGCCAGGTGGCGGTCCTGCCCGCCGGCCACCCGCTGACCATCCGCCCGTCGCTGACCATGGCCGAGATCACCGGCCTGCCCGACCTGCCGCTGCCCCGCTGGCCCTGCCCCGACGGCAGCTACCCGGCCGGCCCCGGCCCCGAGGTCCGCGACCACGCCCAGCTCCTCCAGCTGATCGCCCTGGGCCGGGCCACCGCGATCATCCCGGAGTCGGCGTGGTCCCAACTGCGCGGCGACGTGGCCACCGTCCCGGTGCTCGACGCCCCCAGGGTGACCACGGTGATCGCCTGGCCCCCGCACAGCCGCTCCCGAGCTGTAGCCGGCCTGGTCCACGCGGCGAGCCGCCTCTAGGGGCACTCCGAGCCCCGACAGTGTCGAGTTGCCGTTCGCTGCGAACGCTTACTCCCCAAGGTCTGGCGTCCGCGAAGTGCGTCTCCGCGTGCAGGCGGCGACCCGTTCTCGACAATGTTGAATTCGTGTCGGCAGCGAGCGGAAACTCCGCAAGATCGCGGGTTACCCCTGCAGGAGGCGGACGAAGATCTCGGCCAGGGACGTTGCCGTGCCGGTGGGGGTGTCGCGGGGCAGGATGATGTGGCTCACGGTCAGCCGGATCACCGCGTCGATCGCCAGGGCCACCGTGTCGGGAGGCGTGTCGGGCAGGAACGCCGCCGCCCACTCGCGCAGCACGTCGCCGGCCTCGGTCAGCACGATCTCGGAGCGGGTGGTCAGGTAGGGCAGGAGTTCGTCGGCGCCGCCGCGGGTGCTGGTCAGGACCGCGCGCACCAGCGGGTTGCCGGCCGCCTCCTGCAGGGTCAGCACGATCGCGGCGTAGCCGGCCGCGCGGATGTCGCCGCCCCGGGTGAACAGCTCGGTGCGGATCCGCTGGGCGAACTGCCGCACCTCGCTGACCGCCAGGGCCTCCGCGAGGCCGGCCCGGCCGTCGAACTCGTTGTAGACCGTCTGGCGGCTCACGCCGACGGCGGTGGCCACGTCGACCATGCGCACGCTCTCCCAGCCGTGCTCGACCGTCAGGTCCCGTGCGGCCCGGATCAGCGCCTGCCGGAGGCGGGCGCGATTGGACTCGCGGTAGGACGACGTGGCTTCCATGAGCCTGAAAGGCTACACATCTCGTGCACAGATCACGGCCGCGCCGATCCCGAAAATGACGAAAGCCCAGGTGGCGGCCACCCCGAGGCCGGGCAGGGGTTGAATCGGGAGGGAGTTGAGGTCCACCGTGGACAGCACGGTCAGGCCGGCCGTGCTGGGCATGAACCGGTAGATGGCGCGCTGCCAGTCCTCGTCGTGGAAGAAGTCGATGATGACGGGGGCCAGGTAGAGCAGGCCGAGCATCACCCCGGTCGCGGCGACCGCACTGCGCAGCAGGGCGGCCACGCCCAGGCCGAGCAGGGCGATCGCCAGCAGGTAGAGCACCGCGCCGCCGGCCGCCCGCAGCAGCGGGCCGGAGGTCAGGGCCGGATAGTCGTCGATCAGTGCCCGGCCGGCCAGCACCGACGCGCCGACCGACACCACCGCGGTGGCGAGCACGCCGCCCAGCAGCAGCGTGGCCTTGGCGCCGACGACGGTCAGGCGCCGGGGGAGCGCGGTGAAGGTGGCCACGGCCAGGCCGGTGCCGAACTCGCCGGCCAGCAGCTGCACCGCCCACGCCGCCACCACCGCCTGGCCGAGCTGCACGCCGAGCAGGCTCACCTGCACCGGATCGGCCCCGCCGAAGCCGGCCGCGGTAGCCGAGACACCCACGGTGAGCACCACGATCAGCGCCGGATAGTGGACGGGGACGGTGCGCAGCTTGGTCCACTCGGCCCGCAGGGCGGCCGTCACGCGTCGGCCCGCCGGGTGCGCAGGACGGCGAACGCCAGGATCGCGCCCGCCCAGGCGGCCAGGACCAGCAGGCCCGCCCAGGCCGGCAGCGGGAAGTAGCCATCGGTCGGCGTGTAGGGCTTGGCCACCTGTGGATAGGCGGGCAGCGCCTGCTGCACCGCGAACGCGGCGGCCGGTGTCACCCGCAGCAGCCACTGGGCGGCCGCGGTCGGCAGCACCGACGTCGTGGCGAGCAGATAGGGCACGACCACGGCGACGATCGCCAGGGCCACGGCGGGCACGCCGCGGCGGAGAAGAGCACCGATGGCGTACGCGAGGACGGCCGTCAGCGCCAGCAGCAGCGCGCAACCGACGATGATCCGCAGGAGCGTGCCGGTCGGCACGGGCAGCAGGAAGTTGCCGCGGGCCCGCATCAGGTGGCCGGACAGCGGCAGAGTGACCGCGGTCGCGGCGAGGCCGGCGACGAAGACCGCGGCGCCGATCACCGCGGCCTTGGCGGTCAGCATCCGGCCACGGTGGGGCATGGCCGCCAGGGTGGTACGGATGAGTCCGCGCCGGTATTCGGCGGTGATGAACAGAACCGCGACCACGATGACCGCCAGCAGCGCGGCGATGAGTCCGGCCAGGGTGAACGTGATGGTCGGCCCACCCTCCTGACCGGCCGGCGCGATGTCGCCGGTGCCGGTGACGGTCAACCGGCCGGCCTCGGCGGTGAAGCCCTCGGCCCGGTGGTACTGCTCCCAGTCGGTCTGCATCGCCGGGTCGTCGCCGACGTTGTCGTAGGTCCACGTGCCGGTCGCGGAGACCTGGTCGAAGACGGCGGTGGCCTGGGTGAAGCGGGCCTGCACGATGCTGCCGCCGTGCGCGCCGGCCTTCGCCGTGACGTTGCTGGGCGACGCGACGAACAGCCCCACCTGCACGGTTTCCGGCAACCCGGGGAGGCGTACGGATTGAATCTCGGTCCAATCGGTGGCGTTCGCCGACGCGTACCCCTTGATGGTGTCGCCGGAGCGGGAGAGGCGCAGCCAGCGTGCCGCCGCCGGGCCGGCCTTGTCCTCGGTGAAGTTGTGCTGCATCCGGGTACCGTGCGCGCCGGTGACCAGCACCGATGCGTAGGGTGCGCCGGGTTGCAGGCCGTCCTTGACGATGAGGCCGGCCTTGGCCCAGGGGACCAGGCCCGCGACGATCTGGTCGTGGCCGGGCGGGGGATAGGTGATGATGCCGGTGAGGTCGGCGACGTGCGCGGTGATCGTGCCGTCGCCGGTCAGCGGCTGGTGGACGAAGGAGAAGCGATCGTCGACCGCCTGGCCGCCGGGGCCGATCGGCGGGTGCGGGCAGTCGGCGCCCTCCTGCTCACCGCACGAGGTGGTCACGCCGAAGGCGGC
>NZ_BOQN01000103.1 GCF_018332695.1 Paractinoplanes toevensis
GTCTCCTGCGTGGGCCGGTCTCCTGCGTGGGCCGGTCTCCTGCGTGGCTGAGCTTCTACATGGTCGGGCGCTTCTGCGTGGCTGGGCTTCTGCGTGGTCGGGTGCTTCTGCATGAGCCCGCGCTTCGGTGCGGCTGAAGCTTCCCGACGGCCGAAGCCTCCGCGTAGCCCGAGCCTCTCGGCGGCCCCGCGGTCGCTACTCGCGAGTCACTTCGAGTACGCATGGTGATCGTTCGGGTGAGCTACGGTCGCTCGCGGTGTTTGGCGATCGTGGGCGTCGTTACTCTACGGAGTGAGTGTGCGACGTGGAGAGACGCTGCCGCAGAAGACCCGGAAGGGTACATCCGAACGGTCGGCCGGATGTGACCAACTGCGGCGTGACTTGGGTCGATCCATTTCGTTACGTCACGCGTAGTGCTTAGCGAACGTCGATGACTCCGAGCGGGAAATCCTCCGTCCGGGGTCGGTCATGGCGTGTAGATCGTTACCGTCCGTTTCTACGATGCACGGTGACAGAGTGATACGGCAGCATGGGACACGACTTCCCAAAGGAGGCGGAGGTTCACCGTGTCGGGACGGACCGAGCTGCCGAGCGGGCTGGTGACCTTTATGTTCACCGACATCGAGGGCTCGACGCGGTTGGCCCGGATGCTCGGCGACGACTACGGCCCCGTTCTCGGCGCGCATCGATCGGTGTTGCGCGCTGCGCTGAGTGACTTCGGCGGTGTCGAGCTCTTCACCGAGGGTGACTCTTTCTTCGTGGCGTTCCAGGATGCGGGCGCCGCGCTCGCCGCCTGCGTCGAGGCTCAGCGGCGACTGTCCGCTCACGATTGGCCGGGCCGGGACGCCATGCCGCGTGTCCGGATGGGCATGCACACCGGGTGGGCCACCCCGATCGGTGACGAGTACGCGAGCGTCGAGGTGCACCGGGCCGCCCGGGTGGCGGCGGCCGCGCACGGCGGTCAGATCCTGTGTTCGGGCGCCACTGCCTCGTCCATTCTCACCGACAGTGCTCCCACACCCACGGTGACGGCCGGGGTCGATCTTCTCGACCTGGGACCGCACCGCCTGCGCGGCTTCGACGATGACGAGCGCCTCTTCCAGGTGATCGCGGCCGGCCTCGATCGGGACTTCCCTCGCCCGCGCACCCCGGGCAGCCCCCGGCACAACCTTCCGGCCGCGCTGACCTCGTTCGTCGGCCGCCGCACCGAGGCCGCCGACCTGGCCGACCTGCTGACCCGCAACCGGATCGTCACGATCACCGGGCCGGGCGGCTCCGGCAAGACGCGACTTTCGGTCGCGGTGGGCGAGCGGGTGCTCACGGCGTACCCGCAAGGGGTTTGGACGGTCGACGCGGTGAGCGCGGCAACCGGCCTGGCCCCCGCCCTGGCCGCGGCTCTCGGCCTGCGCGCCGAGCCGGGCCGGCCGGTGCTGGAGACCCTGCTCGAGCAGTGCGCCGACCGGCGGATGCTGCTGCTCCTGCAGACGTGCGACGCGGCCCCGGCGGCGTGCGCGGGCCTGGTGCGGATGCTGCTGTCCGCCTGTCCGCAGATGGATGTGCTGGTCACCGGCCGGGAACCGCTGGGTGTGCACGGCGAGGTGGTGTGGCGGATTCCGCCGATGTCGCCGTCCGACGTGTTCACGCTGCTTTGCGAGCGGGCCACGGCGGCGCGCGGTGGTCGGCCGGGACCGGCCGAGGAGAGCACCGACCTGGCTCGGGTGGCGTCCCGGTTGGAGGGGTCGCCGCTGGCCGCGGAGTTGGCCGCCGGCCGGCTGCGGATGTTCACGGCCGGGCAGCTCGCGGCTCGCCTGGACGATCCGATCGCCGCCCTGGACCCGGTGTCGGGCGAGATGGGGGAGCGGCACGACAGCATCACCGCGAGCCTGGACTGGTCGTACCGGACGTTGAGCGGCCGGGCGGCCGGCCTGCTGCGCCGCCTCTCGGTCTTCGCCGGCGCGGTCGACCTGTCCGCGGTGGAGTGGTGCGGCCACGACGCGCTCGGTTCGCTGGCCGAGCTGACCGAGAAGTCTCTGATCGAGGTGGTTCCCGGCCCGCTCTACCGGATGTCCGAGCAGGTGCGGGCGTATGCGACCCGCCAGCTCTCGGCGGCCGGCGACGAGCACGCGTCCCGGGACCGGCACGTGGCATGGTCGCTGCACACGCTCGACTCGGTGACGGTGGACACGGACGGCCAGCCGCGCACGGTGTCGCTCACCGCGTTGGCGCCGTTCGTGGCGGAGTGGCGGGCGGCGTTGCGCTGGGCGGCGGCCGAGGGCGACGTTGCCGCGGGGCTGCGGCTGGCGAGCGCACTCGACCCGTGGTGGCGGGAGCACGGCGGTGCCCGTGAGGGCCGGGACCTGCTGTTCCGGCTGTACCGCCGGCTCGACGAGGCCGAGATCGCCCCGGCCACCCTGGCTACCGCTTACCTCACGCACGCCGGGCTCGCCGACGACCGGGAGGAGCGCAACCGTTTCCTGGAGCGGGCCGAGCGCATCGCCCGCGCCACCGACAACCAGGACCTGCTGGTCCGAGCGCTGGTCGGGGGCCGGTTGACGCCGCTGGAGAGCCGGCACTTCGATGAGGCCGAGCGGTTCTGCCGTGAGGTGATCGGGCAGGCCGAGCGGTCCGGGGTGGCCGAGGCGGCGCTGCCCGCCGTGGTGACCCTGGCCGAGCTGCTCTGCCGGCGCGACGCTCTGGACGAGGCGGCCGACCTGCTCGGCGGGGCCCGCCAGTGGGAGGCCGGCCGGCCGGAGGATCGGGGCCGGCGCACCGTGGACTGGCTGCTCGGGATTGTGGCGCTGCGCCGCCGGGACCTGGTGGCCGCGCACGATCACCTGGTGGTGGCGCTGCGGTCGCGGTTGCGGCACGGGTACCGGGGTGCCGCCGCCGACGCGGTCGCGGCGATCGCGGTGCGCTGTGCTCTCGGCGGTGACCCGGGGATGGCGGCGGTGCTGTTCGGCGGGGCCGAGGCGGCGCGCGGAGCTCGGCGTACGCCCATGTTCGGAAGTTTCTGGTCGGCGCAGCAGCTTTCGCTGCGTACCTCCCTCGGCGACGCGGCGTTCGACGCCGCGTACGCCGAGGGGGTCGGTCAAGGTTTTGATCGGATCGTGGCGATGGCGCTGGCCGTCGAGCATCCGGACCTGGAGGACGGTGCCGCCCGGTTCATCGGATCAGTGCTTCGGCCTTCTTGAGGTCGGCCTTCTTGACCGCGTTGAGCGAGCCGAACAGGTGCACGGCCTCGTAGTACGTCCACGCCAGGCTGTAGCAGGCGGGGCGCACGACGCTGCTGTAGGTGGTGCAGACCCGCTTCAGGTCGGCGTAGAACGTGTTGTCGACCCGGTCCTTGTTGGCCGGGAAGGCGCCCACGTCCTTGTAGTTGCGGTAGCCGAAGTCGTGATGCCAGCAGGAGAGGGTGAAATCGAAACCGAGCGGCCTGTCCGGGCTGGCCGAGCAGTAATCGGTGGACCAGTCGAAGTTGTAGGACTTCCACGGGTCGCGGTTGAGCCGGGCGGAGTTCCACGCGCTGGTACTGCTCGCGGTGGGCTGGGTCCAGCCGGACAGGACCGCGGTCTTGTCGGCGGCGGCGTAGGCAACCCCGGACGGCACCAGCACGATTCCGAGGCTGAGGATCGCGGCGAGGACGATGCGTCGGACCATACGCGCAGTGTTTGCATCGCTACGATCCGCATACAAGAGCGTCGATCGGCTTTTCCGTCGCCTGCGGCAACCTACCGACGAGTATTCCTAAACGATCGTTTATGTGATGTCCTGAGGGGCGGCCCGGCACACGGCCGCTATGGTGTGCGTGTGCGGGACGAGAAATGATCCATCTGCCCCTGGTCCGCCAGGGTCCCCTTCGTGCGCTCGCCGTCCGGGTGGCACTGGCCGTCACGCTCGTCCTGGTCACTGTCTTGATCATCTACGTCGATCGGGACGGATACCGAGACATCAACGAGGACGGCCTGACCCTCCTCGACTGCTTCTACTACGCGGTCGTGTCGCTCTCCACGACCGGTTACGGCGACATCACCCCGTTCACCCCCGAGGCTCGGCTGGTGAACATCCTGGCGATCACCCCCGCGCGGGTGCTCTTCCTGATCATCCTGGTCGGCACCACCCTCGAGGTGCTCACCGACCAGTACCGCAACAGCCTGCGGGTCGGCCGGTGGAGGCGAAAGTTGAAGGACCACGTCATCGTCTGCGGTTACGGCACGAAAGGCCGGGCAGCGGTCGCCGCGCTGCTGGAGAACGGCTGGGACAAGGCCCGGATCATCGTGGTGGAGAGCCGGGAGGAGGGGGTCCGCCAGGCCGCCTCGAACGGCCTGGTCGCGGTCGAGGGCAACGCCACCCGCTCGGCGGTCCTCAACGAGGCCGACGTCAAGAACTGCAAGGCCGTCATCATCGCCACCGACAGCGACGAGGCGTCGGTGCTGATCAGCCTCACCGTCCGGCAGTTGACCGCCGGCCAGGTGCGCATCATCGCCGCGGTCCGCGAGCAGGAGAACGCCGCGCTGCTCAAGCAGAGCGGCGCCCACCACGTGATCGTCTCCTCGGCCACCGCCGGCCGCCTGCTGGGCCTGACGACAACGGCCCCACCGCTGATCGACGTGGTCGAAGATCTGCTGACGCCGGGCCAGGGAATGGCATTGGCAATGCGCAGCGCGGAACGCAACGAGGTAGGCCGAAACCCCCGCGAATTGGCGACGCTGGTGGTCGCATTGATCCGCCGCGGAAAGGTGCTTCCCTTGGGCGGCGAACAGATCGTGACCATCGAAACCGGCGACATGCTGGTTTACATCCGCGCCGACGAAAGTACCGGCGTCACGGTCTGAGGACCAACCGCAAGATTGAGTTCGTCAGACGTGACGGCCTGGCGTGGCACGGACCTGCTCCCGCCGAGGCCGGGCCGGGGCCCAGCTGCGCCGGCCCTGGCCCTTCATTCTGCGTGAGTGGGTAAACCGACTGATCGCCGGTCGGCAACGCATATTCCTGGCACTTGCGCCTGGCAACACCGGTCCCTCGCGGCATCTGACCGGCGGAGGAAATATCGGCCACTTCTTCATCCGCGAGAGCATTTTGAAGCGCGCTCAGATGTCCGACGTGATCCGAGACCGGGAGGTCGGCCGCATCTACCGACGCCCAGACAAATGGCGGTGAGCCCGAGGGCTCACCGCCATTGTTCGTGATTGTTGGCTACACGATGGTCCAGGTGTCGGCGGCGTTGAGGAGATCGTCGAGCATCTCGTCGGGGGTGCCGGTTACCTGGGCCTTTGCGTCTTCCAGCTGCTTTTGGACCAACTGGTCGTAGGTGGGGCGCTTCACGTCGCGGAACACGCCGATCGGGGTGGTGTTCAGGTCGGAGCCGGACAGCCGGGACAGGGCGAACGCGTAGGCCGGGTCGTCGACCGTGGCGTCGTGGGTTACCGGGGACTCGCCGTCGAGGGCGGCCGAGTCGCGGACCGAGAGGCCGAAGGCGCCCGCCGGGTGGACCACCGAGAACTGCTGCTCGCTGCCGAAGGTGATCGGCCGGCCCTGTTCCAGGCGGATCAGGTGGTCGTCGCGGGTGGACGCGTCCTTGATCAGCTCGAAGGCGCCATCGTTGAAGATGTTGCAGTTCTGGTAGATCTCGACGAACGCGCTGCCCTCGTGCTCGGCCGCCGCACGCAGCACCGACTGCAGGTGCTTGGCATCCGAGTCGATGGTGCGGGCGACGAACGTGGCCTCGGCGCCGAGGGCCAGCGACAGCGGGTTGAACGGCGAGTCCGCCGAACCGGCCGGGGTCGACTTGGTGATCTTGCCGAGCTCCGAGGTCGGAGAGTACTGACCCTTGGTCAGGCCGTAGATCCGGTTGTTGAACAGCAGGATCTTCAGGTTGACGTTGCGCCGGAGCGCGTGGATCAGGTGATTGCCGCCGATCGAGAGCGCGTCGCCGTCGCCGGTGACCACCCAGACCGACAGGTCGGGGCGGGACGAGGACAGACCGGTCGCGATGGCCGGGGCGCGGCCGTGGATCGAGTGCATCCCGTAGGTGTTCATGTAATACGGGAACCTTGACGAGCAGCCGATGCCGGAGATGAACACGGTCTTCTCGCGCGGGATGCCCAGCTCGGGCATGAACCGCTGCATGGCGGCGAGGATCGAGTAGTCACCGCAGCCGGGGCACCAGCGGACCTCCTGGTCGGACTTGAAGTCCTTGGCGGTCAGCTTCACCGGCGTCAGGGGGATGGTGGGGCTAGCCATTCTTGACCACGTCCTCGAGCATGCTTTCCAGGGTGGCGGCGGTGAAGGGCAGGCCGCTGACCTGGTTGAACGGAACCGCGTCGACGAGGTATCTGGCCCGGATCACGTGGGCGAGCTGGCCCAGGTTCATCTCGGGGATGACCACCTTGTCGTACGCCTTGAGCACCTCGCCGAGGTTGGCCGGCAGCGGCGACATGTGCCGCAGGTGCGCCTGGGCGATCGGCAGCCCGCGCTGGCGCAGCGCCCGGCAGGCCGCGCCGATCGGACCGTACGTCGAGCCCCACCCGAGAACCAGGACGCTGGCGTTCTCGTCGTCGTCCTCCACCTCGATGTCGGGCACCTCGATGGCCTCGATCCGGGCCGCCCGGGTGCGCACCATGAATTCGTGGTTGGCCGGGTCGTACGAGATGTCGCCGGTCTTGTCGGCCTTTTCCAGCCCGCCGATCCGGTGCTCCAGACCCGGCGTGCCGGGGATGGCCCACGGGCGGGCCAGGGTCGACGGGTCGCGCAGGTAGGGCAGGAAGCGGCCGTCGTCGCCGTTGGGCTCGGTGGTGAACGCGACGGTCAGGTCGGGCAACTCGTCGGACGAGGGCAGCAGCCAGGGCTCGGAGCCGTTGGCCACGTAGTTGTCGGAGAGCAGGATGACCGGCGTGCGGTAGGTCAGCGCGATCCGCGCGGCCTCGATCGCCGCGTGGAAGCAGTCGGACGGCGACTTGGGCGCGATCACCGCGAGCGGCGCCTCGCCGTGCCGGCCGTAGAGCGCCATGTTGAGGTCGGCCTGCTCGGTCTTGGTCGGCATGCCGGTGGACGGCCCGGCCCGCTGCACGTCGACGATCACCAGCGGCAGTTCGAGTGCGATGGCGAGCGAGATGGTCTCACCCTTGAGCGCGACACCGGGGCCGGAGGTGGTGGTGACCCCGAGGGCACCGCCGTACGAGGCGCCCAGCGCCGCGCCGATCGCCGCGATCTCGTCCTCGGCCTGCATCGTGGTGATGCCGAACTTCTTGTGCTTGGACAGCTCGTGCAGGATGTCGGAGGCCGGGGTGATCGGGTAGGCGCCGAGGAACACCGGCAGTTTCGACCGGACGCCGGCGGCCACGAGCCCGAGCGCGAGCGCCTGGTTGCCGGTGATGTTCCGGTAGGTGCCGGGGCGCATCTTGGCCGGCTTCACTTCGTACCGGATCGAGAAGTCCTCGGTCGTCTCGCCGAAGTTCCAGCCGGCCTGGAAGGCCGCCTTGTTGGCGGCGACCAGGTCGGGACGCTTGGCGAACTTGCGCTCGAGGAACCGCAGGGTCGACTCGAACGGCCGCGAATACATCCAGCTCAGCAGGCCGAGCGCGAACATGTTCTTGGCCCGCTCGGCGTCCTTCTTCGAGACGCCGAGCTCACTGAGCGCGCCGACGGTCATCGAGGTCAACGCGACCGGGTGCACGGCGAAGTCGTGGAGCGAGCCGTCCTCCAGCGGGCTCACCGCGTAACCGACCTTGGCCAGGTTGCGCTTGGTGAACTCGTCGGTGTTCACGATGATGTCGGCGCCGGAGGGCAGGTCGGAGACGTTGGCCTTGAGCGCGGCGGGGTTCATCGCGACCAGCACGTTGGGCGCGTCGCCCGGCGTGAGGATGTCGTAGTCGGCGAAATGCACCTGGAAGCTCGACACACCGGGCAGGGTGCCGGCTGGTGCGCGGATCTCGGCCGGGAAGTTCGGCAACGTCGAGATGTCGTTGCCGAGCTGCGCGGTCTCGGACGTGAACCGGTCGCCCGTCAGCTGCATGCCGTCGCCCGAGTCGCCCGCGAACCGGATTACCACCCGGTCGAGCTGTTCGACTCGTTTCGCTCCAGCGGCCACGTTTCCAACCTCCCAGGGGGCGCCGGCCAAGCGAGAAAGCACATCGATGGGCCGGCCCGCAATCGTCACTTCCAGCCTACGTCGGCGCTCCTTACACGCGGTCGCAAGCCGTTGACCACAGTAGCTAGGTCAGGCTCGCCTGTTCCAGGAGTGTCCACCATGCGGCGGGTCGCCCGTGTCACTCGGTCAACTAGGCTGTCGTCGTGGACGGATATCTGGGTTCGTACGCCACGCTGGGGCTGGTCATCGGGGCCGGCGTGATCGTCTTCGTGGGCGCGTTCGCGGCCAACCGGCTGCTCCGGCCGGCCAACCCCGCCGAGCCGCCCGGCAAGTACATCGCGTACGAAAGCGGCATCGATCCGGTCGGCGGTGACTGGGCACAGGCCCAGATCCGTTACTACGTATATGCGTACCTTTATGTGCTTTTCGCAGTGGAAGCCGTTTTTCTCTTCCCGTGGGCGGTCGTGTTCGACCGGCCGGGGTTCGGCGCCGCCACGGTCACCGAGATGGCGATCTTCGTGGCCGTGCTCGCGCTGGGCATCCTGTACGCCTGGCGTAAGAAGATCCTGACCTGGACCTGACTTATCGGACGGGGTGGCGGGCTCGCGAGCTTCGAGCGGACATGCCAACATCGTCCGCATGGGTCAGCTTCTCCTGTTCATCGTCGTCGCCTTGGTGGTGGCTGCGATCGTCTTCGGTGTGACCGTGATGATGAGCGGAGGCGACTCCGGATTGACACCCGTCGAACCCGATGGCAGCGCTGTGCCGCTACCGACCGACCGGCCGCTCGGTGAGGACGACATCGCCGGCACGAAGTTCGACACCACCTGGCGTGGTTACCGCATGTCGCAGGTCGACCAGGCGCTGCAGCGGGCCGCCTACGACATCGGCTACAAGGGCGAGCTGATCAGCGTGCTCGAGGCCGAGGTGACGGCCCTGCGCGACGGCCGTACCGCCGACGCCGACGCCCTCCGCCGGGCCCGTGAGGCCGCGGTGGCGGCGGTTCCGCCCGCGCCGGTCACCGACGGTGCGGTGATCGAGCTCGAGCCGGTCAAGGCCGACGTGCCGGTCGAGCCCGAGCCCGAGAAGTCCGCGCCGGCCGCGGAGCCGCGGTGAGCGCCCCCGGCCCGGTCGACGGGCTGGGCGACGCCGCCAGTCCGGGAACCGGTGAGGTGACCGCCACGGTCATCGTCAACGCACCGGCCGCCCGGGTCTTCGCCGCGTTCCTGAGCTGGGAGAAGCAGTCCGCCTGGATCCCGTTCACCAAGGTCCGGGTGGTCGAGGGGGACGGCGGCGAGGGCAGCCTGGTCGAGGCGATCACCGCGATCGGTCCCGCGTCGCTGCGCGACGAGATCCGGGTGGTCAAGGTCAATCCGCCGTACGAGGTTCGCGTCGTGCACTGCGGCAAGGTGCTGCGCGGTCCCGGCGCGATGCGCTGCACGGCCATGTCCGGCGACCGCACCCAGGTGGTCCTGCACGAGTGGTTCCACCTGCCGGCCGGTGCCGTCGGGAAGGTCGCCTGGCCGGTGCTCTGGCCCGGGTCGAAACTGAGCTTCACCGCCGCGCTGAAGAAGTTCGGCCGCCTGGTCGAGCAGGGCAAGCTGCCGTAAGAAACTGTCAGAGGGTGGCCCTACGGTGGTCGCCATGACAGACGAAACCGGCCTGGTCGTCGGTGCGGACGGCCGCGCCCGCTGCTTCTGGGGCGGCAGCACCCCCGATTACGTGGGCTATCACGACACCGAGTGGGGCCAGCCGCTGCGCGGCGACGACGCGCTGTTCGAGCGGATGAGCCTCGAGGCGTTCCAGTCCGGCCTCTCCTGGATCACCATCCTGCGCAAACGCCCGGCGTTCCGGCTCGCGTTCGACGGCTTCCAGATCGACAAGGTGGCGGCCTACTCCGAGGCCGACGCCACCCGCCTAATGGCCGACGTGGGCATCGTCCGCAACCGGATGAAGGTCGACGCCACCCTGCACAACGCCCGGGTCGCCGCCGACCTCGAGGGCGGGCTCTCCGAGCTGCTGTGGTCGTTCGCCCCGGTGCCGCGACCGCCCCGGCCGGCCACCCGGGCCGACGTGCCGGCCACCACGCCGGAGTCGATCGCGCTGGCCAAGGCGCTCAAGAAACGCGGCTTCAAGTTCGTCGGCCCCACCACGGCCTACGCGTTGATGCAGGCCACGGGCATGGTGGACGACCATCTGACGGGCTGCTGGGTTGCTCCGATCCACGCGTGATGAGATTGAGCGCATGGCGCAGTGGGCGGTGATCATTCCGGCGGAGCAGTGGGCGACCGAGCGACTCTTCCACAACGAGGTCGTGACGGTGGCGGGCGCGGCGGGCGCGGTGGCACCCGACGAAGAGGTCCTGCTGGTCGCCGACGACCAGGTGGTGGCCCTGGGCCGCGCCGCCAAGACCGAGGGCGACGACCTCACCCTGACCTACCTGCGGCGGCAGTTCGACGCCCCACTGCCGGCTGAGGGCCTCGGCGGTGCCCGTCCGGTGGAGGTCGAGCCCGAGACGTTCCGCCGGCTGGCCGCGCAGCTGCGCGGGGAGAGCGCGGCCGGCCTGCCGACCTGGCTGGTCAGCGTCGCGATGCCGATCGAGGCCGCGACCCCGGCCGAAGCGGTCCGGCAGTTCTGGTCGCACGTGCGCGAGCTGGGCCCGGCCGAGCTCCCGACCTACGTCTGGCCCACCGGCGACGAGCTGTCCATGCTCGCGTTCGTGCTGGGCGCCGAGGCCAACCAGGACCCGGAAGAAGACGAAGACGAGTGATGAGCCACAGCCCCGCAGCGAGGGCTGCGGGGCCGTGGCGCACGGCGCCGGCGAGTCGGGCCAGGGACAGCCGGCAGCGCGCATTCGGGGGGCCTCCGGCGTGAGCCAGGGTGACTTGCTCAGACCTGGATCAACCGCCCAGGCTGCTGGCGGCGGCCGCGATGGTCGACGCGAAGTAGCTGACCTGGGTGTAGACGCCGGGTTTGTTGGGGCGGGCGCAGCCGTCGCCCCAGCTCACGATGCCGACCTGGACCAGCCCGCTGGCGCCGGAGCGGAACATCGGGCCGCCGGAGTCGCCCTGGCAGGTGTCGACGCCACCGGCGGTGTAACCGGCGCAGATCTCGTTGCTCGCGATGACCTCGCCGCCGTACATCGAGGACGAGTTGCAGGTGGCGTCGCTGACGAACGGCACGGTCGCCTTCAGCAGGTAACGCTGCTGGCTGCCGCCCTCGGTGGCGGCGCCCCAGCCGGCGATCGTGAAGTTGCCGGTGTCGTACGTCGAGGACGTGTTGAGCGGCAGCGTGGCCAGGCCGGTCACCGGGCTGGCCAGGCGGATCAGCGCCCAGTCCTTGCCGTTGCCGTTGTAGCCGGGCGCCCGGTAGACGTAGTTCGACTTCCGGGTGATCTTGCTGGTGGAGTTGAGGTCGACCACGCCGAGGGTGGCGGTGATCGAGGTGTTCGTGCCGGTCGAGCCGACGCAGTGCGCCGCGGTCAGCACGATCGTCGAGCTGTAGAGGGCGCCACCGCAGCCCATCGACAGCCGCACCATGAACGGGAACTCGCCCTGTGTCGCCCGGGTGCCGCCGACGACGTTCGTGGTCGGTGCCACGCTGTCGCCGCTGCCGGTCGGAGCCGCCGAGGCGGGGGACGCGGTCGCGCCCATCGCCGCCGCGGTGAGCACGGCGACCGCCGTGCCCACCAGAATCCGCCACCTGACCATGTAGGTCCTCCCAAGGGGAATGCACGTCCGGTAGGACGCGTCAGGAGGAGCCTATGAATAGATGATGGTAAATGTGACGATCCCAAAACCGTCATAACACCAGGATCAGCGGCCTTCGAAGACCGGTTTCTGCTTGGCCAGGAACGACGCCACCGCGGCCTTGTGGTCGGCCGTGCCGCCGCAGATCGCCTGGGCCTGCGCCTCGGCCGCCAGCGCGTCGGACAGCGTGCCGGCGTCGCCGATGGACAGCTCCCGCTTGATCGCGCCGTAGGCCACCGTGGGCCCGGCCGCGAGCCGCGCCGCCAGCTCCTGCGCCTGCGGCAGAACCTGGTCGTCGTCCTCCAGAAGACGGGAGAGCAGACCGATCTCGTACGCCCGCTGGGCCCGCACCGGCTCGGCCAGCAGCAGCAACTCGACCGCCCGGGCGTGCCCCACGATCCGCGGCAGCGACCACGAGACGCCGCTGTCGCCGGCCAGGCCCACGTTGGCGAACGCCATCAGGAACCCGGTCGACGGCCCGCCGATCCGGAAGTCGGCCAGCAGCGCCAGCGACGCCCCGGCGCCCGCCGCCATCCCGCGGACCGCGGCCACCACCGGCTTCGGCATGCTGGCCAGCCGCTGCGCGATCGGGTTGTAGTGCGCTCGCACGGTGTCCAGGTCGGTGTGGCCGGACTCCAGCTGCTCGGCGTGCTCGCGCAGGTCCTGCCCGACGCAGAAGCCGCGACCCGCGCCGGCCAGCACGATCGCCCGGCAGCTGCGGTCGGACTCCAGCGACGCGAGGGTGTCCCGCAGGGCCACCTTGAGGTCGACGTCGAGGGCATTCATCGCGTCGGGCCGGTTGAGCGTGAGCGTGACGACCGCGTCAGTGCGGTCGACGAGCAGCGAGTCCGTCATGTATCCGAGAATCCCACACGGCCGCCCCTTCCGGCCGACTGCAGGCAGCGTTCGACGTAGCGGTCGGCGGCCGGGCGCAACCGGGCCGAGTGCCGGTCGAAGAAGCCGGCCGCGCTCGCCCCGGGCCAGCGCGGCGGCAGCAGCGAGGGGGGCAGCTGGGGGTCGCGGAACAGGAACGAGCGCCAGGCATGCACCAGCCGGAAGCGGGCCGCGTACGCCTCCTCGTCGCTGCTGCGCCCGTTGACCGAGCTGACCACGGGGCGCAGATCGGACACGAACGTCTCGTAGGAGTTGGCGAGCTCGGACAGATCCCACGCCCGGCCGACCACCTCGGCGGCGCCGAGCGAGCCGGCCGCGTGCGCCGCGCTGAACCGTTCGTAGCCGACCCCGGCGTCGACCAGGACCGTGTCGACCTCCTCGACGGCCCTCGGTGCGACCCAGGCATGATCACCGAGTGATCCGTAGCCGAGGTACGCCAGCCGGTTGGCCTCGCGCTTCGGCAGCGGGCCGTGCAGAAGGACCAGATCGAACCGTCCGTCCCACCCGGAGCGCCCGGTTCGGTAGATCCGGGCCGCCGCCTCGTCGAGTCGGCGTGCGGCCTTCGGGGTGAGCAGATAGCCCGGTCCGGAGACCAAGCGCATCGGATGCAGCCAGCCTTGGCGGACCATCCGGGACACCGCGGTGCGGACCGCGGGCGGGGCGATGCCGAGCGGCGCGAGCAGTCTGACCAGGGCGGCAACCGGCGCGCGCCCGCCTCGGGGACGGAGATAGTCGCCGTACAGGTCGAAGAGTGCCGACCGCGCCTGCATGACCGCACATTGTGACAGCCCAAAAGACGATATGCTAGACGCTGTCACATCCGCCCGGGCTGGGTTTGGGTTCGCCGGTGTTCATCAGGGAAAATGTTTGATCGGCACGGTGGGCCGGGTCGCGTCAGCACGCGAAATGGCCCTCGGCCGCCGGTCGGATATACGAGTTAGCACGTCGCGTGGGGCTGAGCACGTGACGTTGAGTAGTGGCTGTGGGGTAACCCACCGACACCCTGATGTGGGTCTGAGGGGAGACGAAATGGCGGCGATGAAGCCGCGGACGGGCGATGGTCCGCTGGAGGTCACCAAGGAGGGACGGGGCATTGTCATGCGCGTCCCACTGGAAGGTGGTGGCCGTCTCGTCGTTGAGATGACTCCGGACGAGGCCAACGCGCTGGGCGACGCGTTGAAGTCGATCGCCGGCTGACGTTTCACGCGAGCCCGCCGGTACGGTACCGCCCGTACCGGCGGGCTTTCCACGTCTTCGAGAAAGGTCACGCTCTCGTGTTTCCGATCAGGCTGACCGACCATCTCGACGACAACCGAACGTGGGTCGCCCCGATCGCCGTCTCGGGCTCACTGTCGCACGACGAGGGCGAGCTGGCGGCGGAAATCGCCGCGCTCGCCGACGGCATGGAAAAAGCTGGCGAAATCCGGATATTCCCGAGACCACTATGCCGGCCGGCGAAGGTGCTGCTGGCCGGGATCGGCGCTGGTGACGACGCCGGTTGGCGGGCGGCCGGCGCGGCGGTGAGCCGTGCGGTGCCGGGTGACGAGCCGGTGCAGATCATGGGCGTCCCGACGGACGCGGTCCGGGCCCTCGCCGAGGGTCTGTGGCTGGGCGGCTACCGCTACCGCGACGGCCGCGAGGAGCCCCGGTCGGCCGCGGTCGACCTGGTGGTGCCCGACCCCGACGAAGACCCCGCGAGCCTGGCCCGGGCGCAGGTGACGGCCCGCGCCGTCTGGCTCGCACGAGACCTGGCCAACACCCCGTCCTCGCTCAAGAACCCGGACTGGCTGGCCGAGGAGATCGTCGGCGCGGCCGCGAAGCGTACGGATGTCACCGTCCGCATCCGCAGCGGCGCCGAGCTGGAGCGGTTCGGCGGCCTGCGGGCCGTCGGCGGCGCCTCGGTCTTCCCGCCGTGCCTGGTCGAGATGAGCCGGCACCCGGCCGGCGCCACCCGCCACGTGGTGCTGGTCGGCAAGGGCATCACGTTCGACTCCGGCGGCATCTCGATCAAGACCCGGCCGGGCATGAAGACCATGAAGATCGACATGGCCGGTGCGGCCGCGGTGGTGGCGGCCACGCTGGGCGCGTCCGACCTGAACCTTCCGGTACGGGTGACCGCACTGCTCCCGCTGGCCGAGAACGCGGTCGGCGCCGACGCGTACCGGCCCGGTGACGTGATCACTCACTACGACGGCACCACCAGCGAGAGCACCAACTCCGACGCCGAGGGCCGGTTGGTGCTGGCCGACGCGCTCGGTTACGCGGTCGCCGAGCTGGACCCGGACGTGATCGTCGACCTGGCCACGCTGACCGGGGCCAACGCGATCGCCCTGGGCCCGCGCATCGCCGCCCTGTTCAGCCACGACGACGAGCTGGCCGGTGCGCTCCAGGCGGCCGGTGCGAGCGCCGGAGAGGCGATGTGGCGGATGCCGCTGCCCGACGACTACTGCGAATACCTGCGGTCCGAGATCGCCGACCGGCACAGTTCGCCCGCGCAGGGCGCCGGTGCCGTGGTCGCCGCGCTCTACCTGCGCGAGTTCCTCGGCGACCAGGTCTCGGCCTGGGCCCACCTCGACATGGCCGCGCCGAGCTGGGCCGACGAGACCGACCTCGATCTGACCCGGGGTGCCACCGGGTGGGGCGCCCGCACCCTGCTGCGATACCTGGAGACGGTCAGCGCTTCACCGCGGTGAGCAGGCCGGCCCCGGACGGGATGATCGCCGGGATCCACTCCTCCGACTCGCGCACGACCCGCACCGTCTCCCGGATGGTCAGCGTGTCCACGTCCCGGGCGGCCGGGTCGCTGATCCGGCCGCCGGCCATCGCGCCGTTGACCACCAGCACCCCGCCCGGGCGCAGCAGCCGCAGCGCCGCCTCCGCGCAGGCCGTGAACTCGGTGGCGTCGGCATCGACGAAGACCAGGTCGTAGACGCCGTCGGCGAGGCGGGGCAGGACGTCCAGGGCGCGGCCGGTGATGATCCTGGTCCGGGACGGGGCGAAACCGGCCTCCACGAAGATCCGCCGGGCGATCCGCTGGTGCTCGTTCTCCACGTCGATGGTGGTGAGCACCCCGTCGGTCCGCATCCCGCGCAGCAGCCAGATGCCGCTGACCCCGGCACCCGTACCGATCTCCACCACCGCCTTGGCGTTGCCCGCGGCCGCCAGCAGGCGCAGCACGGAGCCGGCGGCCGGGGTGACGCTCTCCAGGCCGAGCTCGTGGGCGAGGCTGCGCGCGGTCTGCAGGACCACGTCCTCGCTGGCGTACGCCTCGGCGAAGGCCAGCGCAGCGGAGTGGGCCGGCTGCGGACGAATTGACGGGACGATGACAACCTCCGGGCGGCGGACGACGTGCGGAACTTGCGCACATCGGATATGAGAGTAGAGCGACGCTTTCCAAGGCCGCAGCGGGCGGTCGATGGGATAAACAGCCCGGGGCCGGGTGCTGTCGGGGATCCGTGTCATTCTGGAGGGGGAGCCGGGCTCCTGAGGGATGTGAGGGAGGCACCGACGTGACCGACGGCTGGAACGCGCGCTCCGCTCCGCCGCCCGCCGCAGGTCAACCGTCGCCCTGGTGGTCCGACGCGTTGGCCGATCCGTGGCGTGACCCCTACGCCCCGGCGCACGTGGTGGTGCCGACCGCGCGGGAGAGCACCGGCCCCGCGCCGGAGCCGGTCACCGACCCCGACGCGCCCCGCCGCTCGCTCACCCCGGTCCTGCTGATCTGCCTGGTCACCGCCCTGCTGGCGGGTGGTCTGGGCGGCACCCTGGGCTTCGTCTTCGCGGTGCGCGGCGGCCTCGCCAACGGCACCGGCAGCCAGCTCGGCGCGGCCGGGCAGGAGGCGCCGGCCGAGGTCAACCGGGCGCCCGAGTCGAACGCCGGCATCGTCAAGAAGGTGCTGCCGAGCGTCGTCACGGTCCGGGTGACCGGCGCGATCGGCTCGGGCTTCATCGTCTCCGACGACGGCTACGTGATCACCAACGATCACGTGGTCGAGGGCGCCGACGACAAGACAATGTCGGTGTCGTTCAGCGACGGGTCGACTGCCTCGGCGAAACTGGTCGGCCGCGATCCGGAGTCCGACATCGCCGTGATCAAGGTCGCAAAGTCCAACGTCACACCGGTTTCGCTCGGCGACTCCGACGCGATCGCGGTCGGTGACCCGGTGTTCGCCTTCGGTTCCCCGCTGGCCCTGGTCAACACCGTGACCTCGGGCATCGTCAGCGCGCTGGACCGCACCATCCAGGCCGGCGACCCGGGCGGCACCACCCGGTACTACGCGGCCATCCAGACCGACGCCGCGGTCAACCAGGGCAACTCCGGTGGCCCGCTGGTCAACGCGGCCGGTCAGGTCGTCGGGGTCAACTCGGTGATCCGCTCGGTGAGCGGCACCGAGACCGAGGCCGGCAACATCGGCCTGGCCTTCGCGATCCCGATCAACCAGGCGAAGCGGATCGCCGGCGACATCATCGACCACGGCAAGGCCCGGCGGACGGTGATCGGTGCCGAGGTCACCACCGGCACGAACACCGGCGGCGGCGCCAAATTGCGCTCGGTCGACCCGGCCGGCCCGGCCGGCACCGCCGGTCTCAAGGCCGGTGACGTGGTCACCAAGCTCGACAACCATCCCCTCGAGGACGGCACCGACCTGATCGCCCTGGTCCGCAAGTACGCTCCCGGCGCGGTGGTGCCGGTCGAGTACCGCCGGGGCACCAAGACCCAGAGCGCCTCCGTGACGCTCGCCGCCGACTCCAACTGATCACCTCGCGGGGGTGCGGATCCACAGCGAGCGTGCGTAGGCTGGGCGCCGGGAAACACAGGGAGGCCGCCTCATGTTCGAAAATCTGAACTGGTGGGAGATCGGCGCGCTGCTGCTGCTCGCGTTGCTGATCTTCGGTGAGCGCCTGCCCAAGGTGATCGGCGACGGCCTGCGCATGCTGCGTGGCCTGCGCGCCATGGCGCAAAACGCCACCACCGACCTCAATCGCGAGCTCGGCACCGACCTCCAGCTGCAGGACCTTCATCCGAAGGCGTTCATCCGCAAGCACATCCTCAGCGAGGAGGAGGAGGCGTCGCTCCGCAAGCCGCTCCAGGGCCTCTTCGACGATGTGAAGAACGACCTGGCCGGCGTGAAGAACGATCTCTCCGACGTGGCCGCGGCGGCCGACATCAGGAAGCCCGCCACTCCCTCGGCGCCGGCATCCGGCGCGGTGGAGAAGCGGGCCTCGTTCGACCTCGACGCGACCTGACGTCTAGCCCTTCCGGGCGTTGACCAGCAGGCCGAGCGGCTTGCCGACCAGCGAGTCACGCCGCACGGCCAGTCGGTCGGCCACCGCGTCCAGAGCCTTCGCGGCCGGCGCCGACGGGTCGGCCAGCACGATCGGGTTGCCGGCGTCGCCCGCCTCCCGCACCCGGGTGTCGAGCGGGATCTGCCCGAGCAGGGGCACCGAGGCGCCCACCGTCTTGGTCAGCGAGTCGGCCACGGCCTGGCCGCCACCGCTGCCGAAGACCTCCATCCGAGAGCCGTCCGGCAGCTCCAGCCAGGACATGTTCTCCACGACGCCGACCAGGCGCTGGTGGGTCTGCAGCGCGATCGCGCCGGCCCGCTCGGCCACCTCGGCAGCGGCCTCCTGCGGGGTGGTGACGACCAGGATCTCCGCGTTCGGCAGGAGCTGGGCCAGCGAGATGGCCACGTCACCGGTGCCCGGCGGCAGGTCGAGCAGCAGCACGTCCAGGTCGCCCCAGTAGACATCGGCCAGGAACTGCTGCAGCGCGCGGTGCAGCATCGGCCCGCGCCACACCACGGCCGCGTTGCCGGCGGTGAACATGCCGATCGAGATCACCTTCACGCCGTGCGACTGCGGCGGCATGATCATTTCCTCGACCCGGGTCGGCCTGCCCTCCACGCCGAGCATCCGGGGCACTGAGTGGCCGTAGATGTCCGCGTCGACCACACCGACCGACAGACCCCGCTTTGCCAGGGCCGCCGCCAGGTTCACGGTGACGCTCGACTTGCCGACGCCGCCCTTGCCGCTGGCCACCGCGTACACCCGCGTCCGGGAGCCCGGCTGGGCGAACGGAATGACCGGTTCGGCCGAGGCCGGACCACCGCGCAGCGAGGTTTGCAGCGCCTTGCGCTGCTCTTCGGACATGACACCGAAGTCGACCGACACCGCGGTGATCCCGGGGATCTTGGTGAGGGCGGCGGTGATGTCGTTGTTGAGCTTGTCGCGCAGCGGGCAGCCGGCCACGGTGAGGAGCAACTCGACCTTGACGGTGCCGGCGGCGACGGTGAAGCCCTTGACCATGCCGAGGTCGGTGATCGGGCGGCGGATCTCGGGGTCGTCGACGGTCGCGAGAGCGGTCTGGATCGCGTCCTCGAGCGTCGGTGCAGGAGCGGACATGAGTTCGATGCTACTGCTCGGTCAGGAGCGCTCCGGATCCCACTCCTTGCGATCCTCCTCCCATTCCGCGCGGGCCCGTTTCTCCCGGCGGTGGGCGGCTTCGTCCAGCTCATCGGCCAGCCGGGCCAGCTCGCTGCGGAGGAAGTCCCGGGTGGCCACCTCGCCCAGCGCGATGCGCAGCGAGGCGATCTCCCGAGCGAGGTATTCGGTGTCGGCCTTCTGCATCGCGGCCCGGCGCCGGTCCTCCTCCATGGTCAGGCGATCCCGGTCGGCCTGCCGGTTCTGCGCGAGCAGGATCAGTGGCGCGGCATAGGAGGCCTGCAGCGACAAGATCAAGGTCAGGAACGTGAAGGTGTACGGGTCGAACTGCATCTTCGCCGGGGCCAGCGTGTTCCACAGGAACCAGGCCGCGATCACCAGCGTCATCCACACGATGAACTGGGCCGTCCCCATGTATCGGGCGATGTTCTCCGACCACTGCCCGAACGACTCCGGGTTGAACCGGGGCAGCCGCACCCGGCCCGGCTCGACCGGCTGGTCGAGCCGGTCGCGCCGCGGCTCGGAGCTCATAGGTGGACCCCGTCCTCGGGCTCGGCGTTCGCGGTGTCCCGGTCACGCCAGTCCCGCGGCAGCGAGTGGTCGAGCACGTCGTCGACCGTCACCGCGCCGAGCAGCCGGTGCGTGTTGTCCACCACCGGCATCGCCACCAGGTCGTAGGTCGCCATCCGCTTCGTTATCTCGCCCAGCGAGATGGCCGGGCGCAGCGGTTCCAGGTCGTTGTCGACGATGCCGCCGAGGATCGAGGCCGGGGGTTCGCGCAACAGCCGCTGGAAATGCACCATGCCGAGGTACTTACCCGTCGGCGTCGCCGAGGGTGCACGGGCCACGAAAACCTGCGCGGCCACCACTGGCGACAGGTCGGGCTCGCGGATGCGCGCGAGGGCCTCGGCCACCGTCGCGTCCGGCGTCATGATCACCGGCTCGGAGGTCATCACCGCGCCGGCCGTGCCCGGCTTGTAGCTCATCAGCTGCCGGACCGGGGCGGCCTCCTCCGGCTCCATCAGGTCCAGCAGCATGGTCTGCTCGGCGTTCGGCAGCTCGGCGAGCAGGTCGGCGGCGTCGTCCGGGTCCATCCGCTCGAGCACGTCGGCGGCCCGCTCCCGATCCAGCCGGGACAGGATCTCCACCTGGTCGTGCTCGGGCAACTCCTCCAGCACGTCGGCCAACTTGCGGTCGCTCAGCGCCGCGGCCACCTCGTTGCGGCGGGCGTCCGGCAGGTCCTGCAGGGCGTTCGCCATGTCGGCCGGGCGCATCGGCTCCAGCAGGGCCAGCAGATTGGACGTGCCCTGGGTGTCGGTCGGGCCGAACAGATTGCGAATGCGTTCGTACTCCGCCTGGTAGACGTGGCCGCGCCGGGCGAGCCGCCCGGTGTGCTCGCGCACGGCCACCCGGGTGACCAGCCATTCGTTGTTCCGGGTGAGGTCCATGCCGATGTCCACGACATTGCCCGGGCTGCCGTGCCCGTCGCCGGTCTCCGGCATCACCGTGACCCGCCGGTCCAGCAACTCCTCCACCACGAGCAACTCGTTCGGCCGCTTCTCGAACCGGCGCAGGTTGAGGGTGCCGGTGCTCAGCACGACCGCCTCGGAATCCATCGAGGTGACCCGCCCGATCGGCAGGAAGATCCGGCGGCGCAGGGCCATCTCGGCCACCAGGCCCACCACCTGCGGTGGCCGGTTGGTGGTGCGCAACCGGACCACGGCGTCCCGGACGCGGCCGACCCGATCGCCGTTGGGGTCGAAAACACCCAGGCCGGCGAGCCGGGCCAGATAAACCCTCGTCCCCATGGTCACAGGCCCAGCCTAGGTTAGGGTCCGGACATGTCCACCTTGGCGTACGAGATCGTCGACGTGTTCACCGATCGTCCCTTCGCCGGGAACCCGCTGGCTGTGGTCTACGGCGGCGATGATCTGGCCGGTGACCAGATGCACGCCCTGGCCCGGGAGTTCAACCTTTCCGAGACGGTCTTCGTTCTCCCGCCCACCCAGCCGGGCGCCACCTATCGGGCCCGGATCTTCACGCCCGAGTCGGAACTGCCGTTCGCCGGTCATCCGAGCGTCGGCGCCGCGGTCACCTCGATGCGGCGGGGCGATTTTCCGGCCGGGACGGTCGTCCAGGAGTGCGGCGCCGGCCTGCTGTCGATCGAGGTGCGGGAGTCCGGCACGGCCACGCTCACCGGCGGCGAGCCGACGCTCGGCGAGCCGCTGGACGCGGCCCCGCTGCTCGCGATGGCCGGGCTCGACGGGGACGCGCTCGCTGCCCCGCGTGCGGCCGGGTGCGGGCTGAGCTGGTTGTTCATTCCCGTACGGCGTGAGCAGTTGTCGTCCGTACGCCTGGAACTGGCCGCGGCCGAACGCCTGGCCGTCACCGACGTCTGTTTGTTCTCCTGGTCGCCGGAGTCGCGCGAAGCGCACTCCCGGGTTCTCGTCGCCGGTAGCGCCGTCCCTGAGGATCCGGCGACCGGCTCGGCCGCCCTCGGCCTCGGCGTGTGGCTGGTCGCCGCGGGCTGGCTCCCGCCCGACGGCACCACCGACTACCGGATCCACCAGGGTTACGAGATGAAGCGCCCGTCCCTGCTGGAGTGCACGGTCACCGCGACCGCCGGCCGGGCCGTCTCCGCCACCGTGACCGGCCACGTCTGCGCGATCGCTCGCGGCGAGATCATGGTGCCGCCCTTCGTCGGCTGAGCCGCGCCGGCCTTCAGCGGCGGCGGACGCGATGCAGGCGGAACGGTCGGCGGGTTTCGTTGCGCGCCGGGGTCTCGCGCGGAGTCACCGCACCCGAGTCGGCCGGCAGATCGGGCGCGGTGACCGGGGTGTGCTGCTCGGCCGGCGTGAGCCGGACGACCGCGCAGCCCGAATCGGCCCAGCGGGTGACCATCTCGCCGAACGTGCCGGACGCGTTGAGCCGCTTCTGAGCCAGCTGCGGCGCCACCGTCTCCCACTCCTCGGAGCCCGGCTGCAGCCGCGTCACCGCCATGTCACTGACCACGATCAGGCCGCCGTTGTCGCCGCGCAGGCGCACCGTCGCCGTCGCGGCCTCGGCCAGGCCCGGCGCGACCTGCTCGCCGGGCCCGCTGACCACGATCAGCGAACCCTCGAACGGCATGCACCAGAGCCCGAGCGCCGGCCCGTCCCCCACGGAGATCCAGGCCAGCGCCGCCTTCTTGAGTGCCTCATCCAAGACCGCTGACGTCACCGCGACAGGTTACTTCGTCGCCAGCGCGGCCGGGGCCGGCTGGAGGGTGTCGATCAGGTTGACCACCTCGGTCAGCGACCGCACGGTCCGCCCGGCGAAGTTGTGGTCCGCGTCGAACACCAGGTGGTTCGTCAGGTCGGGCGCGGCCAGCCGGACCGGCGTCATGCCGACCGCGGCGGCACCGGTCAGCTCATGGCTGCCGCCATCGCCGACATAGAGACATTCGGCCGGGAGAACATCCAGCTCATCGCACGCGGCCAGGTAGATCTGCGGGTCCGGCTTGCAGACCCCGAGGCGTACGGAATAGATCTTGGCGTCGAGCAGCGGGGCGATCGGCAGGCCGGGCAGGAAGGCCGGCAGTTCGTGCGTGCAGTCGCTGATCACCGCGGTGGCCAGGCCGCGCCGGCGGATGGCGGTCAGCGCGCTCACCGCGTCGGGCCGCAGCCGGGTGTCGGCCTTCAGCGCGCTGATCCGGGCCGGGACACCGGCTCGTACCTGGGCCGGGCGGGGGCGGCCACCGGCCTGCTCGATGACCCACCGTAGGGTGGCTTCCGCGTTGCCGTACCGGCCCCGGGCCCGGGCCCGGAAGGTGCGGTCGAGCACGCCGAGCACCGCTTCCGGATCGACGCCGAGGTCTCGGGCGATCTCGGCGTGCTGCGGTCCGCGCTGGACGGCGCGGGTCAACGTGCCGAAAAAGTCGAACACGACCGCACGGTATGCGGGCATGGTAAATCAGCCTCCCGGGCATTAGATGATCAAAAGAGGTCAGGACACCGCGGTGACTGTAGTCGTGGCGTCACTCTCCGTTCAATAGCGATAGATGAATGTGCTGAACAACTCTGCAAGAAGCGACGGCCGGGGATGAATGCGCGCTCACCGCACGTTCTGACCGCGTTGTCCCTGGTGGTAGCGGTTTTGGCGGTCTCCTCGTCGGCCCCGCTCATCGCTTTCGCGGCAGCCCCTGCCATGGCCATCGCGTTCTGGCGCAACGGCCTGGCCACGGTCGTCCTGACGCCGATCACGCTCGGCCCGCGCCGCCGGGAACTGCGCGGCGCCACCCGGCGCGCGGTGACCTTCTGCCTCCTGGCCGGGGTGGCCCTGGCCGCGCACTTCGCCACCTGGATGCCGAGCGTCCAGCTGGGCTCGGTGGCGACCGCGACGGCCCTGGTGGCCACCCAGCCGGTGTGGCAGGGACTGATCGCCCTCGGGCAGGGCCGCCGCCCGTCGACCGCCGGCTGGCTCGGCATCGGGCTCGCGGTGGCCGGTGCGGTCTGGGCGACCGGCGCGGACGTGGGCGTCTCCGGGCAGGCGGTGCTGTCCGACGTGCTGGCTCTGCTCGGCGCGATGGCCGCCGCGGTCTACACGGCGCTCGGCGAGCAGGCCCGCGCCACGCTGAGCACCACCACGTACACCTGGATCTGCTACGGCACCTGCGCGTTCCTCCTGCTGCTGGTCTGTCTGACCGCCGGGGTCGACCTGACCGGTTACCGCACGTCGACGTGGGCCGCGATCCTCGCCCTGGTCGTGGGGGCCCAGCTGCTGGGCCACTCGATGTTCAACTACGCCCTGCACCACACCTCGGCCACCACGGTGAGCGTCCTGATCCTGCTCGAGGTGCCCGGCGCGGCCCTGCTGGCCTGGCTGTGGCTGGGCCAGCAACCCCGGGCCGCCGCCCTGCCGGGACTGGCCCTGCTGCTGGCCGGCGTGTTCGTCGTCATCCTCGGCGCCGCCCGCTCGGCCCGCCCCTCGGTGGCCCCGACTCTCACCGATTGACCGCCGTTTTGTCCGGTATGGCGGGTCGCTCGTTGAGCTGAGAGGGCGCTGGTTGGCGGCGACCGCCGGGGCGGGGTAGAGAAGGGGCATGCAATGCATCGCGATCGATTCCGGATCTGGCCGGGGCTCGTGCTCGGGATCGCCCTCGTGATCGGCGGGTGCGGCGATCCCGACGGGGAGGTCGTCGACGCCCCCGGACTCACCGGGGGCTGGGCCACCGGCGGCTGCGGGGTGGAGCGAACGCCGGAGCACGTCACCGTCAGCGGCGTCACCGTGCCGACGACACCAGCCGGGCTGGAAGCCGTGATGAACCGGATCGAGCAGGCCGGGCGGGTGCAGTTCACCGACAGCTACGCCGGCCTCGAGGTCGACCAGGAGCTGGTGCAGGCCACCGTCTACCGGGTGCCGTCGGCCACGTTCGACGACTTCATCCGCAAGACCGCCGAGGACACCTGCATCCTGGTCCGCGACGCCGCGCACTCCGCGGTCAGCCTGGCCGTCTGGCACGACAGGGTGGTCGCCGACCTGCCCTTCTGGAGCCACGAGGGCGTCCCGATCGTCAGCATCGGAGCACGCCACGACGGCACCGGCGTGGAGATCGGCACCCGGGACGTGGCCAAGGCCCGAACCGCCCTGCTGGCCCGCTACGGCAGCCGGGCCCCGCTGGTGTTCGTCTCCGCCGACCCGGTCCGGCCGCTACCGGCCCCCACCAGCCGAATCGCACCCCCGCCCGGCACCTGACCCCGCCCGCGCGCTGCCACCCTCTCCCTGGCGCATGCGCGTTGCTGCCCGCTTCCCGGCCCGTGCGTTGGGGCCGTATCTCGGCCCGTGCGTTGGGGCCGCTTCCCGGAGCCGTGCGTTGGGGCCGCTTCCCGGAGCCGTGCGTGCGGCCGCTTCCCGGTGCCTGCATGCGGGCCCTGCGCCGGCGCTGGTCGCCGGCGTCAGGAGAAGTTGCCGCCGGCGATCGCGTAGATCGCGATGGCCGCGACGGCGAGTACCACCAGGCCGGTCACGATCCAGCCGATGAGGATGCCCGCCAGGGCCATGCCGGCCCCGCCCGAACCGTTGCGGGCGATGCGCTTGCGGGCTACGTGGCCGAGGATCGCGCCGACCGGCCCGAGGATCACACCGATGCCGTAGAAGCACAGACCCAGCACGGCCGCACACGACACCACCAGCGACGCGATCGCCAGGCCCTCGGTCGGCTGGGGCTGCGCGTAGCCGTACGGATTGACCGGGGGTTGCTGGTAAAGGCCGGCCGGCGCGTAGGGGCCCGGCTGCTGCTGCTGGTAATAACCGGCCGGCTGGTAACTGGTGGCCGGCGCATACGGGTCCGGCGACGATTGGTAGGCAGCGGCTGGCGCATAGGGGTCCGGCGGCGTCGGCTGGTAGCCGGCCGGCGGAGCGTACGGGTCCGGCTGCGGGGAATTGGCGGGCGGCGCGTAAGGGTCCGGCGGCGGGGGAGTCGAGCCGGGCGGCTGGTAGGGCCCGGGTGGCTGATAGGGGTCGGTCATCGTTGCCTCCGTGCGACTGGTGCGGATGTCACTGTAAACAAGCAGGTCCCGCACGTCGCGCGTGCGCCACGGGGGTGCGATGTTTGCCCTGACTCAACGGACGGGGCAGGATCGCTCGCATGGTCTTCGACGCCCGCTCCAGCAGCGGAAGCCGTTCCCGGCGCGACGCCACCCGCCCCTCCGCGGGCCGGCGGCCGCGCACCGGCGCTACCGAGACGTCCGAGTCGCCGACGGCGACCGAGGCCGTCGAGCCGGACGAAGCGCCGGTGACGCTCCGGCTCGACGGGAAGGTCGCGCTGGTCACCGGCGCGGGCAGCCCGGACGGCATCGGTTATGCGACGGCCCGGCGGCTGCGTGACATCGGAGCCCGGGTCGCGATCGTGTCGACCACGCGGCGCATCCACGAGCGGGCGGCCGAGCTCGGCGTCACCGGGTTCGTGGCCGACCTGACCGACGAGGCCGAGGTGGGTGCGCTCGCCGACGCGATCACCGACCAGCTCGGCGACGTCGAGGTGCTGGTCAACAACGCGGGTCTGGCGAGCCGCGCCTCGCCCGAGGTGCTGCGCCCGGTGGCCCAGCTCACCTACGACGAGTGGAAGGCGGAGATCGACCGGAACCTCAGCACCGCGTTCCTGTGCAGCCGGGCCTTCCAGGGCGCGATGGCGGAGGGCGGCTGGGGCCGGATCGTGAACCTCGCGGCCACCGCCGGTGCGATCAACGCCCTGCCCACCGAGGCTGCCTACGCCGCGGCGAAGGCCGGCGTGGTGGGGCTGACCCGGGCGCTGGCGATGGAGCTGGTCGCCGACGGTGTGAACGTCAACTGCGTGGCCCCCGGCACGATCTACACGGCGGCGTCCACGGTGACGGAGATCAAACAAGGTTTGGGTACGCCGATCGGCCGTCCCGGAACACCGGACGAGGTCGCGGCCGCGATCGCGTTCCTCTGCTCGCCGGCGGCGTCCTACATCACCGGCCAGATGCTCGTCGTGGACGGTGGCAACAGCGTGCGGGAGGCGGAGTTCCGCTGACGATCCTTGAGGGCCGGGTGACGTCACCCGGCCCTCAGCAGCGGATCAGTACGTCGACGTCGAGCTGTTCCCGACCGCGACGACGATGACGATGATGTAGCCGATGCACACGAGCACGCCGAGCGCGGTGAAGATGTAGCCCAGCCAGAGACCGGCCGTGGCCAGCCCCTCGCCCTGCTCACCGGTCTGCCGGATCTGCTTCTTGGCCAGGTGGCCGAGAACGATCGAGGCCGGCGCGAAGATGAACGCGAAGACCAGCGCCAGGATCGCCAGCGTGTTGGTGCCGGCGACCGGGACATAGACCGGCTGACCGTACGGTCCGGGCTGCCCGTAGGCCCCCGGCTGACCGTACGGGCCGGGCTGACCGTAGGCGGGCTGACCGTACGGATCGGGCTGGCCGTAACCGCCCGGCGCGCCCGTCGGCGGGTAGGGCTGGCCACTCGTCGGGGGCGGCGGATAACCGGGCTGACCACTGACCGGCGGCTCCGGAGGAGCGTTGTACGGCGTCGTCGGATCGGTCGGCTGCCCGTACGGCTGCGAGGGCTGATATGGATCCGGCGCACCGCCGGACGGGGGGTATGTCATGAGGACCTCTCCATCGTTTCCCGGCACCGTACTAGGGCCGGTGCCGGATCGGAGGCCGGGCCGCGGCGTTGCTGTGTTTCGGATCCGTCAAGACAGCCTGGTCAGGTTGCCCACCGCGCGCTCGACGGCCAGGCAGCGATCTTCGACATAGTCGATACCTGCCTCCTCGGCGAGACGCCGCGCCTCGGCCGACACGATGCCGCTCTGCAACCACACGGCAGGCGCCTTGATGGCAATGGCCTGCCGAACCACGTCGACCGCGTCCCGAGCCGGCCGGAAAACGTCGACCAGGTCAACCGGCTCATCGATGTCGGCCAGCGTAGGAACCGCCTTGACCCCGAAAATCTCGTCGGCGAACGGGTTGACCGGGATGATCCGCCAGCCGTGCCGAAGCATCTGCCGAGGCACCGTGTGAGCCGCCTTGAACGGATCACGAGAGGCCCCCACAACGGCAATGACACGAGCCTCGGCCAGGATCTGCTGCGCATCCCTCATGCCTCGACTGTAGCCATCACACCGCCCTCCTCCGCACCCTCACCACAGCCTCCGTCGAGCCTCCCGGAGCACTCGCCCTCACAGCAGGGTGAGCTGGTGAGGCGGGGCGGTCGCGCGCTCGCCCGGGTCTTCGCCGACGTCGCGGATCTGGACCGGGTCGGGGCGATGCAGACCGTGCCGGCGGGCGGCCAACCGGACCCGGGCGCCGATCTCGGCCTGGTAGGTCTGCGGCAGGTAGGAACCGGAGCCGTACAGGTCGCGATATCGCGGGGCCAACGCCGGGTGGGTGCGGGTGAGCCAGGACGCGAACCACTCCCGCGCGCCCGGGCGCAGATGCAGCGGGATCGGCGTGACGCTGGTGGCGCCGGCCGCGGCGATGGCGGCCACCGTCCGGTCGATGGACTCGTCGGTGTCGGTCAGGCCGGGCAGGATGGGGGCCATCAGCACACCGACCGGGAAGCCGGCGTCGGTGAGCCGGCGCACCACCTCGAGCCGCCGTCGCGGGCTCGGCGTGCCGGACTCGACCGCCCGCCACATCGCCTCATCGACGAACCCGACCGAGACCGCGAGCCCGACCCGGGTCACTTCGGCCGCCTGCTTGAGCAGCTCCAGGTCGCGCAGGATGAGCGTGCCCTTGGTGAGGATCGAGAACGGGTTGGCGTAGTCCCGCAGGGCGGCCAGGATCTCCGGCATGAGGCGGTAACGGCCCTCCGCGCGCTGGTAGACGTCGACGTTGGTGCCCATCGCGATGGCGGCGCCGGACCAGCGTGGCGCGGCCAGCTCGCGGCGGATCAGCTCGCCCGCGTTGACCTTGACGATGATCTTGGTGTCGAAGTCATGCCCGGCGTCGAGGTCGAGGTAGGTGTGGGTGTTGCGGGCGAAGCAGTTGTGGCTGACCACGCCGTCGGCGATGAAGTCGCCGGTGCCGGTGGAGATGTCGAACAGCGGCAGGGTGAGCCCAAGCTCCTCGATGTCGGCCACCGCCAGCTCGCGGTTGCTGCGCACGCCGACCCCGGAGGCGTCGAGAGGCGCGCCGGCCGCGCCGGTGAGGTGCCGGAAGCGCAGTGCCGCCCACAGGTCGCGGTCGATCTCCACGGTGGCCGAGCCGCCGGGCCGGGTGCGCACCGGGGCCCGGCTGGGCAGGCCGAGCTGGGTGAGCGAGTCGACCACCCGGCTGAGGAACAGCTGGTCGCCGCTGGTGAAGGTGATCGCGAGCCGGTCGGCCCGGCCGGTCGAGCCGAACGCGCCGGCCAGGAAGCCGCGCAGCCACCCGCCGCTGGGTTGCTCGGGCCAGCGCAACGCCTCGTGCAGCGGGATGTCTTCGAGGTATCGGTCGGCGCGCACCCACGCGTCGCTCTCCCGAGCTGCGCGCCCGCCGGAGGCGTCGCCCCGCACCAGGCCGCACAGGAAACCCGCCTGGTAGTCGGGGGACTCCTTGGGCGGCTCGGCGAAGTGGCCGACCCCGAACATCAGGTCGCCGACGGCCAGGGCCGGCAGATGTGGCTCGGCCGGGCTGACGTGCCGCCAGCCGCGGTCGGTGAGGAACCGGTGATCGCCGCTGGCGACCAGACGGGTGCCGTCGGCCAGGGTGACCCGGAAAGCGGGTTTCCGCGTCTCCCAGTGGTCGAGGACCGTGGTGGGCACGTAGCGCCGGCAGGCGCCCGCACCCATCGTGCCCATGATGGCGTCACCGGTGCGCAGCTCGGCGAGGGGACGGGTGGTGCCGTCGGCCATCAGGATCGGGGTGTCGCCGGCCAAGCAGTACGAGCATGCGTGCGAGCAGCCGCGGTAGGGGTTGATGGTCCACTGGAAGGGCACCCGCGACTGACCCGGAACCCGGTTGATCAGGCTTTTCGCCTCGATCTCGAAGAAGGTCATCCCGGTGAAGCCGGGGGTGTCGAAGGTGCGGACGGTGGCGCCGGGCAGCGCCAGCGGCAGGGGTGGAGCCGCCGGCGCTGCCCTGTCAAGGAGCGAGTCGCCGTCGTGGGGAGCCGACAGGTTGGACCATCGCATGGCGAGAATTCGAACACATGTTCGATCTCGTTGTCCACCCGGCCGGCGGCGTGTTCCGGAAAGAAAAATGGCCCGCGGACCTCAACGGTCCGCGGGCCTGAGTCGCCGGGTCAGTGGCTGTGTGCCGCGAGCTGCTTGCGCACGTCGTCCATGTCGAGCTTCTCGACCTGCTCGATCAGGTTCTCCAGGGCGGACTCGGGGAGAGCGCCCGGCTGGGAGAAGACGATGACGCCGTCCCGGACGGCCATGATCGTCGGGATCGAGCGGATGTCGAACTTCGCGGCCAGCTCCTGCTGGGCCTCGGTGTCGACCTTGCCGAAGGTGATTTCCTGGTGCTTCTCCGAGGACCGCTCGTACGTCGGCGCGAATCGGACACACGGGCCGCACCAGCTGGCCCAGAAGTCGACCAGGACGATGCCGTCCTTACCGGTGACCTCGTCGAAGTTCTCTGCGGTCAGCGCAACCGTCGCCATGATGTCTCCGTCCACGGGAAAATTGGCTTGCGTCCGATGAAACCCATCGTCCCCTAGTGCCATTCCCGTCCGTGGGCTAGCGACACGTGTCCTGCGGCACGATTTCCGAACGCGGTGTTGACCCTAGACCACCCATCGTAACGATAAGTAAGGAGAGCGCTCTCAGTTCTCAAACAAGTTGTGACGTCCGTTTTGCCGCCAGAAACCATGACATCGCATCTCGGGCCGGACTGCCTGCCTGCTTGCCTGGTCAAACGCGCGACCGAAAGTAATAGTAAAGAATCTTAAATGTGAGCTGGGTCACATCTGAAAGTCCTTCACATCGATACGGACGGTAAGGCAGACTCTGCCCCACAGAGCGTGGGCGGCGGGTGCCGGGGAGGGCCCCGCCGCTCATTGCGTCCCACCGCAGATCGGTAGCGTAACCGGCCATGACCGCGGGTGAGGACGAAGTCGAAGTCGGCGTGGGCCCCTGGGTGGGCGAGTGGCCGACCGACCCGCGATACGACCCCGAGTTGCTTGCTCAGGGTGATCGTCGCAATGTGGTGGATCGCTATCGGTACTGGCGACGTGAGGCGGTCGTGGCCGACCTCGACGAGCGGCGGCACGGATTCCACGTCGCGATCGAGAACTGGCAGCACGACTTCAACATCGGCACCGTGGTGCGCAATGCCAACGCGTTCCTCGCCGCCGAGGTGCACATCGTCGGCCTGCGGAAGTGGAACCGGCGCGGCGCCATGGTCACCGATCGCTATCAGCACGTGCGGCACCACCCGACGATCGAGGAGTTCGTGGCCTGGGCCGCCGGGGAAGGCCTCCCGGTGATCGGGATCGACAATCTGCCCGGCTCACGGCCGATGGAGACCACCACCCTGCCCGGCCGCTGCGTGCTGCTCTTCGGCCAGGAGGGGCCCGGGCTCTCGGCGCCGGCCCGCGCCGCGTGCAGCCAGCTCTTCTCGATCGCGCAGTACGGCTCGACCCGCTCGATCAACGCGGGTGTGGCCAGTGGGATCGCCATGCACGCCTGGGTTCGCGCCCACGCGGGACCCCCGCCCGAGTGAATTCGCCGGATGCCTCCGGGTTCTGCCGATTCGCTTGACGGAGGGCGCGCCGGACCGCACGGTAAGTGGGTGGGTGTCACGGTGAGTTGCCCCAGGTGCGGTGCGCAGGTCCGGAAGCCGGACCTGATGCACAGTGAGTGGCGCTGTGACAACTGCGGTGACGTCCCCCCGTTCCACGTGGCCGAGCACATCAGCACCGAGATCGTCGACAGCATGCTGGGCCGCCCCTCACCCGACCGGGTGCCGTTCTGGTGCCCGTGGCCGCTCCCCTCCGGGTGGATGGTGACCGGCGTCGGCTGGGCGGGTGACGACCGGCGTGGCGTGCGGGCCAGCGCGGTCTCCTGCAGCGGTCCCGAGCCGCTCGGCGGCGGACCGGCCGATGTGGTCCTGATCGCCGAACATCCGGGCGTGGGCTTGGGAACCAGGTTCGCCGGCATTCCCGGCATCGACCCGGGTTACCTGATCGCCGAGGCGTTGGCCGGCTCCAGTGGACACCCCGGTCCACATGCCAAGATCAAGGCAGCCGGGCACCCCACTCCACTGTGGTGCGTCAAGTCCCCGGAAGATCGAAGTGCCTACGTGAGTGAGGCCAAAGGAATGTGGCTCTATGCGGTAGCGTGGCCGGCAAGCGCGGGTTACTTCCTCGCGGAGCATGTCGTTCTGCACGACCTCTGCGATGGGGTGCCGCCCGAGCTCGTGTACGGAGCGCCGTCGCCGTACCTGCATGGAAGGGCCTGATAAACGGGCCTTGACCTGCGGGTTCGGTATCGGCTTTTCGGTCACATTGTTCACACCGAGCGACGAAGCTGATACCGTCAGTACTGCCGCGGCGCTGACCGTCACCCGCACCTACAGGAGAAGGCCCGCCATGATCAAGAAGGTTCTAACCTGGCTTGGTATCGCGTTCTTGATCTTTTTCATTGCCTTCAATCCGAACTCGGCAGCGGACGTCTTCTCCTCCCTCGGAGGGACGATCGCCGATATTGCCCGGGGCTTCGGCCAGTTCTTCACCAACCTCGTCGCTTAGCATCTCTACATGGGTGGTCCTGCTGAGCCGCACGAGCCTCGAGGCGAGGGTGCTGGGCGCCCTCGAGACGAGGACGACGAGAACTTCGGGTACAGAGACTCGGCGTATGTAGATCCCGAGTACGACCGGCGAAGGCGTCCCTATTCCGATGGTCCGGGCTTCTCGCCCGATGCCGGCTACTCACCGGATGCCGGTTACTCGCCCGACGCCGGCTACGGCGACTCAGGGGAGTATGAAGCGCCCGTCATCACCGAGGAGGAGCTCGCCGGCCTCGGTCCCGAGGGCGGTGGCGGCGGACCACGCCGGGTGCTGCCCCTTGAGGACGAGCCGACCACTCTGGTCGCCCGCTACCTCTTCCCCACCGAGCGCTACCGCGGTGAGTGGAAGAGGCACTGGATCCACCTCTCCACCCCGCTCGGCATCGGTGCCGGCGCGACCCTGCTGCTGGGCTATCTGGCCGGCTTCCTGACCCGGCAAAACGTCGACGGCCTGGTCACCGTGGCCGTGCTGATCTGGCTCGGCGTCATCGGCTGGGTGGCGTGGAAGGTCTTCGACTGGTATTTCGATCGCTTCATCCTGACCAACAAGCGGGTGATGGTGGTCAACGGCATCATCACCCGGCGGGTGGCCATGATGCCGCTCCTGCGGGTGACCGACATGAAGTACGAGCAGTCCGCCCTCGGCCGGATGCTCAGCTACGGCACGTTCGTCCTCGAGTCGGCCGGCCAGGACCAGGCACTCCGCGAGGTCAAGCATCTGCCCAACCCCAACGAGCTCTACCTGCGGGTCGTCGAGGAGATGTACGAACCGCAGGCCGTCGAGGCCCGCCTCGGCAAGGACGGCGACGGCGACGACGCCTGAATCCCTCCTGTGATGAAGGGATCTCCGCTCCGCCCGGTCGCGCCTTGTGCGCGGCCGGTAGCGTTTTCTAGTGACCAGAATCGACCTGCACTGCCATTCGACCGCCAGCGACGGCACCCTCACCCCCGCGCAACTGGTCACCGCGGGAGCCGACGCCGGGCTCGACGTCATGGCGATCACCGACCACGACACCACCGGCGGCTGGGCCGAGGCGGCCGCGACACGGCCGGAGGGGCTGACCCTGGTCCGCGGGGCCGAGCTGTCCTGCCGCTGGTTCGGCGGCGAGGACTACCCGATCGCCCTGCACCTGCTCGCCTACCTCTTCGACCCCACCGAGCCGCGGCTGTCGGCCGACCTCGCCACCCTGCGCAACGACCGCGAGCAGCGGGCCGAGCAGATCGTGTCGAAGCTGCGCGCCGACGGCGTACCGATCACCTGGGAAGAGGTCCACGGCTACGCGGCGGGCGGGTCCGTCGGGCGGCCACACATCGCCCAAGCCCTGATCCGGGCCGGTCTCGTGCGAACCACCAACGAGGCCTTCGCCTCCCGATGGCTGGGCGCGCGATACTTCGTACCCAAGTCGGATCTTGATGTTTTCGAAGGTGTGCGGGCGGTCCGGGAGGCCGGCGGGGTGGCGGTCTTCGCGCATCCGCGGGCGACCGTGCGCGGCCGGGTGGTGCCCGATAAGTTGATCGCCGATCTGGCCGACGCCGGCCTCTTCGGACTCGAGGCCGATCATGAGGACCATTCGCCCGCGGAGCGGGCTCACGTCCGGGCTCTGGCGGAAGACCTCGGCCTGGTGGTCACCGGATCATCCGATTTTCACGGTACGCACAAGACGGTCAAGCTGGGCGCGTTCAGCACGGCCCCCGAGGCGTACGAGAAGATCGTGTCCGCCGCGACGGGTGTGCCGGTCCTGGGGTGACCCTCGACGCACCGGCCTGCGCGAAGGGACCACGCAGCCCTACCTTGTGCGGGTGAATCTCAAGTTTCTCGGCGAGGTCTACGTGACCCTTCTGGTCATCGTCGACCCGCCCGGCATGGTCCCGGTGTTCCTCGCCCTGACCGGGGCGATGCCGCCCCGGCAGCGGATGAAGGCCGGCACCCAGGCCGTGCTGCTCGCCCTCGGGGTGATCGTCGGGTTCGCGGTGGCCGGGCAGACGCTGCTCGACTACCTGCACGTCCAGCTGCCCGCGCTGCAGGGGGCCGGCGGTCTGCTGCTCGTCCTGGTCGCGTTGCAGCTGCTCACCGGCAAGGCCGACGAGACCGACCAGCAGGGCGGCACCACCAACGTGGCGCTCGTGCCGATCGGCACGCCGCTGCTCGCCGGGCCGGGCGCGATCGTCGCCACCATGCTGTTCGTGCGCCGCGCCGACGGCCTCGCCGAGTACGCCGTGATCGGCATCGGCATTCTGCTGGTGATGCTCACCGTCTGGCTGGTCCTGCGCTTCTCCGGCGGGATCGTCAAGCTGCTCCGGCCGGCCGGCATCGAGGTGCTCACCCGGATCGCCGGCCTGCTGCTGGCCGCCATCGCCGTGCAGTTGATCGCCGATGCGGTGGACGCTTTCGTGGAGCTCTACACGGCGGCGTACAGCGGCTGAGATTCTTGTCGGAGGGTGCTGGCAGGATTACCGCGTGGCCTCCACCAGATCCCGCAACGCGGTGCCCGAGCAGCTCGGCTTCGACGGCATGCCCGAGCGGCTGTTCGTCTGCACACCGAGCAAGCTGGGCGCCTACGCCGACTGCCCCCGCCGGTATAGATATTCCTACGTCGACCGCCCCACTCCACCCAAGGGCCCGCCCTGGGCGCACAACTCGCTGGGCGCGAGCGTCCACACGGCCCTGAAGAACTGGTATGCCCTGCCCCTCGACCGGCGCGCGCCCGGCGCGCTGCCGACCCTGCTCAAGTCGACCTGGGTGCGCGAGGGTTACCGCGACGTCGACCAGGAGCGAGCCACCTACGAGGCGGCGCTGCGCTGGCTGGAGACCTACGTGGCGACCCTCGACCCGCAGGACGAGCCGCTCGGCGTCGAGCGGGTGGTGGCCACCAAGACGGCGGTGCTGGCCTTCAACGGCCGCGCCGACCGGATCGACTCCCGCCGCGGCGCCGATGGCGCCGAGGCGGTCATCGTCGACTACAAGACCGGCCGTTCCGGCCTGGACGCCGACGACGCCCGCGGGTCGCAGGCCTTGGCCCTTTACGCGTACGCGGCACAGCGCGTCTTCCGCCGCCCGTGTCACCGGGTCGAGCTGCACCACCTGCCCACCGGCACGGTGGCGGTCCACGAGCACACCGAGGAGTCGCTCGCCCGCCAGGTCAGCCGTGCGGAGAACACCGCTCGCGACATCATGGCCGCCGAGAAGGCGGTGGCGTCCGGCGCCGACCCCGACGTCGAGTTCCCCACCAATCCGGGCGCGCTGTGCAGCTGGTGCGACTTCCGCCGGAGCTGCCCAGCCGGCATCGAGGTCGCCGAGAAGCAACCGTGGACGGCGGTCGAGCACCTGAGCAGCTGAGCGGCGGCAGTGGCGACGATGGCGGCCCCGACGATGGCTGAGCCGGGGATGGTGCTCGGTGCTCGGTGCTCGGTGCTCGGTGGCCGGTGGCCGGTGGCCGGTGCCCGGTGCCCGGTGCCCGGTGTAGGCGGTGTTCGGCGTGAATGAGCCGCCGGGTTGGGTCAGGTGGTGCCGGCCTGGGCGGCGGCTCGGGCCAGGGCGGCCTCGCGGATCGGTGCGACGCGCAGGCTGCGGGGGATGGTGGCCAGCACCGTCGAGAGCAGGAAGCGCAGGCCGCGCGCCGAGAGGTCGGCGGTCAGGTCGGTGGTGGGCCAGCCCAGGCCGCCGTAGAGCCGGCGGGCCCACGGCGGGAGCATGGCCATCGCGGTGGCGGCTATGCCGAAGTAGGCCCAGCGGGTGGGGCCCAGGGTCAGGCCCAGGCGGAAGGCGCGGCCACCCCAGTTCTCCGGGACCGACGGCACGGTCAGGAACAGCGCCGTCTCGACGCTGTCCTTGGTCAGGGACAGCTGGGGCAGCATGTCGTCGTAGTAGGCGGACACCTCGGCGGCGGTGGCCGGCACCGTGGCCGGGTCGAGACCCATCAGCTCAGCGGCCCGGAGCTGCTCGGTGTAGTAACGGTCGATCTCGGCCGGGCTGAGGCGGACACCGGCCCGCACCGCGGTGGTCAGGAACGACTCGACCTCGGTCACGTGCACCCAGCGCAGCAGGTCGGGCGCGTCGATGCGGAACTGTTCGCCGGTGCGCGGGTCGACCGCGGTCATCCGGGCGTGCATGCGGCGCACCCGGAGCGAGGCCGCTTCGACCTCTTCCGTCGTGCCCCAGACGACCGTGCCCACGTAGGCCGAGGTGCGGGTGAGCCGGCCCCACGGGTCGGCGCGGTAGCGCGAGTTCTGCGCCACGGCCGCGACCGCGCGCGGGTGCAGCGCCTGAAGGTAGAGCGAGCGGAGCCCGCCCAGCAGGAGAATCGGTTCCTGGTGAAGTCTCCAGGTGACCGAGCCCGGTCCGAACAGCCCGACATCCCCAATCATGGGATCCAGACTGCCACGGAATCCGGCGAAAGTTGAACTCGTTCAGAAACGGCCTCCGTCGGAGGCATTTCCCGAGGATTCAATCGGAGTCGCGGCGACTCTGGCAATTTGGGCATAGACCCCAGAAGGTCACCTCGGCCTCGTCGATCTCGAAGCCGTGTCCCTCACCGGGGTTGAGGCAGGGCCGTTCACCGACCGCGCAGTCCACGTCGTCGATGACTCCGCAGCCGCGGCAGACGATGTGGTGGTGGTTGTCGCCGACCCGGGCCTCGAAGCGGGCCGGGCTGCCGGCCGGCTCGATGCGCCGCGCCAGGCCGGCCCGGGACAGGGCGCCGAGCACGTCGTATACGGCCTGGGTGGAGACCGACTCGAGACGGATGCGAACTCGCCGGGCGATGTCGTCCACTTCGAGGTGGCCGCCCTCGGTGAGCACGTCCAGAACGGCGAGGCGCGGCTTCGTGACCCGCAGGCCGTGTTCGCGCAGCAACTCTTCGCCCGAGGACATTTGTCCATGACAACACGGTTACCCGGAAACCCCAACACATAAGGTCATCGGGCCGACCGGTGAACCGGATCGGGCGGACGGGCGTAAGCGCACACAGCGGATGCTTGCGCCGTCAGATACTTCTAAGCTGGCGGTCCGTTCATGATCGAGGAGGCGTCTTGTTCGACCAGGTAAACGGCCTGCCGGTGCACGCGTTGGTGCTGCATGCGGCGGTCATCTTCGTTCCGCTGCTGGCACTCGGCGCCATCGTCTATGCGCTCATCGGCAAGTGGCGACCGAAGATCGAGTGGGCGGTCGTCCTGCTCGCGGTGGCCGCGCCGGTCTCCACCTTCGTCGCGAAGGAGTCCGGCGAGAAGCTCTACGACCGGCTGATCGGCCTGGGCCTGTCCGGCAAGGGCAAGGAAATCCTGGACGACCACATGGGCTTCGGCTCGATGACCTTCTGGTTCTCCCTGGCACTCGGCATCGTCACCCTCATCCTGGTCTTCCTGAACCGCCGGGGCGGCCTACCCAAGATCGCCGAGTGGGTCCTGGCCGCGGCCATGGTCATCCTGGCCGTGCTGTCCGGCTACTACGTCTTCCGCACCGGCGACTCAGGCGCGACCGCCGTGTGGGGCCAGTACTGACGACCACGTTTCTCGGCCCGGCCGCCAACCGGCGGCCGGGCCGAGGACCGGGACCGTCCCACAGTGGCCGAGGGATCAGAACATGGCCCGAGCGCAGAGCAGGCACATGAGGATCACGGCGATCGCGCCGGCCACCAGCCCCACGCCGTAGGTGACCGTCCGGGCGGAGCCCTCGGCGTCGTCCAGGGCGTCCATGTCCTGCCCGGGCAGGGAGCGTGGCGGAGGCGGCTGAGCGATCGTCGGCGGGCGCCACGAGGCCGGTGGCGGGTCTGCCCGGGGCGGCCCCGGGTAGTCGTCGCGGGGCGCAGGCCTCGGCGTGACGGCCGGTGGCGGGGCGGGCTGGGCGGACGACGGGTCGGGGCGCTGCCAGTACGCGTCGTCGTCCGGGACGCCGGTGGGGGAGCTCACGTTCACCGACGGTACAACCGGAGGGGGAAGACGGCCGCAGCGACGCGGCTTACCCTCATAGCCGTGGACATTCTGGATGAGCCAGAGCGCGACAACGACGCCGAGCGTGAGGTCGACTTCGAGTCGGAGGAGGCCGCCATCCTCCCCGACCAGACCCGCGACGACACCGAACGTGGCTGGGGCGAGCGCGGCGACGACAACGATGAACGCCTGCTGGAGGATCGCCCGCCGCACTGGGGCTGATCCGGCGTTGCCCGGTGTGGTTGCCGGTCGGCCTCGGGACGGGACGATGCATGCCGTCGGCTGCTTCAGATCTCAGTCGGGCCGGATCAGGATGGCGAAGCCGTCGCCCGGCGTGGTTGCCGCTCGCTCAGCCTCTGGCCGGGTCAGGGCGAGCAGCAGGCTTCCGCTCGTCGGATCGCCGGCCCCGCTGATATCCAGGACCAGGGCGGACGTTGCCACCGGAGAGCTGTCTTCGCCGACGCGGAGCAGGTCGACCCGGTTGCCTGGGCGCACCAGGCTCAGCACGGCCGGATCGGCCAGCCGGATCGGCACGCCCACGCTGCCCGCCGGCACGGCCATGGCAGCAGCGCCCGCCGAGCCCGAGCCGACGGCCGACCCCGAGCCGACGGCCGAGCCGACGCCTGAGCCCGAGCCGACGGCCGAGCCCGGGCCGGAACCTGAGCCGGAGTTGGCGGCCGAGCCCGCGCTGGTGGATGGGTTGCCCCTCGGGGGCGTCGCGGTCGCGCTTGATGAACGCGGGGGATCGGCCGCGACGCCGGCCCGAGGGTCCGCGCAGGAGCGCGGAGGTGACCACGACACCGCGGCGGCGGTGACCAGCAGAACCGCGACCGCTGCGAGGCGTAGCAGCGTGCCGCGGGTCGGCCGGTGCCAGCGCACGGGATCGAGGCGCCCGTCGCCGCTGTCGCGGCTGGCGGTCCCGTGTGCCTTGGGCGGAGCAGACCCGTAGCGGGCTGTGCGTGGTCTGCCCATGTCCGTGCCCTCCCTCGCCGAGGCGCCGTGGTCGCTGGCGCCAGGACGGACGTTAGGCCGGGTGGAAGATCGCTCGCTGACGCCCTGTGGACAACCGCGAACTGTGGATAACTCCCAGGGCGCCGCCGATTTTGGTATGCGCCGGAACGCCGACAAAGCGCGCCGGGCCGAGGGCCTGGCGCGCTCTGTGGTGCGGTGATCAGGAGGCCGTCGTGGCCTTCGCGCCGCCGGACGACGACGAACCGGAGGATGACGAGCCGGACGACGTGCCGCCGGACGACTTGCCGCCGGACGACGAGGCGCCGGACGACGACGAAGACGAGGAGGACGACGCAGACGAGTCGGACGATGACGTCGACGGGCTGGGTGTGTCCGACTTCTTGGGGGCGTCGCTGCCGTTCGTGCTCGGCTTCTCGGCGCTCACGCCGCCCGCTCGGGAGTCGTTGCGGTAAAAACCCGAGCCCTTGAAGACGATGCCGACCGAGTTGAAGACCTTGCGGAGCTTGCCGTGGCAGTTCGGGCACTCGGTCAGCGCCGGGTCGGAGAACGACTGGACCGCCTCGAGCTGGTGACCGCACTCGGTGCAGGCGTACTGATAGGTGGGCACGGCTCCTCCGGAAACTGTCGGCTGCTGGCACTCGCCAACTCCGAGTGCCAATGTTGCGCCATCGGAGGTCATTTCGTCCACTCGGCGGCCCGGCTGAGCCCTACGACACCGTGCGGTGTGATGGCGGCGTCCACGGGTCGGTCGTGCGGTTCGGTGGGCACCTCGTCGACCAGCTCGCCGTCGTGCAGCAGCGCGATCACGATGGTCCGGCCGCCGGAAACCCGGGACAGCGCCCGGTCGTAGGAGCCGCCGCCCCGGCCCAGGCGCATGCCTCGGCGGTCCACCGCCAGGCCGGGCACCAGGATCAGGTCGGCGCCGGCTATCGCGGTCACGCCCAAGTGGGGGCCGGTCGGCTCGCGCAGGCCGCGTGGGCCGGGTGCCAGTGACGCCGGGCCGGAGTAGGCGACCCAGTCCAGGTCGTTGTCGGGCAGCAGGACCGGCAGCAGGACGCGGGCGTGGGCGGCCAGGACGGCGGGCAGGTCGGCTCCGCCGGGTTCGGTGCCGACCGGCACGTAGGCGGCAACGGTGGACGGGTGCTCACGGCGTACGAAAGCAAGAATTTGATCTTGAAGTTGGGTGTCCGCCGCCAGGCGGGCTTCTGGGGTCAGGCGGCGTCGTGCTGTAATCAGACGACTGCGTAGCGCGATCTTGGCTGCTGGAGATCCTTCTCCGCCACCGGTCAAATCGGGCACGCAACACCCCCTTTCAAAAACCGGCAAACGGTGCACACTATGTCAGCATCGCTCCAAAGCGGGCCATTCTCAGGAGGATGCGTGACGCTACGTGGCCGACTCACCACCGCTTTTCTGGTGGTCGTGTTCGGTCCGTTGCTGCTCGGGTCCATCTTCGTCGCCATGACCGTCGCCACGGTCAGTCAGGATCGCACGGCGGAGCGACTCGATCATGCCGCGACCACGGTCCGCACCAGCATCGGGGCGATCTGCCGGCAACTGCAGGCCGCCGCCGACGCGGTTGCCGTGGTGCCCGCCGCCGATCGCGAAGCCGTCGCGCGCCAGCTGGTCACCCGCGGACTCGCCAGCGACATCCAGGTCAGCCCGGCCACCCCGGCGGACGGCGCGGACTGCGCGGAACCCACCGGAAAGCCGGCCTCGTCGATCGCCGCGGGCGCGACCGCCGGCTCGGTCACGATCATCGCGGCCCAGGCCGTTGACGGCGACTTCCTCGCCCGGCTCGCCGCCACCAGCGGTGCCCGCATCGCGTTCGGTGGCCGCGCGGCGCCGGAAAGCCGCACGCTGAGCGCGGGGCCGGGCCAACCGCTGCCGCTCACCCTCACCGTGCACAAGAGCAACCCCACGTTCCTGTACGCCGTCCTGCTCGCCGTCGTTCTCGCGGCCGGCGGAGCGGCGGTGGTGGTGGCGCGCTGGCTGGCTCACTCCACCACCCGCCCGTTGGGTGATCTCGCCCACGCCGCCGACCAGGTGGCCGGCGGTGATCTGGACACCCGGGTGCCGATCGTGCGCCCGGACGAGTTGGGCCGGCTCGCCGCCACGTTCAACCGGATGACCCGCGAGCTCAAGGCCTACGTGCAGGCGCTCACCGCGAGCCGCGACCAACTGCGCGGGCACCTGGCGATCCTCGGTGAGACGCTGTCCAGCACCCACGACGTCGACCGGATCCTGCAGGTGATCCTGCGGACCGCGCTCGCCGCCACCGGCGCCCGGGCCGGCCTCGTGCTGCTGCTCGACCCGGCCCGCGGCGAGCTGGTGGCGCGCTGCGCGGTCGGGCTCACCGGCAGCTGGGACGTGCCCGAGAGCGAGCTGCCCAAGCTGCGGTTGCCGGTCGGGCCGGGGGTGCTCGGCGGCGTCGCCGCGGCCGGCGAGGCGCGGCGCGGGCCGGGCGAGGTGGGTTCGATCGAGCCACCATGCCGTACGTATGTGGCCGTGCCGATCCGGGCGCCGCTGATGGAGGACCCGTTCACCGAGGACGTCGGACCGGCCACGCTCGGTGTGCTGGCCCTCTACGACCGGGTCGGCGGGGACGAGTTCGACGACGCCGACCTGCACACCCTGCGCACCTTCGCCGGGCAGGCGGGGATTGCCGTGCACAACGTCCGGGTACACGAGGAGGCCCAGCGGCTGTCCCTCACCGACCCGCTCACCGGCCTCTGGAATTACCGTTACCTGCGGGAGTCGTTGCGCCGGGAGGTGGAACGGGCCAGTCGCTTCGGCCGGATGCTCGCCGTCCTCGTACTGGACCTCGACCACTTCAAGGAGGTCAACGACACGTACGGGCATGCCGCCGGGGACGCGGTGCTTGGCGAGTTCGCGCGGCGCATCCGGATCGGGCTGCGGGAGGTGGACGTGGCGTTCCGCCAGGGTGGGGAGGAGTTCGTGGTGCTGTTGCCGGAGACCGACGCGTACGGCGGGGCGATCGTGGCCGAGCGCCTGGGCGCGGCCGTGCGCGAGCGGCCGGTGATGGTCGAGGGCCGCGGCGCGATCTCGATCACGGTCTCCATCGGGGTGGCGGTCTTCCCCGAGCACGGCGCCGACGCGCAGCGGGTGCTGGACGCCGCCGATGACGCTCTGTACGCGGCCAAGAACGCTGGGCGGGACACCTACCGGCTCGCCGCACTGGCCACGGGCGTACCGGAAGTGAATTTTGATCCCACCGCCACCACCACTGGTGGGCCGCAGCCTCCGCGCCAGGCGCGCGGCCGATAGTCTCGCGGGATATCCCGGGCACGATCTGACGAAGGGTGCGGTGACCTCGATGACCACGAACGCGCATGCGACCGGCCGCCGGGCGGTCAAGGCCGTCATTCCCGCGGCCGGTCTGGCCACCAGGTTCCTGCCGGCCACCAAGGCCGTGCCGAAGGAGTTGCTGCCGGTCGTCGACCGGCCGGTCCTGCAGTACATCGTGGAGGAGGCGGCCGCGGCCGGCATCACCGACGTGCTGCTCGTGACCGGCCGTGGCAAGACCTCCATGGTGGACCACTTCGACCGCCGGCCCGACGTCGAGCAGCGCCTCGAGGAGAAGGGCGACCTCGAGCGGCTCGCCGCGGTGCGCCGCACCAGCGAGCTCGCCGACATCTACACCTGCCGCCAGGGTGAGCCGCTCGGCCTCGGCCACGCGGTCGGCACCGCCGCCTCGCACGTCGGCGACAACGCGTTCGCGGTGCTGCTCGGCGACGAGTTCGTCGAGGAGGACAAGCCGCTGCTCCCGGCCATGCTCGACCTGCAGGCGCGCACCGGTGGCATCGTGCTGGCCTTCATGGAGGTCGCGCCGCACGAGACGTCGCGCTACGGCATCGCCTCGGTGGAACCGTCCGACCTCGGTGAAGACATCGTGCAGGTGACCGGGCTGGTCGAGAAGCCCTCCCCGGAGGAGGCGCCCAGCAACCTGGCCGTCCTCGGCCGCTACATCCTGCCCGCCTCGATCTTCGAGGCGATCGCCAACACCAAGCCCGGCAACGGCGGCGAGATCCAGCTCACCGACGCGATGTTCCAGCTCCTGCAGGACGGCGTGCCGGTGCACGGCATCATCTACCGCGGCCACCGGTACGACACCGGCATGCCGCTCGGCTACCTTCAGGCCGTGGTGCAGTTGGCCAGCGAGCGCGCGGACATCGGCGAGGAGTTCCGGACCTGGCTGGCCGAGTTCGTCGCCGGTGGTTCGAAGGGATGACGGCCACGGCCGATGCCGAGGCGGCCGCCAACGAGCTGATGCCTCTCGCCGAATACCTGGGCAGCGTGCTGCGCAGGTTGCGGGCGCTGCCTCCGCTCGACCTCGACCTGACCCAGGCGCACGGCAACACGCTGGCCGCCGACGTGGTCGCCCCGCACCCGTACCCGGCCTTCGACCAGGCGGCCATCGACGGGTACGCGGCACGCTGGGAAGACCTCGCGGCGGCCGGCCGGGTCGGCTCGCACCCGTCCTTCGGCAAGCACGAGGGCGGACCGCGGCCGGTCCGGCTCAACGTGGTCGGCGACCTGGGCGCGGCCAGCTGGCGCCCGGTCCGGGTCACCCCCGGCACCTGCTTCTCGGTGGCGGCCGGATCGCCGCTGCCGATCGGCGCCGACGTGGTCGTCCCGGTGCACTGGACCGACCAGGGCATGGCCGCCGTCGAGATCCTGCACGCCCCGAAACGCGGTTCCGGGGTCCGGCGCACCGGCGAGGAGCTGGCCGCCGGGCAGGTGCTGGCCGGCCCCGGCACCTACGTCACCCCGGCCATGGTGGCCACCTTCGCCGCGTCCGGGATCGGGCACGTGCTCGTCCGGCCCAGCCCGCGGGTCGTCGTGGTGGCCACCGGCGACGAACTGGTCGACGTGGGCCGGCCCAGCCAGCCCGGTCAGGTCGTCGACGCCAACTCGCACGCCCTGACCGCCGCCGCCGTCGAGGCGGGCGCCCTCGCCTACCGGATCGGCATCTGCGACGACGACCCGGAAGGCCTCCGCGGCCTGCTCGAGGACCAGACGTTGCGGGCCGATCTGATCATCACCACCGGCGGCACCGGCACCGGCCCCGGCGACATGCTGCGCCGCGTGCTGTCCCGCCGCGACCCCGGCCGCGGTGTCGTCGAGTTCACCGACGTCGCCCTCTGCCCCGGCGCCACCCTCGGCTTCGGCACCGTCGGCGGCGAGGAGGTGCCGGTCGTCTGCCTGCCCGGCGAGCCGGGCGCCGCCCTGATCGGCTTCGAGGTGCTGGCCCGCCCGGTCATCCAGCTGCTGGCCGGCGCCGAGCCGGTGTTCCGGCCCAGCGTCAAGGCCCACCTGCTGGAGACCGTCTCCTCGCCCGGCGGCCTGCGCGAGTTCCGCCCCGCGCACGTGGCCGAGCGGCGCGGCGGGGGTCACACCGTGCAGCCGCTCGCCGGCGGGCCTTACACTCTCTCCGGCCTGGCCGAGGCGAACGGACTGCTCGTCCTCGGCGAGCGGGTCACCACGGCGGCCGCCGGCTCGACCGTGGACGTGCTGCTGCTCGACCGGAGGCGATGAATGCTGGGGTCCGTGCCCGGATGGCCCGCCGTCCTGGCCGACGGTGCCGTCCTGCTGCGGCCCTACAAGCGGAATGACGCTCGCGCCTGGTCATCGGTGCGCATCGCCAACCAGAGATGGCTCGCCCCCTGGGAATCGGCCCCGCCCGGGCCATGGGCCGAGATGAACTCAACCCGCGCGTACGGCTACGTCTACCAGGACATGAAACGAGCGGCCCGGCGTGGCGAGAGCATGCCCTTCGCCGTCTGCTACGAGGAAGAGCTCGTCGGGCACCTCAACCTGGGCAACATTGTGCGGCGGGCATTCAGCTCGGCGTACGCCGGTTACTGGGTCGACTCCCGGGTCGCCGGCCGCGGCGTCATCCCCACCGCGCTCGCGCTCGCCGTCGACCACGCTTTCGGGGCCGGTGGCCTGCACCGCATCGAGGTGAACATCCGCCCGGAAAACGTGCCGTCCCGGCGGGTCGTGGAGAAGCTCGGCTTCCGCGAAGAGGCCTACCACCAGCGCTACATGCACATCGACGGCGGCTGGCGCGACCATCTTGGATATGCCCTGACCAGCGAGGAAGTGTCGGCCGAGGGCGGCCTGCTGGCGCGCTGGCGACGCGTACGCGCCTGACTCGCCGATCTTCACAGCGTGACGCGCCCGGCGCGGCGCGCGCATTTCCGCAGCTCGCGCCCGTAGCCTCGGTGAGATTGAGGTTTCTTCAGGGCATACCGTGACCGACGGGTCGCCGCAGCCTTGACGCTCAGGTCTCCACCGCCCTGAAGGAACCTCACCGGGTCACTTGGTCCGCCCGCCGGGAAGTGTAGGGCGGACCGTCCGAAGCTGACGGGAGGGGTGAGGGTGCCGACCTCGGTGCTCCTCGCCGTCCTCGCCGCGGCCGGCTTGCTCGCACTCGCACCGGCACTCGTCCGCCGGTACGACGCCACCGAGCGCCAGGCCGCGGAGCGGGCGTCGTCGACGGCGCGGGTGCTGCAGCGCCGCCGCCGTCGCCGCACCGTGCCCGGACGCCGACCGATCAACCCCGGCCGGGCGGTTACGGTTACGGTCCCCGCCCCACCAGCTGAAAAGCCCCAGCGTCGCCTGCGCCTGGTGACCGGCAAGCGGCCGGCCCGCCGCCCACCACCGCGCCGGCACACCCCCGCCGTGGTCCGCCGGCGCCGCGTTTTCGCGGCGCTGCTCCTTCTCAACGTGATCGAGCTGGTCGGCGTCATCGCCGTCGGGCCGGGCTTCTGGATCGGCTTCGCGGTCACCGGCACGCTGCTCGCCCTCTACCTGGTGCACCTGCGCAACCGGGCCATCGCCGACCGCCGGCGCCGGCGTCTGGAAGCGCGGGAGGCCGCCTGGCTGGCCGCCCGGCAGGCCGAGGTCCGCCGCGAGCAGGCGAGGCGGGCCGCCGCCCGCCGCGAGACCCAACGACGCCTGGCGGCGCAGAAGGAAGCCGTACGGCGAGCCGCGATGGGCCTCGACCGCGACCCGTCGGACCTGCCCGCCACCGGCTCGGTGTCCTACCGCCGGGTGGGCGGCCTGCGGGGGCGGGCGTACGAGGCGGGCGGCCGGCACCACACGGCTTGAGTTGGGTGGGTCGGTTCGCGGCCAAGCCGACTGACCTGTTAGCCTTGCTGCGGTCCAACGGACAACGTCCGATGGCTGGTTGGGGGCTGTGGCGCAGTCTGGTAGCGCACCTCGTTCGCATCGAGGGGGTCTGGGGTTCAAATCCCCACAGCTCCACCAAACTTTGGACGCCGTGCGTCTGCGGAAAGCGCAGACACACGGCGTTTGTCATATCTGCTCCGGGGGCCGAGCCCCCGGAAACCCCGCGTTGCGGTGGTTGCTCGGTGCGCTTTGCCGGCGGGTGGGGTTGGCTTGCTCGCTCCGCTTTGCCGGCGGGTGGGGCGGGGTGGGGTTGGCTTGCTCGGTGCGCTTTGCCGGCCGGTGGCGGTTGGCTTGTGGTTTTGGTTTTGGTTTTGGTTTAGGACTCGCGGTTGAAGAGGCGCTTTGACCATAGGTAGCCGGTCAGGGCTATTGCTGCGCACCAGGCCAGGGCCAGCCATGCGCTGTTGCCGATCGGGGTGCCCATCAGCAGGCCGCGCACCGTCTCGATGATCGGGGTGAAGGGCTGGTATTCGGCGAACCAGCGGATGGCGGCCGGCATCGAGTCGGTCGGAACGAAGCCGCTGCCCAGGAAGGGCAGCAGGATCAGGGGTAGGGGCGTGTTGCTGGCGCCCTCCACGGTCTTGCTGGCCAGGCCCAGGGCTACGCACAGCCAGACGAAGGCGAAGGCCACCGCCACCAGGAAGCCGGCCGTGGCGAGCCACTCGAGCGGGCCGGCGGTGGGGCGGAAGCCGACCAGCAGGGCCACGCCGGTCACTACCGTGACGGCGAAGACGGCCTGCAGGACGCTGCCCAGGACGTGGCCGGTCAGGACCGAGACGCGGGCGATGTGCATGGTGCGGAAACGGGCGATGATGCCCTCGGTCATGTCCATGGCCACCGAGATCGCGGTGCCCTGGACCGTGGACATGACGGTCATCAGGATGATCGCGGGGGCCACGTAGTTCGCGTACGCGGCTCGGCCGCCGCCGCCTGGTAGGCCGGCGCCGAGGGTGCCGCCGAGCACGTAGACGAACAGCAGCAGGAAGACGACGGGCATCGCGATGAGCGTGATGGTCATCGACGGGTAGCGCAGCATGCGCTTGAGGTTGCGGCGCAGCATCGTCGCGGAGTCGTGTATCGGGTGGAGGCGCGGGAGCGTCTGGGTGCTCATCGGGTGGCCACCTTCTGGCTGGTGAGGGCGAGGAAGACGTCGTCGAGGTCGGGGGTGTGCACGGACAGTTCGTCGACCTCGACGGTGTGGTCGTCGAGCCGGCTGATGAGGTTCTTCAATTCGTGGAGGCTGCCGTCGCTGGGCACCCGCAGGGCGAGTGCGTCGTTGTCGCGGGAGGCGTCGCTGAGCACGCGCAGAGCCGCGTCGAGGCGTTCGTGGTCGGCGAACCGCAGGCGGACGTGCCCGCCGGGAATGCGGCGCTTCAGTTCCTCCGCGGTTCCCTCGGCGATCACCCGGCCGTGGCCCAGGACCGCGATCCGGTCGGCGAGCTCGTCGGCCTCTTCGAGGTATTGGGTGGTGAGGAAGATGGTCACGCCGTCGGCGACCAGGTCGCGGACGATCTGCCACATGTCGCGGCGGCCGCGCGGGTCGAGGCCGGTGGTCGGCTCGTCGAGGAAGATCACCTGCGGATTGCCGACCAGGGTCATGGCCAGGTCGAGCCGCCGCTGCATGCCGCCGGAGTAGGTGGAGGCCGGCTTCTTGGCCGCGTCGGTCAGGTCGAACTGTTCGAGCAGCCGGCCGGCGCGCTGCCGGCCCTCGGCCTTGCCGAGTTGGTGCAGGTCGGCCATCAGCCGCAGGTTCTCCTCACCGGTGAGGAGTTTGTCGACCGCGGAGAACTGGCCGGTGACGCCGATCGCGGCGCGTACCGCGTCCGGTTCGCGGGCGACGTCGTGCCCGGCGACCCGGACCTCGCCGGCGTCGGCACTGAGCAATGTGGACAGAATTTTCACGGTGGTGGTCTTCCCGGCGCCGTTCGCGCCGAGCAGTGAGAAGACCGTTCCCCGTCGCACTTCAAGATCGACCCCATCGAGTACGACGTGATCGCCGAAGGATTTCCGCAGGCCGGTAACACTGATCATGGCTTTCTCCCCTGGTCAGGAACGGTGGATGGCGATGTCGCCGTAGCCGGTGCGGCCGCGGATCTCGACGGTGTTGCCGGTCTCGTCCGGCCGGGTGGTGTTCTCCATGTGGTTGACCACGTGGCCGAATCCGGTGTTCAACTCCAGCCAGGCGGCGGTGCCCTCGGCGATGCCGATGTCCAGGCCGCCGGCGGCGGTGGCGAGCACGACCGAGCCGCGGACCACCTCGCCGAGGCGGATGTTGCCGTTGGACGTCTTCGCGTCGACGCCGGCGCCGGTCCGGTCGAGCTCGATGTTGCCGTTGGAGTTGCGGACGCGGACGTCGCCGGTGACGGCGTCGATGACGGTGTCGCCGTTGGCGTTCTTGACCGTCGCGGTGCCGTCGACCTCGCCGATCTGGATCTTGCCGGAGCCGGTGGAGACCTCGCCGTCGCCCGTGATGCCGTCGATGGTGATGTTCCCGAAGCCGGTGTGCAGGCGCAGCGGGCCGGTGTGCTCGAGCAGGATGTTGCCGGTGGTCCTGATCTTGCTCGCGCCGAGCCGGCCGGTGGTGCGGACCTCACCCATCTGCAGGTGGGCGTCCAGTTGGGAGCCGGCCGGCAGCTCGATGGTCACCTCGACCGCCCGGGTCTTCTTGGAGAAGTCGAAATAGCGTTTCGGGCCGGTGATCTGAAGCGTGCCGTTGCTGTAGTCGACCCGGGTCTGCTGGGCCGCTTGGACGTCGGACTCGTCGGATTCGTCGCTGGGGCGGACGTCGACGACGGTGTCGGTGCGGTCGCTCGCGGCGATCCGCACGTTGCCGACGGCGTAGTCGAGCGTCACGGAGATCTGTTCGGGGGTTTCGAATTTAGGCATGGTGGTCCCCACTTCATCGGTCGGGTTTTCGTTTTCGCAGGCCGGAGGGGTCAGTGCACCCAGCCGCTGAAGCTCTGTGAGGTGCGTTTGGCGGTGTCGCGTGGCTCGGGACGCACGGCCGGATCAGCCTGCTGCAAGCCGGCGGTGGCCGCCCGGACCAGCCAGGCGTTGACCGAGCGGCCCTGCTTGGCCGCGGCATCCTCGATCGCGGTCTTGAGCTGCTCGGGCATGCGGACGTTGATGCGGGCGGCCGGGCCGTCCTCGGGGAAGAGGTCGGGTGCTGTCGCGAGGGGCTCGGCCGGGCGCTCGATCGGCTCGGCGGCCGGCACCTTCACGACGAACTCCGGATCGCGTCCGCGCAGGCGCACCTCGACCGAACCCGGCACCAGGTCCTGGGTGATCTCGTCGGCGGCGGCCGACAGTGCGTCCAGCAGGGTCATCCGGATCGCCGACTCGAGCGGCCCGGTCAGGCGCTCGACCAGCGCACGCGACTCCTCGCCGCCGGCTTCGGCCAGGGTGGCGAACTCGCGGCCGAGGTTGTTCACATACGAGGTCAAGTCCATGGCACCACTATGGCACCCATGTGGCACCAAGCGCAAGCCAATCTGGCACCATTGTGGCACCATGGCCTTTCGCTCGGCTGTGACCAGGGGATATGGCATCCAGGTCTGTTGACCCCCGCAGCGGGGCCGCCCAGCGGTCCCGCCCGGCATCTTCCCGGCAGGAGAAAGTCGAAGTCCCGCCACCACGGTCGACCGTGATGGCGGGACACACCGTGGACATGAAGCGGGCGCGGACCTTTC
>NZ_BOQN01000104.1 GCF_018332695.1 Paractinoplanes toevensis
CCGCCGCCACCCCGCAAGCAACGTGCCACACCGGCACGTGCCGCGACTCTCGCGCAACGACACACGCACTCAATAACCCGCGCGCGGCAACGCCTCACGCTGCCCATCCACGCGCGCCGCTCCGCCCGGAGGGCATTTCATACGTATTCGGCCGGCCGGTGACGAGTCGATGCCACGTCGTGGCGACCGGCATCTGCGATCTTGTGGAGTTGCCGCTCTGTCCTCGCGCCAAGTCCACAAGATTGTGTCTGGCCGGGCTGTCGAGGTCGGACATAGGCGGTATGTCATGTTCTTCTGACCGCTGGGTGGCCCACGGTGTGGAAGCGCAGGACCACGCCCGGGATGCGGGACGACGACCCAGTATCCGACAGCAGCGACCACCATGCGGGAGGCCGATGGCGTCGCCCGGGCCGGTGGGCGGGTTGGGGTTGCGAGCTTGGGCCGGGCCCGCCCGCAGCGGGCGCGCGGAGGGTGAGTTACACCTGCCGGGACCGCGGGCCACGGGAGTTAGCCGGCGCGTACGCAAAGTTTGATCTTCTGCGGGAAAGCGTCCCGTCCTCGGTTTCGAGGAAGCCTGGGCCGGGGTCCCGTTCTTTCTGGAATTGGCGGGACCCGACCCGAAAAGATCTCCAGAGCCTCGGGCCCGGCGCAAAATAGGGCGCGCCCCGATCGCCTGCCACGGGGGAAGCGGGCGATAGGGGCGCGCAAGAAGAAGCTTAACGACCTCCGATGTCGGACACAACGGGTGCCCTGCTGAAGTTTCAAATTTCGATCAAGGCAGATCGCCACATCGGACATAAGGTACTATTCCTAATTAAGCCGACCTATTGCCATGCGAATTCTTTTCGGTAAATTGTCGGCCGAGTTGTCGCTGATACGACAGGAAAACGTTCGGATAAATGGCGTAACCTCCTCGCAGCTGCTATTACCTCGCAGCTCAGAGCGATCAATTATCCGGTGGCACACATGCGGCCCCATCTGGTCAAACGGCGACACTCATCATTTCGGTTGAATTAGTGGTGGCGATCATCCGTCACTCGGCCGGGTGACTAGCCACAAGATCGCCGTGGATGTTCCTAAGCTCGCCGCGTGACTTCGCAGGAGCCAGAAAACCCGCAATTCGCCGTGGCCGACATTCCTGACACCGAGGTGATCTCCGTGGCGGCGCCGGCGCCGGTGTTCGTGGACAGCACGGGACGCCGCAGCCGGCTGCTGCGACGTCTCGCGTACGCCTTCGGTGTGCTGGTCATGCTCTACGGCGGCCTGATCAGCGTGAGCCTGGCCGGCGGGCCGGTCCGGTCGAGTGCCGTACTGCCGCTGCCCGGCCTGGACCCCGAGGAGGCGACGGCGGACACCAAGGCGACGACACCGAGTCCCACCCCGGCACCGACCCCGAGCCATACGCCGACGGCTCTGTTCGTCACGGACGCGCTGCCGCGCCGCACCACTCCACCTCGTACGACCGGGCCTCGTCTGGAGTCCACCAAGATCGCGACGACCAAGCCGGCGGCGAAGCCGACCGCGACGAAGAAACCGACGCCTAAGCCGACGGTCAGCACCACCCGGCCCACCGAGTCGACCGTCGTTCCGCCGTCGACCGCGCCGACCACCACGCCACCTCCCACGACGCCGGTGATCGTGGAGCCGGTGCCGCCGGTCCCGCCGACCACGACCGGCACGACCGGCACCGGCGGCACGGGCGGCACGGGCGGCACGGGCGGCCAGGGCGGCGGCTCCTCGGCCGCGCCGCCCGCGCCCCCGGCCGGGACGACCGAGCCGACCGGGACGAAGGCCGCCGAACCGGCCGAGACCACGATCGCCGAACCGGCCCAGACGATGGTTGCCACGAAAGCCGCCGAGCCCGTCGAGACGGAAGCGGTGGCCCCCGCCAAGACGAAAGCGGTGGACCCCGTCGTGACGAAGTCCGCCGGCCCGGAGCCCAGCGCCAGTCCCGTGCCCGAGGCCTCGGCGTGAGCCCGGCCCGCTCCCGCGGCCGGGCCCGTGGCCCGGTTCGACGCCGTCTGCTGCCGAAACCTCGCGTCATCCTCGGCTCGCTACTGCTCGTTCTCTTCGTCGGTGTCCTGGTGGTGCAGGCCTACATCAACGCCGAGTTCAAGAGCGACCATGTCGAGGAAGAGGTCGGCGACCAGGACGGCGTGCCGCTGGCGATCCGCGGAGGCGGGCCGATCATCAACACCACCGGCGGCCAGGAGAGCAGCAGCCGGATGCCGGAGCAAACCATCGCGCTCACCTTCGACGACGGGCCCGATCCGACCTGGACTCCGAAGATCCTCGAGGTGCTGAAGGAGAACGACGCGCACGGCACGTTCTTCGTGGTCGGCTCCGAGGTGTCCCGGCACCCGGAACTGACCAAGAAGATCACCGACGCCGGCAACGAGCTCGGCCTGCACACCTTCACCCATCCGAACCTGCAGCGGGTCGCGCCGTGGCGGCGCATGCTCGAGCTGTCCCAGACCCAGGTCGCGATCGCCCGCGCCACCGGTGTGCACACCAACCTGGCCCGCTTCCCGTACTCGTCGAAGGCCGACGCGATCGACGAGACGAACTGGAAGCTGGTCAAGGAAGCCGGCAAGCAGGGCTACCTGATCGTCGTGAACGACATGGACAGCCAGGACTGGCAGCTGCCCGGCGCCCGGCAGATCGTGCGCAACGCGACCCCGGCCGGCGACACCTCGGCGGTCATCCTCTTCCACGATGCCGGCGGCGACCGCTCGCAGACGGTCGCCGCGCTGCGCCAGTTCATCCCGCAGATGAAGAAGCGCGGTTACCGCTTCACCACGGTCACCGAGGGTCTGAACCAGAGCATCGCGGAAAGCAAGAAGGCCGTTCCGCCGCTGCCGGAGAACCCGGCGGCGGCGTCCAGTGACGTCTGGCGCGGCGCCGCGGTCATCTGGACGGTACGGACCGCGGACGGGCTCGTGTGGTTCATCGCGGGGCTGTTCCTGGTGGTCGGACTGCTCACCATCGGCCGTACCCTCCTGCTGCTGGTGCTCGCCAGCCGACACGCCCGGCAGCGCCGCAAGCCCGGCTGGAGCTGGGGTCCGCCGGTGACCGAACCGGTGTCGGTGATCGTGCCCGCCTACAACGAGAAGGAGGGCATCGAGGCCGCGGTGCGTTCGCTGGCCGGTGGCGACCATCCGGTCATCGAGGTGGTCGTGGTCGACGACGGATCGACGGACGGCACCGCCTCGATCGTGGAGCGGATGGCGCTGCCCAACGTCCGCGTCGTGCGGGTGCCCAACGGCGGCAAGTCGAACGCCCTGAACACCGGCATCGCGCTGGCCAAGCACGACCTGATCGTCACCGTCGACGGCGACACGATCTTCGAGAAGGACTCGATCCGGATGCTGGTGCAGGCGTTCGCCGACCCGACCGTGGGTGCGGTCGCCGGCAACGTCAAGGTCGGCAACCGGGAGAAGATGGTCGCCGTCTGGCAGCACATCGAGTACGTGATCGGCTTCAACCTGGACCGCCGCCTCTACGAGGTGCTCAACTGCATGCCGACCGTGCCGGGCGCGATCGGCGCCTTCCGCCGGGAGGCGCTCGCCCAGGTCGGCGGGGTCAGCGACGAGACGCTCGCCGAGGACACCGACGTCACCATGGCGCTGTGCCGGGCCGGCTGGCGGGTGGTCTACGAGGAGCGGGCCAAGGCCTGGACCGAGGCACCGACCACCTTGGAGCAGCTGTACCGGCAGCGCTACCGGTGGAGCTACGGCACCATGCAGGCGATGTGGAAGCACCGCCGGGCGCTGCGCGACTCCGGTCCGTCCGGACGCTTCGGCCGGGTGGGGCTGCCGTTCCTGGCGCTGTTCGGGGTGGCGCTGCCGATGCTCGCCCCGGTCGTCGACATCATGCTGCTCTACGGCCTGGTCTTCTGGGAGCTCCGGGAGACCCTGGTGGCCTGGTGCGGCATGTTGCTGCTGCAGCTGTTCACCGCGGCGGTCGCGTTCCGCTTCGACCGGGAGTCGATGAAACCGCTGTGGCGGCTGCCGTTGCAGCAATTCGCCTACCGGCAGCTGATGTACCTGGTGCTGATGCAGTCGTTCACCACCGCGATGACCGGCGGCCGGCTGCGCTGGCACAAGCTGCACCGGGCCGGCCTGGCCCAGCGCTCGGAGATGCTCGATCTCCCGCAGCCGGTGGTTCCGCAGCTGACCCCGGTGGCCGGCCGAGTGCCCGCCCAGTCCTCGTCGCTGGACCCCGAGGACCTTCCGTCGGCCGGCTCGCCCCCGGCCGGCGGCTCCGGCCCGGTCTACACCGGGTGAGCGCGCCGGTCCGCACCCGACCGAACTGCAGCCGGGCGGGTGCGGGCCGGCGACGTGGTCAGGCCGCGAGCAGCTCGGAGAACTGGTCGGTGACCGTCGACTGGGCGAACGGGAAGACCACGTGCAGCGAGGTCCCGTCGCCGGGCCGGTCGGAGAGCGCCACCGTGGCGTGGTGCGCGTCCAGGATCTTCTTCGCCACCGCGAGCCCGCGGTCCGGCCCGGTGGCCTCGGACGGATTGGTGATCGCGCCGTAGTACAGGTGCGGGAAGAGCTCGGGTCGCAGACCGTCGGGCATGTCCATGTCGTCGAGGAAGACGGTCGGGCCCGACTCGACCTCGGTGCCGACCCGAACCCGGCCACCGGGGTGGGTGTACTTCACCGCGGCGAACAGCAGGTGGGTGAGCACCTGCTCGAGGCGTACCGGATCGGCGATGATCGGCAGCGCCGGGCCGCCGGCCTGGTTGAGAATCCAGATCTGCTTGGTGGCCGCGATCGGCCGGACCGCCTCGACCGCCCGCTGGGTGACCCGGGTCAGGTCGCACTCCCGCATGTGCAGGCTCTCGCTGCCGGACCCGGCATCCGCCATGGTGTTCAGGTGGTGCAGCAGGTCGAGAAAGCCCCGGATGTGCCCGGCCGTGGCCCGGCCGACCAGTTCGGCCATCTCGGCGTCGTGGTAACCGGTGGTGCCCAGCTTCTCCAGGTAGGTGGACATCAGCCGCAGCGGCGCCCGCAGGTCACCACCGACCAGCCAGGCCAGGTCGTCCTTGCGCCGTTCCAGCTCCTGGAGTCGGGCCGTGGTGTTGGCCAGCGCGATCGAGTGCCGGCGCAGCTCCATCTGTGAGGTGACCTGGCGAGCCAGCGCGCGCAGCGCCTGGAGCTGCTCGATGTCGAGGCGGCGCGGCGACTTGTCGATCACGCACAGCGTGCCCAGCGCGTACCCGTCGGTGGTGACCAGCGGCGCCCCCGCGTAGAAGCGGATGCCGCCGTCCATGTCGACCGACGGGTTGTCGGCGAACCGGGCGTCCTTGGTCGCGTCCGGCACCACCAGCAGGTCCCGGCCGAGGATCGCGTGCGCGCAGAACGAGAGGTCACGGGACGTCTCGGTGAGATCGGTGCCGACCCGCGCCTTGAACCATTGCCGGTCCGTGTCGACGAGCGTGACCAGCGACATCGGCGTCCCGCACACGCTCGAGGCGAGCTGCACGATGTCGTCGAAGTCCTGCTCCGGGGCGCTGTCGAGGATGTCGAGCGCGTAGAGGGCGGAGAGGCGGTCGATTTCGTTGTCGGGCTTGGGAGCTTGCATGGGACACCTCCGAGGCTTCGCTCAAGAGATACCACCCAAAAGTAGCAAATCCGGCTATCACCGCGAAGTCCAGCGCTCTGGCTAGGAAGAGCGCAACTTAAACAATCCGACCATTACGGATATCAAGATCCATTTCCCACTCTCGTAATGCGGCCCATACATCGGTCGTTTTCGATGCGGTGGGGCGGGCAGGGATGGGGGCGACAGGAACCGCCATTCCGAAAAGGGAGAAACACATGCGCGTGGGAAGCATGATCAGCAAGCTACTGATGGCCGGTACGCTTGCCGTCTCCATGACCGCCGTCGCGGCCGCCCCGGCGAACGCCGCCGTGGATGACCCGGCCGGCACGCTCGTGTCCACGGTGGACGGCACGTTCACCGACGCGACCGGCGCGGTCGGCACCGTGACCGGCTCGTTCACCCCGAGCGAGTTCGCCGTCCAGGACGACACGATCGTCGCCACCGGCGTTCTGCACAGCGTCCTGACCAACGCCGACGGCACCACCGCCGGCGAGACCGACACCCCCGTCACCCTGCCGCTCCAGCTGCCCACCGGCAGCAGCGGTGACGTGAGCACCCTGGCCGCGTGCAACATCCTGCACCTGGTGCTCGGCCCGCTGGACCTGAACCTGCTGGGCCTGCATGTCCACCTGAACACGGTGGTCCTCGACATCACCGCCATCTCCGGCCCGGGCAACCTGCTGGGCAACCTGCTGTGCGCGGTGGCCGGCCTGCTCGACG
>NZ_BOQN01000105.1 GCF_018332695.1 Paractinoplanes toevensis
GCCACCCCGCAAGCAGCGTGCGACACCAGCACGTGCCGCGACTCTCGCGCAACGGAAACACGCACGCAGCCCCCGCGCGGCAACGCCTCGCGGGGGCTGCCCCATACGGCGCTCTGCGCTGCCAGAGGGCGTTTTATGCCTATTCGGCCGGTCGGTGGCGGGTCGAAGCCACGTCGTGGGGCCGGCATCGCAGATCTTGTGGCGTTGCTGCTCTGTCCGCACGCTAAGTCCACTAGGTTGCATCTGGCCGGGCTGTCGGGGTGGGTTGCGAGCTTGGGCCGGGCCCGCCCGCAGCGGGCGCGCGGAGGGTGGGTTGCACCGGCCGGGACCGCGTGCCATGGGAGTGCTTCGGCGCGTACGGCAAAGGTTTGATCTTCCGCGCGAAAGCAGCCGGCCTCCGTCTCGAGGAAGCCTGGCCGGGGTCCCGTTCCTTTTGGACATTGGCGGGACCCCGACCCGAAAGATCTTTGGAGACGCTCAGGAGCGTTCGGCCAGCCGTTCCTCGTGGTCGAGTTCGCGCTCGAGCACGCGCAGGCCCTCGTCGGTGAGGTTGCCGGCGTCCCGCCATCGCAGCAGCTCCTCGCGCTGTGCGTCGATCACCTCGCGGCGCACCGCGAGTGCCGCTTCGTACTGGGGGGACACCGGCACCTCGTCCGATTCGGACCGCTCGATCAGGTCGAGCCGCCGGCGGTACCGCTCGAGCCGGATCGTCAGCTGCTTGCGCATGCTCTCGATGGCCTTGTCCTCGATGTGGTCGTGCTCCTCCTGCTTGATCTCGTCGAGCCGGTCGATCGCGGCCTGCACCGCCGCCGACCGGGCCTCGTTGCGCTCCCGGGCCAGGTCGGCCTTGTTGGCCCGCAGCCCGAGCCAGCGCACCAGCGGCGCGAAAGTGAGCCCCTGACCGAGCAGCGTGACCAGCACGACCACGAAGGCGCAGAACTGCATCAGGTCGCGGTCCGGCACGTTCTCGTGCAACGTGAAGATCGCCGCGAGGGAGATGACGCCGCGGGTGCCGGCCCAGCTGAGCGCCACCACCTCGCGCTTGTCGAGCGCCTTGTCCTCCCGCCCCTCCGACGAGCCGCCCAGCCGGGCATGCATCCGGCTGGGCAGCAGTTGGGTGACCACCAGCCAGAGCGGGCGCAGGAGCAGGACGGCGCCGACCGAGATGGCCACCGCGATGACGATGGTGCTGGTCTCGTACTCGTGCAGGTGGTCCACGACCTCGGGCAGCTGCTGACCGATGAGCAGGAAGACGAAACCTTCGAGGACGAAGTCGACGAGCCGCCACACCGCGCTGGTCTGCAGCCGGCTGGCGCCGGTGGAGTGGCGGGGCGCGTTGTGCCCGATGATCAGGCCGGCCACCACCACGGCCAGCACGCCGGAGACATGGACACTCTCGGCGAGCAGGTAGGCCGCGAACGGGGTGGCCAGCGAGATCGTGTTGGCACTGATCGGGTCCTCGCGCAGGGTCCGCAGCAGTCGCACCAGGTAGGCGATGACCACGCCGGCCACGACGCCGCCGGCCGCCGACATCACGAACCGGCCGACCGCGGTCGGGAACGAGAATCCGTTGCCGTCCACGGAATCGACGGCGACGGCCAGGATGGTCAGCGCGGTCGCGTCGTTGAGCAGGCCTTCGCCCTGGATCAGGGTGATCATGTTGCCGGGCAGGCCGGCCCGGCGCCCGACGGCGAGCGCGGCCACCGGGTCGGGTGGGGCGATCGCGGCGCCCAGCGCCACCCCGGCGGCCAGCGTCGCCCCGGCCACCCAGAGGTGGAAACCGACGCCGACGAGCATCGCGGTGGCCAGCACCAGCAGCACCGAGAGGCTGATGACGATGCGCAGGTTGTGCCGGATGTCGAGCAGTGAGGAGTCCAGCGCCGCGTTGTAGAGCAGCGGCGGGATCACCAGGGTGAGGATCAGTTCCGGGTTGAGCGGAATGTTCTCCCCGGGCAGGAACGCGTAGACGATGCCGATGATGGTCAGCAACGCGGCCGAGGGAAGCCCGGTCCGGCGGGAAACCCACCGGGTCGCCACGATGACGGCCACGGTTATCAGGACATAGAGCAGGATTGCCTCGAGATGGTGCACCCGCTCCATCTTTCTATGACGGGCCGCGCCAGGCAGCGCAGCCCGTCACAAAAAGCCGATCAGTAGCGGTAGTGCTCCGGCTTGTACGGGCCGTCGACGTCGACGCCCAGGTATTCCGCCTGCTTCTTGCTCAGCGTGGTCAGCTTGACGCCGAGGGCGTCCAGGTGCAGCCGGGCCACCTTCTCGTCGAGGTGCTTCGGCAGCACGTAGACCTGCTTCTCGTACTCACCGGGCTTGGTCCACAGCTCGATCTGCGCGATGACCTGGTTGGAGAACGAGTTCGACATGACGAACGACGGGTGACCGGTCGCGTTGCCGAGGTTCATCAGGCGACCCTCGGACAGCACGATGACCGAGTGGCCGTCGGGGAAGGCCCACTCGTGCACCTGCGGCTTGATCTCGATCTTCTTGACGCCCGGCACCTTGGCCAGGCCGGCCATGTCGATCTCGTCGTCGAAGTGCCCGACGTTGCCGACGATCGCGTTGTGCTTCATCCCGGCCAGGTGCTCGGCGGTGATGATGTCGGTGCCGCCGGTGGTGGTGACGAAGATGTCGACCTCGCCGAGCACGTCCTCGATCCGGGCGACCTGCATGCCGTCCATCGCGGCCTGCAGCGCGCAGATCGGGTCGATCTCGGTGACCACGACGCGGGCGCCCTGGCCGCGCAGCGTCTCGGCCGCGCCCTTGCCGACGTCGCCGTAACCGCAGACGAGCGCCAGCTTGCCGCCCAGCATCACGTCGGTCGCCCGGTTGAGGCCGTCGACCAGCGAGTGCCGGATGCCGTACTTGTTGTCGAACTTGCTCTTGGTGACCGAGTCGTTCACGTTGATGGCCGGGAAGAGCAGGGTGCCCTCCTTGGCCAGCTTGTAGAGCCGGGCCACGCCGGTGGTGGTCTCCTCGGTGACGCCGCGGATCTCGGCGGCGATCTTGGTGAACCGCTGCGGGTCGTCGCCGAGCGACTTGCGCAGCGTCTCGAGGATGATCGTGTATTCGTGGCTGTCGCCCTCGCCGGGCTGCGGGACGGCGCCGGCCGCCTCGAACTCGACGCCCTTGTGCACCAGCAGGGTGGCGTCGCCGCCGTCGTCCAGGATCATGTTGGGGCCGAGGCCGTCGCCGAACTCGAACAGGCGCATGGTGGCCCACCAGTACTCGTCCAGCGTCTCGCCCTTCCAGGCGAAGACCGGGACACCGGCCGGCTTCTCGACGCTGCCGGAGCCGACGACGACGGCGGCGGCCGCCTCGTCCTGGGTCGAGAAGATGTTGCAGGACACCCAGCGCACCTGCGCGCCGAGGGCGACCAGGGTCTCGATCAGCACGGCGGTCTGCACGGTCATGTGCAGCGAGCCGGCGATGCGGGCGCCCTTCAGCGGCTGCGACTCGCGGAACTCCTCGCGGATCGACATGAGGCCGGGCATTTCATACTCCGCCAGGCGGAGCTGGTGGCGACCGGCCTCAGCCAGCGTGAGGTCGGCCACGGCGAACTCCAGGCCATTCACAACCTGCAGTTTTTCGGACATGAAGAGGGCTCCTCCCTCTCAGGAGGCGCCCTTGCGTCAGCAAGCCGGCGGCCGAGCGTGGCGGACCCCACAGATGAGCTTGGGTCCGTTGCAGCGCCTCTCGACCGGGCCTTTACAGGGTAACCCGAGCCTGCGATTCTTAGCCGCCCCCCATGTGATTCGACGGCAGGTAGGGACGTGCCAGAGCCGCTACCTCGGGTTTTCCGGCCCAGGACCATTCGCGTACAACTGACGCTCGCCATCACGGCGGTCGTCGCCCTCGTGGTGGCGCTGGCCGGTCTGGCGATCGTTCTGTACGCCGATCATCGCGATCGCGACGCCGTGGACGCGGCGCTGACGACCCGGGTCGCGCAGGTGCGCACGGCCGCGGCGAAGTCCGGCTCGCTGCCCACCGACGGCACCTTCGCCGTACGCCTTCTGGACGGCACCGGCCAGCGCGCCCTGGTCGGCGCGAAGACGAAGTTCTCGGAAACCGTCAAGGACGGCTATTCCACCGTTACCGCCGAGGACGGATCACATTGGCGCTCATGGGCCGAAACACTCAAGACCGGCACACAGCTGCAGGTCTTGATCGACCTCCAGGACGTGGAGGATCAGCATGACGGAAATGTCAGGATGATTGATCTCATTGTGGTTCTCGCCGCGATCATCGCCGCGGTGGGCACCTGGTTCGTCGGCGGTCTCGTGATGCGCCCGCTGGTCAAGCTCGCCCAGGGCGCCCAGGCGATCACGCCCGACGCCCCCACCCAGCGACTGCCGGTGGTGACCAGTCCGCCCGAGGTCGCCGACCTCGGCCTGGCGCTCAACGAGGCGCTGGACCGGATGAACATCCCCGACCGCGAGCAACTCGCCAGCGACGCGGCCCAGGAGGCGACCGAGCACTTCGCCAAGGAGGCCGCCGAGAGCCTGCGCGCGCCCCTCGCCGACCTCGGCGAGGGCCTCGACCAGCTGCTGGACAACCCCGACCTGCCGGTGACCCAGCGCCACCTGGTGCTCGCCGCGATCCAGACGGAGTACCGCCGGATCGTCACTCTCGTGGACGATCTCGGGCCCAAGTCGCACTCGTAAGCATCAAAGACCTTCCATAAACCCTCAAAAACACCTCATCCTGTACGGCGTGAAGCACCCGTACCGGATTCGCGAGATCGCCGCCCGGGCCGGCCTGAGCGAGGCCACCGTGGATCGAGTGCTGCACCAGCGGGGCGGGGTACGGGAGAGCACGGCCCGCGAGGTCCATCAGGCCATCGCCGCCCTCGACCGGGAGATCCCGCAGTCCCCGGCCGTCCCGATCGACGTGATCGTCCCGGAGTCGATGGCCGCCGCCGTCCGGCAGGCCCTGGAGACCGAGCTCCCGGTGGTTGTCCGCCCCCGCTTCCACCCCGTCGCCGACGCGGTGGAGGTGCTGAACCGGGGGCGGTCGCAGGGCGTGATCCTGACCGCGCCGGACACTCCGGAGATCATCGAGGCGATCGGCCGGGCCGGGGTGCCGGTGGTCACCCTCGGCACCGACCTGCCGGCCAGCAAGCGCGTCGCGTTCGCCGGCATCGACCAGGCCGACGCCGGTGCCACCGCCGCCTATCTGGTCGGTCAGTGGCTCGCCGATCGGGCCGGTGACGTGCTGGTGGTGCGCGGCACCGGCGCGGACGGTGAGGACGAGCGGGTGGCCGGTTTCCGGGCCGCGATGACCGCCCGGAAGCTGATCGAGGCCGCGGCGGTCGATCAGGTGCTGGCCGGCAACTCGGCGATCCGGGCGGTCTATGCGCCGGCCGGCGACACCGCCGGGGTCGTCGACGCCTTCGCCGAGCAGCACCGCGTCTATGACGTGTTCGTCGCGCACGGCCTCGATGCCGCCAACGCCGCGCTGCTGCGTGCCCACAAACTGTCCGCGGTGCTGCACCATGACCTGCGCGCCGACGTGCGGCAGGCCGGCCTGACCATCCTGCGATCCCAGGGCGTACTGCCCGGCCCGATCCACACCCAGCCGGCCGCCGTCCAGGTGATCACCCCGTACAACGCAAGTCTCTAAAAATCTTTGTGGTCGGCTGTCCGGTTCCGGTCCGGCCGTTCGTCACCCTGGTGAAAGTCAACCTGAGGGAAGTGGGACAGCGATGAAGTACATGATGTTCGTCTGCACCGACACCGAGCCGGAGACCGACGAGTCGATCGTCCCGGACATCTTCCAGTGGGTCGCCGACAACGACGCGTCCGGCCGCCGGGTCGCCGGCAACCAGCTGGTCAGCCCGTCGTCGGCCACCACGGTCCGGGTCCGCGGCGGCGAGGTTCTGCTCAGCGACGGGCCGTTCGCCGAGACGAAGGAGGTCATCGTGGGCTTCGACATTCTCGAGTGCGCCGACCTCGACGAGGCGATCGCGGTGGCCGCCGCGCATCCGATGGCCTACAACGGCCGGCTCGAACTGCGCCCGTACCACGGATGACGGATCTCCCCGACTCCTACGGCCGGATCGTCGCCACCCTGATCCGGCTGACCGGGGACTGGAACCTGGCCGAGGACTGCGCCCAGGAGGCGATGGCGGCCGCGCTGGAGCGGTGGCCACGCGACGGTACTCCGGACAATCCGGGCGGCTGGCTGATGACGGTCGCCCGGAACCGGGCCATCGACGTGCTCCGCCGCTCCTCCGTCGAACAGACCAAGCTTCGGGAGGTCGCGATGCTCTTCCATCCCGGGGAGCAGCACGAGATCGAGGACGACCGGCTGCGGTTGATCTTCACCTGCTGCCATCCCGCGCTCGCCCTCGATGCCCGGGTCGCGCTGACCCTGCGGACCGTCGCGGGCGTGCCGACCGCGGACATCGCCCGGGTCTTCCTGGTCGGCGAGTCGGCGATGACCCGGCGCATCACCCGGGCCAAGTCGAAGATCACCGAGGCCCGCATCCCCTATCGGGTGCCCGAAGGGCAGGCGCTCGTCGAGCGCCTGCCCGGGGTGCTGGCCGTCCTCTACCTGCTCTTCACCCGGGGGTACGACGCGGACGGCGAACCCGCTTTCGCGGACGAGGCGATCCGGCTCGCCCGGCTGCTGACCACGTTGATGCCGGCCGAGCCGGAGGTGTCCGCGCTGCTGGCGTTGTTCCTGTTGCAGCACTCGCGGCGGCACGCGCGCCGGGACGCGCTCGGTGATCTGGTGCCGCTGGATCGGCAGGACCGGTCCCGCTGGGATCACGCGGCGATCGCCGAGGGCCGGGCGATCCTGTCCGGCGCGGCGGTCACCGGCCCGTACGCCGTGCAGGCCCACATCGCGGCCGGGCACACCGCGGCCGGCAGCGACTGGGTGTCGATCGCCGGCTGGTACGACCAACTGGTCCGGATCCAGCCCACGCCGATGGTCGAGCTGAACCGGGCGGTGGCGCACGGTTACGCGTACGGTCCGCAGGCCGGGCTGGCGCTGCTCGCCGGCTTCGACGGCTACCCGGCGGTCGCGATCGAGGCCGATCTCACCGCCAAGGCCGGTGACCGGGACCGGGCCGCCGCCCTGTTCCGCGCGGCGGCCGCGGCGGCTCCTTCGGAGGTGGAGCGCCGCGCCCTGCTGGCCCGCGCGGCCGAACTCTAGGCGGCGGCCAGCCGGTTCGACTGGGCCAGTGCCCGGGTCGACCAGCGGACCGCGTCCATGTACTGGCCGGCCAGGTCGAACGTGCCGAACTCGCCCTTCTCGTACGCGTCCACCGCGCGCAGCACCCGGCCGAGACGCCCGGTGCCCTCGGTCAGCGCTGCCACGATCGCGGGCGCCAACGGGAACTGTTCGGCCATCTGGTCCGGGCCGATGTCCAGGAGGTGGGCCACGCCGCTGATCACGCCGGCCATGAACGCGCCGTCGGACGAGGCGCCGAACCAGGTGGCGATGTTCTCGCAGAGCCGGGCCCGGGTGAGCACGGCCAGCATGTGCTCCTCGGTGGTGGTGGCCGCGTCGTCCAGCGCCATCAGCAGCGCCCACTGCCGGATGTGCGGCAGGCCGACCATGACCACGGCCTGGCGCACCGAGGAGACCCGGTTGGCGTGCCCGGCCGCGACCGAGTTGCTGGCCCGCAGCACGCGCAGGGACAGCGGCGGGTCGCTGGCGATGATGTTGACGATCTTGTGCAGGTCCGGCTCGTTGTCGCTGAGGGCGCCGACCAGTTCGAGGCGGCGCAGATGGGACGGGGACAGGCTGGCGACGGTGAGCACCTGGGGGTGGCTGAGCGCGTAGCCCTGGCGCAGTTCCATGCCGTACTTGTCGGCGATGGCCAGCTGCGCGTCGGTCTCCAGGCGCTCGGCCACGATCTGGATGTTGGGGTACTCGCGGCAGGCGGCGACCACCTCGTCGAGGCGGGACAGGTCGCCGTCGAGCAGGTCCAGCTTCACGTAGGAGGCCAGGCTGAACAGCACCTCGTGGCCGGATCCCCAGACGAAGTCGTCGAGCGCGATCCGGTAGCCGGCCTCGGCCAGCTTGGTGATCCCGGCGACCACCTCGTCGTCCATCTGGACGGTCTCCAGCACCTCGAGCACGACCTGCTCCGGACCGAACGGCAGCGCGATGTTGCCGACCAGGAACTCCCTGGTCAGGTTGATGAAGCAGAGCCGATCGCCGGCGACCTCGCGGATGCCGAACTCGGTGAACGCATTCACCATCACCGTGCTGGTGGCGTAGGTGTCCTGCCGGCCGGCCGCAACGGCGTCCATGCTGCCGCGGAACAGCAGCTCGTAGGCGACCACGTCGCCGTGGACGTCGAAGATCGGCTGCCGTCCCACGTGCACCAGCTGGGTGCCGTCCGAGCTCGCCGAGGGTTTCACACCGCTTGCTATCGGTTGGCAACCGGAAGATCTGACGAAAACGTAAAGGTCAGAGTGTTGTCTGCCAGATCCGGTCGGCCGCTACCAGCAGCAGAGCGTCGCCGCGGCCGGCCACCGCGACCGGCGTGGCGGGCGCGTCGGCGCTCTTCCCGTCGATCCACAGGCCGCCGCCGACCAGCACCGGCCGCCCGCCCGCGATGGTCAGGGACCGGACGCCGGCCGGGTCGCCGCCGAACGTCTCGCCGGCCGTCCAGGTGCCGCCCCGCCGGTGCCACAGCTGGAACTCGGTGTCGTGGATGCCGGCCGCGACCACCTCGTCGCCCTGCCGGACCACCCGCTGGATCTCGGTGACGCCCTCCTCGGTCGGTGGGTACTCCCGAGCCCAGCCCGCTCCGCCCACCCAGGCGGCGGCCTGCCCATCCGCGCTGCCGAACACCGCCCACCGGCCGTCCGGCAGGGTGATCGCGTCCCGGGCCACGGTGTCGCCGGCCAGCCCGGGGTCGTTCTCGTGCAGGGTGAAGGTGCGCCCGTCCGGGGACAGCCAGGCCGCGGCGCCGCTGGTCCGGTTGCCGGCGATGGCGAAACCGGCCGGTCCGGCGGCGATCGGGCCCACGTCGACCGCGGTGTCCCCGCCGTACGTCTCGAACGGCGCCGCGTTTTCCACCATCCGGTCGCCGTCGAGCCGCCAGGTGCTGACCCGGGGGTTGCCGTGTGCGCCGCCGGGCACCGCGCCGACCATCGCGACCCGCCCGTCCGCACAGGCCACGCTGGTGATCACCTGCTGCGGGCCGTAGTAGCTCGTCGGCAGCGGTGCGAACGTGACCGGCTGCCAGCCGGCGTCGGTGCCGGTCCAGGCGGCCGGCCGGGTGCTGCCGTCGGCCGCGCGCAGGCCGCCGACCACCCACCACCGGTCGCCGCAGTCGGCCGCGTCCCGCAGGTCGGCGCCGCCGGATCCGGGTAGATCGACCGGTTCCCACCGAAGCGGGTGGTTGCTGCAAGCGCTGAGGGAAAGCACCAGGATCGCGGCAGCCAGACCGCAAGAAAACGATGGCCTCATGTAACCACCGAACAATCTCCCGAAAATATACGACCGAACCTTGTGGACTGCGTCACAGCGATTCTATGGTCACTGCACCTCCCGGCGTCCGTCCCGCTTGGAGAGTCGCTCCCCTCGAGAAAGAGCTCCGTCCATGTTTCTGGAGAGATCTCGGTTGGCCGCCGCAGTGGCGGCCGGCCTCGCCATTGCGGTCGGCGCGACCGGCACCGCGTACGCCTCGGAAAAAGCGCAAGCGAAAGTCACCCGCGCGGCCATCGACCCGGCGCTCGTCGCCGGGCGCGGCGCGAACGTCGCGTTCCAGGAGCAGGAAGCCGAGAACGCCGCCACCAACGGCACGGTCATCGGCCCCGACCGCACCGCCTACACGCTGCCGGCCGAGGCCTCCGGCCGCACCGCGGTCAAGCTCACCCCGGGTCAGTGGGTCGAGTTCACGCTGCCCAAGGCGGCCAACGCGATCACCGTGCGATACAGCATTCCGGACGCGGCGAACGGTGGCGGGATCACCGCGCCGCTGGCCGTGAAGGTCCGCAACACCACCCGAAGCCTGTCGCTGACCTCGCAGTACTCGTGGCTCTACAACCAGTATCCGTTCAGCAACGACCCGACCGCGGACCTGCTGCACCCGGACTGGTGGATCACCGAGTGTGCCTGCGTGCCGGCCGCGACCCCGGACGCGCCGCCGATCAGCAAGCCGTTCCGGCCCAGCCACTTCTACGACGAGCAGCGGCTCCTGCTCGGCACCACCTACCGGGCGGGGGAGAAGGTCCGGCTGACCGCCTCGGCCGGTGCCGCCTGGACCGTGATCGACCTGCTCGACTCCGAGCTGGTCGGCGCCCCGAAGGTCAACCTGCTGGCCGCGAACGTGCTGCTGTTCGGGGCCGACCCGACCGGGCGCCGCGACTCGGCGCCGGCCTTCGACAAGGCCATCGCCTTCGCGCGCAAGGCGCATCTGAAGGTGTACGTGCCGCCGGGTGTCTTCCAGGTCAACCGGCACATCGTCGTCGACGACGTGACGATCGAGGGTGCCGGAAACTGGTACACGATCATCAAGGGGCGTTCCATTGCCCTGCCAGTTCCCGCTCCCGACAATTCGGTCCATTCGGGCGTCGGCTTCTACGGGAAGTACGTTGCCGACGGTGGCTCGAGAAATGTCCACCTCGCCGGCTTCGCCATCGAGGGTGACGTCCGCGAACGCATCGACACCGACCAGGTCAACGGCATCGGCGGCGCGATGAGCGACTCGACCATCGACGGCCTCTACATCCACCACACCAAGGTGGGCCTGTGGTTCGACGGTCCGATGTCGAACGTCAAGGTCACCAACAACGTGATCGTCGACCAGATCGCCGACGGCCTCAACTTCCACACCGGGGTCACCGGGTCGGTCGCCCGCAACAACTTCCTGCGCAACACCGGCGACGACGCGCTGGCCATGTGGGCCGAGGGCACCACCAACGCGAACAACACGTTCGACCACAACACCGTGCAGACGCCGGTGCTGGCCAACGGCATCGCGATCTACGGCGGCACCGACATCACGGTCTCCGGCAACCTGATCGCCGACCCGATCCGGGAGGGCAGCGCGCTGCACGCCGGCTCCCGCTTCGGCGCCCAGCCGTTCGCCGGGCACCTGTGGTTCACCGACAACACCACCGTCCGGGCGGGCACCTACGAGCTGAACTGGAACATCGGGCTCGGCGCGATCTGGCTCTACGCGCTGGAGAGGAACATCGACGCGGACATCCAGGTCGTCGGCGACAGCTTCCTCGACAACACGTACAACGCGGTCATGATGGTCGCCGACTGGCCGGTCAAGGACCTCTACTCGATCACCAACACCCACTTCAGGAACATCAAGATCGACGGTACGGGTACGAGCGTGCTCAGCGCCCGCGTCGCCGGGTCCGCCACCTTCGAGAACGTCGACGCCCGCAACGTCGGCGCGGTCGGCGTCAACAACTGCGGATCGTTCAATTTCACCCCGGCCGGCTCCGAGTTCAAGGTCACCGACCTGGGCGGCAACGACGGCGGCTGGCTCGCGCCGTGGATGCTGCCGAACACGATCACCTGCAACGACCGTCCGCCGGTGGTCGCCCCGCCCGCGCCTTCCACCTGGTAGATCCGCTACGGCAGCCCCGCTCGTTGAATTCGGGCGGGGCTGTCGTGTGTTGGTAGCCTGGGCCGCTGAACTCGGGACTCGGAGGACGTTTGTGAGCCAAACACTGCTGGTGACCGGCGGTGCCGGATTTGTCGGGACCAACCTCATCCGGGCCCTGCTCACCGACTATCCGTCCGCCGCGATCGTGTCGCTCGACAACTACTTCACCGGTGTCCCGGAAAACCACGTCAACGACCCCCGGGTGACCTATATCGACGGCTCGACCGTCGACCTCGCCAAGACCTGGGCCGACCGCGGCCTGCCCAGCCCCGAGATCGTCTTCCACCTCGGCGAATACTCGCGGATCGTGCAGTCCTTCGACGACCACGACCTGACCTGGGAATTCAACCTGCTCGGCACCAAAGAGGTGGTCAAGTTCGCCTCGGCCAACGGGTCGAAGCTGATCTACGCGGGCTCCAGCTCGAAATTCGGCAACGACGGGCAGGACGAAAACCTCAACCCGTACGCCTGGACCAAAGCCAAGAACATCGAGTACATCCGGAACTATTCGTCCTGGTACGGCCTCGACTACGCGATCACCTACTTCTACAACGTGTACGGCCCTGGCCAGATCACGGCCGGCCGCTACGCCACGGTGATCGGCATCTTCGAAGACCATTACCTGCGCGGCGAGCCGCTGCCGGTGGTGTCGCCCGGCACCCAGACCCGCGACTTCACGCACGTCGACGACATCGTCCGGGGCATCGTGCTGGTCGCCCAGAAGGGCAGCGGCGACGGCTACCTGCTCGGCATGGGCCGCGAGTGGCCGCTCATCGAGGTCGCGAAACTCTTCGGCGTGCCCTGCGAGATGGTGCCGGCGCTGCGCGGCGAGCGGGTGCGCGGCCAGGCCGACACCACCCGGGCCGGCGAGCTCGGCTGGCGCCCGCAGAACAGCCTCGACGCGTACATCGCCCGTTTCGTCAGCACCCACCGGCCGGGAGAGTTGGCTCACTGATCGGCCCGGGACGCCCCACGACCGGGTTGACTGGCGTGAGTGCGCCGCTCCCTGATCTTCGTACTGGCCCTGGCCTGCGGCCTGACCGTGGCCAACCTGTACTACTCGCAGCCCCTGCTCGACCTGATCGCCGACGCCTTCGGCGTGAGCCAGGGCGCGGCGACGATCGTGGTCACCCTCACCCAGATCGGGTACGCGCTGGGCCTGCTCTTCCTGCTGCCCCTCGGCGACCTGGTCGAGAACCGCAAGCTGACCACCCGCCTGCTCGTCGGGACGGCGACCGCCCTGCTCCTGGCCGCGGTCTCCCCGGCGTACCCCCTGTTCCTGGTCGTTTCGGTCTTTGTCGGGGTGACCTCGGTCGTCGCGCAGATCCTCGTGCCGCTGGCGGCGCACCTGGCCCCGCCGGAGCAGCGCGGCGCCCTGGTCGGAAAGGTGATGGGCGGCCTGCTGCTCGGGATCCTGCTGGCCCGCACGGTGTCGAGCTTCGTGGCCGACCTCTTCGGCTGGCGAGCGATCTACTTCGTCTCGGCGGCCCTGATGATCGTGCTGGCGGTCATTCTGCGGCGAATGATCCCGGTTCTTGAGCCGTCCCACACCGCCGGCTACGGCAAGCTCCTGCGCACCGTCGGCGATCTGGCCCGCACCGAGCCGACCCTGCGCCGGCGGGCCCTCTGCCAGGGGCTGCTGTTCGGGGCGTTCAGCGCTTTCTGGACCGCCATCGCCTACGAATTGATCGGCGAACACGGCTTCGGCCAAGCCGAGATCGCGATCTTCGCGCTGGTCGGGGCGGGCGGCGCGACCGCCGCGCCGCTGGCCGGCAAGCTGGCCGACCGAGGGTACGGCGTAATCGCCAGCGGCGGCGCGATCCTGCTGGTGGGCGCGATGGCCGTGCTCGCCGCGGTGGGCCACGGGTCGGTCGTGGTGCTGGCGGTGGCCGGCTTCCTGCTCGACTTCGCGGTACAGGCCCACCAGGTGATGAGCCAACACGAGATCTACGCGCTGCGCGAAGACGCCCGAGCCCGGATCAACACAGTCTTCATGACCACGGTCTTCACCTGCGGCGCCCTCTCGTCAGCGGCGACGGGCCTGCTGCACCACCGCTACGGCTGGACGGGAGCCTGCGTCCTGGCCGCCGCCCTGTCCCTGGCCGCCTTCGCGGTGTGGGCCGTCGGCCGCCGAGCATCCCGCCGCCGCCCAGCACCGGCCGTCGCCCGCTGAGGCCCGGCGCCGGCGTCTCTCCGTTCGCGTTACGGACCCTGATCTTGTGGATCTGCGGTTAGGAGCGCGCAGTAACTCGACGAGATCGCGGCGGGTTTGGGGGTGACGCCTTGCGCGAGAGGCGCGCTGCGGCCGGTTGGGTCGCCTGGCTTGCGCTGGTAGGCGGGGGCTTTTTGCTGCCTCGTACTTATCGGGGTCTTTGTTTCCTTGGGTTTCGGAAGGGGGTGGGTGTTGGCAGGATTAGGGCGTGACCGATGGTGCGCTTGGTGTGGCTGTGGTGGGGTTTGGGTGGATGGGGCGGGTGCACGCGCAGGCCTATGCGCGGGTGCCGCACCATTTTCCGGGGGCGCCTCGGGTTCGGCTGGTTGCGGTGGCCGACGATGTTCCGGGGCGGGCTGAGGGCGCGGCGGCGCAGTTCGGGTTCGGCGCTTTTCGGGTGGACTGGCGGGAGTTGCTGGATGATCCGGCCGTTCAGGCCGTCAGCGTTACCGTGCCCAATTTTCTGCATCGCGAAGTCGGGGCCGCGTTCGTGGCGGCGGGGACGCATGTCTGGATTGAAAAGCCGGTTGGTTTGTCGGCTTCGGAAGCGCGGGCTTTGGCCGGGTCTTCGGTGCAGGTTGCGGTTGGCTTCAACTATCGCAATGCGCCGGCCGTTGCTCGGGCGCGCGAACTGCTGCTCGGTGGACACATCGGGAAAGTCACTCATGCTCGATTTCGGCTGCACAGTGACTATGCCGCTCACCCTGATGGTGCGCTGACCTGGCGTTACTCGCGCGAGCGCGGCGGCAACGGTGTTCTCGGGGATCTCGGGTCGCACGGGGTTGATCTGATTCGATACCTGCTTGGCGAGATTTCCGCGGTCGTCGCGGACACCGCCATTTTCATTCCTACCCGGCCGCGGCCTTCCGGGGCGACCTCGGGGCATGAGCGGGGGAGTGGCGAACCGGGGCCGGTCGAGAACGAGGATTGGTTCGGGGCTCTGCTGCGGATGGATTCCGGGGCTCGGGTGGTGCTCGAAGCCAGCCGGGTCGCCGTTGCCGAGCAGAACAGCTACGGCTTCGAGATTCACGGAACCGCGGGCGCCTTGTTCTGGGATTTCCGGCGAATGGGGGAACTCGGCGTGGGCACCGGCGCGTCCCCCCAGGACGTGCCGGTGCACACCATTTTCGCCGCCCCCCTCGACGGCGATTTCGCGGCGTTCCAGCCGGGCGCGGGCATTCCGATGAGCTTCGACGACCTCAAGGTCATCGAGGCGTACCGGTTTCTGCGCTCGATCGCCGATGGTGGCACCTCGCACGGTGCCACCATCGATGACGCCATTCGCAGCGCCGAGGCGCTGGACGCGATCGGCCGGTCCGCCGAGACGGGAGGCTGGGTCAGCGTTCCCCGGTAGCCGGCTGGACGATCTTGGCGGTGTTCAGTGGGAGCAGGTAGGCGCCGCGCTCCGGGCCCGAACCGACCACCGAGACGCAGATCAGGTCGCCGGTCGTGACGTCGCCCGCGTACAGGTCGTCGTGCAGCATCTTGGCGGTGCTGGCGCTGACCAGGTTGCCGAAGCGGCGCGCGTTGGTCGGGGCCTTGTCCGGCGGCAGCTCGGCGAGCCGCGCGAACGACTCGACCAGTGCCGGACTCGCCTGGTGCGTGTAGATCCTCTTCACGCGGTCGACGTAGCCGGGCAAAGCGTTGTTGAGCGCCGCGTGATTGAGCATCATGCCCTGCGTGTAGTAGCGCTTCACGGCCGGACCGTTCATGCCGTAGCAGGCCAGTTCGGCCGCTTCCGGGGTGCCGTAGGGATGCCGCGAACCGCCACCGAAATGGTGGATCAGCGGGTCGGTGAAGCCGGGCTCGTCGCCGAAGGCCTGCGAGTCCCGCGAGTACAGCACCAGGCCGGCTTCTTCGTCGTTCCGGCTCAGCACCATCGCCGCCGCGCCGTCCGAGAAGATCCCGGCCGACGCCCACAGGCTCTTGCCGAGCGGATGCGTGGTGTTGTGCAGGTAGATCGGGTTGACGCCGCCGTCCAGATCGCCGGTGATCCGGGACGGCGCGTTGTAGGTGACGATCAGGGTGTGCCGCGAGTTCATCCGGGCGGCCAGTGCGGCCGCGCGGGCCAGCCCGGCGCAACCCGCGCCGATCTGGATCGGCACGACGTGGTCCGGCAGCTGCAATTCCCGGGCCATCCGGAAGGCGTCCTGGTCCAGCATGATTTCGTACGGCGAGCAGGTCACCAGGATCATCGTGTCGATGTCCCGTGGTTCCAGGTCGGCGGAGAGCAGCGCCTCCCGCCCGACCTCGGCGATCCGGCCCAGGTCGGCGAATGTCCACGGATCCCAGCTCTTGCCCTGAATGCCGAGCACCCGTTCGACGAGTTCGCCGCTCATCAGCCCGCCCGTGCGGGCCGGGATCTTGGCGGCGTCCGCCCACTCGTTGATGGTGAGGACCCGCCCGATGAGGGTGGCGAGGCCCGTGATGGCGTACGGCAAAGGCAGTGCACTGTCGACAGTCATCACTCCGGCTTTCGGTCGACATGTTTGACAGCTCAAAGTCTGTTGATCACCGCTCGGTCGATACACCGGGGAAATCCCTAGTACCTAGAGTTCGTACGTGTCCAGCGATCTTGAAGCTGAGGCGTTGGTTGCGGCAGCGCTCCGGTCATCCGACCCGCGCCTGTTGTTCCAGGCCTTCCTGGTTTTGACCCGCAATTCCGGGGCGTTGGATCTCCAGCCTCTCGTCGGGGAAATGTCCCGATTTTCCGTGCAGGAACCGTTTCTGGCGGCCGTAGTTACCGGGGTCGCGCTTTCCCGTGCGGGCTTACCTGGTGCTGTTGTTCATCTGGAACGCGCGCTGGCGCTCTTCGACTCGCTGGGTCTGCACGACGACCCGCTCTATCTCGAGTGCGCGATCTTCGTGACCCTGACGCTGATCCGCCCGCACGAGGCCCGTCTGAAGTACGCCGGCTACGTCGACCGCCTGAGCTTCGACCCGGTCGCCCGCGCCCGGCTCCTCGCCATGATCGGGCTGGGCGACGCCTGGGCCGGCAACCTGGTGCGCGGTCAGGCCGAGATGCTCGAGGCCCGCGACCTGGCCCTGCAGGCCGGCCGCCCCGACGTGCAGGCCGAGGTGACCTCGTGGCTGATCAAGTGCGAGGCGCTGCGCGGTGACCTCTCCTCCTCGGCCGCACACCTGGCCGAGGCCCGAACCTTGGCCGCCCGGAACGGCTCGGCATGGGTGGCCGGGCACATCGTCGAGGGCTCGGCCACGCTGCACTTCGCCCAGGGCGACACCGAGGCCTGGGTGGCGATGCTCGAACTGATGGTGGCCGGCGGCATGGGCGTCGATTCCGGCCTGACCTTCGAATACCGCTGGGAGCTGGCGACCCACCACGCCCTGCACGGCTCCCTCTCCACGGCCGCGAGGCTGCTCGACGGCGTGCCACCCGCGCCCGTCTTCCTGCCCGGTGGACCGGCGATGGCGGCCTGGCGTTCCTGGATCGAAGCACCCGACGATGAGCAGCGGATGCACGAGTTCGAGTCGGTGCTGCCGGAGTTGACCCGGCCCGCCGAGCGGTTGCCGCGCGCCCGGATGGCCTGGCTGCTGGGCGCGCACCACGGCCGGCGGGGTCGGCGGGCCCCCGCGGTGCGCCTGCTGGAAGCCGCGTGCGCCGGCTACGCCGCGATCGGTGCGGGCGGCATGCTGGCTCTCACCGAGGCCGATCTGCTCGGTGTCACCGGAGGTCGCCCGTCCTACACGCCGCCACCGCCGCTCGCCTCGAAACCGGGCGAGGCGGCCCTGACCGGCGCCGAGATCCGGGTGGCGGTCGCGGTGGCCGACGGTCTCAGCAACAGGGAAGCGGCCGAGCGCCTGTTCGTCTCGGTGAAAACCGTCGAATTCCACCTCGGCAACATCTTCCGCAAGCTCGACGTCCGGAACCGCACCGAGCTGGCCCGCCGCCGCGACACCCTGTAGTTGATTTATTTGCCTTTCGGCAAATGTTCCGCCCCCGGCTGGCCTATAAAGGGGGGTGTCGGGCTGAAACGTGCGCTGGTCCGCTCGCTTTTCAGCAGATCGGGCCCTGATGGATGAGTCTTCGGCGGGGAACGGCTCGATGCCCGGTGACGCGCTCGCCCGGCTGGCGGCGCGGCTGGTGCGAGCGCCGATGGCGGCACTCCTCATGACGCGTGACGAGGCCGTGGAGACTTTCGGCCATTTCGGGTTCGTCACCCCCGGTCGGCTGCCGCTCGCCGATCCGCTCTACTCGCAGGTGATCACCGACGCGCGCGTGGTGCGCAGCGACGACGACACCTGGCCGGGATTCGGCAACCAACTGGCCGTACGCGCGGTTCTCGGCGTTCCGGTCCGCGACGACCGCGACGACGTGATCGGCGCCCTGCTGGCGATGGACCGGCGTCCGCACCGGTGGACCGCCGAAGACGTGACCTCCCTGCTGGCCGTGGCCGACATCGGCGGAGTGCGCTCCCGGGCATCGGCCGACCCCGACGACGGTTCCGCGCATAGCCTCGCCAGCCGTTTCCGCACCTGTCACCACGCCGTCGAGCGGAGCCTGCGCTCGTCCCGAACCGGAGGCGAAGCCGCCCCCCGCCTCCTCGAGGCGGTCGCCACCGCCCTCGACTGGCCGGCCGCCGAACTCTTCCTGGTCGACGAGCAAACCGGAAACCTCGACGCCGTCGGCCACTGGAGCAACTGGCCCGGCGAGCCGGACGACCTCTTCGGCCACACGCCGATCAAGGGCGCCGGCATCACCGGCCGGGTGTGGCAGACCGGCCGCCCGATCTGGGTCGACGACATCACCGTCTACACCGACCTGGTGACCCCGTTCGAACGTAACCGCGTCGAAGCCGCCGCCGACCACGGCATCCGCACCGTGATGGCAACCCCGGTCTGCGACGGCGACACCCTCCTCGGGGTGCTGACCTGCTACGCCGGCAGCTCCCAAAGCCACCAGGAACTACTGACCGTGCTCCTCGACGGGGTGGCCGCCCAGATCGGCATCTGGATAGCGCTGCGCCGCGCCGAACGCCTGGGCCACGAACTGAGCCGCACCCAAGACGACTTCATCGCCCTGGTAGGCCACGAACTCCGCACACCGTTGGCCTCGATCACCGCCCACGCCGGCATGCTGCACGACGAGCTGGACGCCCTGACCGTCGACCAGCAAGAAATGATCGAAACCATCGCCCGCAACGCCGGCAGCCTGCAAAACACGGTAAACGCCCTGCTCGACCTGGCCGGCCTGGAAGCCGGCCACCTGCCGATGCGCCGTAAGAAAATCGACCTGTGCGACCTGATCACCGCCGCGGTGAACAGTGCCCGCCCGCGAATCGCGGCGAACGGCATCCGCCTGCACACCGAACTGCCGAAAACCATCCGGCTGACCGCCGACCCCGACCGGCTACGCCAGGTGATCGACGACATCCTGGCCAACGCGGTCCTCTACACGCCACTGGGCGGCGCGGTGCGGGTGACCGCGACCATCGACGAGACCGCGATCCAGTTCCAGGTGGCCGACACCGGCATCGGCACCCCTACCGACGAGCGGGCCCGGGTTTTCGACCGGTTCTTCCGCGGCAGCAACGTGCGCCATCACGGGACTGCCGGCAGCGGGCTGGGGCTGAGCCGGGCACGCGCGATCATCAACCTGCACGACGGCCACATCCACCTGACCAGTAACGCCCCGACCGGCACGGTGGTCACGGTGCGGTTGCCCGTGCCGCCGTGATTTGTGGTGCCCCCGGCAGGAATCGAACCTGCGACACACGGTTTAGGAAACCGATGCTCTATCCCCTGAGCTACGAGGGCCTACGGCCCTTATCTTACCGACCTGGGGATACCCACGAGTGCCCGGGCGTCCCGTGGAGTTCCGAGTGGTGCCATTGGGTGTTGGTGGCGGTTTCGTCGTCGGCCGGAGCACGTTCGGCTTGGCGTGCCCAGCGGTGACTTCGCGAGGAGTCACCCGCCTGTTCCGGCACCGGCACCGCGGGGTGCACCTCCTGGGGCGGCGACGCCGGACACTTCTTAGCTTGCCGACTGCGCAGATCGAATGTGAGCGCTTCTGCAAATCGAACACCGCCCGTCCTGCAAATCGAAAGCCGACTGCCCCGCAGATCGAAACCGGCGTGGTTACCATGACGTGTGCCCACACCGCCGCTGATTCCGCGTCGCGCCGCGGCGCAGGTGGACGCCGCACTGGCCGACACCCGCGTGGTGCTCATCAGTGGAGCGCGCCAAGCCGGCAAGAGCACTCTCGTCCGGCTCGTCGCCGGCGATCGGCTCGCTGAGCGCCGCGACCTTGACCGAGCCCAGGACCGGGCGGCCGCGCTTGCCGACCCGATCGGCTTCGTCGACTCCCCGGAACTGCTGGTGATCGACGAGATTCAGCGCGATCCGGAGCTCCTGCTGGCTATCAAGGCCGCCGTCGACGAGGACCCGCGCCCTGGTCGATATCTGCTCACCGGGTCGTCCCGGCTGTTCGGCATGGTTGCTGCCCCGGACGCGCTGCCGGGCCGGATGGAAACGATCGAACTGTGGCCGTTCTCGCAAGGAGAACTCGACGGTGAACCGGACGGATTTGTCGACGCCGTCTTCGCCCGCGGCCCGGATTTGCGGCACGAGTCGCAGGTGACCAGGGCCGACTATGCCGCCCGAGTCGTGCGGGGCGGTCTGCCCGAAGCTACGACCCGGGATGACCCGCGCCGCCGCCAGCGATTCTTTGACGCGTACGTTCAAGCACTTATCGACCGTGATGTTCGGCAGCTGTCCGACATCCAGCACAAAGGGGAACTGCGCAAACTGGTGCGCCTGCTGGCGGCCAGATCCGCCACTCTCATCGCAGCGAACTCGCTGGAATCCGCGCTCGGACTCAGCCGGCCGACGATCGCGCGTTACCTCCGGGCACTGGAGGAGATCTTTCTTGTGAAACGGATCCCCGGCTGGTCTCGCAACCTCGGCACTCGAACCACCGCCAGCCCCAAGCTGATTTTCGTCGACTCCGGGATCGCTGCCAACGAGGTCGCGACCGACGCCCGGGCGCTGCTCCGGCCAGGGGCGCCATTCGGCCCACTGCTCGAAACCTTCGTCCTGTCCGAGCTGTCCCGCCAACTCACCTGGTCCGAGCAGCGGATCGACCTCTCGCACTACCGTGACCAGGCCAGGTACGAGATAGATGCGGTACTCGAGAACAGATCCGGCCAAGTCGTCGGCATCGAGGTCAAGGCGGCCACCACCGTCGGACCTGACGATTTCCGCGGGCTGCGGCGCCTCGCCGACCGCCTCGGCGACGACTTCATCGCCGGGATCGTCCTCTACACCGGAACATCCACACTGCCGTTCGGTGACAAACTTCGCGCCATGCCAGTCAGCGCCCTGTGGCAAGTCCGTGCCCCGGCGGCGACCTGAGCTCGCTCACCTCGCGTAGGAGATGCCAGTTGGCAGGCCCAGCGTGGTGCGCAAGTCGAAGTCGCGCCGCAGTGTTTCGCCAGCCCCGATCACGCTCTTACCTGAGAGCACCGGTCGTCGCTTCTGAATTCTCGGAGACTCTTTCTTTCGCCTGATCCCGGCACGGCGACGTATTGAAGGAGGGGTGCCTACACGGTAGACGCGGCTCCGCATACCTGGAGAATGCTCAGTTCACCAGGTGCGGGACCAGTCCGGTGGGGGCACGACCGGGAGGTCTGGTTCGCCGGTGATTGGCTCCAGGGCATACAAGATGGTGAGTTCGTCGCTGTCGGGGTCGGTTTGTACTCGGCCGTAATTGCCGTTCGTGGTGACCAGGAACCAGTAGTCGGGAGCGGGGCTGCCGTCGTCCAATAACGCTCGGGCTCGCGCGACTCGGCAGATCGCCTGGGCAAGTTCCAACTCGGTGGCGTTCGTCAGTTCCCGGAGGCGGTCGCCCGCGCTGAACTCGTGGCCGAACTGTCCGCCGGTGGGCGTGATCAGAGCGATCGGATCCGGGCCCGGGTGCTCGTTGAGTGCGTCGTGCGGGCCGGTGTACACCAGTTCCGGCGGCACGTTGTAGACAGCGTGCAGCGCCTGCCGCAATGCCTCGGCGGGCACCCTGCTGTCGAAATAGATTCCGTAGGTCATGACTCGCCCCTGTAGCTCCTGTGGTGCTTGAAGACCTCGAGCGCCGAACGCCAGTCCGCGTCGCTGACGCTTGGACCGCGGCGCAACGCGGCCCGAGCCGCCTCGAGGTCGCCGCCGGAGCCGATCAGCTGCTTGAGCACCTTATATTCGGGCCGGGAGAGACTCACGAAGCCTGGCCCGGACACCGGGAAGACAGTCCCGGTCGATTCCACGGCATATGACCGGCCGTTGACCCCGTACCGGTTGCTGTCGGCGTTCCACCTACCCCCGGCCGGCGGAGATTTCCGCCAGGTTGGCAGCCACGTCCGTGCCGGAGAGCACCACGGAGTTGTCGGGCCGAATGCTGTTGAGATTGTGCCGGGGGTTCGGCGGCAGCAAGGGGATCTTCGCCGCCGGTCCCAGGGCCGACATGGAGCCGGACGGCGTGAGGCGGCGGGACTCGCCGGGACGGCCTCCCTGGGCGAGGTGCGCGACCCTTGCCTGGGCCGCGGCGACGTTGTCCGGCTCGTCGGCCGCTCCGCCGGTGGTCGTTCGCCGCTTCGGAGGATCGCCGCCACCGCCTCCGCCCGACTGCGGCGGCTGATCGGGCGTACCCCCGTGCGGCGGCGTTCGAGGTTTCGCCATGACCGTCCGCCGTTCGTCCGCGTCGAGCTCTCCCGGTGACGGTATCGACGACTATCAAGTTTCGTGACCGGTGGGCGTACGGAACGTAGCCTCGGCGGTATGACGGATATGCAGACGCGGACCCTGAATTTGGCGGATGTCGACCTCGTTTATGACGTTCGTGGGGCGTTTCCGCCGGTTGGTGGGCTTCCCGTTCTGCTCATGATCGGGCAGCCGATGACCGCCGACGGGTTTGCGGTGCTGGCCGGGCACTTCCGGGACCGGACCGTTGTCACCTATGACCCTCGTGGGCTTGGGCGCAGCGTTCGCAAGGATGGGCGGGACTCGCACACCCCGCAGGATCAGGCGGGTGATCTGCATCGGCTGATCGGGGCGCTTCGGGTGGGGCCGGTTGATGTCTTTGCCAGCAGTGGCGGGGCGGTCACCGCGCTCGAGCTTGTCGCCCGGCATCCGGCGGATGTTCGCACGCTGGTGGCGCACGAACCGCCGATCAACTCGGTGTTGCCGGACGCGGCGGCGGCCGAGCGGGCGCGGGCCGGTTTCCATGATGCCTATCAGGCCAAGGGGGTCGGGGCGGGTATGGCGGCCTTCATCGTGATGACGTCCTGGCAGGGAGAGTTCACCGACGCGTTCTTCGCGCAGCCCGCGCCGGACCCGGCGATGTTCGGCATGCCGGCCGAGGACGACGGTAGGCGGGACGATCCGTTGCTGTCGAAGAAGTCCTGGCCGATCACCGACTATCAGCCCGATGTGGCGGCGCTGAAGGCGGCGCCCACCCGCATCGTCATCGCGGTCGGCGAGGAGACGCAGGACGCTTACACGGCGCGCACCGCGCACGGTGTCGCCAAGCTGCTCGGGCAGGAAGCGACCGTGTTCCCCAGTCACCACGGTGGGTTTCTCGGCGGGGAGTTCGGTTACGCCGGCAAGCCCGCGGAGTTCGCGGCGAAGCTGCGCGAGGTGTTGGAGGTCAGCTGATCCGGCCGGAGTGCAGCCGGATCACGGTGTCGGCGACGTCGATCACGCGCTGGTCGTGGGTGGCCACGATGACCAGCGTTCCGGTGCCGACCGCGGCGCGCAGCGCGTCGAGGACCAGCGCGACGTGGTCGTCGTCCTGGTGGGCGGTCGGCTCGTCGAGTACCGCCACCGCGGGGCTCAGGACCAGTGCGCGGGCCAGGGCCGTGCGCTGCTGTTCGCCCAGCGAGGTGTCCTGTGCGGGGCGGTGGGCGATGGCGGTCAGGCCGAGCCGGTCCAGCGATTCCGGAGGTTCGGAGAGTCCGCGCAGCGCGGCGGGCAGCAGGACGTTCTCAGTCACGGTCAGCGACGGTTCCAGGGCCAGGCGCTGCGGCAGCAGCGACACGGTTTCCCAGGCGGGAGCGGGGAACGGGGGCCGGCCACGCACCAGCACCGAGCCGCTGGTGGGGGCCATGACCCCGGCGATCAGGTGGCAGAGCGTGGTCTTGCCGGAGCCGGATCGCCCGGCCAGCACGGCGACGGTGGCCGCTTCCAGCGTCAGGCTGATCTCGTGCAGCACGAAGGTGTGGCTGACGTTGTGTACCTCTACCAGCGGCATGTTCACTCCGGCCGGTGCAGTTCGACGTGGCCGTCGACGATCTTGACGGTTAGCGAGCCGTCGGGGAAGAGGGCCAGCGCGTCCTCGGGCAGTTGCAGTCGGCCTTGGCCGTCGATCGTGGTGGTGTGCCGCTGGTCGGCGGAGACATAACCGGTCAGGACTCCGTGGCGCAGGCGGAGCACGGTGTCGGCGGCGGCGATCGCCCGCGCGTCGTGCGTGGCGATCACTACCGCGCTGCCCTGTGCCGCTCGGGCCCGCAACAATCCCAGGACCAGGGCGGCGGAGTCGTCGTCCAGCTCGGCGGTCGGCTCGTCGGCCACCAGCAGCGCGGGGGCGCCGACGGCGGCCGCGGCCACCGCGAGGCGCTGCTGCTCGCCACCGGACATGACTGCCGGCAGAGCGGTGGCCCGGGCCGTGAGATCAACTTCGGCAAGAGAATCCAGAACAGCCAGGCGTACGCCGCGCAAGCGGGCCATCTGTGCGATCTGTCCACGAGCGTCCAACTGCGGGAACAGGCTGTGGGTGGGGCGTTGGGCCACCCACCCGATTTCGCGGCGGCGCAACCTCTGCAACTGGCGGCGAGTCAGACCCGACACCGGCGTGCCGCGATGCCGCAGTTCCCCGCCGGCCGGTCGTTCGCGCAGCGCGAGCAGGGCCAGCAGGGTGGACTTGCCGCTGCCGGACGGGCCGGTGATGGCGCTGATCCGGCCGCCGAGCACGGTGACGTCGACGCCGCGCAGCGCCTGGGTGGGGCCGGTCGGCGCGGCGTAGAGCTGCAGCAGCTCGCGGCCTTCGAGCAACGGTTCAGTCGTCACGGTAGGCGTCCTCCTCCGCGGTGGCCGCGCGCACCGTGGTCAGCGCCACCGCCAGCAGGGCGGCGACGGCCGCGGCCGCGACGGTGACCGCCAGGCCGAGCGGCGAGAGCTGGAAGGCGAACCGGGGGAGCAGCCCGGGCTGGTCGTCGAGCAGGCGCCCGCCGAGGGGTGCGAGTGCCGCCACGCCGGCCACCGCCGCGGCCGCCGACACCGCCGCCAGCAGCGCGAATTCCAGGGCCCGGGCCCGGCGCACCCGGGCCGGGCCGAGGCCGACGCGGGCCAGCATGAGGTCGGTCGGGCGGCGCAGCGCCGTGCTGCGCTGGGCGTAGACGCACAGGGTGAGGACGGCCAGCAGGGCCAGGTAACCGGCGACGGCGACCTGGTAGCCACGGGCTCGGTCGGTCGCGACGTAGGTGGCGTCCTGCCGGAGCAGGGTCGCGCTGGTCACCGAGGAGGCGGCCGGCACGTCCAGCGCGCCGGTGGAGCTCCACAGGGAGGTGCGGAACAGCTGGACGCCGGCCGGCAACTCGGTGCGCGGGCGCAGCCGCGGATCTTCGGGGCCGAGCTTGGCGAACATCGGGGTGGCCGCGACGACGTACATCGGGCGGCCCTGCATGCCGGGGAACGCGGGCACCCGCGCGGCCACCGTCAGGTCCTCGGTAGAGGCCCCGATCGACACCCGGATCGTGTCGACCAGGGCGGACGCCGGATCGCCGACGACGATGGCCCGGACCGAGCCGCTCCCGTTCGTCTCGGAGGCGGTGCCCGGGTCGGCCGCCAGCGCCCGCACGGCCGAGCGGGCGGCCGCCAGGTCGGGGCCGTTGCCCCACAGCGCGACGTCCAGGAACCGGGCCGGGTCGATGACCAGCAGGTCCTTCCGGAAGTCGTCGAGCGGGGTCAGCACGTCGCTGCGCCAGACCAGGGTGTTCCCGTCCGGCAGCGGCGGGGTGCGTACGCCGGGAACCGGTGCGTCCGGCGGCGCGCCCAGGGTCGGGTCGTTGGGCGGCACCGACACGGCCGCGTCGTCGAGCTGGGCGGAACCGTCGTCCAGGACCGCGACCCGCTCGGCGCCGGCCGCTACCGCGATCCGGTCGTCGGCGGTGGTGGTCGTGGACTCCACCGCCGACAGGCCGAACAGCAGCATGCCCAGGCCCGCGGTCACCACCGTGACGGCGAGCCGCCGCTCGGCCCCGCCGGAACCCAGCCGTCGGCGGGCGAGCCACACCGCGGCCCGCCGTGGCGACGAGGGTAGCCGGGCACCACCGGCCAGCAGGCCGGGCAGCCACCCGGCCAGTACGCCGGCGGCGGCCAGCACGAGCAGCGGGACCAGCAGGTCGACGGTGGAGGCCCGGCCGCCGGCGCTCACCAGGCTCGCCGCCGCTACCAGGGCGGCGACCACGATGATCGCGGGCCACGGCAACGGTCGCCGTGCGGTTGCCGGAGGCGATGCCCGTACGCGAAGGAAAGCGGCGACCGATCCGACTGCCGCCACCGAGACGACTCCGGCACCCACCGCCGCCGCGCCCGTCAGGGCGGCCGGCGCGAGCGATTCCGAGATCGTCCCGGGCGGGCCGAGCAGTGCCATCAGTTGCCACGTGGCGAGCCAGCCGAGGACCGCGCCGATTGCCGCCGGCAGCAGATGTTCGAGCAGCCACAGCCCGCCCACCCGCAGCGGGGTCAGGCCGACGGCGACCGCGTGCCGCACCTCCCGGTCCCGGCGGCGCGCCGACAGCAGGGCCACGGCCAGCACCGATGCGAAGCCCACGCCGATCGCGGCCCACTCCACCGGCCGGGTGCGCTGCCGCACCGCCTCGGTGGTGGCCTGGGCCGTCGCGACGATCCGGCCGATGCCACTGGCGAACCGCAGCGCGAGCGGGTCGTCGCCGTCGGCCGGCGAGGCGGTCGCGTACTTGCGGCGGACCTGTTCGAGGCGATTGGCGGTCGTTTTCGTCTCGGCGAAGGTCGCGCCGGGCGCGAGCGACGCCTCGACCGACCAGAACATCTGGTCCTTCGTCGCTTTCGCCAGGCGTTCCACCGTCGGCACCTCGCCGACCAGGAGGTACGCCGGGAGGGTGCGGTACTCGGTGTCCTCGGGGGTGTCGCCCCGCCGCAGCGCCCATTTCCGCCCGCCCGGCAGCCGGCCGGTGGCGTCCACCGCATAGACGCCGTTCACGGTAGTGGTGACCCGTTGCGGCTTGCCGCGAGTGCCCCGGACGAGGGCGAGCACGATCTGATCACCAGGCTGCACGCCGAGGTCGGCGGCCATCGGCCGGGGCAGCCACAGTCCGTCCTGGCCGGCGGGCGCACCGACCGCGGTCAGTTCGGCGGCCGGCGAGCCGACCGCGAACAACCGGCCGCGCTCGCGTCCGTTGACCGTGAACCCCCAGAAGTCGGGGCGGGCCAGCTCGGCGCCGACCGAGGCGCCGGTCAGATCGAAGTCGGTCAGGCCGGGCACCGACCGCAGGTCGTCGACGACCGACTGCTGGTCGAAGGCGGCTGGGCCGACGTTGGCCGAGATGCGTACGACCGCGGCGTCGTTCTGCCGGGTGGTTTCCGCGACCTCGCCCAGGCGGACCTGGAAGGCGGCGTTGTCGGAGGCCTCGGCGAAGATCGGCCCGGCGGCGCCGGCCGCCGACAGCACCAGGAACGCGGAGACCGTCAGCACCGACCAGGCCCGCTGCCGCAGCCCGCCGAGCACGGCGGCGGCCGTAAGGGTCATGACGCTGCCTCCGGCCGGTTGCTGAACCGCTTCAGCAGTGAAGCTACAACACCTCGGCTAATGCCCACATAGGCCACAAAGCTAGTTGCGTTATCGTTGCGCGGCTATCGAGCGCGAGGAGTGCATTGGTGGATGGCCGATTGCGGGTCGAGGGCCTCGGATCGTTCCGTGCGTTCGTCGACGGCGACGAGATCGAGCTGGGCCCGCCGAAGCAACGTGCCGTCTTCGCCGTGCTGGCCCTGTGCGCCGGCACGACCGTCTCCCGGGAGCAGCTCGTCGACCGGATCTGGGGCGAGGCACCGCCCGCGACCGCGGCCGGCAGTCTGCACACCTATCTCTCCGGCCTTCGCCGCGCGCTCGGACCGGCGAAGGACCAGCTGGTCAGCAGCCGGGCCGGATACTGCCTGCGGCTCGAGCGGGCGGCGTTCGACGTCACCGTGGCCGAGGATCGGGCGGGGGCTCAGGCGCTGGAGCTGTGGGGGAACGGGCCGGCCTTCACCGGGGTCCCCGGGCCGTTCGTCGCGCAGGCCCGGGACCGCCTGGCCGCACTTCGACTGCAACTGCTGATCGAGTACGCCGAGCAGGCCCCGCCCGGCGAGGTCACCGCCCGGCTGCTGGCTGAGGTCCCGGCCCACCCGTTCGACGAGCGGTTGCGCGGCACGCTGATGACCGCCCTGCACCGCACCGGCCGCACCGCCGAGGCCCTGAGCCAGTACGCCGACCTGCGCCGGGTGCTCGCCGCCGAGCTGGGCATCAGCCCGTCGCCGTCGACCCAGGCCGTGCACGCCGAGATCCTGGCCGACGACCGCCGACCGCCGCGACCGGCTCAGCTCCCGCACGACAACGACGCCTTCGTGGGCCGTGCCGAGGAACTGCTCACCCTGCTGACGCCGGGCCGGCGGCTCGTCATGATCGTCGGGGTCGGCGGGATCGGGAAGACCACCCTGGCCATCCGGGCCGGGCACCTGCTGCGCGACAGCTACCCGGACGGGCAGATCTACATCAACCTGCGCGGGTTCGATCCGTCGCACGCCGCGCTGACCCCGGAAGCCGCCCTGCACCAGCTGCTCACCTCGGCCGGTGCCCGCAACGTGCCGAGCGGCCGGGAACAGCGGGCCGCGCTGTGGCGCAGCATGCTGGCCGACAAGCGGGTGCTGCTCGTCCTGGACAACGCCGCGTCCACCGACCAGATCGAGGACCTGCTGCCCGGCGGCGGCACCTGCTTCGTGGTGGTGACCAGCCGCAACCGGCTCTCCGGGCTGGCCGTCCGGCATTCGGCCCGCCGGATCTCGCTCGGCGCGCTCAGCGACGACGAGTCGTTGCGGCTGCTCAGCACGCTGATCGGCGCGGACCGGGTGGGCGCCGAGCCGGCGTCCGCCCATCGGCTAACCGCGCTGTGCGACCGGTCGCCGTTCGCCCTGCAGATCGCGGCCGAGCAGGTCGTCTCGGCCGCGGGCACCGGCATCGAGGACCTGGTGGCCCAGTTGGAGCGGTTCCGGCTGGACACCCTGCAGCTGGCCGATGACGTGCTCTACTCCGTACGCGGCGTGTTGTCCTGGTCGTTCGCGGCGCTCGCCGCGGACGCGGCCCGAGCGTTCCGCCTGCTCGGCGTCTTCCCCGGGCCGAGCGTCACGCGGTCGACGGCGGCCGCTCTGTTCGGGTCCGGAGTGGACGAGGCGGCGGTCCGCCTGGATCGGCTGTGTGCGCTCAGCCTGATCGAGGAGGACGACGGCCGGTACACCATGCACGACCTGGTCCGGGCCTACGCGGCCGAGCTGGCCGGCGAGCTCACACCGGACGAGCGGGGTGACGCCCTCGGCCGGGTCCTCGCCTGGTACCGCGTGTCGCTCTCGGTGGTCGGCGACCGGATGGTCGGCCGGGGCGCGCCTATGGAGCCGCCGCACACCGACGTTCCGCCGGCCCTGTTCGCCGGGCAGAGTGACTCCCTGCGCTGGTGCGGCCAGGAATGGCAGAACATCGTCGCGCTCGCCCGCCGGGCCGGCCGCGGTGGCCAGCACGAGTCGGCGTGGCACCTGACGCAGTTGCTGTTCAACTACTTCTACGCGGCCGGCCGGCCCCTCGAGTGGCTCGAATTGCTGGGCGTGGGGATGCGCGCGGCCGAGACCTCGGGCAACCGGGTGGCCCAGGCGATCATGTTCAACCACCGCAGCGTCGCGCACTCCCGGCTGGGCCGGAACGACACCGCGGTCGAGCAGTTGCGCCGCGGGCTGGAGTTGCTCGACCAGCCGGCCGACTGGCAGCACCGGATCAGCCTGCTCGGCAACCTGGCGTCCACGCTGCGCGAGGCCAAGGAGTACGAGGCCGCGCGCACGCCGGCCCGGGAGGCGCTCGAACTCGCCCGCCGGGAGGGCATCGACTACTACCTGGCCGCCACCCACGACGTGCTCTGCGAACTCAACGCGGAGACCGGGCGGTGGGCCGAGGCGATCGAGGAGGGGCAGCCCGGCCTGGAGTATGCCCGGCGGTCCCACAGCCAGCTGGTCGAGGCCAACCTACTGATCAACATCGGACTGGCGCAGCACGGTCTCGGCCGACCGGCGGCCGCCGAGGAGACGTTCGGCGAGGCCCTGCGGATCAGTCAGGACGCCGGCGACCGTTACCACGAGGGGCTGGCGCTGTTCGGCCTGGCCCGGGCGGGCGCGGGCGCCGCCCTCGCCCGCCGGGCTCTCGCCCGGTTCGAGGAGATCGACGCCGAGGAGGCCGGCGAGGTCCGTGCCTATCTCGCGGCGCTCACCTAAGTACGCTGCCAGATCAGCACCGCGTCGACGCGGTTACGGGCGCCGAGCTTGGTGAAGATCCGGTTCACGTGGTTCTTCACGGTCTTCGGCTGCACCTGGAGCAGGCCGGCGATGTCCGCATTGGACCGGCCCCGGCTGATCCAGTCCATGACCTCGGCCTCGCGCGGCGACAGCGGCCCTCGCCCGTCCCGTGGCTGGTCGGCCGGGCGGCCGTGCGGGACCAGCGCGAGCCGGTAGCGGGCGGTGGCCGGATCCCGGCGGTGGGTGTGCGGCCCGGCCAGGCCGTTGAGGGCGTCGGCGAGGGCACCCGTCGAGGGCGCGACCCCGCTGCCCGGGGTGATTACCACCTCGACCGAGGGCAGCCCGTCGATCTGCACGTCGAGGCCTTTGCTGGCGAACTCGTGGCGGATGCGGGCGAGGATCTCCGGACTGGAGATCGCGATGCGCACCCGGCCACCCGGTTTGGCGGGAACCGTGATCACGTGCGTCAGTCTGGGGGATCTTTCTTCATGAATGCTTCACGCGGCTCGCGCCGGCTCGGCCAGCATGCCCGTGTCGACGCTGCCGTCCACACCGACGGTGAGCCGCCAGGCCGCGTCGCCGCCGTCGACGGCCACTACCGTCCAGCGCCGGGCCGGCTCGGCGAGCAGCCGTTCGACCTGGTAGGCCTCGCGGCCTTGGGGCCGATCGGCGAACAGCAGGATCCCGCCGTACGGGTCGTCGAGTTCGGCGGCCGCCTCCGCCAACCGGTCAAGATCCCACCCGGCGAAGTCGGAATCGGGCGGAAAACCCACACGGATCGCCCGGACCCGGCCCGACCAGGGGCTGGTGGTGAGCCGCCGGGACCACGACCGCACCAGGTTCCGGGCCAGTTCGAGGTCGCCCTCCACGCTGACCAGCCCGCCGGCCTCGGCCAGGTTGAGCAGCAGCCGTCCACCGTCGACGACCCCGACCGAGACGAGCAGCGGGTACGGCTCCGGGATCCGGTCGTCCACCGCCGCGTTCGCCAGCTGGTGCACCGACGCCGCCCAGGTGCGGCCCTGGTCGGTCGCGGTCCAGCCGGGCGGGGGTGCCTCGTCGGGGGTGGTCAGGCGCAGCCGCACCGACTCCGGGCCCAGGACGACAGCGCCGACGGCGGGAAGGGCGGCGCACCCCGTCGCCAGGGCACGTAACGCGTGGTCGACGGTCCAGGCTCCACTTCTCACGCCGGAATCGTCAGCGGCCGGCCCGCGGCTGTCAACGAGGGCCGTGGGCCCATGGGCCCACATTCGCGTACTTCGATCTGGACCGCAGCCGGTCGTCATTCCTACGTTGATCAGCGTTGACCGGACCAGCGAAGGGACGACCCGATGGCGAACCTGAACATCACCTACACGGAGATGTCGGACAGCGCGACCCGGATGCGTAACAACAAGAACGAGATCGACTCGCGGCTCACCGAGTGCAAGGCGATCGTGGACAACCTGACCGGCTCGGGCTTCGTCACCGACCAGGCGTCCGGCAAGTTCGACGAGGTGCACACCGAGTTCGTGAACGCGGCGAACGAGCTGATGGAGAACCTCGACCTGCTCTCCGAGTGGCTGGACAAGGCCGTCGAGGCGCTGCGCGACATGGACACCCAGCTCGCCGGCTCGCTGAACAAGTAATGCGCATGCTGATCACGCTCGCGTCGCCGGGGGCGTGGTCGGCCGACGTGGTGGTGGACGCCGATCCGGCCACGCCGGTCCGGGACATCGTCAAGAACCTGCTCGACAGCCTCGACGTTGCCCCGGCGCAGGGCCCGATCTACCGCGACGACCGGCCGCTCGACCTCGACCTTCCGCTGTCCGCCAGTGGCGTGCACGACGGCTCGGTGCTGTGGGTCGGCGGGCCGGGTCCGGCCCCGTACGCCACCGGCGGTCTCGTCACGATCCGGGCCGTGACGGGCGCCGGGGCCGGGCGGATCTGGTCCCTCACCCCGGGTGAGCACCGGATCGGCTCGGCCCCGGCCTGCGCGATCCGGCTGGACGGGCTCGAGCCGGTGGCCGCCGTCGTCCGGGTCACGTTCGACGCCGCGGTCTACGTCCGGGGCGAAGGCCTGCTGCTGGACCGGGTCGACCTGACCGGGGGTGAGGTCGTCTGGCGGGAGACCGCGCAGCTGACCGCGGGCGGCACCGCCCTGGAGGCGCACCCGGTGCGCTGCCCGGACGCGATGGTCGAGCCGTCACCGGAGAGCGAGTACCTCGACTACAACCGCCCGCCGCGGTTGCTCCCGCCGATCCGCCCGGACAAGTTCAAGATCCCGGCCGAACCGAAGGCGCCCACGCCGAACGCTCTGCCGTGGCTGGCCGCCGCCCTGCCGGCGGCGTTCGGCGTGGTCATGTCCACGGTGCTGCGGAACCCGATGTACCTGATGTTCGCGGCGATGTCGCCGGTCATGGTGGTCGGCAACTGGTGGTCCTCGCGCCGCCAGGGTGGCCGCACCTATCGGGCCCAGGTCGCCGAGCACCGGGCCCGGGTCACCGCGATCGAGGCCGACATCGCCGAGACCACCGTCCTGGAGCGACAGGATCGCCGGGTCGCCGCCCCGGATCCGGCCGAACTGCTGATCGTGGCCACCGGTCCGCGGGCCCGGCTGTGGGAGCGCCGCCGCACCGATCCGGATCATCTGGTCACCCGGATCGGCATCGCCGACCTGCCCAGCGCGATCAAGGTGGAGGCGGCCGGGCAGGACCGGCAGACCGGGCGGCAGCTGAACGACGTACCCGTCGCGTTTTCGATCGTGCAGGCCGGCGTGGTCGGCGTAGCCGGCCGCGGTGAGTGGCCGCGCCGCCTCGCCCGCTGGATGATCGGCCAGCTCGCGGTCGCGCAGAGCCCCCGCGACCTGCAGCTCTACGTGCTCACCGACCCGGACGGCAGCGCCCTGTGGGAGTGGGCGGCCTGGCTGCCGCACACCCGCCCGCTGCTCGGCCAGCAGACCCTGACCCTGCTCGGCACCGACGCCGAGACGATCGCCCGGCGGATCGCCGAGCTGATCGAACTGATCGAGGCCCGGCGGCAGGCCCGGCTGAACGCCGGCTCCGGTGCGGCGATCGGCGACCCGGACGTGGTCGTGGTGCTGGACGGCGCCCGCCGGCTGCGGTCCCTGCCCGGCCTGGTCTCGGTGCTGCTCGGCGGCCCGGCCGTCGGCGTCTACTTCGTCTGCGTGGACAGTGACGAGCGCACCCTTCCCGAGGAGTGCACGACCGTGGTCGTCGGCGGCGACGGCCTGCCCACCACGCTGCGGCAGCAGCGGGCGGCGACGATCGAGGGCATCCGGGTCGACGAGGTGATCGACGAGTGGTTCCCGACCGTGGGCCGGCGACTCGCCCCGATCCGGGACGTCAGCGACACCCACGGCGACGCGGCGCTGCCCGGTTCGGCCCGCCTGCTCGAGGTGCTCGGGCTGGAGGACCCGTCGGTGGCCGCGGTCAGCGCCCGCTGGACCTCGTCGCCGCGCGGCACCCGGGCGATCGTCGGCGTCAGCCTGGACGGTCCGTTCGCGCTCGACCTGGTCCAGCACGGTCCGCACGGCCTGGTCGCGGGCACCACCGGGTCGGGCAAGTCGGAGTTCCTGCAGACCGTGGTGGCGTCGCTGGCGGTGGCGAACCGGCCGGACGCGATGAACTTCGTGCTCGTCGACTACAAGGGCGGCGCCGCGTTCAAGGACTGCGTCGACCTGCCGCACACCGTCGGGATGGTCACCGACCTCGACACCCACCTGGTCGAGCGGGCGCTCACCTCGCTCGGCGCCGAGCTGACCCACCGGGAGCACCTGCTGGCCGCGGTCGGCGCCAAGGACCTCGAGGACTACCTCGACTACGCGACCCGGCGCCCGGTGCCGGAACCCATCCCGCGGCTGCTCATCGTGATCGACGAGTTCGCCTCGATGGCCCGGGAACTGCCCGACTTCGTCACCGGCCTGGTCAACATCGCGCAGCGCGGCCGGTCGCTCGGCATCCACCTGATCCTGGCCACCCAGCGCCCGAACGGCGTGGTGAACGCGGAGATCCGGGCCAACACGAACCTGCGGGTCGCGCTGCGGGTGACCGACGCGGGGGAGAGCGCCGACGTGATCGACGCCCGGGAGGCGGCCAGCATCTCGGCGGCGACCCCGGGCCGCGCGTACGCCCGACTCGGGCACAGCTCGCTGATCCCGTTCCAGACCGGCCGGGTCGGCGGCCGGCGGCCGCGGTCGAACCGGGCCGAGGCGGTGGTGGTGCCGTTCCTGCACCCGGTGGGCTGGCAGGACCTGGGCCGGCCGGTGCCGCAGCGACCCCGCAGCCTGGCCGAGGCCGACGAGGCGACCGACCTGTCGGTGCTGGTGGCGGCGATCCGGCAGACGAACGACATGCTCGGCCTGCCCGCCCAGCGGCGGCCCTGGCTGCCGGCGCTGCCGACCCTGTCGGTGACCGATCTGTCCGACGGGACCTGGGCCGTGCAGGACCTGCCGCGGACGCAGCAGCAGGTGCCGATGAAGCTGGACCTGGACACCTTCGGCCACCTGCACATCGTCGGCGCACCGCGGTCGGGCCGGTCGCAGGCGCTGCGCACGATCGCCACCGCGGCGGCCTCCGCCGCGGGTGTCGCCGACCTTCATCTGTACGGGCTGGACTGCGGCAACGGCGCGCTGCTGCCGCTCACCAAGTTTCCGCACTGCGGCGCGGTCGCCCAGCGCACCGACGTGGAGCGCGCCGCGCGTTTGCTGCGCCGGCTGCACGAGGAGGTGCAGCGCCGGCAGCGGGTGCTCGGCGAGGGCGGGTTCGCCGACCTGTCCGAACAGCGCGCGGCCGCCCCCGCCGCGGACCGGCTGCCGCACATCCTGCTGTTGATCGACCGCTGGGAGGGGTTCATGGGAACCCTCAGCGAGCACGACAACGGGACGCTCACCGAGATCGTGCACATCCTCATGCGGGAGGGCGCCAGCGCCGGCGTGCACCTGATCGTGGCCGGCGACCACAGCCTGCTCAGCGGCCGGATGAGCTCGCTCTGCGAGGAGAAGCTGGTGCTGCGGCTCTCCGACCGCAGTGACGCCACGATGGCCGGGCTGAACCCGCGGAAGATCCCGGAGAACCTGCCGCCCGGACGCGGTTACCGGGCGATCAGCGCGATCGAGGTGCAGGTCTCCCTGATCGCCGCCGATCCGAGCGGCCCGGCCCAGGTCGCCGCGATGCACGCGATCGCGGGTCAGCTGACCGAACGCGAGGTCTCTGTCGAGAACAGGCTGCGGCCCGCCAGGATCGCCGCGATGCCCAGTCAGCTGACCTTCGAGCAGGCCTGGTCGTCGGCCGGAAAACCGGGGCCGGGGTGGGCGCTGATCGGCGTCGGCGGCGACGATCTCGCCCCGGTCGGCATGGATCTGCTCGGCGACCAGCCGACGTTCCTGATCGCCGGGCCGTCCCGATCCGGCCGCAGCACCGCGCTGCGCGTGATGGCCGAGTCGATGCTGCGCACAGGCTTCGAGCTGGTCATCGGCGCGCCGCTGCGGACCCCGTTGACCGACCTGGCCGGCCGCCCCGGCGTGCGCGGGATCGTCAGCGGCGACAGCCCGACCGAACAGGAGTTCGCCGCCCTGGTAGATCCCGGTGACGGGCCGGTCGCGCTGTTGGTCGACGACGCCGAAGCCTGGCGGGACGTCTCCTGCCGGGACTGGTTGCGCCAGCTGATCCGGACCGCGTCCGGCCGGCGGCGGGCGGTGGTCATCGCCGGCGAGATCTCCTCGGTCGCGATGGGCTTCTCCGGCTGGCAGGTCGAGGTCAAGAAGAACCGCCGCGGCGCCCTGCTCTCCCCGCCCACCCTGAGCGCCGGCGACCTGGTCGGCGTGCGGCTGTCCCGGGCCAACCTGGCCGAGCGGGTGGTGCCCGGCATGGCCCGGGTGCACCTCGGCGACGGCACCCTGCAAACCGTTCAGATACCGACTATGGAAGCGGTGAGTTGATGGCCGACATCGTGGTCAAGGACCTGGCCGACCTGGCCCGGGACCTCAGCGAGCTGATCAGCCAGTTCGAGGGCGCGCTCGACTTCCAGGACGATTTCAAGGGCCAGTGGGGGCAGCACAACGCGAACCTGTCGATGGGTGACTTCGCCGACAACTGGACCGGCAGCCGGGACAAGATGGTCGAGGCCATGAAGAAGTTCCGCGACTCGGTCGAGGGCGCCGACCAGGCGTGGGCCGAGGCCGAGGCGAAGATGGTCGCCAGCCTTCAGGAGGGCGACAAGTGAGCGACGGCCGCCTCGGCACCCTCCGCAAGGCCGACCCGGCCGAGATCGACGCGGCGCAGAAGCGCTACGAGCACATCTCGATGACCATCGACGACGCGGTGGCGAAACTGCAGAAGATCGTCGACGCCGGTGACGAGGGACTGCGCGGCCAGTGGGTGGAGCCGCTCAAGGAGGACGCCGAGTCCCTCAAGGACAGCCTCACCAAGGCCGCGGTGCGCTACCGCGACGTCGCGAACGAGGCCAAGAAGTACGAGCCGGACCTGCAGCACGCGATCGACGAGGTGAACGCGGCCGAGCGCGACGAGTCGGCCGGCACCGATTCGCTGACCAGAGCCAACGGGTTGCCCGACCCGCAGAAGGACGCGGACGGCAACATCCCGCCGGCGGAGCAGCAGAAGGGCACCGACAAGCAGCGCGCGCAGGAGGAGGCGAACTCGGCGATCACCGCGGCGAAGAACCGGCTGACCGGCGCGCTGGACGCCCTCGACGTGGCCGGCAAGCGCTTCGGCGACGCAGTGAACTGCAAGAACTACGACGACGGGCTGACCGACAAGATCAATTGGCGGGTGATGGCCATCTTCAAGAAGATCAGCGAGATCTTCGGGATCATCGCGATGGTCCTGACCGCGCTGGCCTTCCTGATACCCGGGCTCAACGTGCTCGCGATAGCCGGGTTCGCGGCCGGTGCCGTACTCCTGGTGGCCGACAGCATCCTCCTGGCCGGCGGCGACGGCAGTGTGCTCAGCGTCGTCCTGGACGCCGTCGGGCTCGGCTTCGCCGGCCTCGGCGCGGCGTTCGGCGCCTTCGGCAAGTCGATCGAGGGCTTCACCAAGTTCCTCAAGGGACTGCCCTACCTGAAGTTCAAGCCCGGCGTCGGGCCGAACGGGCAGATCATCGAGCTGTTCGACTTCAGCAAGCCGCTGATGATCGGGGCCGGCAAGCCCGGCTTCTTCGACGTCGGCAAGAGCTGGCTGAGCGGCCTCTTCGAGCTGGGCAACCTCAAGAACCTCGGCTGGCTGAGCGGCCTCGGCACGTTCGGCAGCGGGTTCAGCTGGGCGACCGGCGGTCTCAAGTGGATCTTCGGATCCTGGGGCGGCCTCAACCAGATCTTCAACCTCGGCGCGGGCCTGATCATCGCGGGCCTGCAGGCCACCTCCAACCCGGCATTCGAGAACGCCTGATGATCTCCTGGTACTGGGACTGGGTTCCGGCCGCCGCCAGCGACGACTGGACGGCGTCGCTCGTGAAGCTGCTCGACGAGTGGCTGGGCGTCGGCGTCGACGCGCCCGAGATGGGCGCCGCGCTGGCCCGGGACCTGCTCGCGCGCACCGACGGCATGCCCGCCAACTGCCGGCTCATCTGGGGCGGCGGCTTCCTCGAGGAGCGGCCACGCTGGCTGCCGCTGCTCATCCTGGCCGAGTTCCGGCCGGCCCGGCCGGAAGATCCGGCCTACCTGATGGCCGAGGTGGGTGCCGAGGGCTTCGCCGATGACGTACGCCCACCAACCGTCGACTATCTGACGACCGAGCGGGGCGACGGCGTACGCGTGTTCGCGATGGCGAGCTCGAACGGCGAGGGACTGCACGGGCGGGTCAACGCGGCGCTGCGCCTCGACGACCAGGCCGTCGACGTCCTGCTGACCACCCGGGTCAAGGCGCTCGACCAGCTCGCGGTGATCGGCTCCGGGGTGGAAGCCGTGATGCACATGATCGCCACTCAGCCGTTGGAGTTCATCCATGCTGGACTTTGAGCTCATCGTCCCCGAGGGCTGGGTGCACGTTCCCACCCTGCCCGAGCTGCGCCGGGTGCGGGCCAAGACGATCGAGGCGATCGTGCGGCACGCCCTGCCCGACACGCTGCCCCGGGACAAGGCCGGACCATGGCGCCGGATGCTGAACCGCGACCTCACCGACGCGACCGACCAGGCCGAACGGCAGGGTGCCCGGGCCGTCGTGCTGCCGGTGACCGAGATGCACGGCATGCGGCTGCCCGGCACGCTGCTGCTGTCGGTGATCGAGGACGACGGCGAGCCGCAGGACCCGCGGTCGGTGCTGAACTCGATCCTGGCCGACGCCGGCCCGGACGGCATGGCGCTGGAGATCGACGGTTGCCCGGCGGCCCGGGTCCGCCAGGTCGTCGACAGCGGACCGATCAAACGCAAGGCGCCGGCCGTACGCGTGAACTACTACGTGGCCGCGCCCGACGCCCCCGGCGTCTGGGGCGTACTGACCTTCACCGTGCTCACCGACGGCGACGTCGAGGCCGACCCGGTGCAGGCCATCGTGCTGCTGTTCGACGCGGTCGTGACCACCCTGCGCTGGGCGCCGGACGTCGACCTGCCGACCGAGGACGAGCTGCTGACGGAAGGAACGAGCCGGTAATGGTCCGCTTGCCGAGACCGACCCGGCCGGTGGCGCTGGGCATCGTGCTGGCCCTCGCCGTCCTGACCGGCGCCGGCGGCTTCGCGGCCCGGCAGGCGGCCAACGCGGCCGAGCCGCTGCGGGGCAACCAGCTCACCGCGCCCGACGTGCGCATCCTGGTCGGCGCCGCGTCGTCGTGCACCGCGCTCACCCCGGCCCGGCTGGCCGGCCAGGTCATGGTGGCCTCGCACTTCACCGATCGGCCGGTCGGTGACCTGCGGGCGGGCGGCGCCATCGGGGTGGCCGCGCTGACCCCGGGGCAGTGGCAGCAGAACGCGCCGTGGACCGGCGCCGAGCCGACCGACCGCGCGGCCGCGATCACCGGCCTCGCCCACCTGATGTGCCGGCTCGTCGGCCAGTCCCGCGCCCTGCACCTGGACGAGGACCCGTGGCGGATCGCGCTGGCCGCGTTCCGGCTCGGGATGGACCAGGTGGTCGCGGCCGGCGGCATCCCGGATCGGGCCAAGGACTATGTGGACACCGTTTCGCGGTACGCCACCTGGTATGCCCTGCAACCGGCCCTGGGCGGCGGCGGCGCGCCTTCTTCTCCGGCCGGTGGTGCGGCGGTGATTCCGGTGCCCGACGCCTACCTGCAGGCGGTCGTCGACGCCGGCAAGAACTGCGCCGATCTGCCGCCCAGCCGGGTCGCCGCCCAGATCATGGTGACCTCCGGATTCAGCGCCACCAAGCTCGGCGCGGTCGGTGAACAGGGCATCGCCCAGTTCCAGCCGCAGGCCTGGACCGAGGACGGCTCACCGTGGGAACCGGGCTACGCCATCCCGGCCCTCGGCCGGGCGATGTGCAAGCTGATCGAGCAGGCCGGCGGGCAGTACCCGGCCGCCCTGGCCGCCTTCGACCGGGCGGCGTCGGCCGACGCGGTGACCAAGGCCGAGGCGGAGTACGCCAAGGACCCGCGGCTGCAGATCGCCAAGCCGTCGGCGGCCCCGTCGGCCTCGGCCGCACCGAAACCGGCCAAGACGACCACGAGTCCGGCCGCGAAGCCCACCAAACCGGCGCGGGCCAACCAGCCGGCGATCAAGGGGGCCGACTCCACCGGCCGCGGCTACGGGCCGTACTTCATCCTCAACCTCGTCACCAAGATGTGCGCCGACCTGCCCGGTTACGGCGCCGGACCGCGCGACGGGCCGGTCACCCAGTTCACCTGCAGCAAGACCGGCGACGACAACCAGGAGTGGACATTCGAGCCGCGGGCCGTCGACGGCGAGGGCTACCAGCTCTACTGGATCCGCAACACCGACGACGGGTTCTGCATCGACCCGCCCGGCAACGAGGCGGTCGCGTCCGGCACCGAGCTCACCGAGACCGGCTGCTTCGACCAGGACAACCAGTACTTCCGGCTGGAACCGAAGAAGACGGCGGGCGGATTCGTCTACTACTGGCTGCGCAACACGGTCGCCGACATGTGCATCGACGTGCCGGGCGCGGGCAACGGCGGGTCCGACGTACGCCTGGCTCTGGTGCCCTGCCTGGCGAACGACGACCACGAGTGGGCCCTCCTCGAGAAATCCGAGTGGTGAGATGCCGACGATGAGGTCGCGGGTGGCGGCACTGGCCGCCGCGATCACCGTGCTGTTCGCGGCTCCGGCCCAGGCCGCGCCGCCCGCGAACCAGCTGTATTACACGGTGACGGTGTCCTACCAGAGCGCGCCGGAGAACCTGTGGGAGATCGCCACCCGGTTCCTCGGCGACGCGAGCCGGGCCGGTGAGATCCTCGACCTGAACGCGGGACGGGTGCAGCCCGACGGCGACCGGCTCGCCGATCCGGGCGACCTGACCGCGGGCTGGCAGCTCCTCCTGCCGTGGGACGCGACCGGCGCCGAGCTGCACAACGGCCCGCTGCCGGCCGGCGCCGGCTCGTCCTCCGGGTGCGCCCGGTCGTCGGACACCCCGGCCGAGGCGTCCTGGGCGCAGACCCTGCTGACCCCGAGCCGGGCCTGGCCGGTGACGAACGGCGCGGGCGTCAAGGTCGGCATCGTCGCCTCCGGCGTGGACGGGTCGGCGGCCGAGCTGGCCGGCCGGGTCGCCCCGGGTGCCGACGTCGTGGCCGGCGCCGGCCGCGGGGACGTCGGCTGCGAAGTGGCCGGGACCAACCTGGCCGGCATCGTGGCCGGCGACGACGACACCTTCGGGGTGGCGCCCGGCGCCCGGATCGTGCCGGTCCGGGCCGGCAACCAGGCGCGCTCGGCCGCGACCGGCATCTCCGTCGCGGTCGCCGCCGGCGCCAAGGTCGTCCTGCTCGGCGTGGGTGCCGACGCCTCGGACGCCGACGTGCGGGCCGCCGTCAGCGACGCGATCTCCCGGGACGTGGTGGTCGTGACGCCCGCGTGGGCGAAGGGTGAGGCGGCCGACGGCCTGCTCCGGGTGGGCGCGATCGGGGCGGACAAGCAGCCGGCCTTCCCGTACGCGGCCGAGTCGGTGGACCTGTTGGCCCCCGGCACCGGCGTGACGAGCATCGGCGGGGTGGTCAGCGGCGACGAGTACGCCGCGGCCTACGTGGCCGGCACTGTTGCCCTGGTCCGGGCGGCCCACCCTGGGCTACGGGCCGCCGACGCGACCCGGCAGGTCCTGTCCACGACCACGGATCGGCTGGTCAACCCGGTCGCCGCGGTGAACACGGCGCTGCCCGCCGGGGTCGGCGTGAACGCCGCCGCCGCGCCGCCGTCCAGCGGCCTCGGCACGCTGAGCCGGGTGCTGCTGTGGATCGCGGTGGCCCTGGCCGTACTCCTGCTGCTGCCCTTCCTGCTGCGGCGCCCGGCCCGCATGGTGACCGGCGTGGCCCGCCGGCGCTGGGCGCTGCGGCAGGCCCAGCGGGCCCGGGCCCGCCTGACCGCCGACCACGACGACCCGTTCTGGGAAGCGCCGGTCAGCGGTCCCGGTCGGAGCTGATGTCCTCCTGGTAGGTGGCGCCGCCGTCGGCCTCGCTGGTCAGCAGCCGGGCGCCACCCTCCGGCGGGCCGGCCAGGGACTGCTCGCCGGCCGCCAGCTCGGGGAACTTCGCGTCGAACGCCGGGCGCTCCGAGCGGATGCGCGGCATCCGGTCGAAGTTGCGCAGCGGGGGCGGCGACGAGGTCGCCCACTCCAGCGAGTTGCCGTGGCCCCACGGGTCGTCGACGTTTACCAGTTGGCCGACCTTGTAGGAGTGCCAGACGTTGTAGACGAACGGCAGGGTGGCCAGGCCCAGCACGAACGAACC
>NZ_BOQN01000106.1 GCF_018332695.1 Paractinoplanes toevensis
CCAGCAGGCCGGGCTGTTCGAGTGGCGGACCGTGCTGCGCAACGTCGAGCTCCCCCTGGAGCTGCGGGGGCTGAAGAAGGCCGAACGGAAGGCCAAGGCCGAGGAGATGCTCGCCCTGGTCGGGCTGGCCGACTTCGCCGGGCATTACCCGGCCCAGCTCTCCGGTGGCATGCAGCAGCGGGTCGCGATCGCCCGGGCGCTCGCCGTGCAGCCGCCTCTGCTGCTGATGGACGAGCCGTTCGGCGCGCTCGACGAGATGACCCGGGAACGGCTGCAGACCGAGCTGCTCGGCATCTGCGCGAAGACCGGCACCAGCACCGTCTTCGTCACCCACTCGATCTCCGAGGCCGTCTTCCTGTCGACCAAGGTGGTCGTGATGTCGGCCCGGCCCGGCCGGATCACCGCCTCGATCGACGTCGACCTGCCCGCCCGCGACGAGGCGGCCCGGCAGTCCGAGAAGTACTTCGAGCACGTCACCGCCGTACGGCAGGCCCTGCGTGGCGTACCCGCGAAGAGCGCGACATGAAGTTCCTGCGCGGCGTCCTCCCGCCGCTGGTCGTCGGCGTAGCCGCGATCGCGGCCTGGCAGTTGACCGTGACCCTCGGCCGGATCGCGCCGTTCATCCTGCCGGCCCCCAGCGCGATCTGGGCCGAGCTCGTCGAGCAGAAGCAGAACGTGTGGGAGGCGGCCCTGGCCAGCGGCGAGAACGCGCTGATCGGGCTGGTCGCCGGCGCGATCCTGGGGGTGCTCGCGGCGATGGCGGCCAGCCGGTTCCGGCCGCTCGCCGAGGTGTCCATCCCGTTCGCGGCGTTCGTCAGCGCGCTGCCGATCATCGCGCTCGCGCCGATCCTCAACAACATGTTCGAGGCCACCAGCAGCATCCCCCGCCGCCTGGTCGCCGCGATCATCGTGTTCTTCCCGGTCTTCCTCAACACGCTGCGCGGGCTTCGCGAGGTCGACCCGATCCACCAGGAACTCATGCACACGTACGCCGCGAGCGGCTGGACCTTCGCCCGTAAGGTCCGGCTGCCCGGCGCACTCCCCTATGTCTTCACCGGCCTGCGGCAGGCGTCGTCGCTGGCCGTGATCGCCGCGGTCGTCGCCGAGTACTTCGGTGGACTGCAGAACGGGCTCGGCTCGCGGATCACCTCCGCGGCGTCGTTCACCGCTTACCCCCGTGCCTGGGCCTTCGTGGTCGGCGCCTGCCTGCTCGGACTCGCCTTCTACCTGACCACGCTCCTGCTGGAGCGGCTCGCCATGCCGTGGCGTACACGGTTGATCGCCTGAGATTTCCCCCGTTGATCAAGGAGAGCGTTTGATGCGCAAATTCCGGATATTTACCGCTATTGCTGCTACTTCTGCCCTGATGCTCGCCGGCTGCGGCACGGCCGACGAGGAAGCCACGCCCACCGCGGGCGCCAGCGGCGGGGCGCTCACCCCGATCAAGCTGCAGTTGCAGTGGTTCTTCCAGGCCCAGTTCGCCGGCTACATCGCCGCCGTCGACCAGGGGTTCTACAAGGAGCAGGGCCTCGACGTGCAGCTGCTCGAGGGCGGCACCGACATCGTGCCGCAGACCGTGCTGGCCCAGGGCAAGGCCGACTACGCGGTGGCCTGGGTGCCGAAGGCACTCGCCTCCCGGGAGCAGGGCGCCGGGATCACCGACGTCGGGCAGATCTTCGGCCGGTCCGGCACCTACCAGGTCGCCTGGAAGGACAGCGGGATCACCAAGGCGGCCGACCTCAAGGGCAAGAAGGTCGGCAACTGGGGCTTCGGCAACGAGTTCGAGCTGTTCGCCGGGATGACCAAGGCCGGGCTCGACCCGGGCAAGGACGTCACCCTGGTGCAGCAGCAGTTCGACATGCAGGCGCTGCTCAAGAAGGAGATCGACGCGGCCCAGGCGATGAGCTACAACGAGTACGCCCAGCTGCTCGAGGCCAAGAACCCGGCGACCGGCAAGCTGTACACCGCCGACGACTTCTCGATCATCGACTGGAAGACCGAAGGCTCGGACATGCTGCAGGACGCGGTATGGGCGAACACTGAGAAGCTCAACGATCCGGCCTATCAGCAGCAGACCGTGAAGTTCCTGACCGCCACGATCAAGGGCTGGGCGTTCTGCCGGGACAACGCCGAGAAGTGCCGCGACATGGTCGTCGCCAAGGGCTCCAAGCTCGGCAAGAGCCACCAGCTGTGGCAGATGAACGAGGTCAACAAGCTGGTCTGGCCGGCCACCGCCGGGATCGGCGTCATCGACGAGGCGGACTGGAAGCAGACCGTGGACATCTCGATGACCACCAAGAACCAGACCGGTGACACCGTGCTGAAGAAGGCCCCGGAGGGTCTCGCCTACACCAACGACTACATCAACCAGGCGATCACCGCGGCCAAGGGGGCCGGCGTGGACGTCAACGGCGCGTCCTTCGCACCGACCACCGTCACCCTCACCGAGGGCGGCGCGTAAGCATCACAGAGCCGCCTTTCGTTCGCGACTGCGGGGCTCGCAAAACCGGCTCACTCCTCGCGCTCACAGTGGGATCAACCTAGCCGCGAGGGCGACCGCCGTCAGGTCGCCCTCGCGCAGTTTCGCCGCCGCCTCCGGCTCGCCCATCGTCTCCAGCCGCAAGGCGGCCCCGTCGACCAGCGTCTCGTCGCCGTTGAGCAGGCGGCGCGCCATTCGCGCCTGCGCCGGGCTGAGCTCGGCGTACGCGCACTGGTCCAGTGCCGTGATGGTCGCCTCGTCGAGCGTCCCGGCCAGCGCGCGCTCGGTGACGATCTTCAGGAGCCAGGTCGGCCACCACGAGTACTTGCCGACCACCAGGCCGGCCTGCACCGCGGTCTGCGGGCTCTGCCCGGCCCGCAGCAGCCGCACCGCGAGGCCGTTGTCGAACCGCTCCAGGCGCAGCGCCTTCACGAACGCCTTGAGCAGGACCTGGGTGCCGACCAGCGGCTCGGCCTCGGCGGCCGCTTCGGCCCAGCGGCCGTCCAGCGCGTGGCACAGGGCGTACGCCGCCTCGGTGCCGGTCTCGTCGCCGGTGGCCCGCTCGGTCAGCCGTTCCACCGTCGCGACCAGGCGATGGATCGCCCGCATCGCGCGCGCCTTGAGTTCCTCGCTGAGCGGCTTGTTGAGGTGCAGGACCACCACCTCGGCCGCGATCTCGGCCTCCCGGCGCAACAACGGCGACGGGATCTTGGGGATGATCACGTCGGCCAGTCCCTCGGTGACCGAAGCGGCGTCGAACCGCTCCGAGACCTCCTGGAACTGCGCCCACCACTCGGTGGTGTGTCCCCGGTACTGAGCGGACTGCGCGGCCATCGCCATTCCCGGAAACACGATCGCTGCTCCTCCCAGTTTGTTGTGCGGCTATCTAATCGTCCGGGGATTGCTCGGTATTAGGCCGGTTGCTGTTGTCCTGCGTCACGCTGCCGATCGGCAGTTCACCGGCCTCGGCGGCCTCGGCCGGGGCCGAGTGCTGCGGCGCCGGCCGGTCGGTGACGGTGTGCCAGAGGCCCCGGGTGCGGGCTGCCTCCCGGGTGACCAGATGGACCGGCAGCGGCGGCGGGCGGAACGGGCCGGCGCCCCAGCGCACCCAGATGGCCAGCCGGCCGGCCGCCGCCTCGGCCAGCAGCTTGTCGACCGTGCGCTGCCGGTCGAGGCGGTCCACCTCGACGGCGATCGGCTGGGCACCGGACCGCGCGCACGCGACGTCGAGCACCGAGTGGCCCTTGAGCGGGGCCGGCAGCGGGAAGACGCTGGGCGCCCGCCGATAGACCCGCCAGCCCTGCGATTCACCCCATGCGGTGACCGCGTCGATCAACCGGGTCGTCGCCTGGGCCTCGGTCAGGTCGGCGAAATGCACGCCGGCCAGCCACAGCTCGAGAGATCGGGCCTCGTCCACCGCCGTACCCTATGCGGTGGCCTTTTCCCGCTGGACGGCCAGCAGGCGGGTGAGGTCGTCGGCCGGCATCGGCCGGGCCAGGTGGTAACCCTGGCCGAGGGTGTAGCCGAGGCCGATCAGCCGGTCCGCCTGCACCTGGTTCTCGATGCCCTCGGCCACGGTGTCCAGGCCGAGCGCACCGGCCATCTGGATCACCGCGCGGGCCACCGCCTGGCGAGCGGTCGCCTCCGGGGTGCCGTCCTCGTCCAGCTCGATGCCGTCGACGAACGACTTGTCCAGCTTCACGATCGAGGCGGGGAACGCGCGCAGCAACGACAGCGACGACTCGCCGGTGCCGAAGTCGTCCAGTGCCAGGCGTATGCCCATGGCGTGCAGCTGGTGCAGGGTCTGCAGCACCTGCGGCCCGCGCAGCACCGCCGACTCGGTCAGCTCCAGCACGATGCGGTCGGCCGGCAGCCCGGTGTCGGCCAGGATCTGCCGCACGTCACCCAGGAAGTCCGGGTCGTGCAGCTGGCGCACCGACACGTTCGGGGCGATCTTCTGCAGCGCGTCCGGACCGAACTCGGCCAGCCACGCGGCGGCCTGCCGGCACGCCTCGCGGATGACGAACCGGCCCAGCGGCACGATCAGCCCGGTGCCCTCGGCGGCCGGGATGAACTCGGCCGGCGAGACCAGCCCGCGGGTCGGGTGCTGCCAGCGGACCAGCGACTCCACCCCGATCACCCGGCCGGTGGCCAGTTCGACGATCGGCTGGTAGACGAGCCGGAACTCCTCGGCGTCCAGGGCCCGGCGCAGTTCGCCGCCGAGCTGGGCGTGCGCGAAGACCGGCTGTTCCATGCCGCCGTGGTAGCGCACGTAGTTGGCCTTGCCGCGCTGCTTGGCCGCGTACATGGCCACGTCGGCGTCGCGCAGCACGTGGTCGAGCGGTGTGCCGGCGTTGGCCGTGGCGATCCCGATGCTGGCGTTGACCAGCAGGTGGTGGGTGCTCATCGGGCCGCCGAACGACTCGAGGATCCGCTCGGCGACCGGCTCGCCGATCACGTCGCCCTCGAGCAGCACCGCGAACTCGTCGCCGCCGAGCCGCACCGGCAGGCCGTCCGCGCCGGTGGCGACGCGCAGCGCCTCGGCCACCGCGATCAGCAGGTGGTCGCCGATCTCGTGGCCGAGCGAGTCGTTGACGGTCTTGAAGTCGTCCAGGTCGACCAGCAGCACGGTGGCCGCTCCGCGGTCCAGGGCCGCGCCGAGCCGCTCCCGGAACAGGCCGCGGTTGCCCAGGCCGGTCAGGCCGTCGTGGGTGACCTCGTGGCGCAGCCGCTCCTCGGAGGCGCGCTTCTCCCGCAGCAGGCGGTGGTTCTCCCGGGTCGCGACCAGCTGGCGCACCGCGACCAGGCCGTTGACCAGCACGGCCGCCGTGATGACCAGGCGGCCCGCCCAGCCGAGCTCGTGCTGCCACAGCAGGCTCAGCAACGGGACGTCGACCGCGGCGATGGCGAGGTAGGGCAGCCAGGTGTTGGCCCGGCGGGGCTTGGTGCCGGTGGAGGTCCACTGGCGGCGCACCGCGATCGTGGCGAGCAGCGGGGCGAACGGCATCACCACGGCCTGGGTCGGGATGACGCTGTCGGCGCCGCCGGCCACCGACACCAGCGCGATGCCCGCGCCGACCATGCCGCAGGAACCGATGAGCCGGATCGCGACCCGGTCGACCGGGCCGCCGCCGATGTACGACACCTTGGTGATGCCGCCGACCGCGAGCACGAACGACATGCCCAGCAGCACCAGCATCTGGGCGCTCCAACCGGCCGACGAGCCGATCATCGGGGCCAGCCCGAAATGGAACAGCAGGGTGCTGCAGCCGAAGAACGCGATCGACCGGTCCAGCCACTGCTTCCAGCGCTGGCTGCCGCCGCCGATACCGAGCGGAACCCGGGCCACCGACCAACCGGCGACCAGGAACGCCGAGGCGACCAGGGCGGCGGCCGGGAGGGGCATGTCCGGCAGCACCGGGCGTTGCTGGAAGGCGGCCACCGCGAGCACCGTGTAGCCGGCCGCGACCAGGGCGAACGCGATCAGCAGGCCACGCCAGAAGCGACGGGCCACCGGGTCCAGGCGTACCGATCGCATCAGCCGGTAGACGCTGTGCGCGGCCACCGCCGCGCCGAGCGGCATCGCGATGTACGCGAGGGTGTCCGGTCCCGGCCCGCCGGCCAGCCAGGCGAGGTACCACGCGGTCCAGATGACGAGGATCCCGCTCGTCGCCACCAGGTGGAGCTTCGGAGCGCGGCATTCTCGGTTCACCTGGATTGCTTCGGCGATCTCGGCGGCCACTGTAGGACTTTCCACGGTTACGCTGCGTGAGCGCGACGCTGGCCGGCCAGCATCACGGCGACCTCGTCCGGGCTCATCGGCTCGGCCAGGTGGAAGCCCTGGCCAAGCGAGTAGCCGAGCCGGCGCAGGCGCTCGGCCTGCTCCTCGTTCTCGATGCCCTCGGCCACCGTGTCCAGGTCCAGCGCGCCGGCCATCTGGATCACCGCGCGGGCCACCGCCTGCCGGGCCGCGGCCTCCGGGGTGCCGTCGACGTCCAGTTCGATGCCGTCGACGAACGACTTGTCCAGCTTCACGATCGACGCCGGGAAGGCCCGCAGCAGGCTCAGCGACGACTCGCCGGTGCCGAAGTCGTCCAGCGCCAGGCGTACGCCCATGTCGTGCAGTTCGTGCAGGGCGCGCGACACCTGCTGGCCGCGCAGCACCGCCGACTCGGTCAGCTCCAGCACCAGCAGCGAGCCGGGCAGGCCGCTGTCGGCCAGGGCGGCCCGCACGTCGTCGACGAAGTCCGGGTCGTGCAGCTGGCGCACCGACACGTTCGGGCCGGCCTTCTGCAGCACCTCGGGGCCGAACTCGGCCAGCCAGGCGGCCGCCTGCCGGCAGGTCTCGCGCAGCACGAACCGGCCCAGCGGCACGATCAGTCCGGTGCGCTCGGCGGCCGGGATGAAGTCGGCCGGGCTGATCACGCCGCGGGTCGGGTGCATCCAGCGGACCAGGGCCTCGACCCCGATGACCCGGTTCAGGTGCAGGTCGACCAGCGGCTGGTAGACCACCCGGAACTCGCCGTTCTCCAGCCCGCGGCGCAGTTCGGCACCGAGCTGGGCGTCGGCCACCACGGGACGTTGCATCTCCGGGCTGAACCGCACCCAGTTGGCCTTGCCCCGCTGCTTGGCGGCGTACAGGGCGGTGTCGGCGTCGCGCATCAGGTGGTCCAGCGGCGTGCCGGCCGGTGCGGTGGCGCTGCCGGCACTGGCGTGCATCAGCAGCCGGTGCTCACTGAGCGAACCGCCGAAGACCGCGCCGATCCGGCTGACCACGTCCTCGGTGTCGACCGCCGGGTCGTCGATCAGCACCGCGAACTCGTCGCTGGCCTGCCGGGCCACCAGGCCGTCCGGGCCGACCGCGGCGCGCAGCCCGTCGGCCACCGCGACCAGCAGGTCGTCGCCGATCTCGTGGCCGAGCGAGTCGTTGACGGTCTTGAAGTCGTCCAGGTCGACCAGCATGACCGTGGCCGGCCCGGTCTCCAGGGCCAGGGCGAGCCGATCGCGGAACAGGCCGCGGTTGGCCAGCTGGGTCAGCGCGTCGTGGGTGGCGTCCCAGCGCAGCTGTTCCTGCGCCGCGAGCTGGGCGGCGATCAGGCGCTGGTTCTCCCGGTAGGCCATCAGATGCCGCAGCGAGGCGAGCAGCGTGACCAGGACGGCGAGCAGCACCACGATCCGGCCGGGCCAGCCCATCGGCCCGAACACCGTGATCACCAGCGGGATGTCGACCGCCACCACGGCCAGGTAGGGCAGCCAGGCCTCACGCTTGGTCTGAGCACCGGAGTAGCGCCACTGCCGGGCCACGGCCAGCACGATCAGCAGCGGGCCGAACGGGAGCAGCACCGCCCGGCCGAGGTCGGCGACGTGGTGACCGGAGTGGGCGGCCAGCATGGCGTACGCGGCGGTGGCGAGCCCGCTGCAGGCGACCAGCCGCACCGCGGCCCGGTCCACCGGTCCGCCCGGCACGTAGGCGACCCGGCTGATGCCCAGCGCGCTCATCAGCAGCGCCAGCCCCACCATGAACTTCGTGCGCAGCGGCCACGCCTCGTCCGCGTTGACCAGCGGGCCCAGCGCGGCGAACCAGAGCAGGGTGGCGCAGCCGTAGAAGGCGATGAGCCGGTCCAGCAGCCGCTTGCGCCGCTCGGCCCGGGAGATCCGGCCGAGCGGGACCAGGCAGATGGCACCGATCGCCGCGAACAGGCCGACCGCCGTGAACGCGGACGCGAAGCCCGGGGTCTCCGGCGGCTCCGGGTAGGCGGCGATGGCGTATCCGGCCTGCACGCCGCGGCCGATCGCGACGGTGGCCTCGAGCACCAGGATCAGCCGCCAGAACGTCCGGGCGGCCGGTTCCAGCGGCACCCAGCGCAGCAGCGCCAGGATGGCCACGGCGCCGGTCGCGGAGGCGAGCGGCGATCCGAGGTAGGAGGGCACCGAGGGACCGAGTCCGAAGACCCGGTAGGCCAGGTACCACAGCACGGAGAGCCCTGCGATGCCGGCCGTGGCCAGCACGTACGGTCGAGGCGAAGGCCGGCGGAGGGTCATGCGCCTGTCATCGGCTGTATGGGCCGTCACTGTAGGACTTGGGCCACTCCGCAGGACTTGGGCCACTCCGCGGATTTCGCCTCGGCCCGGCGAGGGCGGACGGAGGATGGGCGGATGGAGAGCACCCGGGAAGGGGAGATCCGGACCCGGCTCGCCGACATCGGCGGGCCCGATCCCGGTGACGGGGAGCGGGCGCTCATGGCCCGGCTGCTCCGGTCGTTCGTGGCGAAGACCCCGGGCGGCGTCGAGCTGCTCGGTGAGCTGCTGCGCGGCGGCGACCATCGGGCCGTACGCGATCACGCGCACAGCATGAAAGGGTCGGCCGCCAACATCGGCGCCGACCAGCTTGCGGCGATCTTTCGCGAGGTCGAGGACTCGGCCCGGGACGGTGTGGTCCCGGACCCGGATCTGACGATCGGGCGGCTGGCCGCCGAGCAGGCCCTGGTGCTGGGCCTGCTCGAGGACCTCGCCGGCGAGATGGAGAAGGCTTAGGCGTTCAGGTCGTTGTCGGCCACTTCGAGCGGGTTGAGGGCGCCGGGGATGGCCAGGACCGGCTCGATGATCTCGATCATGCGCGCGTAGTTGTCCAGGCGGTCGAGCAGCAGCGACGTGACGACCATGCCGCGCCCGATCAGCACGAGGCCGTTGGTGGCCGCGATGTCCTCGGCGACGCGCATGCCGACCTCCAGTTCGCCCACCTTCAGGCCGCGCACCTGCTTCTCGGCGACCTTGTCCAGGCCGTTGACCTCGCGCAGCGCGCTGAGCACGTTGAGGGCGCTGTGGTCGCGGCACTCGAGCACCGTGATGGCGCTCTCCAGCTCCATGCCGCGGCTCTCGAGGGTCTCGAAGTCCATGGCGGTGCGGATGACGTCGATGGCCGCCTCGATCAGCGGCGACTGCGGCTTGGTCGGGTTCTTCACCCGGCCGGGGCTCAGGCCGCGAACGATCTCGAGGACGTCCTCCATCATCGGGATGCCCTTGAGCAGCTCCACCGCGACGCCGGGCATGGCGTCGATCATCTGCTGCTCTTCCTCGGTGCAGGGCAGGCCCTTGTCGAGCTTGGCCAGCACGCTTGGCGGGATGGTGACCGCGCCGAGCTGCGAGGCCATCGCGGCGACCTCGATCTCCCAGAGCGCCTCGAGCTGCATCATGGCGCACAGTTCGGCGACCCGGGTGCGGATCCGGCCGGCCCGGGCGAACGCGGCCGGGCTGGCCAGTTCGAGGCAGCCGAAGACGGCCTGGATGCTGGACTTCAGGGTGGTGTCGAGCAAGTGCCGCTCGGTGGTGGACCGGCCGTGCAGCTCGACCGCGTCCTGCACGGTGGCGCGCAGCTCGTCGGACTTCACCGGCTTGGCCAGGTAGCGGTAGACGCCGCCGTCGTTGATCGCGGAGATCGCGGCGCTCAGGTCGCTCTGCGCGGTGTGCAGCACCCGGGTGGTGTCCGGGTACTCGAGCTGGACGCGGCGCAGCAGCTCGACGCCGTCCATGCCGGGCATCCGCAGGTCGCTGATCACCGCGGCGACCGGCCCGGAGTCGGCGAGCACCCGCAGCGCGTCGTCGCCGCTGGCGGCGGTGAGCACCTTGTGGTCGCGGCGCAGCTGAAGCGCGAGCGCCTCGAGGATCTCGTTCTCGTCGTCGACCAGCAGTACCGTCGGACGCCCCTGCTCGTTCACCATCGCTAGACCCCGCCCTGTGTGCGCTCGCTTACGTCCGGATATTCGGACGGCAGGGGGCACGGATGAGCGTTATCCGGTTATCGGGCGGCCGGTTCGGGCGGAGATGTGAGGCGGGGGCTCGATGCCGGGCGGCAGCAACGGGTCGGCGATCGGGGCGCCCCAGGTGGCGACGACCGGCAGCCGGCCCGCCCACAGCCCCAGCGCGGCGTCCGGGCCGTCGCCGTCGTCCGGTGGCCCGTCGCTGATCTTCACCGACGCCTCGGCGAGCGGGATCGCCAGCAGCGCGGTGGCGGCGAGTTCCTTCTTCGAGGGGCGGCGGGTGTAGTCCCACTGCCCGGGGGCCACGTGTTCGGTGAGCAGGCGAAGCCCGTACAGCAGATCGTCGGGGTCGTTGATCTTCTCCGGAACGCCGTAGATCATGGCGCTGCGATAGTTGATGCCGTGCTCGAACACCGAGCGGGCCAGGATCAGCCCGTCCAGCACCGTGACGGTCACGCAGACCTCCGCGCCGGCGGTGAGGCTGCGGCTGGCGGCCGAGCCGTGCAGGAAGATCCGCTGGTCGTCGTAGCCGTAGACGGTCGGCACCACCATCGGATGGCCGTCGATCACCACGCCGAGGTGCGCGACCAGGCCGGCCGCCAGCACCTCGGTCAGGAAGGCCCGGTCGGTGCGGCCGTTGTCCTTCATGCGGCGGTGGCGGGTGCGGGGCGTCGGAGAGAGCACCCGCAAACCGTAGGTCAGGCGTTCACCGGGTGGTGCGCCGGGCAGCTCCCGTTGGCGGTGTGCGTGTGCGGCCCGCGATCGGCCAGCTCCTGCACTACCTCGCGCAGCTTGTCGTTGGGGCAGGGCTTGAGCAGCACCGCGCAGCACCCGGCCTCGACCGGCTTGGTGTCACCGGGATGCAGGTGGCCGCTGAGCATGATGATCGGGATGTCGGCCAGATCGGGGTGCCGACGGATCGCCCGGGTGAGTTCGAGGCCGTCCATCCGGGGCATGCCCAGGTCGGTGAGTACGACGTCGGGACGTTCGGCGACGGCGTGCTCGAAGGCGGCCAGCCCGTCCGGTTCGTGCAGCACGGTGTGCCCGGCCCGGGTGAGCAACCGGCTGAGAATCACCGCGATGTCCTGGTCGTCCTCGGCGACTAGTACTACGGCCATTGGCTCAGCATGCGCCGCTACAACTACAAGATGTGGTGATTTCCGGGTTATGGCTTGATCGCGACGCCGGCGATGAGCGAGTGCCGGGCCACCTCACCCGGCATGTCCGCGCCGTGGCCGGGCCGCCAGTCCACGGCCGGTACGACGCCCGGGTCGAGCAGCGGCCAGTCGCCGAAGAACGCCCGGAACTCGCCGCGCTCGCGCAGCATCATCGGCGAGGTGGTGTGGTTGTAGAGGCGCAGCACCTGGGTGGCGTGCGGCGGCGGCACCTCCTCGGCACAGGCGTGCGACAGCGCGAGCCAGCTGCCCGGCGCGAGGGCCTCCCGGTAGCGGTCGAGGGCCAGCCCGAGCCGCTCGGTGTCCGGGATGAAGTGCGCGACCGCGACCACGAGCAGGCACACGGGCCGGCTGAGATCGAGCGTGCCGCGCACCTCCTCGGCGCCGAGCACCTCGTCCGCCTCGGTGAGGTCGGCGAGCAGCACGGCCGCGCAGTCGCCGGCCCGGCGGGTGTGCACGACCGCGACCGGGTCGATGTCGACGGCGACGATCCGGGCGCCCGGCACCAGCTCCCGGACACAGGACGGCACGTCGCCCGGGGCCGGGATGCCGGCGCCCAGGTCGAGGTACTGATCGAGGCCGGTGGCGGCGGCCGCGGTGACCACCCGGTGCAGGAAGGCCCGGCCGGCCCGCAGCACGGCCGGCAGTTCCGGCATGGCGGCCAGTGCCACCTCGGCGGCCTGCCGATCGGCCGCGAAGTGATGGCTGCCGCCCAGGTAGTAGTCGTAGACCCGGGCCCCGCTCGGCCGTTGCGGGTCCACCTCGACGTCCATGGTGGCGAGCGTAGGGAAACGGCATCCCCGGCGCGGGTCGAATGGTTAAGGTAGGTCCGGTAATGGGGGAAACGCACGGTATGCCGCGACCTCAGCCGGACGAACTGCTGCGGGCGATGGTCCGTACCGCGCACGACGCGATCTACGCGGTCGGCCGCGATTTCACCGTCCTGTTCTGGAACCCGGCCGCCGAAACCCTCTTCGGCTACCGCGCCGACGAGATCGTCGGGCACAGCGTCGACATCCTCGTCCCGCCCGACCGGCAAGCCGACCAGCGCGAGATGCTGCTGCTGATGGAGTCGGGCGCCCGGCTCGAACGGTTCCGCAGCCGCCGCCGGCACCGCGACGGGCACTGGCTGCAGGTCACCCTGACCATGTCGCCGCTCTGCGACGGCGAGAATTTCGTCGGCTACAGCGTCATCGCCCGCGCGGTCAGCGCCCGGGAACAGCACGAGTCCAGCTTCCAGGCACTGGTGGAGGCCGCGCCGGACGCGTTCGTCGGGGTCGGCGACGACGGCCGGGTGGTCCTGGCCAACACTCAGGCCGAGACGCTCTTCGGCCTCACCCGGCACGGCCTGCTCGGCAAGGAGATCGACAAGCTCCTGGCGCCGCCGCTGCCCCGGGAACTGGGATCGGCCGAGGTCGAGTCGCACGCCAACCGGACCGACGGCAGCACGGTGCCGGTCGAGGTGTCGGTGAGCATCCTGCCCACCGACGACGGCCGGATCCGCTGCGCGGTGATCCGGGACATCACCGAACGGATCCGCGCCAACGAGCGGGTCCAGCAGCTGCAAGCCGAGGCGCAACTTCAGCGGGCCCAGCGCCTCGAGGGCCTCGGTCAGCTGGCCGGCGGCGTCGCCCACGACTTCAACAACCTCATCGCGGTGATCAGCAACTACGCGACGTTCATCGCCGAGGCCGCCACCGACCAGGGACTGGAGGAGATCGCCGGGGACGCCGCCCAGATCGCCAAGGCCGCCCAGCGCGGCGCCGACCTCACCCACCAGCTGCTCGCCTTCGCCCGGCGCGAGGTGGTGCGGCCCCGGCCGCTCAGCCTCAACGACGTGGTCATCGACATCGAGGCGATGCTGCGGCGCTCCATCGGCGAGCACATCCTGCTCGACCTGAACCTGGCCGCCGCCCTGCCGACGATCACCGCCGACCCCGGCCAGCTCGACCAGGTGCTGGTCAACCTCGCGGTGAACGCCCGGGACGCGATGCCCCGCGGCGGCACCATCACCATCGAGACCTGCGACCTCACCGTCGACCTGGAGTACGCCGCGGGCCGGCCGGCCCTGCGCCCCGGCCACTACGTGCGGCTGCGGTTCAGCGACACCGGCACCGGGATGCCGCCCGAGGTGATCGAGCGGGCGTTCGAGCCGTTCTACACCACCAAACCGGCCGGCAAGGGCACCGGCCTGGGACTGGCCACCGTCTACGGCATCATCGCGGCGGCCGGCGGCGACCTGAGCATCTACTCCGAGGCCGGGCTGGGCACCACCTTCACCATCCTGATGCCGACCACCGACGCCGAGCCCGCCGCACCGGCCGAACCCGAGGCCGCACCGGCCGGCTCCCGCCGCGGCACCATCCTGGCCGTGGAGGACGAGCCGGCGCTGCGCGACGTGCTGCACCGCATCCTCTCCGGTGCCGGGCACGAGGTGCTGATCGCCGCGGACGGGCCGGCCGCGCTGGCCCTCGCGACCGAGCATCCGGGCCGGATCGACGTACTGCTCACCGACGTGGTGATGCCGCACATGCTCGGCAAGGACCTGGCCGAGCGCTTCCGCGCGCTGTGCCCCGGCGCCGGCGTGCTGTTCATGTCCGGTTACGCCCGCCCCGCACTCGCCTCGCAGGGCACCCTCGATCCGGACGTGACCCTGGTCGAGAAGCCGTTCTCCAAGAACCAGCTGCTGACGGCCGTGCAGCAATGTCTCGACCGGCCGTAGCATCACGTCCGTGACCACGATCGGTTTCCTGCACACGGCCGACGTTCACGTGCCGGTCTTCCACGATCTGCGCGCCGAGCTCGCCCCGGGCTGGGCGGACCTGCACGTCGTCGACCCCGGCCTGCTCGCCGACGCCCGGCGGGCGGGCATCACCGCCGAGCTGGCCGCGCGGGTCGACGCCCGGCTGCACGAGCTGGCCGACCGCGGCGCCGACCTGATCGTCTGCACCTGCTCCTCGCTCGGCGCCTACGCCGAGACCCGGACGGCCGATCTGGGTGTCCCGGTGCTGCGGGTGGACCGGCCGATGGCCGAGGCGGCGGTCGCGGCGGGCTCGCGGATCGCGGTGCTGGCCACCGTCGACTCCACGCTCGCGCCGACGTCCGCCCTGCTGAACGCGGCGGCCGAACGGGCCGGGCGGGTGGTCACCCTGATCGAGACGCCGGTGCCCGGCGCCTGGTCACTCTTCGAGAAAGGCGACCTGCACGCGTACGCCGTGAAGGTGGCCGATCAGGCGCGGGCCATCGCCCCGCGGGCCGACGTGATCGTGCTGGCGCAGGCCAGCCTCTCCCCCGCCGCCGCGCTGCTCGCCGACCTGCCGATCCCGGTGCTGACCAGCCCGCGCACCGCGGTCGCCCGGGCCATCGCTTCGGTGTGAAGGCCTTTGTGACGGCCGTTTTGTGAAGGCCGGCCAACCAGTGCGGCGGACCGGCCGGTCGTTCAGCGCTCGCTGAGCTCTTCCTCGAGCTCGCCCTCGTGCTCGTCCTCGGCCGACTGGCGCTGGGCCGGAACCGACTCCTCGCCCTCCTCGGCACCGTGCCGCGGCGCGGCCGACACCGGCGCCTCGGCCGGGGCCTGCTCCGGCAACTCGGCGTTGACCTGGGGCTGGTCGACCCAGAGGGCGCGCAGCTGGCCCTGCATGAACGTGGTCAGCCGCTGGCGGTACTCCCGGTCGAAGTGCTCGAGCGCCTCGATCTGCTGCTGGAGAGCCTCACGCTTGGTGCCGAGGCTGCCGACGACGTCGTCGTACCGCTGGCGGGCCTGGAGGTTGAGGTGATCGGCGTTGGCCTGAGCGTCCTCGTTGATCTGCTCGGCGCCGGACCGGGCGTCCGCGACGATCTTCTCGGCGGAGCGGCGGGCCTCCTCGGTGCGGGCGTGCGAGTCACGGGCGATCTGCTCGGCGGCGGCGCGCGCATCGGTGAGGATCTTCTCGGCCTCACGACGGACGTTGTGCGCGTGCGCCTGCGCGTCGCGGGCGATCTGCTCGGCGGCGGCCAGCGCGTCCGTACGGATCTTGTCGGCCTGGTGGTGAGCGCGCGCGACGTGTTCCTCGGCGGTGCGCTGCGCCAGCGTCAGCACCTGCAGGGCCTGGTTGGGGTGAGCCTGCGGGGGCGCGACAACCGCCTGCTCCGAGGTCTGACCTTCCGCGGACGTCCCATTCAGCAGCACTTTTACTCGATCCTTCATGCGGTTGTCGGACAAGGAAGACCTCCGTACGTACGAGCCGATCCACGAGGCCTAATCGCACGGGCACTGGCTTGATTCGGCCGGGATGCTACCAACTTGAGCAGACGTTCCGCGAGACTGGACGGATCGTGATAAGGCTTTTACCGGAAATGCTGGTCGGGCCGTGTTTCCGGTTCGAATTCGTGGTCCGAATCGGCAACCGGCATCACCCGTCCGTCGTAGCCGGAACGGCGGTGCGGCGCAAGGCCCGGGCGCCACTACCCTGAGATGGTGGCAGACGACGCCGTGACCTCCGTCATACGCGAGGTGCTGTCCGTGATCCCGGCGGGCTGCTCCTGGCTGCGCCCGGTGACCGATCCCTCCGGCCGGGTCGTCGATTTCGAGGTGGCGGCGGCCAGCGGCAGCGGGCACGACATCTACCGCCGCGGTGCCGGCCGGGTCGACTCCCGGCTCAGCGACCTCTATCCGGGCATCGTGCACGGCCCGCTGTGGCGGCTTTACCACGACGTGCTGCACACCGGCGAGCCCGCGCAGATGGAGGAGTTCCGCTACGAACAGGAGCAGGCCGGTTTCGAGTCGCGCTCAATCTTCGACGTGAGCGTGCATCCGGTGCTCGGCGGCCTGCTCGTCTGGTGGCAGCGCCTCGACGAGGACCGCCGCCGCATCGAGCGCACCGAGCAACTGGGCAACCTGGGCTGGGCGGAGTACGACCTGGTCACCGGGGAGAGCCAGTGGTCGCCCGGGGTCTACCGGATCTTCGAGCGCGATCCGGCGACGGGCCCGATGAGCCGGGCCGAGCAGGCGGCGGCGATCCAGGCGGACGACCGCGGTCTGGGCGAGGCGGCCTGGCAGACGATGGAGGTCGGCGGCGTCTCCGACGTCACCGTGCGGTTCCGGGTCGGCGCGACGGTCAAGCACCTGCGGATCCTGTCGGACGTGCTGAGCGACGCGACCGGCACCCCCATCAAGATCCATGCGGTGGTGCAGGACGTGACGGCGCGCGAACAGTCCCGGACGGCCATCGAGCGCCTCAGCGACCAGCTGCGCAGTCGCGAGGTGACCGCGCTGGCCGAGCACCGCCTGGCGGCCCGGCTCCAGCACATGATCCAGCCGGTGCCGGAGGCCCCGTTCCCGCTGCCCGGTCTGCAGGTGATGGTCGGTTACCTGCCGGCCGAGCGGGCGATCCGGGTGGGCGGCGACTGGTACCACGCCCAGGAGCTGGGCGACGGCCGCGCCGTACTGGCCGTCGGCGACGTGGCCGGGCACGGGCTCGCGGCCGCGAACAGCATGGCCCACCTGCGGTTCGCGCTGATCGCCTGGCTGGCCATCGGCATCGACGACCCGGCCACGCTGATGCGCCACCTGAACAGCCTGTGCACCCGCCTGCGGGTGACCGGCACCGCGGTGATCGCCGTCTTCGATCCGGCCAACCGCGGCCTGACCTGGGCCCGGGCCGGTCACGCCGCCCCGCTGCTGGCCCGCGGCGGCGTCGCCATGCCGCTCGACCTGCCGGCCGGCCTGCTGCTGGGCGCCGACGACGACTCCACCTACCAGGTGCTGACGCCGTGCCTGGCCGCCGGCGACCTGCTGCTGCTCTACACCGACGGGCTGGTGGAACGCCGCACGTCCGGCGGGCCGCCGCTGCTGCCCGAGGTGATGAGCATCCTGGGCGCGGCCTCCACCGACCACGGCGAACAGGCCCTGCCGGCCCTGGCGGCCCGGCTGAACCGGCCCAGCCCGGACGACGACACCTGCACGGTCGCGGTCCGCGTGCTGCCCTGACCGGCAGCGGTCAGAGCAGCATCGTCAGGCAGATCGCGGTGCCCTCGGGGCCGGTCGAGACGCTGACCTCGTCGCAGATGCGCTCGACGATGGCCAGGCCACGGCCTCGGGGCTGGTCGGCCGCGGGCATCGCCCGGCCGAACGAGGGCGGCGTGCCGTGATCGAGGATCTCGCAGAGGACGCGGCCGGGCTCGGCCCAGATCAGGACCCGGCCGCCACCCCCGGTGTGCTGAAGGGTGTTGGTGGCCAGTTCGCTGACCGCGACCGTCAGCAGGTCGCCGCGCAGCCGGGGCAGGCCGAGGGCGGCGGACTCGGTGCGGACGAACTCGCGCACCGGGGCAAGGTCACCCGGCTCGTCGTACGCCTTCTCGGCCGGGCGGGTCGCCGCGGCCGGCGGGTCGGCGGGTGCGGTCACCGGTCCTCGCCGCCTGCCGGGTCGTGGCCCTGCCCGTTGCGGCTCAGCAGCCCGCCGACGCCGGTCAGGTCGAGCACGGCGGCGACCGAGCCGGTCGGGTTCTCGACGAACAGCCGGCCGCCGCGGGCGATCGCGGCCCGGTGCGCCGCGACGAGGCCGTGCAGGCCGCTCGAGTCGAGGAAATCCACCGCGGTCAGATCGACGACAACCGTCTCGCAACGGCTCACCGCCGCCAGCAGCGCCTCGCTGAGCTGGTCGCGCACCGCCAGATCGCAATCGCCCGCGAGCGCCACCCGGATGTGTCCAGGCCCTTCGGAGATCGTCGCCGCGAATTCAGCCATCGGCTGTCGTTCCCCCTCCTCTGACCGGCCGGAGCCATCATGTCACCCGATGACACCCGGTTCCAACGGGTTCCAACCGCCGAGCGACGCTCGCTCTCCTTGCGGTACCGACGACTAAGACCAGAAATGATCCGGTTCAGATACTTCGGGCACTATGAGAGTCCAAGGGTGCTTAGTATCAGTATGTCTGATCAGAAAATGACGGGGGACGAGCCATGAGAAAACGACGTATGTGGATCGTCACGCTGGCCGCGTCGATCGCGGCCGCCCCCGTCGGCGGCTCCCCCGCGCGAGGCGACAGCAACCTGGTGGCGTACTGGTCGATGAACGAACCGGCCGGTTCCCGCTACATGTACGACAGCAGCGGCAACGGCCTGCACGGCACGATCGGCAGCGAGGTGGTCACCGCCCGGCGGCTCGGCGACGGCTACGGCTACGGCTTCGGCCGCCTCGAACCGGACACCCCACCGGCCCGCCCCCAGCACCTGGTCGCGGTGCCCGACTACGCGGCGCTCGACCCGGGCGACCGCGACTACGCGGTGTCGCTGCGGATCCGGACGCCCTACCAGTTCGGCAACGTCGTCCAGAAGGGACAGGCGACCGTCGCCGGGGGCAGTTTCAAGATTCAGATCCCGGGCGGCAAGGTGCAGTGCTGGTTCCGCGGCTCGGCCGGGCAGGTTCTGGTCACCGGGCCGAGGCCGATCAACGACCGCAGCTGGCACACGATCATCTGCTCGCGCTTCCGGGCCGGCGTCGCCCTCGACATCGACGGGGTCCGGGTCGCCGCGAAGATGGGCCCCACCGGCACGATCTCGAACGCGTGGCCACTGTCCATCGGCGGCAAGACGAACTGCGATCAGGTCCAGGTCGGGTGCGACTATTTCGGCGGCGACCTCGACTGGGTACGGATCGACGCGGCCGGACACGACTGGTAGCGCTGACGACACGCTCCGATAGTTCGAGCAAAGGCTTTCCCTCCGAGGTTGACACTCGGGGATGAACCGAGCGAATGTTCGACGATGAGCGATGACTGGCCCGCCGCGGGAACCCTGCTGGCGACCCGCTACCGGCTCGTCGTCCTCCTCGAGACCGGCGGCATGGCGCAGGTCTGGCGGGCCACCGACGAGCTGCTCGGCCGCCCGGTCGCGATCAAGCTGGCGACCGGGCCACAGGTGGCCTGGCGCGAGGCCCGGATGGCGGCCAAGCTGTCGCATCCCAACATCGCCGCGGTGCACGACTACCGCGAGGCGGTCCGGGACGACGGCTCGGTCGCGCCGTTCGTGGTGATGGAGCTGCTGTCCGGCGAGACGGTCGCGGCCCGCCTCGAACGGGAGACGTTCTCCTGGCCGGAGGCCGCCCGGGTGGGCGCCGCCGTGGCCGACGCCCTGGCCGCCGCCCACGACAACGGCGTGGTGCACCGCGACATCAAACCCGGCAACGTCATGCTCACCCCGACCGGCGTCAAGATCCTCGACTTCGGCATCAGCGCCACCGCCGGTGAACCGGACGACGACGACACCGGCGCCACCTTCGGCACCCCGGCCTACGTCGCACCGGAACGCCTGGACGGCATGCCGGCCGAACCGGCCACCGATGTGTACGGCCTGGGCGTCCTACTGTTCGAAATGGTCACCGGCGACCCGCCCTACCCCGTCAACACCTGGGAGGAGCTGGACGAGGCCCGGCTGAGCGGCCCGACCACGCTGCCCGAGTCGCTGCCGGCCGACTTCCGCGCGGTGGTCGACCACTGCCTGGAGGAGGCACCCGCAGACCGCCCCGGCGCCGACGAGATCCGCTTCACCCTGACCGCCCTGTGGCTGGCTGACCAGCCCGCCGACGAGAAGACCCCGGCCCTGCCGAGCTCTGACCCGGCCGCCGGCACCCCCGCGCAGGAAGGGCCCGGCTCCACGCCCGGCGGGCCGAGCCAGGGCGCGGCGAGCCCCACGCACGGCGGGCAGGGCG
>NZ_BOQN01000107.1 GCF_018332695.1 Paractinoplanes toevensis
CTTAAGCTACGCGGCATTGAGGTTGACCTCTCCGCTACTCGACCGGATCGCGGCAAATCCGGACGCGAACTCTCCTCCCGGCATGACCAAGCCTGTGGCTACCCTGCCGTTGTGCGGAAACGATTTGAGTTCGTCTTGGCGCTGACCCCTGCCGACCTGCGCCTGGTCGAAGCTGTGCGCGCCGACCCCTCAATGCCGCATCGCGAAATAACTGCGCACGCCGTGCGCGCTGACTCGCTCACCGCCGTCTGTGGAGCCGATGTCACTCCGGCTGCACCGAAGACTGACTTCACGAATGACCACATCGATGAACAGTGGGGGCCAATCCATGTATGTGAGCCGTGCAGCTTCGGCGCTTCGACGCCTTAATGCCGCACAGCCCGGTTGGCACGCAACGCCCCACGGGGCCAGCAGACATGCGCTTCCCGGCTACTTCACCGCCCCTGCACACCCGCTCTCGTACCCTTGATCGCCCCGGCGGGCGCTGTTCCCGCAACCGCCCGTCGGCGCACTACCCGAGAATCGCGCATTATCGGCGGTAGATCCGGACGTCGGGGCGTGTCCCGTTAGAACCAGGTGGTGGTCACTGCCTGAAGCAGCCCGGCGTCAATGTCCAACGGATCGGTCGTGCGGAGTGCACTCTCCAAGGCGATCGCTGCATCCCGTTCGGGCGAGTTGCCGTGACATGCGCAGTCCAGCCATTCCGAGGCATAGTAGGCGTCGCCGATGAAGCCGCCCGGATAGTCGAGATCCGGGGCGAGCCGCGCCAGGAACCGGATCGCCGCGAATTCGTCGCCCTCCGGTCGCACTCGCGCGACCTGCCCTACAAAACGAGCGACCAAATCGCCGGCCTCCTTGACGGGCATCTCCTGAATGCCAAGTTCAGCCAACACGTTGGGCACCAACTGGTCTACCAACCATGGCGACGCCGCTCGCGGCAGGCCGGCGAGTTCCGAGACACCTTTCCCATCTGCTCCTTGCGCAAGCAGATGAGCGGCCACGTCCGGCCAGTCGCTGCTCAGGATGAGGCCGAGGCGCCGCGCAGCACCGACGATGAGGCGCTCGTCGTCAGTGAGCAGACCGTTCACGTCCGCGCCTCCGTCTCATCACCGATCCAAGCTTTACATCGTGCCAGACAAAGAAGACGCGTCTGGCCAAGCGCCGATACGGTCACCGACGAGCAATGCACCCGCGGAACCCGCCGTCGGCCCCGCGCCTTCCCAGCGGCATGAGGGCGCGCGGACACTCCCGCCAAGCGAGCCGCCCAATCCTGTCGCGGCCCGAAGCGGCAGCTGGCATCCTGCCTCCGTGTATAGAGCGCTCGACGACGGCATTGAACTCGTGGCCGATGATGGACAAGCCCGTGTCCGTCTGCTTGCCCCTCAGCGGCCCTTCGCGGACGAGTTCGTTGATTTCCGCGTCGATTTGCATGATCACGGACTGAACGCGGCGACGGGGGTACGTACGATTGAAGGTGACGGCCTCGCCTCCTGGGCCAAGACGCTGGCCGAATCGTATGCCGGCTGGGACGGTGCGCAATCGTGGGAGTCACTTGAACGAGATGCTCGCATCCACGCGCTGCACGACGGACGCGGACACGTCATGCTCAGGTTCGTGATTCGTGGCCCGCGCGCATACGAAGAGGCCGCTTGGGAAGCCTCCGTCAGTGTCAACCTCGACGCCGGGGAGGACATGAGGGGCCTCGCCCGAGAGATCGAAATCTTCCTCGCGTAGCGGGTCTCTCTCGAAATCCGTTCGCACGCGCGCGGTCAGCGGCAGATCCGGATAACGGCTGGCGGTCCGGTGGCTTGGCGCGTCAGGGTGAACCGTGATCACTATTCAACGACTGCGTGTGCGCTGGAGTGCGGCAGCACGTAGGGTCCCGGCGGGGTCTGTGCAGCCCAGCGGTGCTTCCACCGTCGATGCCAGCCGGTGATGTGGTCATTCACGACGTGCTTGCAGACGAGGCAGACTGACGGGTTCGTCTCACGCGAGCCCGACCATCATGTGACCACCGCGTCCACCTTTACGGCGGATCGAGACGACCAAGCCGGGGACACGGCAAGTGATTGCGAGGCTTCAGCCGACGCGCACGATTGGCGGCAAATGAGTGCGGCACGATGAACCCCCTAGAGCACGAAGGCGCCCGTAATTTTTCGCAGCACGTTTCGAACGCCGGACCAGTCTTGCTTCGCAGCAATTGACGGATTCTTTACTGCGGCGGCAGCCTTTTCGCGAAATCTTCGATGCACATCCACCTTGTTGACAACTTCTCCCTGGTAAGAGCCTACGGCGGAGATTAGTGAACTCCACTGCACCGGCATTAAGGCGCCATCATCGTCGGAAAGAACATCTCTTCCGAGGTACAATTCAATACTTCCCGCCAACCCATTAACGTTCGCCAAGAACGTCCCCCCGCCGGGATGTTCCAGTGATGGCGGCCCTATCGTTGGATACGATTCGGCAAGTGAAATATCAGGGTAGCGAAGTACCCTAATGGTAGGCGGCAAGCGGCGCAGATCGAGAGATCGGAGCGCATCGGCGGCGGCGCTGTCATTGTCAAAGATTGCCACCGTTCTATTCGCTATGCCAGCCGCAGCGAAGGACTTCACAAGTCGCACCAGGGCACCTGCGCCGCCATCATTCTTCTGTTCGAAATCCAAGAACTTTATTAAATCAACTACATGTGGGTATAGAATCGAGAGTCCTGCCGCAAGAAATTCTGCGTCAGTTCTTCCCTCTGTCAAGACCACTATTGGGGAGAACAATGAACCGTCACGACGCAGGTCATTCAACTTGGCCGAAGCGTGTGAGCCGTCGCCCTCGCCGACCCATGCCCAGCCTGAACCCGTGACGTCCGTGATCACCTGCGCTTCCGGGAATGCAGCCACTGCAAGTCGCATCTCCCTCAGCGGATCGAAAGCAAAGCCAGCTAGACCTATCAGCCATTTGGGTGATCCAGGCAGCGAATTTCTGGAAGAAGTGCTATTGGAAAACACCATCGGTGCATCGTCGGCCATTTGCGAAAGGATTGACAGCCATCGAGGGCCATCTAGCATCCTAAGAGCCTCTACTTCATCGCCCTCGCCTTTCGGAGAAAGCCTATCGGCGTGGGCAAGAACGTTCCTTTCCCAGATATCCAGGCTGGACTTCAAATCGAATCCCAGGAGGTCGAGCCGATCAGCTACATCTCGGGCCTTGGCTTCGTATCGCCGTACCTGGACCTCGTCTGTCGCGCCTTCCTCGCGGCGGGGTGTTACTCCAGGCCGACTGTAGAACTCGGACCTCTTCACTACATGAACCTGAAAATCCGCATCTGTAAACGCAGCCAGGAGGCGGCTCTCATCGTCCTCATGCCATGTTTGTACGTATGGCCCGATAAACACGGATGCCGGTTCTAACATGTGCTTCCTTCGGTTGTCCAGGCATCGATTTTGCCCTGACCGGGAGGAAGGCGCCATATATTTCTATCGGCAGAGCCACACTGCGGCGGCTGGCCGGCTCCGGAGGCAGGGCACGGTTGGCGCCGGTCAAGGTTCTCGCCTTCGCAGCTGCAGGCCAACGGCACATGGCTCGTGTCGTGGGCGATTCAGATCTTGAGTTTTGGGCTGGCGTCGACCATATCTATTTAAGATTTCCTTGGTTTCGCTGACCGTAGTTCACCCATACCTTAGATTCGGATTGGAGTGAACAACCGCGTTGACCTCACGGGGATGATGAGGCTCGTGGAGTTGAAGAGCCGTTTCGGCCCGGAGTTCGTGGCAGCGCAGCAGGCCAGGTACGCCAACCGCCCCAGGTCTGGTCGGCCACTGACCTACGACGTCGCAACGTTGGAGCAGTACGAGCCCTGGCAGCTGTGGCTCGATGCACAGCTCGCTCTTCTGTCAGCCGCCGACGCCCAGGCGTTCGAGGGAAAGCTGCGGCTGGACGAGAGCCATTGGCCGTCGATCTTCGAGCTCGCCGCCCGCTCGCAGGCAGAAAGGGCGTGGAGTAGGCCGCCAGTCGGCAACGCAGTCGCAGTGTGCGTAGAGACACAGCGGCTCCCCCATGTTCCAGCGTCCGCCGTGGTCCATTGCGTCCAGTTTCGCGACCCTGCGTCCAGTTTCGCGATCCGTATACCCTTACAGCGCGTGATCAAGCCGGCGAGATCATGTGAACAACGAGTTTTGTCACATGCTCGCGTTATCGTTGGCGGAGACGGAAGCATCCAGGGAGGGCCGTGCTATGAACCCGCCGCAGGTCACCGCGCTATGTCAAACCGCCGCCGACGAGCCGGAAATGATCGAGCTGTCGGCGGAGGAGTACGGCCAGGCGGTTGAGCGCACGCTCAAATCACTCGGGTATACGCGCGATCAACTTCGACGTCAAGCAGAGGAAAACTCGTTCGATTCGCCCGTAGCGTTCATGGTGTGGAATACGATTCGAGACCATGGCGACATCGGGTGCGTTGACAAAGCAAGCGTTTGACTTCGCAGCAAAACTGACCGAGCTTCTTAATAGTACCGTCACCGATAACGTTCGACTGGCTGCAGTGTTTTCCGAAGAAGTAAACCGCGTTCATCTCGGCTATCGGCTGAGCAAGCACAACCTAGTTAGCAGGCAATACTTCCCTCTGCGTCAGCGCGACAACAATCCGCGACTGTACATGCAAGTCTCGGCTCAGTGTGTCCTTGACCCGGAGAAGCAGTATCTCACCATGCATCAGTCCGTCTTTGCGCTTGCGTTCGACGAGGACGGCGAAAGGGAGTTCTGCCACTTCGATTACGAGCGCGATAAGGGAGACGGCTACCCGGAGTCCCACTTCCAGATCAATGCCGACTCGGAATTTATGCAGGATTACCTGTCCAAATGCAAAGAAGCGGAACCGCCTCTCCGTTCGGTCGAGAGAGATGAGGAAGGTCGTCGCGTTCGCGGCCCTCGCATAATTGGTAAGATCCACTTTCCGTCTGGATCGCGAAGGTTCCGCACATCACTAGAGGACATCGTAGAGTTCCTTGTCGGCGAGAAAATCGTCCCTGACCTGACAATGGATCAGCAGAATTTTTTGAACCAGTCCAGGCAGGACTTTCACGACTTACAGTTGTGCGCGGCAATTCGTCGTCGGCCAGAAGTTGCGGCAACGGCGCTAAGGTCTGCGGGCTGGTCGGTCCAGACTCCATAACCGCGTCTGATGTCCGTGCGGATTGAGCGGAATGCTGCCCTCGGCAACCAGGTTGAATCCACTCTCATCGGCAGATCCGGAAGTCGACCGCACGAGTTAGGTAACTCTGCGTAGCGCGGAAGTCTCCATCCGGTCTGGACTGAGGGAACGCCGATGGCCCTCGGCGGACAAACTTCGATGGCGAGAACTGCTGCTGGAGCATGCTTCGATGACACGGACATTCTTTACTGGCAAAGGACAACGAGTTCTCCGTCGGCGTCGCCGACGGCGACGTGGCTCCAGTCGTGGGATCTGGGCTCTATCCCGCGAAGAGTGATCGACGCTAGTCATGGCCGATCGTTGCCTGAAGGTGCGACAGGGAGACGGGGCTGGTACGCGGTAGGCGATCTTCGGGAAGTGCCGACGCTGGGCCGATCGATCTTCTACCGTTCGCCAGCAGAGGATCGAGGACGAGGAAATGCCTGCCCATGCCGCCGGACACGTTTGTCACCTTCACCCCGGACCCGCAGGATCCGTCATGGCGTAGTGGGTGGGATCCCATGGTTGACCTTGCAAAGCCGACTGCGTTCCGGGACCTGCCTCAGTCGGTGTTCCTATGGCGGAACTTCCAGGTCAAGGTGGTCTTCACGGTGGGTGGCGTTGACCTCAGCCAGAGCATGGGCGTTCCCGTGAGCATTCTGGACTTCGTCCTGATGTTGCAGGCAGTAAAGGTGATCGTGCGCCGCGAAGGCAGGGCTGACATCGGATTGTCCGACCGGGGTGACCAGTGGTCGTTCTCGCAGCACGGTGAGCTGCTGAGGGTGCGTATCCGAGGTTTGCTCGATGATGGCTGGGTCGAAGGATCGTGCCTGGTTGAGGAGTTTGAACAGCTCGTCGATGTTTGCCTGGCCGACGCGCTGCGGCTGATGTTCTGGGAACAGCCCGCTCTTCGACAGAACACCTACCTTCAGACGTTGGTTCGCCAGGCGGCCGGAGCTTGATCATTCCGCGAGTAAGACGCGTTTGCGGAGCAGGTCGAAGCCTGCTCGGCCATACATCTGCCGTTTGAGCATCTTGATCCGGTTGACGTTGCCCTCGACCGGTCCGGAGCTGTAGGGCAGGCTCAGTCCGGCGGTCACAGCGTCGAGGTCGGAGATCACGCCGTTGACGAAGCGGTTGATGCCAGGCAGATCGGCCTGCTCGAGCTAGCGCCGGGCGGCCGGCGAACTAGTCTTCGCGGATCTCGAGCAGTAGTGGCAGCGAGTCGTCCTCGCGTTCGAGATTGATCTTTAGAGTAAGACCATGAGGCTCGGACCGTACTTCGAATGCGGGATCACACTCAGCTCCGAACAACTGCTGGGATCCTCGTCGAGCGCAGCGATCGTCGTCCGATCGATCGTTGCCTACTCCGATGGTATCCGGCTCAGCTGGTCGTTCCACACCCGGCGCCCGCTGGGAGACGCATGGGACGAACTAACTAACGGTCAACGACCAGGCAGCCTAAAGATCAGCTACGGCTATCTGGCCGACGGCCCGCCCCCGTTCCAGGCGCCGGTAGTCTGGCCTGAGACCAGCAGCGTGGAGTCCGAACTACTGTCCGCCGCCGGCGGCGACGGCGACTTCGCCGAATGCACCGTCACCCTCTGGGTGTCGCCACGCAAACCCGGAACGTTCCGCTTAGCCGCGCTCTGGCCGGACGAGGGAATCTCACAAGTTCTACACGACTACGCCATCCCCACCGACGAGCAGTGCTCCGAGAAAGTCGTGAAGATCTACCGACAAGCAAGCTGACTGCCGATCTTCGAGGCAACCACGGGAACGCCGCCGCCATCCCCTCCTGTCAGGTCGTGGCCTCCCCACCCCGCGGTCACAGCGAGCAGGGACACCTGAGCGGGTCCCAAATACGCGAACACAGAAACCGGCGGGCGATAGGCGGGCTCAGAATTCACGCCCGAACGGGACCGCCAGTCGGTTCTGGCGCATATTCCGTGAATGATCACCGGCAGGCGCATTTCGGCTGCACAAGGTCACGTCTGCGTGGACTCGTCGATCACAGGCTGCCCTTCCCGGCTGCAAGCAGGACGCAGGCATCCCGCAACAGCTCGACTCCGCCGACAATCGTAAGAACTACACAGATCTACGCGCACCACCAGCGGCAGACGAGTATGAAGTCGCCTCATGTGACGTCTGCTCCCAGGTGCGGCGACCGCTCTGCCGTAAGTTGACCGATCAGCCCCGAGAGAGTCGATGAGCACGTTTTATGGAACCCATGGGTTCGCGTGCCACGCGGTGGCTGTTTCCCTACTTCGCGTTCTCAGCAGGCATTCTGGCGCTGTGGGCCGGAGGGTTTCTCGGCGCCACGCTAGCCTTCGGCATCGCGGCCGCGATCGCATGGAAAACGGGCAGGAGCAGTGCGCTGCGGTGGACGTTGATCACATTCGCCGTGCTCAGCATGGTCGGGCTCGTGGTCATGGCCCTGGATACCAGCTCCGGTGTGGGCACGCTGATCAGTTCATCGGGCTGATCCCGAGAGGCGAGTTCTCGACGTAGGACGACGGATAGAACGTCTGCCGTTGGGCGACCCGGCCCTCCCCTCAACAGATCGACTGGGCTACGTACCGCGCCAGCGAGCGCACCGGCTTGCCCGCCTGGCTGATTCCAACTGCCTACATGTCCTACGTGCCTGTCCCGCCGCCGCCAGCTTAATTTCAACTCCAAGAGCCGGGTTGTGAGATCCCGGACTGCTGCGCTTCGGCTGATTGTAAGGGCCAAAGTCTGGAATTACTGGAGTCCTGAGCGCTGACGAGATCGGTAATATCATTCATCCTGCAATAGCACTCTCCTTGGCGCAACCGAACGCACTATCATCGGCAAATGAGTGAATTGATCGTGGGAGCTAACGGTCAGTTCTGTCGCGATCAGCCGCCACGGCCGTTTCGGCGGGGCTGTCCCCACGGCGAAAGGTGGGCACTCGAGACCGCTCCGGGACCGTGAACAGGACCGAGCCACCCCCGTTCTATGTGGCCCGGTCCGGCCCCGGTTCCGGCCTTTCCGCCGGCCGGTTCGATCGTGTGACACCAAGCGTGGCTCAGCGCTGTTAATGAACTGTTGTCGCCGAGGTCCGCCGGATGTGAGGCTGGTCGGTGGGCGAGTGGCGGCGTGCCGTCGCAGCTCGAGACGTTCGAGGACGGGAGGCCGCGGTGGAGGTCCGCCTGCTGGGTCCGGTGGAGACATGGGCGGACGGCCGGCCGGTCGAGCTCGGTCCACCGCAGCGACGGCACACGCTGGCTGCCCTGGCGGTCGATGTGGGTCGCCCGGTCACCATTGACGTTCTTGCCGCCCGAGTGTGGGACGAGCCGCCACCGGCGGCCGCCCGGATTCTGCAGGTGCACATCACGCACCTTCGGCGGCTGTTGGCCTCCGCCGCGGGCCCGCCATCGGCCCGCCTGCTGCGCCGCTCCAGCGGTTACCTCCTCGACATGGCGCCCGAACGAGTCGACGCCCACCGGTTCGCCGACCAGGTCCGACGTGCCCGTGGCGCCGACCCGCCCACCGCGCTGACGCTGCTACGCACGGCCCGGGAACTGTGGCGGGCCGAGCCACTCGGCGGGCTGAAGGGAAACTGGGTGGAACGGACCCGGCACGCGTACGGGGAGCAGCACCTCGCCGCCACGATGGCTTGGGGGCTCGCCGAGTTGCGGGCCGGCAACCCGCTCGTGGTGATCCGGCCGCTGGCTGAGCTCGCCATTGATCACCCGCTGACGGAGCCGCTGGCCGATGTCGTGATGCGGGCTTATGCCGCCGCTGCCCGGCCCGCCGACGCCTTGGCGTATTACGCCAAGTTCCGCCGCCGGCTCGCCGACGAGTTGGGTGCCGATCCGAGCGCGACACTGCAGGCCCTGCACCAGGCCATTCTGCGCGGCGAACCGGTGGTGCCGCGGGACACCATCGAGGTGGCGGCCAAAGCACCGGTCACTGTTGTCGTGCCGGCCCAGCTACCGGCGGACGTTCCCGGTTTCGCCGGCCGTGCCTCGGCCCTGCGCGCCCTCGACAATGTGCTGACGGAGACCGCGATGGCGGTCGCGGTGGTGTCCGGCACCGCCGGGGTGGGCAAGACCGCCCTTGCCGTGCACTGGGCGCATACGGTGCGGTCCCGCTTTCCGGACGGTCAGATCTTCGTGAGCCTGCGCGGCTTCGACCCCACCGGACAGGTCGTCTCCCCGCAAGCGGCACTCCGCAGCCTGCTCGACGGGCTGGGCGTCGCCCCCGAGCGGGTGCCGACCACCCTCGACGCGCAGACCGCCCTGTACCGCAGCGTGGTGGCCGGCCGGCGGCTACTGCTGGTGCTGGACAACGCCCGCGACGTCGAGCAGGTCCGGCCGTTGCTGCCGGGCACCGCCAGCGTTGTCGTCGTCGTGACCAGCCGGGCGCAACTGATCGGTCTGCTGGCCGACGGGGCGTCCGCCGTACCTCTGGGTCTGCTGTCCCGGGGGGAAGCCGAGGAACTGCTGACGAACCGGCTCGGACCGGGGATCGTCGCCCAGCGCGACGCACTCGACCAGGTCATCACGGCCTGCGCCAGGCTGCCACTGGCGTTGAGCATCGCCGTGGCCCGGACCCGGCAGACGAACTTTCCGCTGATCGCGCTCGCCGCCGAGCTCAGCGAGGTCAGTGACCGGCTGACCGCGTTGGACGTCGGCGATCCGGCCGGTGATGTCCGGACGGTGCTCTCGTGGTCGTACGCGGCCCTGAGCGAATCCGCCGCCAGATTGTTCCGGCTGCTCGGACTCGTCGTCGGACCCCACTTCGACGTCCCCGCGTTGACCAGCCTCTCCGGGTTGCCGGAGCGGGACCTTCGCACGCCCCTGCGCGAGCTGACTCGGGCGAGCCTGGTGACCGAGTACGCTCCCGGCCGCTACAGCCAGCATGACCTGCTGCGCGAGTACGCCGCCGAACTCGCCCGTCGCGACGATTCGGAGGACGTACGCCGGTCCGCTACCGTCCGCCTGCTCGATCACTACCTGCATGCCGCGTACGCAGCGGATCGCCTGCTCAACCCGGCCCGCGAACCCATCGTCCTGCCCATGGGCCAGCCGGCAGCCGGCGTGTGTCCGGAGCGGTTCACCGACCTTGGCGACGCGATGGCCTGGTACGGCGAGCACCACGCCGTCCTGCTGGCCGCCCTGCGGCAGGCCGCGGCGGTGGGACTCGACCGGCTCGCATGGCAGCTCGCCTGGTCGATGGACACCTATTCGTCCCGGAAGGGTCACCTGCACGATCAGGTCGAGGCCTGGCAGACCGCCATCGAGTGCGCGTGCCGCCTCGGCGAACTGCAGGCCCGCGCCTGCGGGCACCGTAGCCTGTCTCAGGCCGACACCAGACTCGGCCGCTATGGCGAGGCGAACGGCAACCTGAGGCGCGCGCTGGAACTCTTCACGAAGGCGCGCGACCGCATCGGCCAGGCCCGCACCCAGCACCACCTCGCCTACCTGTGTGGCCAGCAGAAGCAGCCCGCGACCGCCCTCGAGCACGCCCGGCAGGCCTGGGCGCTCTACGCCGGCACCGACGACCGGACCGGGCAGGCCGAGGCTCTGAACGCGATCGGGTGGTACCACGCGCTGCTCGGCGAGTTCGAACAGACTCTGACGCACTGCCGGCGGGCGCTGGAAATCTTCGAGGCGGACGGTGACCTGCACGGCGCCACCGGCGCCTGGGACAGCTTGGGGTACGCCCACCACAACCTCGGTCACCTCACCGAGGCCATCGACTGCTACCAGCACGGCCTCACGTCGGCCCGAAGCCTGGACCACGACCTGTTCGTCGCCGAGTTGCTGGTGCACCTCGGCGAATCCCACCATGCGGCCAGGCAGCCCGCCGCAGCGCGCATCGCGTGGACGGAGGCGGAACAGCTGCTGACAGCGCTCGACCACCCGAGCGTCTCCAGCGTCCAGGAGTCGCTGCGTCGCCTCGATGACTGAGCCGCGGCCGGATCAGCCGCATCGGCGGTTAGGGTCCGGCTCGCGCGGGGCTTCGCGGTCCTGGCCGGCGCTGTACCGACGGCGGCGGCCGGCTACGTCGATGAGGGCTCCGACATCAGGCCGTCGCCCGGATCCAGGCGACACACGCCTTGTCGACCGTCGCGAACGGTTTCTTGAACGCCCGGCGCGAAGCGTCGTCGTACTCGAAGCCGTTCTGCAGCCGGTAGCGGACGAAGTCGAACAGCGCCCGCTGCCCGTACTTGTTCGCCATACAATTCATCGCGAAATGCCCGAGCCCGTAAAAGGCGTCGATCTTCGACAGCGGTGCGTCGTCGGCCAAAGGCAGCATCACGATCGACGCGGGCCGGTGTCGACCGTGCACGGCCGCGTGCACCGCCGGCCGCCGCCAACTGGCCGACGCTGCCGCCGGCGACCAACCGATGTATTCGGCGATCCCCTCGATCAGCCATGTGTCAGCCCGGCCGGTGGCGTTGATGCCGCTGTTGGTCACCACGTGACCCATCTCGTGTTTGACCGTCGTGGCCAGCAATCTCTGGTCCCGGCCGAGCGCCGGCATGTTCAGCACCACGTCGGCGCCGTCCGCGTTGAGGTTGATCGAGTAGCCGATCACGTACTTGCCGTTGTCGCCCTGATACCAGGTGCGCCATGCCTTGGCGTCGGCCAGGTAGATGCGGTAGCGCTTCTGCGGGTTCTCGACGTAGCCGGCGATCCGGTCATTGAGCTTCGCCGCCGACTCGGCCAGCGCCAGAACGTCGTCCAGCTTCGCCGCCTCACTGGCCGTCGCGGCCACGGTGACCCGGTCGCCCTGCCGGATCGTCAACGCCGTGTTCTCCCACGGAGTCGGCTGCAGCGAATTCCTGGTCTTCGACGCCCCGACCGCCGCAATGACAAGCTTGCCTCCGACCGTTTTGACGGTCAGCGTCTGTCGCAGCTTGGGCGCCTCGTTGCCGCCGGACCCGTAGGTCGGGCATAGCCCCATGCTGAAGCAGTACGTGACATCAGCCTCGATCTTCATGACCGGGTCGGCCGGCTGCGACAACAGATGCGGCGTGTAGAGGAACTGGCTGACGTCCAATGCGCGCAAGGTGGTGAACATCTTGCGATAGCGCGTCTGCAGGGGAGCGTCGACCGCCGCCAGCCACCCGGCCTCGTCGCCGGCCAGCAAGGCGGCCCCCTGCTTACGCAGAAGCGAAATCGCCTGCTCGAACGGACTGACCGGAACGTCTTCCACAACCACGGACGCCGACGCCGACGGCGCGGGTGTGCCCTGAGCGGGCGCGGAACAGGCGGCGAGGGAGAGGACAATCATTGCGGCGAGGAGGCGGCGATACACGACCACGAATCAAACCAGGTTCGATCATTCCCCGCTGTCCCGCACGCTCCGAGATGGCCGGCATGCCGAGCGGTCGTTGTTCCCCATTGGATCGAGCGGCCCTGGAGACGCACAGCAGGTTGACGGGCTGATCGACCGCCGGCGCCCTGATGTGGGGTAGCGAGCGAATCGCCGCAGCACGATGGGTCGCCAGGACTATGTGACGTCTCGAGCACCGTAGGCAAAGGCACCCTGACGGTAGCGAGACAAGATGCCTGAAGCCACCTCCTCCGGAGTCCCGCTTGGCTCGATGACCAGGTGCCGGGCGTCGATGCGGGCTTGCTCGAACTGTCGGTGCATGTACCGCGTACCGGGCTCGTCGTCACGGTTGCCCTCCCGGATGGTGACGTTCTGCACGCAGCGTTCTACCGAGGGCAGCAGGACGGCGTAGTGCAACTCGTTCAGTCCGGTGGCTTCGAAGAAGGTCGGCAGGAACCATGGCCCCATGACTCCGTCGAAGACGGCCTCGTATCCCCCCTGTGCGAACTGCCCGGCTGCCGCACCCGAGGCGCGGATGACCGTCTGGTTCTGATCCTTCGCCTCCGGCAGCCACGGCTTCTGCGCACTCCGGTCGAGGAATCGGAAGAAGGCGTCTCCGCGGATAAGGACGCTTGGTGAGAGACGCGATGAAGCGATGGAGCTGACGGTCGACTTCCCGGCTCCGGGTGGGCCGGCGATGACGAGCAGGGTGGACATGTGGCCTGTGTATCCGCATCGCACGGTGTTATCAAGGCAGTATCGGGCTGGTTTCGGCACTTCAGCCAGGTGCTTAGTGCGGCCAGTGCCGATGGGGCGATGACGTCCGGGTGGGTGGCGATGGTGAGGTTGTGGCCGACGTCCGGAAGGGTGACCCGGCCCGGGCCCTTGGTATGAGCGTGAAGCGTTCCTTTCTCTCGCCCGGGGCACACGCCACCGGGCATGGTTGAACACGGGCACTTCGGGGAGCCTCGGCGTTCGGTCTAGCCTGCGGAGGCCGCGGTTCCCGCGTGCGCGGACATAACGCGGACGCGTAGCCGTTCACCCAGAAGTTCACTCGGCGTGATCCCCGTGGTGCGGCCGGACCGGAGTATCGGCACGTCGTCCAGGGCCTGTTCCAACAGCTGCAACGCCCGGGCCACCACCGCGGCGACTTCGGCGTCGGCCGGGGCGCGCTCGACCGCGGCCAGCAGCAGCAGGTCCAGATCGCCCTTCTGGATCACGTTGTCGAGGAATTGCTCCGCATCTCTTCCGCTGTGGAGCCGATCGATCAGCGGCTGCAGGGCGTGCGAGATATGCCAGTGCAACGCGGCCAGATACAGACCGCGCTTGCTGCCGAAGGTTTTGTAGAGGCTGTTGCGGTGTACCCCAAGATGCCGGACAAGGTCATCAACACCCACCCCGTCATAGGCGCGCGTGGTGAACAGCGCGGCGGCCTCGGCCGTCACCATCTCTTCGTCGAATCCCCTCGGCCGCCCCACGATCAACATCGTAGGCAGTTGGGGAACGATCGGTCAAGAACAATCGTTCCTAAACTGGCCTGGCTGTCGGTGCGCCCGGCCCTTCGCCCGGGCGGCCGCACCGCCACCGTCGGCGCCGTCCTGCTGGGCGTCGCCGTCCCGCGGCGTCGCCCTCGGCTTCGCCGTTCTGCTGTTCGTCTTCGTCAACGTCCCCGCCGCCTTGACCGGGTTGTTCGAGCGCCTGCTCGCCGCGTTCGGCGCCGCCGCGATCGCTGCCCTGGCCCTGGGCATCGCCCGCCGTGCGAGCGGCTAGATTGCGTGGCGTGGACCTTTCACATCTCGGGGCGGCGATCGGGCCGATGATTCGTGTCCACGGCGGGTTCGCCAACCGGATGTACCGGCTCGACACCGACCAGGGATCGTTCGCGGTGAAGGAGTTGAACCTCCTCGATCGCCGCGGGGCCTACCGTGCCGAGGACGTGTTCCGGTTCGAGCGGGCGGCCTTCGCCGCCGGCATCCCGATGCCCGAGCCGATCTCGGCCGCCCACGACACGCTCGTCCATCGGTGGGTCGAGGGCGAGAAGGTGCCCGAAGCGCCGGTGCCGGCGGCGTACGCGTACGAGATCGGTGAGATTCTCGCCCGGATCCACGCGCTGGACGTCGCGTGGACTCCCGCCCCGATCGAGGAGCCGACGGCACGGGACTGGCCCGACATTGCCGAGCGGGCGACGGCGACCGGCCAGCCATGGGCCGGCGAACTCACCTCCCAGCTCCGAACGTTCCTCGCCATCGCCGACTTCGTCGACGCCTGCGAGCGGCCGGGCCCCGTCGTGCTGACCCACCGGGACATCCAGCCGTGGAACCTGCTCGCCCGCGAGGGCCGGCCGGTGCTGCTCGACTGGGAGCTCTCGGGAATGCTCGACCTGTCCGGTGAGCTCGGCTCGACCGCGCTGAGCCTCGCCAAGGGACCCGGCTTCGACGACATCCGGCCCGCCATCTTCCACTCGGTCCTCGACGGCTACGTCGCGGGCGGCGGAGTGCTGCCGCCGGCGGGTCCGAGCTGGTTCGTGTACCTGATCGGCGGCTGGCTGGGTCACACGAGGTGGAACATCCTCCGCTGCCTCGCCGGTGTCGAGGCCGGCACCGGCCCGGACCTCGCGCTGTCACATGAATCCGTGCGCAACGGAGTCCGCGGCCTCCCCGAACTGTACGGCCGGCTTCCCGACCTCGAGGCCCTGCTCGGTCCCGGATAGTGTGGGGCGATGGGGTCGGCGGCGTTTCTGCTCGAGCGCCTGCGGCGATCCGGCGTGCGGGACGTCGTCGCGGTGGAGCCGGTAACCGGTGGGCTCGCCGCACTCGCGGGCCTGGCAACCCGGCAGGACGCGCCACCGGTGTTCGTCAAAGCGTTCGCCGACGCCCCGGACGACGACGTCTTCACCGCGGAGGCCGAGGGGCTGGCCGCCCTGCGCCAGCACGGCGTGGCGACACCCGACGTGATCCTGGCCGACCGGGAACTGCTCGTGCTGTCCGTACTGCGGGCGAGACCGAGCAGCGAGACCTTCTGGGAACAGTTCGCGCACGCACTCGCCCACCTGCACACGAGCACGATCCACCCCCGCTTCGGGTGGCACCGCGACAACTGGCTGGGCCGCCGCCGGCAGATCAACACCTGGAACGACGACGGCTTCGCCTTCTTCGCCGAGCATCGACTGCTGCGGTGGCTGGGGGAACCCCGCGTCGAAGCCGCACTCGACGCCGGCGACCGCGCGGCGCTGGAGCGGCTGTGCCACCGGTTGCCCGAGCTGCTGCCGGACCGGCCGGCCTGCCTGACGCACGGCGACCTGTGGGCCCAGAACCTCATGGCGACCCCGGACGGCCGGCCCGCGCTGATCGATCCGGCGGTGTCCTACATGTGGGCCGAGGTCGACCTCGCCCACCTGTGGACCACCGCGCCCCCGCCCGAGGCGCAACGGTTCTTCGCGGTCTACGCCGAGCGGACCGCGCTCGACAGCGGCTGGCAGTCCCGCATGCCGATCGTCCAGCTGCGACAGCACTTCGCCGTGCTGGCCCAGTTCGACAACGACTGGGGCGCGGGCGAGCTGATCCGCGCCACCCTCGCCCCGTTCCGCACGTCGGCGCAGCAACCACCATCGCCGACGCCGCTCGGTCCAGGCTACGGAGGACGCGGCAATGACCGAGACCGTTGACCAGCTGCATCCGATCCGTGCGGTTCCAGCGTGGACATGGCCTACGGCGTCAGGGTGATCGTCACGGTGCGCGTATAGAAGTCGCGGGCCGCGGTGCCCTGCTCTCGCGGGCCGTAGCTGGACTCCTTCTCGCCGCCGAACGGGGCGTGGAAGTCCACCCCGGTGGTCGGGGCGTTGACCTTCACCATGCCCACGTCCAGTTGGTTCGACAGGGTCAGCGCCGACCCCAGATTCTGCGTGTAGACGGCCGCGACCAGCCCGTGCCGCACCTCGTTGGCCACCCGCACCGCGGCGTCGGCCGACTCGGCGGGGAGCACCACGCACACCGGCCCGAAGAACTCCTCGCTCCGCAGGTCGTCGCCGGCGGGCACGTCCGCCAACACTGTTGGGGGCTGGAACCAGCCGTCGCGGTCGGACTGCCGCGCTCCGGTCAGCAGCCGGGCACCACCCGCGGTGGCGCGTTGAACCGCGGCTTGGATCGCCTCGCGCGGCCGTGACTCGATCAGCGGGCCGATCACCGTCGCCGGGTCCGCCGGATCGCCCACCGGCAGCGCCTCGACGGCCGCGACCAGCCGCTCGGTGAACTGCGAGGGATCGCCGACCACGATCACCCGGCTGGTGGCGGTGCACTTCTGGCCGGCGTAGCCCATCGCCGCGGCAGCGATGGCCGTCGCGGCCGCGGCCTGGTCGGCGTCGGGCAGAACGATGGCGGCGTTCTGGCCGCCCATCTCGCATTGCACCGGGATGCCGCGCCCGACCGCCCGTCGGGCAACCGCCTGCCCGGCGGCCACCGAGCCGGTGAACGAGACGGCGTCGGCCGTATCGACGATGGCCTCGCCGGTTCCGCCGAGGCCGGTCAGCACCGTCAGCACGCCGTCCGGGAGCGCCCCGGCGAACAGTTCGGCCAGCCGCAGCGCCACCGCCGACGACTGCGGCGCGGGCTTGAGGAGTACGGCGTTGCCGAACGCCAGGGCCGGCGCGGCCTTCCAGAGCGGTATCGCCACCGGAAAGTTCCACGGGGTGATCAGCCCGACGACGCCGTGCGGGCGACGCCGGGTGTGCAGCAGCGAGACACCGTCCGCCGGCGGGTAGACCTCGCCCTCGGGAAACAGGGCCTGCTGGGCGAAGTACCGCAGGATCGCCACCCCGCGGCCGATCTCGGCGCCCGCCTCGCCGTACGGCTTGCCGACCTCGCGGACGACCAGGTCGGTGAGTTCACCGGTCGCGGCCGCGAGCGCCTCGGCGCAGGCGTGCAGGGCGGCTGCCCGGGCGTGCGCCGGCCCACGGGCCCACGCCGGGGCCGCGGCCCGGGCCACGTCGGCGGCGGCCGCCACCGTTTCCGGGGACGTGTCGGGTACCCGTACGATCAAATCGGTCGGCGCCTGCGGCGATCGGCTGTCGATCGTCATGGTTTTTCCTTCCCAGCGGTGGCATCGCCGATCGCGATGACGGGGTTGGTCAGCGTCCCGAGGGCGGGGGACGTTATCTCGATCGTGTCGCCGGGGTGCGTGGTGAAATCGGCGTCGGGGACGACGCCGGTGCCGGTCAGCAGCACCACGCCGGCCGGGAAGCTCAGTGCCCGGAACAGCCAGCCGGCCAGGTCGTCGAAGGTGCGGGCCATCTCCGAGGTCGAAGTGGTTCCGGTGAAGACCTCGCGGCCGTCCCGCAGCACCCGCAGCCCGATCGGGAACGGTCCGGGGTCGACCGCCCAGCTCGGCACGATCGCCGGCCCGATCGCGCAGGACCGGTCGTAGATTTTCGCCTGCGGCAGGTAGAGCGGGTTCTCCCCCTCGATCGACCGGCTGCTCATGTCGTTGGCCAGCGTGTAGCCGAATATCTCGCCGGCCGCGTTGAGCACCAGGCCGATCTCGGCCTCGGGTACGTCCCAGCCGGAGTCGGCGCGGATCCCGACGGCGTCGTGGTCGCCGACCACCCGCCACGGGCTGGCCTTGAAGAAGATCTCGGGGCGGTCGCTGTCGTACACGTCGTCGTAGAGGGAGCCGTGCCCGGATTCCTCTTTTCGCCCGTCGCGGCTGCGCAGGTAGGTCACCCCGGCCGCCCACACCTCCTGCCGGTCGACCGGTGGCAGCGTCTGTCGGCCGGGCATGCCGCCGCCGGCTTCGCGGGCGGCGGCCTCGACCGCCCTTCGGGCCTGATTCAGCGGTACGGCGAGCAGGTCGGCGAGAGTACCGTCGAGCACGCCCCATTCGCCGTCCTGGCACACCGCCCAGCGTGATTCGTCGCCGGCCGGCAGGCGGTGAAGGGAGATCGACATTTGACCATCCTAAGTCGGTGGAACCGCCGCTACGCTGGTCCGGTGCTGCGAAGGGACCTGCCGACATGCCCCGTGTAGTGCCCGCGGTCATCCGCGCGCTCGACATCCTCGAACTTTTTCTGGACCGCCCCCAGCTGTCGGCCCGTGAGGTGGCGGAGCGGCTGGACCTGCCCCGCACCACCGTGCACGAGCTGCTGGTCACGCTGGTGGCCCGGTCGTACCTGATCTCGGTGCCGGGCCAGCCGGTGCAGTACCGGCTGGGTATGCCCCTGTTCCAGCTCGGTGCGGCGTTCGCCGGGCGGCTCGATCTGGTTCGCGAGGCGCAGGGCGTTGCGCGGGACGTGGCCGCCGCATCCGACGAGGCCGTGCACGTGGCGGTGCTCGACGGCGGTGACGTCGTCTACCTCGTCAAGGTCGACAGCACCCACCCGGTCCGGATGGTCTCCGGGGTCGGCCTGCGGCTGCCGGCCCACTGCACGGCGGTCGGCAAGGTGCTGCTGTCGAGCCTCGATCCGGCGGGCCTGGACGCCGTCCTGGCGAAGGGCACCCTGCCGGGCATGACGCCGAACAGCATCACCGACCCGGACGACCTGCGGGCGCAGCTCGAAGACGTACGGGCCGAGGGCGTCGCGGTCGACATCGGCGAGTCCGACGACGCCATGCGCTGTGTCGCCGCGGCGATCCGCGATCATTCCGGCGCCACCATCGCCGCCATGAGCCTCTCCGCGCCGATCATCCGCTGGACCGCGCAGGCGCAGGTGGAGTGGGTGAAGCTGGTTCGCGAGGGCGCGGCCGCGCTGTCCGCCCGGATGGGTTACCCGGCTCAGCCGCAGTAACCGGACACAAGATCGAAACATTGACACCTCTCAAGGTGTTCATCTACCGTCGCGTCCACACACCATACGGTATATCGAACGACGTTCGAAATCTCGAACACATGCGCCGGCGCCGCTCCCCCGGCCTGATTGCCGATCGCATCGCGCTAACGGCGTTGAACAGCTAAAACACGCGAAATCTCGGATGAGCCCCGCTTCAACAGGGGAAGCGAAGGAGGCGAATGGCCGTGGAGAAAAACTTGTCGTGGTCCCGGCGGGACTTTCTGGGGATGAGTGCGGGGGTGCTCGGCGCAGCCGGTCTGGCCGCGTGCGGGGGCACCTCCGACTCGGCGCCCAAGGTGCAGGCCGACGTTCCGAAGGAACTGATCGATGCCGCGTCGTCGATGAAGGGCACCTCGATGGGGGTGCTGTCGCAGAAGCTGTACTCGACGGCGGCCAACGGACAGCTCGACGCGTCAATCAAGAAGTTCGCCGACGCCACCGGGACGAAGATCGAGAACAGCCTGGTCCAGGCCGACGCCGGCGACGTGGTGGCCAAGATCCACGCCGAGGTCAAGGGCGGCGTGGCACGCGACCTGGCATTCATGACCGACTCGCGGTTCGTCGCGCAGTTCCAGGCGCTGGGCGACCTGGAAGACGTGACCGACGTCGTCACGGCGCTGACCGCCAAGTACGGCGAGCCCTGCGCCGAGGCCAAGAACTTCTGCGTCTTCAACGGCAAATGGTTCGCGATCCCCTATCACTTCATCGGGATCGGGTCGTTCCTGCGCAAGGACTGGATGCAGGAGAAGGGCATCGCGCCCAAGGACGTCTACACCTGGACCGAGCTGCGGGATCTGTGCCTGGCGATCTCCGATCCGGGCAAGCGCCGGTTCGGCTGGGGCATGACGGTGAACCGGTCCGGTGACGGCAACGGCATGATCGAGGCGCTGATCAACTCGTACGGCGGGGCGATCGCCGACAACGACGGCAAGAAGGTCACCTTCGACTCCCCGGAGACGGTGCAGGCGGTGACGTTCCTCGGCGACATCTACACCAACCCGACGTACAAGCCGATGTTGCCGCCGGGCGTGGCCAGCTGGACCGACACCAGCAACAACGAGAACTGGCTCGCCGGGGTCCTCGGTTACACCCGCAACAGCTTCAGCATCTACGCCGATTCCAAGACCAAGAAGAATCCGGTGTACGGCAACACGCACGTCTTCTCCGACTGCATCGGGCCGGCGACCGACAAATCGCTGTTGCTCGGCCAGTCCCAGGGTTTCGTCGTGTTCAAGGGCGCCAAGAACCCCGCGCTCGCCAAGCTCCTCGCGCAGTACCTGGTCAGCGCGCCCGCGCTGGTCGGCGTGTCGAAGGAGGCGCCCGGCCTGGTCATGCCCGCCTGGGAGAAGGTCTGGGACGCCGATCCGTTCTTCGCCGGCGGTGACCCGGCCTTCCCGATGGTGCGGCAGATGTCCCAGCAGACGCTGCCGCTGTCCACCAAGAACGGCCTGGCCTTCCCGCAGAAAGCCAGTGCCGGTCAGCAGGCCGTCGTCGCCGCCTATGTCCTCACCGACATGATGCAGCAGGTCGTGCAGGGAACGGCGGCCGCTCAGGCCGTGAAGGCGGCGCACGCGAAGATGGTGCAGATCTTCGCCCAGCAGGGGCTGCCGCAGTGAGGTCGGTCCGCACGGCGCCGGCCCCGGTGACGCGAGCTCCCTCGCCACCGGGGCCGGGCTCCCTGACGAAGACCCAGCGGCGGCTCGGTCGTGACTGGCGGCTGGCCGCGGTGTTCCTGGCCCCGACGGCTCTGCTGGTCGGCGCGCTCGTGCTGGTGCCGATCGCGCGGTCGATCGTCACCAGCACCACCGAGCGGCACGGTTCGGAGAGCGTGTTCGTCGGCCTGGGCAACTACCTCGCCCTCGCCGGCGACGAGCAGTTCCGGACGGGCGTGGTGAACTCGTTCGTCTTCACCTCGTACGCCGAGATCTTCAAGGTTGTGCTGGGTCTGGCCGCGGCCCTGCTGCTGCACCATCGGCGGCGTGGGCGAGCCCTGATCACCGGGCTCCTGCTGATGCCGTGGGTGGTGCCGACGGTGGTGACGGCGTTCAGCTGGCGCTCGCTGCTCGACCCGATCTTCGGCAGCGTCAACGCCCTGCTGACCGATTCCGGGATCGGGCCGCTGCTGGCCTCCGCGCATCTGGTCGACAGCTGGCCCGCGGGCTGGCTGTCCGACCCGTCGCTGGCCATGCCGTCGGTGATCCTGGTGAACGTGTGGAAGGGGGTGCCGTTCTTCACCGTCTGCTTCCTGGCCGGGCTGAAGGCCATCCCGGCTGACCAGTACGAGGCGGCGACCATCGACGGCGCTTCGGCGTGGCAGCGGTTCGCCCACGTGACGCTGCCCGGGCTGCGCCACGTGATCACCGTGACGGTGACCCTGTCGTCGATCTGGACGTTCAACAACTTCGACCTCATCTGGCTGCTCACGCAGGGCGGCCCGGGCGACGTGACCGCGCCGTACGTTCTCGTCGCCTACTCCAAGGCGATCCTCCAGCTGCAGTACGGCGCGGGGGCGGCGGTCACGCTCGTCATGCTGCCGATCGTCGCCGGCCTGGTGTTCTTCCTGGTCCGGACGTTGCGCGCGGACACCGGAAACCGGCCGCCCCGATGGACCGGCCCGTCCCGCACGGCGCTGCCGTGGGTCGGCGCCGCGGTGTTCACCGGTCTCCTGGCCTGGGCGTCGCCACAGATCTTCTGGAAGGCGGCGGTGATCCTCGGCGTGATCCTGCTGATCGCGGCGGCGGTCGGCCGGGTCGTCTCGGGGCTGCAGAACAGGGGCGGCCGGCGGGCGTCGTCACTGGTGTCGGGCCTGGGATCCGGTGTCGCGCTGGCCGGGTTGCTGGCCTTCGTGCTGGGCCCGCTGTACTGGATCACCGTCACGGCGTTCAAATCCGAGGGCCAGGTCGTCACGCGCGAACACGACCTCTGGCCGACGCCGTGGACCCTGGAGCAGTTCGGTGCCCTGTTCACCAACCAGCCGTTCGGACGCTGGTATCTCAACACCATCCTGGTGTCCGCGGCGTCGACCGCGGTGGCCCTGGTCTGCGCGGTCCTCGGCGGCTACGCGCTGGCCCGGCTGCGGTTCCGCGGTGCGCAGGGCTTCACCGTCACCGTGCTGCTCACCTACGTGATGCCGGGTGCGCTGCTGTTCATCCCGCTCTACCAGCTGCTCATCGGCGTACGGCTCACCGACTCGATGTGGTCGCTGGTGCTGACCTACCCGACCTTCACGCTCCCGTTCGCCACCTGGCTGCTGTCCGGGTATTTCGCGTCGATCCCCGCCGAACTGGAGGAGGCGGCCCTGGTCGACGGCTGCACCCGGGTCCAGGCGTTCCGCCGGGTGGTGCTGCCGCTCGCCAAACCGGGACTGCTGGCGGTCGCCCTGTTCACGCTGACCAACGCCTGGAACGAGTTCCTCTTCGCCTTTGTGTTCATCACCAAGGACGAGTACAAGACGCTCCCGGTCGGGATGCAGTCGATGATCGCCGGGGACGTCGTGCCGCAGGGACAGCTGGCCGCCGCGTCGCTGCTGGTCAGCATCCCGGTGGTGATCATGTACGCCTTCGGGCAGCGTTTCCTGACCGAGGGGCTCACGGCGGGCGCGGTGAAGGGCTGACCACAGTATCGTCATGGCCATGCGGATCACGGTGCTGGGCGCGGGTTCCTGGGGCACCACGGTCGCGTCCGTGCTGACCCGGCGGGACCACGAATCGCTGATCTGGGCGCGCAACCCGGCCGCGGCCGAGGAGATCAACGCCGAGCACAGCAACGAGCGCTATCTCGAGGGCTTCCCGCTACCGGCCCGGCTTCGCGCCACCGCCGACCTCGCCGAGGCGGCGGCCCACGCCGAGCTGCTCGTCGTCGGCGTGCCCACCGGAGCGTTCCGCGCCACCCTGGAGCAGGTCCGGCCCGACCTGCACCCGTGGATCCCGGTGGTGAGCCTCAGCAAGGGCTTGGAGCGCGACTCGTTGCTGCGGATGACCGAAGTGATCAAGGACGTGCTGCCGGGCCATCCGGCCGCCGCGCTCACCGGGCCCAACCTGGCCAAGGAGATCATGGCCGGCATGGCGGCGGCCACGGTGATCGCGACGGAGGACCTCACCGTCGCCGCGGAGATCCAGCGGGTGTTCCGCCGCGGTCTGCTGCGCGTCTACACCAACCACGACGTGATCGGCTGCGAGGTCGGCGGTGCGCTGAAGAACGTCGTGGCGATCGCCACCGGCATCGCCCAGGGCCTCGGAGTCGGCGACAACACCCGGGCCGGCGTGATCTCCCGCGGGCTCGCCGAGCTGACCACGCTGGCGGTCGCGATGGGCGGCGAGCCGAGCACGCTCGCCGGGCTGGCCGGAATGGGTGACCTGGTGGCGACGTGCATCAGCCCGCACAGCCGCAACCGTTACGTCGGCGAGCAGCTCGGCCGCGGGCGCAGCCTGGACGACATCCTCGCCGAGATGGGCCAGGTCGCCGAGGGAGTCAAGACGGTGCACGCGGCGGTTCAGCTGGCCGACCAGCACGGGCTGGCCATGCCGATCACCCGCACGATCCACCGCGTCGTAACCGGCGACATCACCGCCGAGCGCGCCTACGACGGCCTGCTGCGCGCCCATCCGGCCGGGCACGAGTCCGAGCCGGGATAGCGCACGGACCATCGGCCGGTCAGCCGCGCCGGCATCGGTAGGCGACCGGCGTACCGGCCTGCAGCGGGGTTGGTTCGGTGATGTTGATCGTGGCGGTCTCGGTGGTGGCGCCGACGCCGCTGAACGTCCACTCGAGGGTGAGGGCGGCGGTGCGCTGACCGCTGCCGACCTGCTCGGTGAGCACGGCACCGGGCGGATTGCCGGACCGGAGCCACTGGTAACGGATCACGCCGCGCCGTCCGTTGGTGCGCACGGTGGCGACCACGTCGACGGTGACATCGCAGCGGTTCCCGGCCGCCCGGGGCACCGCCACCGTGGCGCTCTCCACCACGAGCGGGCTGAGTCGCTGCCACAGGTAGAGCCCGACCACGACGACCAGCGCGAGGGTCAGCAGGCTGGAGAGCACCGACACCAGTCGGCGCCAAACCGGTCGCGGGCGGGTGGCCGCGGGGACGACCGGCCAGTGCGGGCTGCCCGTCGGGGCCGGCGGCACGCCGGGCCCGAAGCGCAGTTCCTCGCCGGCCCGCACGGCCGGCGCCGGCGCGCCCGGACGTCCGGGCGGGCCGATGCTGACGGTGGTGTCCGGATCGCCGAGGTACACGGTGGGGGCGGGCCGGTTGATCGTTGCCCACGGATCGGCGGGCGGCGGCATCACCCGGTCGTCGAACGGTTCCTGCGACACCTCGTGCTCCTAACCGGGGGTGCAGATGTTGGTGAGGGTCACGTACACCGGTTTCGCGGATGATGCCGAGTTACCGGCGGCGTCGGTCCCGAGGACGGAGACCGGGATGCGGGTGGCCGACTTCGGCGCCGGCAGCGGGCCGAGCGTGCCCTGGAAGACACCCCGCCCGGCGGACTTCATCGCGACGGTCGAGGTGGCGCCGTTCAGGACGTAGCGGAAGCTGACCGTCAGCGCGTCCGCGGCGGTCCGGTCGTCGGTGACCGAGACCGCGATGGTGCTGGTGCGGTTGCCGTACCGGCAGTTCTCGGCCTCCAGCCCGGTCGGGCGCGCGCTGACGGCGCCGACCGTGGGGGCGGTGGTATCGGCCGGAATCGACGAGGTCGTACTGGTCGACGGGGCCGGTGTGGGCGTTGTGGTGGGCGGCGCCGGTGTGGTGGTGGACGGCGCCGCCGGCAACGCCGGGGCGGTCGTCGCGGCCGGCGTCGCCGAGCTGCCGGGGGTCACCAAGGAGGAAGACGGGATCGAGGGGGTCGTGGGGGCGGCCGGCGGGATCGCGCTGGACGGCGCCGTCACCACCGGAACGACGGCGACCGGGCTCGACCGGCCGTCCGCCGCGACGGCCGGTGACTCGGCGGCGGCATAGCGGTACCCCGCCCCGCCGACCAGGAGGGCCGCGACGATCGCACCGCCGGCCAGTGCCGTCCACTTGCGACCACGGCGGAAACCGCCGACCGTCGTGGACGCGAGGCTGGTGGCGCCCCCGGTGCCGTCGGGAAACGGCCACAACGCGGCGAGCAGGGCGGCCCGGCGGGCCAGATCGCCCAGCCCGCGCTTCTCCCAATCCGGGCCGTACGCCGTCCCGGCCACCCGCTCCAGGAGGTCGAGGAAGGCGACGGCGTGCTGCGGCCGCTCGGCGGGCTGTTTGGCCATGCCGTGCCGGAGCAGATCGTGCACCGCCGCCGGGGCCGGATCGGTCGGGATGGGCGCGTTGGCGTGCTGCTCGTGCAGGGCGAACAGGTTCGCTCCTTCGTACGGTGGCTTGCCGGTGAGGCACTCGAAGAAGGTCGCCGTGGCGGCGTAGATGTCGCAGGCGGGCGTCGCCGGGACGCCCGTCCACTGCTCGGGGGCCATGTATCGCGGCGTACCGGAGACGACGGTGTCGGCGCCCTGGCCGACCGCGGCGGCGATGCCGAAGTCGGCGAGCTTGCTCCGCCCCTCCCCGGTGACCAGCACGTTCTCCGGCTTGTAGTCGCGGTGCACCACGCCGTGGGCGTGCGCGGCCGCGAGCCCGGCGAGGGAGCCCTTCAGCACGCAGAGCGCCGACTCGGGGGTCGTCGGGCCGTGCTCGCGCAGCATCTGCCGCAGCGACACGCCGTTGACCAGCTCCATCACGATCGCCGCGTCGTCGGCCGACTCGACGTACTCGTAGAGCCGGGAGACGTTCGGGTCGTCGATCTCGCCGAGCAGCCGCGCTTCTTTCCGGAAGGCGGCCCGGAACGAAGCGCTGTCCCCGAGGCCCCGGACCAGATATTTGATCGCGACCGGCGTCCCGGTCTGGTCGTGGACGGCCAGCACGACAGTGCCCGAGGCGCCGGCGCCGAGCGGACGAACAGGCGTGTAGCCGGACAGCTGCCAGCCGCTCATTCGGGGCACTCCACCGTCAGGGGCGGATGTCTGCCTCCGCCGCGCCGATCATTCTGTCGGCGCAGAGACGACTGTGGATCCCCGCAACGGTTGCTTTCGCCGACCGGACGGGCGACCCCCGCTGAGGGGTGACACCTAGATCGGGAAGCGGCCCCGGCGCCACTGCCAGTGGCGGCCGGCCGCCAGGTGGTCGATCACCGCGCGCTGCAGGACCGTACGGCGTGGCAGCCGGTCGAGTGGCGTGGTCAGGGTGCGGAACACGAAACGCAGCACCTCGACGTCGGCGTCGGGACCGTCCGACGGGTCGTACGGCTCGAGCTCGAACCTGCGCTGGAACCGGACGATGTTGGAGTCCCCGGGCAGGTACTCCGCCAGTTGCGGGTCGAGCAGCCACGAACCGCAGGAGAACGCGGTGTACGGCTCGTCCGGGAAGTTGCTCGGGAAGAACGCCCGGGCCTCGTCCAGCGACGCGTCCACCGCCTCCGGGGTCAGCGGGCCCGCGTCGGGAATGTGCAGGTCGATGGCGGTGCCGCCGCGCTGGTGCTGCAACCGGCCCAGCTCGTAGATGCCGCCGCGGGCGTGCAGCGTCAGCCAGGCCTGCATGACCGGCCAGCCCTCGCCGTGCATCCGCCGGTCGACCGCGAGGTTGCGGCCCAGGTCGGCGAGGGTCGCCCAGGACACGGCGCCGGGGACGCCGTGGTCGCCGTGATACCGCCGGACTACATCGACCAGCGCCAGGTACCCGTACGCGTAAAGGTGTTGCCAGGCGGGGCCGCGCTCGCGCGGCAGTTCCGGGCCGGGCGCCAGCCATTCGTGGCCGCCGAGATCGGCGCGGACCAGCGCGATCGAACGGTCGAGCAGCCAGCGCAGCTCCGGAGTCCACAACGGGGAGCCGGGGTCGGGCCAGCCCGCCATGATCTCGGCGGCATCGTCCGGGCGGACGGCGAGCCGGTCGAGGAGCGCGGGCGCGTCGGCCTTGGCCGGCAACGGAACCGACGGCCGGTCGCCGGCGAGGTGGGCAACCCGTTCGACGTCCTCGACAGAAACCCCGAGCCGGGCGGCGGTGTCATCCAGATCCACGAGGCGACCCTACGCGGTCACCTTGGTCAATGCCTCGGAGATCTGCCAGACGCGAGCGGCGTCCTGCGCAGCCGCGAGTACAGCTTCTGCTCCGCGGGCGGCCCGGCCAGGTGCCCGAGGCCGCCCGGCCCGCGCAGTGTCCGCCGTCGCCGCGTAGAGGGCGGCCAGACCCGCGGTCTCGGCGGTCCCGAACAGCATCCCGCGCGCCGACATCGCCCCGATGAATCGCCGGGCCGCGCGGAGATCGTCACCGAACTCGGCGAGACGCTGCGGCAGAACGCGCTCAGCGTCGCGCTCACCGGCGACCTGACCACGTTCCGCGGCCCGGCCCGCAGCGGCCCCGGTTCCCGCGCGGCCCGGCTCGCCGAAATGCTGCTCGCCCGCAGCGACGAGTTCCGGGCGCTGTGGGAGGAGCACGAGGGTCGGCATCCAGCCGGACGACGTCAAACGCTTCGACCACGCCGAGCTGGGCCGGCCGGAGCTGAACTGCCAGTCCCCGATCGACCCGGGCCAGTCGCCCTACCTGCACGTCTACACCGCCGTGCCGGGCAGCGAGAGCTACGAGAAACTACAGCTCCTGGCGGTCGTCGGCGCCGGATAGCGGCCCGGTGGGCAGCTCCCGCCGCACCACCTTGCCGGTGGCGTTGCGCGGCAGCGCGTCCAGGAAGACCACGTCGCGCGGCACCTTGTAACGGGCCAGGCTCGACTTCACGTAGTCCTTGATCGCCTGGGGATCGCGGGCCGACGAGTCGGTGGGCACCACGAAGGCGCGCAGCCGCTTGCCGAACTCCGGGTCGTCCACGCCGATCACCGCGGCCTCGACCACGTCGTCGCGCTCGGCCAGCAGGTTCTCCACCTCCACGGGGTAGACGTTCTCGCCGCCGGAGATGACCATGTCGTCGTCCCGGCCGTCGATGAACAGCAGTCCCTCGGCGTCGAAGTGGCCCTGGTCGCCGGTGGCCATGTGGCCGTCGATGACCTGCTTGTGCTGACCGTCGGTGTAGCCCTCGAACGGGATGCCGGTGCGCACGAACACCCGCCCGTGCACCTCGGGTTCGGTGATCCGGCGGTCGTTCGCGTCGTAGAGGGCGACGTGCACGGTGACCGGCGGTCGGCCGACCGTCCCGGGTGCCCGGCGCGCCTCGGCCGGCTGGGCCACCGACGCGACGGCGACCTCGGTGGACCCGTACACGTTGTAGATCACGTCACCGAACACGTCGTGGAACCGGCTGGTCAGCTCGGGGGCCAGGGCCGACCCGGCGACGAACACGGCCTTCAGCGACGACGTGTCGTACTTGCTGATGATCTCCGGGCCGAGGGCGAGAATGCGGGTGAGCATGGTGGGCACCGCGACCAGCATCTGCGCCCGGTGCTCGGCGATGGCCCGGACGATGCTCTCGGCGTCGAGACGGCGCAGCAGCACGGCATGGTTGCCCAGCGACAGCCCCACGGTCCAGGCGCCGAAGCCGGTGCTGTGGAACAGCGGCGACGCGAACACCGCCGCGCCCTGCCGCGGGAACGGGATCCGGTCCGCGATCAGGGCGCTGGCCAGCGGCGACACCTTGGTGCGCGGAGCGCCCTTGGGCAGCCCGGTGGTGCCGCTGGTGAGGATGATGAAACCGCCCGGCCGGTCGGGCAGCGGCAGCGGCGTGACCGGGTGCGCCGCGATCAGCTCGTCGATGTGCGTGCCGGCGCCGGAACCCCAGGTCAGGTAGCGGGGGATGTCGTCCGGCAGGCCGCCGGCCAGGTCGGCGAACTCGCTGTCGTACAGCACCGCCCGGACGTTCTCCCGGGCCACCACCTCGGCGAACTGCTGCTTGGCGAGGCCGGTGTTCATCAGCGCGAGGCGCAGGGTGGCCCGGGCGGTGCCGCTGATCGCCAGCAGCAGGCCGCGGTGGTCCCGGGCCAGCACCCCGACCACCGCCCGGTCCGGCAGGCCGAGCCCCTTGAGCGCGTGGGCCAGGGCGTTGGACTGTTCGTCGAGCTCTCGGTAGGTCAGGGTGCCGCGCTCATCGGTCACCGCCGGCAGGTCCGGATGCTCGGCGGCCGCCTTCATGATCAGGGCGGCCTGCGGCCCGAGCCGGGCGTTGTTGACGGCCGCCCGGAGCAGCCGGCGCGGACGCAACAGATTGACGATGCCGATCTGGTGCATCCGCAGGACGGCGTGCAAATGCTCGATCATGTCGGAGCCCTTGCTCGAGGGGCGGCGCGGTCTGGCGTGACCGTAGAGGAGTGAGCTGGGTCACGGCAAGGGAGCGCGAGCGTCAAAGCCGGGCCGCGGCAACCGATCCACGGTAGGCGGCCACGGCGGCCGGGACCTGATCGAGGCTCTGGTCGCTGCCGTTGCGGTCGTGGCCGGCCCACCACTTCATGAAGCGGGCCGCCGGGACGCCCTGGTAGGCGGGGCCGATGCCGGCCGGCTTGCTCGCGGCCGCGGTCATCGCCCGGACCCAGGCGACGAATTTCGCGCCGTCCGGGTCCCAGGCCTTCTCGGCACCGGGGCCGACGCCGTCCTGCACCGTGCTGCCGATCTCACCGATCGCCCACGGCCGGCCGGTTTCCCGCCAGACGTCACGCGGGTAGCGGAAGAACTCGTCCGGGGTCGCGTACCGGCCGAGCGCGGTCGGCATGCCCGGGAACGCGTAGGTGTCCCAGGAGACGACGTCGGCGGGGTCGTTCTTCTTCTCGACGAAGGCGCGCCAGTCCCCGCCCAGCTTGGCCGCGTTGTAGTGCTGCCAGTACCACATCAGGTTCTTCTCGAGCGTGATCAGGGAGCGCGCCCGATGCGCCTGGATGATCCGGCGGTAGGAGCGGTAGATGTCGAGATAGACGGCCGGATCGGCGCGGGCGTCCCGGTGCTTGAACCAGTTGTCCTGCACCTCGTGGAAGTAGATGAGCGACAGGCGTACGCGGTGGTCCCGGGCCCAGTCCAGCAGCGCGGGAAGCCGGGCCTCGTCGCGGGTCTTGTGCGACAGGGTGATGGCTTCGTCCGGGTGCGTCGCGGCCGCCCAGGTCAGCAGGGTTCCCGGCATCGTGCCGTCACCGGGCAACGGCAGGCGGCCGGCGCTGAACAGCCGAATGCCGATCGGGCCGCCGTAGCGGGTCCGCTGTTCCTCGTACAGCGCTTGGTACGTCGCGGCGTCGTCCTTCGCCCGTCCCTGGGTCGTGGCGATCACCCCGAACCGGGTGGCCGGCTCCGCCGCCGCGGCCTGCGCCGGCACCGCACCGACTCCCGCGACCAGCACCGTCGCCACCATCCAACTTCGTCGCACAGCAGTCCCCCGTCAGGCGAAATGTCCGTTTCGCTGCCGAAGGTACGCGCCGCCGGAGCCGGCGGCGGTTCATTCGTCCAACATCAACTGGACGTGCTCACCGGGGCCGGCTCGGCGACCGGCGGTGCGGCCTCCACCGGCACGATCGCCTTCCGGAGTCCGGCCCACGAGCGGTAGCGCTGGAACGGGAACTCGAACACCCTCGCGAAGAACCACGCGCCGGCCAATGACAGCCCACCGCCGAGCACGGTCGTGACCGCGAACGCGGCGGTCCCGTGGCCGAGCCGCGGCGCGACCAGTTTCAGGCTGATCGCGACCACGATCGGCACGTGGATCAGGTAGAGGCTGTAGGAGAACGAGCCCAGCCGCTCCAGCGGCCGCGAGTCGAGCAGCCGGATCAGCACGGCGGGCCGGCCGCTCACGATCGCCAGCAGGAACATCGTCATGGCCGGGGCGATCGCCATGTCGACCCAGTAGTAGTGGCCGACCATCCAGCGCGAGCCCTGCTGCAGCACCAGGACGCCGACCGGCACCGCGGCCAGCACCGACAGCCACACCCAGGGCAACCGGCGCCACCGGTCACCGGACGCGACCACGCCGGCCGCCACCACCCCGGCCGCGAAGACCGGCAGGAGATGCGGGGTCAGCCAGTTGTCGCCGGCCGGCGGTGACCCGTCGAAGACCACGAACCCGATCACCACCACCGGAATGGTGACGGCCGCGAGCATCGCCGCCGGGCCGATCCGCCGGCACAACACCAGCAACAGCGGGAGTACGCCGTACAGCAGAACCTCGACGCTGATGGACCAGAAGGCGCCGTTCGGGGTGGGCGCCCCGATCAGGTCCTGGAGCAGCAGGGTGTAGACCACCACCGATTCGCCGGTCGGCTCCGGATTGTGCGGCTGGCGCACCACGGTCCACGCGATGACCAGGCTGAACGCCAGCGCCGCCCAGTAGGCCGGGAGGATCCGCCAGGCCCGCCGCCGGAAGTAGAGGCCGAGGCCGCCCAGGTGCCAGCCGTTGCGGGCCGCCGACATGGCCAGCGAGAACCCCGACAGGACCAGGAACAACACCACGGCGAGCCGGCCGAACCCGAGCCAGCTCAGCCAGTCCGGGCCGCGATAACGAGGAAAACCCCGGAAGGTGTACGCCCAGCAGTGGAACAAAAGCACATACAGGGCACAGAGGCCGCGCAGGCCGTCCAGCCCGGCCACCCGTTTGCCGCTCACTTCACAGATCACGCACAGCAGGCGCAAAAGGTTCGATCGGTTTTAATCGGTGTCGCCGAGGAGGCCGGACCGGTACGAAGGTCACGTGCCCCTCCTCGCGCTGTCCTCCGCCGTTCTGCTGCTCGGCATCGCGGACGCGATGGTCAACTCCTACATCGTCCTGTTCGCCGCGGACGTGGTCGGCCTGACGCCGTTCCAGATCGGCGTGTGGGCCTCGGTGTCGGCCGTCGGCGGGATCGGGATCAGCTGGTGGCTGGGCCGGTTGTTCGACCGCCGGCCCGCGCGGGCGTACGCGATCGTCGTGACCCTCCTGGCTTCCGCGGGCTATCTGCTGCTCCCCCGGATCTCGAGTTTCCCGGTGCTGCTGCTGATGGCGGCGACGGTGCTCGGAGCGGTCGGCGCGGCCTTCCCGCAGTTGTTCACCCTGGCCCGTTCGGTGCTCGGCGAGGGCACCGCCGGCCGGCGTTCCGCACCGCTGCTGCGCTCGGCCTGGTCGCTGGCCTGGGCGGTCGGGCCGTTGCTGGGCGCGCTCGTGCTGTCCCGGGGCGGCTATTCCTGGCTGATGTGGACGGCCGCCGGGGTGTTCCTGGTTTCCGCGCTGACCGTCCTGGTCGTGCCGCGGCCCGGTCCGGTCGAGGTGGCGAGCGCATCCCCGGGCCGCACCCCGGTCCTGCTCACGGCGAGCGTCACCCTCTTCTTCACGGCGATGTTCGCGGGCGGCCTGGCGCTCCCGCTGTTCGTCACGCGCGGCCTGCACCAATCGGCGGCGTCGGTCGGCGTGCTCTTCAGCGTCTGCGCGGCGGTCGAGGTGGTGGCCACCCTCGGGCTGGCCGTCGTCCCGGCCACGGTCAGCCAGCGGGCCGTGATCCTCGGCGGCTTCGGCTCGTTCGTCTGCTACTACACCCTGACGGTGGTGTCCTCGGGCATGGCGATGCTCGTGATCGGGCAGGCCTTCCGCGGCGTGGGAATCGCGATCGTCGGGGCCGCCGGCATCCGCTACTTCCAGGACCTCCTGGCCCCGGCGACCGGCCGCGCCACCACGCTGTTCGCCAACGCGTCCACGGCCGGCCTACTGGTCTCCGGCGTCCTTTCCGGGCTCGCGGTGGAACACTTCGGCTTCCGCACGACGCTGATCCTCTGCGGCGCGGCGGCGGCGCTGGGCGGGCTCGCGTTCACCCTGGGCTCCCGGCCGCACCTGACTCAGCGCGGCGAACTACAGACCGTGCGGCCGTCCGGGCCGAGGGCGTAGCCGGCGAAACGGGCCGCCGGCTGGACGGTCAGGCCTCCATCAACCCGGTCAGGTTCTGCAGGCTGCTGATTAAGGCGCCGGTGTATCCGAAGATCCGCCCGCACCACTTCGCGACGGCCGAGATGATCTGCGCGGTGACGACCGGGATGGTGACGATCGCGAGCGCCTCGGCGGCCCACACGATCACCCGCGCCACCAGGTCACAGATCAGATCGCGGACGATGTCCCGGGTGAACTGGACCAGGTTGCCCGCCGCCTGGGTGGCCGCCGACATGGTGCCGGCCAGCACCGCGAGGCCACCGAGGCCGTCCACATTGTTGGTCATCATCGACCGGTACGAGTCGGCGGCGCCGCCGCCCCAATCGGGCAGATCGGCGGCGAGGCTGGACCGGAGGTCTTCGGCCATGGTCTGGAGGGCACCGGCCATGTTGGCCCAGGTCTGAGCGTGCGCGGTGACCTTGTCGGGGATGCCGGCCAGCTTGTCGAGCATGTCACGTAGCGGCTCGAAATGCTCCATCACCCAGCCCAGCCCATTGGCCAGCAGTGCGCTGAACGGGTCGATGACGGTGGCCGCGGCGTCGCCCACGAACGACCCGCCGGCCAGCATGCCGTCGACCCAGCTGCCACCCTGCACCGACTGCTGGAGACCCTGGAAGCCGTCGGCGAGCGAGCTACCGGTGTACGCGGTCCGGGTGGTCGTCGACGTAGCCACCAGGGAGGAGTTGGACGCCATGGTCAGTCCAGCCCGCCGGCTGCCCGGATCGTGCTCTGTGCGTTGGCGTCGGCGGCGTCGTAGTCGCGACCGGTGGCATCGAGGGCGTCGGCGAGCAGTTGGAGGTTCTCCTCGACGTACGTGTAAAGCTGCTCCTGGCCGTCGTGCCGGCGCTCCAGAATCGCCGAGATCCACCCGCACAGCAGGCCGTAGGCGCTGTCGTCCTGTGCGATCGAGCTGCTCGCGCCCTTGATCGCCGCGAGCTGGTCGCGCACCGCGCGCACGTTGGCGGCGTGCCGGAACAACTGAGACGAGTCGACCTGGAAAGCTTCCGTCACCTCAGTACCCCTTCTGATCCGGCTCGTCCTCGTCGGCCGGCCGCTCCAGCGCCTGGCGCATCCGGTCCGCCGTGGTGCGCGCCGACAGCGAGTCCGCCCCCATCGTTTCGACCGCGATGTCGTGCGCCCGGTCGGCGGCCTTGACCCGGGCCTCGCGCAGCGCGCTCATCACCGCCCGTGCCACCGCCCGCGGCTCGTAACGGTGGATGCGGTCGGTGAGTTCCAGTTCGACCAGCACCCCGGCGGAGTCGATGGTGACCTCGGCCAGGCCGTTGTCATCCCGCGCCGTGGCCCGCAGCCGCTCCAGCTGTTCGCTCATGGCCGCGGCTCGCGCCGCCGCCCGGTCGACGTTCTCCTTCCACGAGCGCAAGTACTCGCGGGATGCGTCCGGATCCAGGAACGCCTGGGTATCGGAAACCTCGGACATGCGCCGGAGTTTAACAACGACCTGCACCGATGGATTACGCCGTGAGAACGACCACCCGGGCGTCGACGTTGACGATGTGCCCGTCGCCGAGGCGGGCCACCGGCTCGACCCAGTGCACGTGCCCGCAGAGCGTCAGCGCCGGTGCGTGCCGTTCCAGCGCGCTGCGCACCGCGGGCCGCCCGAGCTGCCCGGGCCGGTCCCCGACCGGCCCCTCGTGCAGGAGGAGCACGTCCGGGGGTGGCGTCGTGACCTTCCCGACGAGAGTCAGGAAATCCTTCTCCGTACGCCGCAGGGCGCGACCGGGATCCCCGACGATCCCCGACACTCCCGCGACCGTGACACCGCCCAAACCACGACGGTCACCGTCCAGCAGCACGACGTCCGGGCCGAGGTCCGCCACCTGCGCGGCGGTCACCTCGTCGTGGTTGCCGGCCACCCCGAACACCACCGGGCAACCCGCGGCGGCGAAGGCCAGCCACACGTCGAGGACCGCGCCGGAGGCGCCGCGCCGGTCGGCGCCCGGCGCCGAGTACAGATCTCCGGTCAGCAGAACACCGACCCGGTCGGCGGGCGGCAGCAGGCCGCTGTCCGCCCATACGCCCAGGTAGTCGGCGAGCGCGATGCCCAGCAGCACGGGGTCCCCGCCGAGCGGCGAAGGCGCCACCCCCTGCAGGTCCCCGGCGGCGAGCAGGACGTCGCAGCCGGCCGGGAGCTTGTCGACCGGCAGCCGCTCGACGCCGAGCTGGACGTTCTGCGGGACACCGCCGGGACCGGCCGCCCGGTACGGAATCGTCGCCAGTCGCTCCGGCCGCGTGCCGATCAGCCGCATCGGCCGTCAGTCCACGACGCTGCGGTAGAGAAACCGCCACTGCGGAAGCGGCGCCAACCTGGTACGCACCTCGTCCGGCCGGTCGAACTTGTCCACGAACAACAGGTAGCGGTACTGCGGGAAGTCGGGCTCCTGCAGGTACTCGTCGTCGCCGTCGCGCAGGTCGTTGGACTGGAGCCGGAGCTTGCCGGCACCGGTCCGCGGACGGGCCGCGAAGTAAACGCCGCGGTAGTCGCTCTCATGCGTGGCCCATTCCACCTCGAGAGCCTCGGCGAGCCGGCCGGGCTGATCGCCGAGGCTGGGCTCGCCGTATCCGTACACGTCGTAGATCAATGTGTGCTTCCCGTTCAGAACCAGACCTTGATGGTCGGCTTACGGCCGGCGGCTTCTTCGATAGTACGGAAGATCATGATATGGACCTCGCGCCCGGTCTCGGCCGACGCGTCGTCGAGTATGCCGTCCAGCCCGAGCCGGTCCAGGTCACGCTCGGTCAGCGGCCCGGTCGAGACGCCGTCGCCGCGGAACGGCACGCCGTTCTCGTGGGCGGCCCGGTTGACCGAGTCGCCGCTGATCGCCACGTCGTAGTCGCTCACCCGGCCCTCGTCGAACGGCTCCCCGGTGTCCGCGCTCCGCCCGGTGACCGCACTGCCCTGGAATCCCATGTCCAGGTCCGGGTAGAGCTCGCGCATCCGGTCGCGGAACCGGGTCGCGAACTCCCGGAACTGGCCGAAGTCGCGGAAGCCGTACGGAACACCCTGGGGCTGGCCGGCCGGGGACGAGCGCGATCCCGCCGAAGGCGACGGTCCGCCGCCCTCGGCGGTGGGTCGCCCGAGTTGCAAAGCGTCACGGGTCTGGCCCTCGCCGTGCTCCACATTGCCCGGCCGTCCGCCCCGCCCCCGACGGCCGCGGCCGCCGGAGGGTGGGTCGTCGCCGCCACCGCCGCCGTGACCGCGGGATCTCGGAGTCAACGTCAGCCTCCATCGATGTCGGCAACGACCCTAGCGCCGCGGCGCTACCCCCGACCGTAGGCGCGGAGCACGGTCTGCTTCACCGAGTTTCCGTCGCGGTCGGTGGCGGTCACCCGCAGCGACACCGTGCCCCGGCCGGCAGGCACGACGACCGCACCGCCGAGGACCAACGCCGACTTCCAGGTGACCCCCTCGTCGGCGGAGAGCTGCACGGACACCGTGCGAGCGCCCGGAACGCTGATCCCGAGCAGGTGGGGCCAGGTCGTGGCGGTGCCGGTCAGGGACACCGGTGCCGCGTACCCGACCTGGAGCATCGGCAGCGGGCCGGCCTTCGCCGACCGGAACGTCCACTCGGTGTTCGTCGACCGGGCGTACTGCCATTCGTTGCCCTCCCGGGCCGTGGTCAGCTCCAGCCGATAGCCGGCCGCCCCGGCCGGGATCGTGATGTCCCGCCAGGCGTCCCGGGTCTCGCTGATCAGCGTGCCGTTGCGGTAGAGCCGCGCGGCCGAGTCGTCGGCCTCGTCGATCGTGAAGTGCTGGTCGCTCGCGTCGACGAAGTCGGCTACCCGCAGGTTCAGCACGTCGCCGGTGCGCCGGTTGGTGTAGCCGGCCGGGGTGGCCGGGCGGACCACCGGCGCCGCCCAGGTCTCGGTGGCCGTGCCGGTTCGAGGGTAGGAGCGGGGCTGGTCGGCGAAGCCGGTGTCGAGGGCCGCGCCGAGGTCGCCCCACGGGTATTCCTGGTGGACGTGGTGCTGCCAGATGCTGTCGCCGGCCGAGACCCACTCGTCGCGGACGGACGGGGTGGCCACCGCGCGCTGCTGGTCGTTCCAGGCGTAGTCCTGCCAGGGGCGCCAGCCGAACCGCTGCTCGCGCACCCAGGCGAGGCCACCGTTGTCGGCGTAGCGGCTGGTGATCCGGTACGAGTTGGCCGCCGTGACCCGGTGGACGATCTGGTCGGGCACCCGGCCGGTGGAGACCTGCAGTACGTCGTACAGATAAGGGCTGGCCGGTGTCATCGTGAGGTCGACGGTCCGGCCCTTGGCCTGGATCTGCCGGGCGTAGTCGTCGGCGATCAGCAGGGCCGGGATCGGCAGTCGTTCCTCGGCGGACGGGTCCCACACCGTCCAGGCCGCCGACTCGGGGCCGCGATTCAGCAGCACCAGGGCCGCGCCGGCGTCGGCCGCCTTCCGCACCTGGTCGTGGTCGTCGCCGTCGCTGGGTAGGACGACGGCCTTGCCGTTGACCGCACCGGTCAGCGAGAAGGCCAGGGCGTAGCGGCGGGTGCCGGTGTAGACCGGCGAGGCCGGCAGCGCCCGCAGATCGTAGGTGCCGGCCGACGGGACGACGGCCCGGGCGAACGGCGCCACCAGCTGCCACCGCGACGAGAACTCGTAGGCGCCCTTGCGGACCGGGGCGGTCGGCGTCACGTTGACCTTCTCGGTGGCGCTGAAGTCCATGAAGCCGTTGTCGATCTGCCGGCCGGTGCCGGTGACCCGGTGCACGTAGTAGCTGAGCACGGCCTGCTGCTGGGCGGGCCGGGGCGTCTCGATCCGGATCGGCTTGGCCTTGCGGGCGTCCAGCACCACCGTCATGTCCCGGTCGATGTGCAGCTCGGGGATGGTGACCAGGGTGTCCTCGGGGTGCAGGCCGGTGCCGACGGCGAGGGTGGCGTCCACCAGATAGTCGCCTTCGGCCACGTCGACCTGGCCGGCCTCGCCGTTCTCCAGGTAGCCGAGCACGTCGAACCGGCGGTCGTCGCCGAACATCTGGAAGACGGGTACGGCGGTGGGCCTGCCGTCCTGGCCGACCGCGCTGAACGTGACCCGGTGGTGCGGCGGGTCGATGGTGGCACCGAGCGCGGTGGTGACCAGCACGCCGCCCGGGCCGGTGGCCCTGAGCCAGCCACCGAGCACACCCTTGGAGCTGCCGTTGCGGTCGAGGGTGAGCGGCACGTCGGCGGTGCCACCGGCCGGCACGGTGACGGTCTTCACGGCGGTCACGGCCGGCAGACTCGACGTGAGCGACAGGGTCACGGCCGACGACCCGGAATTGCGGTACGTGACGGTCCGGCCGGCCGCCTCGAGGCCGAAGTCGGCCACCCCGGTGCCGGTCACCGCCTGGGTGGTGGCGCGGGCCAGGTCGACCCGGCCCGCGCCCTGGCCGTACACGGTCGCGGCGGCACCGGTCACGGCCGTGCTGACCAGCGCGTCCTTCAGGCGAGCGCCGGACCAGTCGGGGTGTTGCTGGGCCAGGATCGCGGCCGCGCCGGCCACGTGCGGGGTGGCCATCGAGGTGCCGGACGCGGCCGTGTAGAGGTTGTCGACCGGGGTGCCCATCGTGGTGCCGGCCGCGCGGGCCGCCACGATGTCCACGCCCGGCGCGGTGATCTCCGGCTTGAGTCCCTGGTCGCCGAGGCGCGGGCCGCGGCTGGAGAACTCCGCGAGCTGCTCGTCGTGGCCGACCGCCCCGACGGTCAGCGCCGACGTGGCGGCCCCCGGCGTACCGACCGTGTAGTCGGCTCCCTCGTTGCCGGCGGCGACCACGAAGAGCGTGCCGCCGGCTGCGCTGAGCGCGTCGACGGCCTCGCTCATCGGGTCGGTGCCGTCGGTCGCGTCACCGCCGAGGCTCATGTTGACCACCTTGGCGCCGCTGTCGACGGCCCACTGCATGCCCGCGATGATCCCCGACTCGTATCCGCTGCCGCTGTCGTCGAGCACCTTGCCGACCATCAGCCGCGCGCCCGGAGCGACCCGCACCGCGATTGAGGCCACGTGGGTGCCGTGCCCGAAGTGGTCGACGGTGTTCCCGCTGCCGCTGAAGTCCTCGGCCGCGCCGACTTTGCCGGCCACGTCCGGGTGGGTGGCGTCGATACCGGTGTCGAGCACGGCGACCTTCACCCCCGTACCCGTCAAACCGGCCTGCCAGGCCGCCGGCGCGCCGATCTGCTCGATGTTCGCATCGGCCGCGGTTCGGACCTTGCCGTCCAGCCAGATCCGGGTGGCCGCGGCCGTGCGGGCGCTCTTCTGGCTTTGCCAGAAGGATTTCTTGTCGACCCGGACGGCCACGGCGTCCAGGCTCGGCAAGGGGGTGGTCGCGCTTGCTGGGAGCGTACGCAGTGAGCCCGCGCCCGCCGACCGGATGATGACCGGCAGCGTGCTGCTGTCGGCGTCGCCGTAGCCTTCGGCGAGCAGGTGCTCCACGTCGAACAGTTCGGCGTCGAGCTGCCCGCTCCGGACCATCGGCACCACGTCGAGCGGCAGCACCTGCAGGCCGTCCCCGGCCTCGGTGGTGCGGAACGAGACGTTCTCCCGGCCGGGCGCCGGCCGTACCGTCGCCGCGTACCGTCCGTCGCCGGCCGGCGTGAGCGAGACGACGTCGCCGGTGATGAGCGTGATCGCCCGGGCCGCGCCGGAGCCGGGGGCGGCCGGCGCGGCCAGGCTCGGCGTCGCCGGCAGGCCGGCGCCGATCAGAGCTCCGACCAGCACCACCGCGGTTCTTACCTTGCGTCGCACGGCCGTCTCCTTCGCGTAACCGGCGCCCCCGGGGTGTGGAGGCGCCGATTCGCATTTTCAAGAACGCCGATGCGACCCGGCCAGATCAAACGACTGCCGAACGCTAGCCATGGCGCGATGTGGACAGGACCGGGCGCCGTGAGTGACGGCCCCAGCTCACTGGTACGGCAGGGTGACCGTCGACAGTGCGCCCAGCGACACCGTGCTCGGCGCCGAGCCGATGGCGCTCCAGATCTCGACCTTGACCGTGCCGTTGGCCAGGTTGCCGAAGCCTCCGGTGGCGGTGATCTGGCCGGCCGCGTCGGTGTACCGCTCCCACCCGGTGACCGGGTCGGTGGCGAAGTAGCGGAACGTCTCGACCCGGTCGAAGGTGCCGTCACCGGTCAGGTCGTACGAGACGCGGGCCTGGGTGGCGTTACCGACCGAGGTGCCCGCGTCCACCGCGATGCCGAAGGCGGTCGCGGCACCGGACCGGTAGGCCAGGTTCAGGCCGGTTGCGGTGAAGACGGTCGGCGAGTGCGGCTGGTTGTCGTTGGCGCCCGACGCCTTGACCACGGTCGCGGTGCCGGCCGTGCCGGCGGCGGAGGCCAGCGCACCGCCGCTCTGCAGGTACCGGACCGCTCCCCCACCGGCCGGCGGGGCGGACGTGGTCGGGCTGACCGTGGGGGTCGGGCTGGTCGTCGGACCGGTGGTCGGGCTGGTCGTCGGACCGGTGGTCGGGCTGGTCGTCGGGGTCGGGTTGATCCCGCCGCCGGTCGCGTTGCCGCCGGACCAGTTCACCGCGCCGGCCGCGACCGTCTTCCCGGCCGGCACGGCGAGCACCTTGCCGTCCGAGAACGTCACCGTCAGCGCCGCGTTGGTGATGTTCGACGCGACGTACGTCCTGGTGCCGTTCTTGCTGAACACCCGGGCCAGCGGATGGTTCGCGGTGACGGTGAGATCGGTCGTGCCGAGGGCGGCGAGGTTGCGGATCCAGTGGAACGTGTGCGCCCTGGTCTCCCCCTCCTCGGGGGTGTAACCGCTGCCGGCCCGGAACTTCGCGAGGGCCGCGTCGCCGTCGCCGAGGGCCAGGTACTGCCAGGCGATGTCCTGCCACAGTGCCGGTTCGTGGCCGGCGTTGGTGACCATCTCGGCGTAGTTGCGCTTCACGTAGGCCGGGTCGTTGCCGAGGTAGAAGTGCCCGCCGGTGACCGGCAGCATGTTGATGCCGTGGATCTGCTCCGGCGCGGAGGCGAACCAGGTGGAGTAGGCGCCGCCGTCGCCCCAGACCATGCCGACCGTGTTGTGGCCGAACGCCGCTGGGAAGTTCTCGTTGCGGGTGTCGAACCAGTACTCGTTGATCGCCGCCGACTGTGTCGTCCAGAGGAAGATGCCGGCGTCGCGGATCGCGGTGTTGCCGGTGGCCTGACCCCACTGGATCAGGCCGTTGGCGAAGTTCATCCCCTCCGACGAGGACTCCTGGTTGTTGCCGGCGAAGAACGCGCCGTGCCCGGCCGCCCAGTCATGACCGGCAAAGATGTCAAAATCCCGGAGGTACGGGAACCGGGTGTCGCCCCGGTCGTAATTGTTGGCGTCGCGGATCAAAAGATCGACCATGCCGCCGTACGCCGAGGTGGCCGCCCAGGACGGGTCGAACTTGGCCAGGGTCGCGGCGGCGGCGATGAAGTAGCCGTAGTGGAAGTGGTGGTCGTTGAGCTCGGCGTCGGACCCGTAGGACGCGGGGTAGCCGATCAGCGTGCCCCAGTTCTTGTCGTAGTAGAACAGCTTCTGCGACTTGCCCGCGGAGGCGGTGAACCAGTCGGTGAGCTGGGCCCGGATGGCGGCGAGGGCGGTGTCCCGGACGTCGGTGCGGCCGAGCTGGTCGGCGATCTCCGCGATCCGCGCGCCGGCGCCGAGGGCCTTGCCGGTCCAGTAGGTGTCGTTGCCCAGCACGTTGACCGGGTTGCCCTTGACCTGGTCGAGGTACCCGTTGAGGGTGGCCAGATCGGCCCCGCTGCTGTCGGCCACCGCGGGCACCTCGGGCAGCACCCCGTTGAAGACGGCCGAGGTGGTGAACGACGAGGCGCCGACGAGGACCTTCATCGTGCCCCGGGCGGTGACGTAGGTGGGCGCGATCGGCGTCGCGCCGCTCAGCGCCCGCCACTGGTGCGGATACAACCCGATGACGGTCCCGGTGCCGGTTCCCTCGCGGGCGGTGGTCAGATAGGTGTACGTCGTGGCGACCCGGCTGGTGCTCTGGTTGTACGAGTAGGACACCCGGGTGCCGGTCACGTGGTTGTGCGCGTAGGTGCCGTAACTGGCGGCCAGCGCGGCCCGGTCGGTGGTGCCGGCGGGCAGCACGGCGATCGAGAAGTAGCCCTTCCCGGCCAGGGTGGACGTGATGACGTTGCCGCTGACCGTCCAGGTGGCTCCGGTCGGCGCGTACGCCACGTAGTCCTTCCCGGCGATCGAGTACCCGATCTGCGACCCACTGTTGGACCAGACGGTAGGCGTACTCTTCGCGGTGATCTGGGCATTTCCCCCGGTGACCTGGAAGTAGGCGAACGGCAGGCCGTGCCCGATGGTCGCCTTCATGGTCCGCACACCGTCACTCCAGTACGGCGTGACGGTCCAGTCGGTCCACGAGTCGACCAGGGTCCGCGGCGCGTTCAGCCCGGCCACCCCGGCGGTGAAGTCCTCCTGGTAGATGTAGTGGTATTCGCCCACCCCGGTGGCCGAGCCACTGATCTGCGGCGTGGTGTTGTAGGAGAAACCGAGCCCGCCCGCGGTGGTGTCGTAGCTGATCGGGTGCGCGTGCAGGTTCTCGCTGTAGGCGCAGTCGAACTTCTTGAAGACGAGCGAGGACCACCAGTCGTTGGTGGGGACCGGGCCGGCCGGCGCGTTGGCGGTCATGAACTGCCGGGGGTTGGTGGCCAGGTCGCCGCAGCCGACGGGCAGGCTCGCCCCGGCCGGGAGGGTTTCGGTGTAACTGCCCGCGCCGACGGTGGCGGCGCCGGCCGTTCCGCTGAGGGCCACCGCGCCGAGTCCGGCGGCGACCGCCGCGACCGTCGCGAGCACGACTGATCTGGTACGCCGCATCACGCCTCCGTAGCCCTGTGAGAGCGCTCTCTCGTGCCCGGAACTGTAGGGGGGACAAAGCATGTCGTCAATGTTTCCAAAGTATTAACAGCACGATCCGCGTTTTAGCATGGCGGCATGAGCCGGGAGACCGAGATCCTCAACCGGCGGCTGCTGCGCGCCCGCGACGCGATCGACCGGGCGTACGCCGAGCCGCTCGACGTCCGCGCCATCGCGGCCGTGGCCCACCTGTCGCCGGCCCACTTCAGCCGCTGCTTCCGCACCGCCTTCGGCGAGACGCCGCACCGCTACCTGCAACGGCGGCGGATCGAGCGCGCCATGCGCCTGCTGCGCGAGACCGGCCGCAGCGTCACCGGCATCTGCTCCGACGTCGGCTTCCAGAGCCTCGGCACGTTCAGCCGGACGTTCCGCGACATCGTCGGCGAGACGCCGTCGGGGTACCGCCGCGATCACCGCCCAGCCGTCGTGCCGCACTGCGTCCAGATGGCCAACACCCGGCCGATCGAGCAGTTTCGGAGAAGCCACCGGCCGGTCGCCCTCTCTAGCCTGAGCACATGATTACCAAACTCAACGTCGCGTCGATCTTCGTCCTCGACAAGGACGAAGCCCTCGACTTCTACGTCGGCCTGCTCGGCCTGGAGAAGGGCAACGACGTACAGCAGGGCGACTACCGCTGGCTGACCATCCGCGTCCCGGGCGGCGGCACCGAGATCTCGCTGGAACAGCCCGGCCCGCCGCTGCACGACGAGGCGACGGCCGAGCAGCTCCGCGAGCTGATCGCGAAGGGCGCCCTGACCGGCCTCGTGCTCAACACCGACGACGTCCGAGGACTGTACGAGACCCTGAAGTCCCGCGGTTTCACCGATTTCACCCAGGAGCCCACCGACCACTTCTACGGCACCGACATGGGCCTGCGCGACCCGTCCGGCAACGCGATCCGCATCCTCCAGCAGGGGTCGTAGTCTCTGGTCCGGACGGCGATCGTGACGGAGGACGACGATGGGTGTGCTGTACGACTATTTCCGGGCGCCCGGCCCGGCCGAGGTGCGCGAGCACCTGGACGAGAACGACGGGGAGTCGCCCGTGCCGTCGGCCTTCGACGGGATCGAGCTGAAATCCATCGACCCGACCGTGCTCCTGGGCCGGCTGGTCGGTCTCGCGACCGACCGGGAGTGGAGCCCGGACCTGGCCCACGATCAACTGATCTGGCCGGCGGGCGCCGAGCAGGACATGGCGTACGAGGGCCCGTGGGTGACGGTCCTCCCCGACAGCGCCCGTGACGTGCTCGCCGGCATCCCGGCCGACCGGATTCCCGGCCTGGCCGACAGCTGGGCCACGGCCGAGGAGTTCGGCCCCTTCAGCGACCCCGAGTTTCTGCGCGAGGTGATCGCCGAGTTCACCACCCTCGCCGCGCAGGCCCGCACCCACGGCGAGTCCCTCTACTGCTGGATGAGCCTGTGAACCCGCGCGAGGTGTTCCTCCGGCTGGTGCACGGCGTCTGCGACGGCCCCTACGAGGAGCTGTCCGGGCTGTACGCCGAGCAGACGCACGTCACCCACCCGTTCCACCCGCTCGGCCCGCCGCCGCTGCGCAGCCGCGACGAGCTGCACGAGCACTTCACCTCGCCGCCCCCGGACACCCGCACGCTGCACCGCAAGCCGGTCGAAATCACCGTCCACGAGACCACCGACCCGGAGGTGATCGTCGCCGAGTTCACCTACCAGGGGCAGGTCGCCGAGACCGGTGAGGCGTTCGCCGTGCCGTGCGTCTTCGTCATGCGAATCCGGGACGGGCTGATCGTGGAGTCCCGCGACTACATCGATCCGATCGCGAGCGCCCGGGCCTGGGGCCAACTCGACGCCCTCCTCGACGCGCTCCGGCCGGCACCGGCGAGCACGAAGCTGGACCTCGACCGGGTTGATCTGGAAGAGCTGGCGATGGCGCTGGAGGACCAGAGCGCGTACGAGCGTCGCTGGCTCATCGATCCACGCTCCGGCGAACTGACGTTCTGGACCGAGGACGGCGGCATCGACGGCAACAACCCGGTCGACCTGGACGAACTCGACCCGGACCTGGTGCTGGTGGAGCCCCTGCCGTCCCGGGTCTGGTTCCGGGACATGGCCGACTTCGCCGGGCTGGTCAGCGACGAGCGCGTGGCGGCCCGGCTGACCCGCGCGCTGGACGGCAAGGGCGCGTTCCGCCGGTTCAGGAACGAGTTGCACCAGCGGCACCCGGACCTGATCGGAGTCTGGAACGCCTTCCGGAACGTACGGGCGGCCCGGCACGCGGTCGACTGGCTGCTCGACAACGAGTTGATCGACGAGGAGCGGGCGACCCGCTTCCGCACCGAGCATCCCGACCCGGACGTCCCCTGAGGCGCCGCCCCCGGCTCCGGTGCGAGAACCCGGGAGCCGGGGTGGGCCGGCCGTCAGTTGACGACGCGGATCCGGACGGCGTCGATGGCCGGCGTCTCGTTGGCCCGCTCCATCATCGGAACGCGGTGCGAACCGTCGCCGGCCCAGGAAGCACACTGCGCGGTGCCCGAGGTCGGCAGGCCGGCGACCTGGATGGTCACCGTGTCCGGGGCCCTGCCACCCTTCTTGTCCTCGGTGGCCACGAAGAACGCGGGCACCGGCGCCGGATCGGGCGCGACGCGGGTCGAGGCGAGCATGCGGCAGGCGGTGTGGAAGTGGCCACGGACGATGCCGTTCTGCAGCACCGAACTCTCCACGTAGTAACCACCGGCACCGGCCGCGAGGAATCGGTCCCGGATCAGGTTCCGGGTGCTCACCTTGAGGGTGAACGGGGTGTTCACCTTGACCACCGGCGGCGCCTGGGTGATCAGCAGCGACGAGTTGTTGGCCGCGCTGGAGACCTCACCGAACTCGGTGGAGACGCACCGGTCGCCCTTCTGGAAACCGTCGTGCGGCGCCAGGGTGCTGCCGTCGCAGCTGTTCGCGAGGATGCCGAGGTTGGCTCCCGGCACGGCGGCGGCGGGCGCGGTCGTGGCGGCCGGCTCCGCGCTGCCGTTCTGGCTGAGCGTGCAGGCGGCCAGGCCTTCGGCGTTCAGGTCGGGTTTGGCGGCGAACCGGCCGATCGCGGTCTCGATCCGGTTGATGGTGGCGGTGCGCTTGTCCTTGAGCGGGCCGAGAATCGCGTTCTGGACGAAGTTGGCATCGCCCTGGCCCTTGGTGGCGGCGAGCCGAGCGTTGGCCTCGGCGATCTGCTTGTCGAGCAGTTGAAGGTTGCTGTTCACCTCGGCCGCCGCCTGGGCCGGCACGGCCACGCCGACCTTCACCTGCGGGCAGACGATCGTGGGCGTTCCCTCGGCCGCGGAGGCCACACCCAATCCGACACCGGCGACCGCAACGGCGACGGCGGCGACGGCGCCGATCCGCCAGCGACGCGACTTGACACGAGAAGACCTGATCCGAGACCTGTACATCGCCATCCACGCCTTAGGCCAATACGAACTGGTTGTCTGGCCTCAGATACGGGAGCGCTCCCACCCAGGTTCAACGGGCGCGGCACTGATCAAAAAGATCGGCGGCTCAGGACCATCGGCCCCGGCGGACCACGTCGTCCTTGGGGCGCCGCCGGCTGCTGAGGTCGCGGGGCGGCTCCTGGCTGTAACCGATGGAGATCGCGCCGATCGGGTTGAGGTGCTCGGGCACGCCGAACTCGGTGCGGAAGTTCTCGACCCGGTCGGCGGGCAGGCCGAAGAAGCAGGCGCCCAGCCCGGCGTCGACCGCGGTCAGCAGCATGAGCAGCGCGGCGAAGCCGGTGTCGATGTCCCAGTAGGGCGCGGGCCACCAGGCGTCGGAGCGATCGCCGTGGCCCTTGTCGGCCTGCGCGTACCGGTCGAGGTAGGCGTCCTTGTTCGCCAGCGGCACGATCAGCAGCGGCGCCTGAACGGTGGCGGCGAACCAGCGGTCGGGCTCCTCGGCGGGCCGCGCGGCGTCCCGGAAGAGCGCGATGTCGGCGGGCTTGTCCAGGACCAGGAAGCCCCAGCCCTGCGAGAAACCGGCCGACGGCGCGCGCAGGCCGTTGTCGACGATCCGGTCGACCACCTCCGGCGGAATTGTCCGGTCCGGATCGTAGCTGCGAACCATGCGGCGCCGCCGGACAACGTCCTGAAAGTCCATGGTGGCAACGTACCGGTCAGGCGCCGGCGGCGAGGGCCTGGTGGACCGAGCGGACCGCGCTCGCGCCCTCGCCCACCGCCGCCGCGACCCGTTTCATCGACTCCGAGCGCACGTCGCCGGCCGCGAACACGCCGGGAACGCTCGTCTCGAAGGCCAGCGGCCCGCGCCCGGCGCCGGTCCAGCGGTCCCCCAGCTGCACGTCGGTGGGGAGGAAGCCGTTGTCGTCGAGGGCGACGCCGGTCAGCCATTCCGTGGCCGGCGCCGCGCCGATGAAGCAGAACAGCCCGAAGCACCCGCACGCCTCCGGGTCCCCGGCCGCGGTGAGGGTGATCTCGTCGAGCCGGTGGGTGCCGCGCAGCGCGGTCACCTCGGTCGACGTCCGCACGGTGATCCGCGGCTCGGCGAGGATGCGGTCGACCAGGTAGCTCGACATCTTCGCGTACAGGTCGTGGCCGCGTACCACCAGCGTCACCTGCCCGGCCCGCCGGGCCAGATAGATCGCCGCCTGGCCGGCCGAGTTCGCACCGCCCACCACGGTCACCGGAAGCCCGGCCACCGCCTGCGCCTCCAGATCGGTGGCCGCGTAGTAGATGCCGCTGCCGACGAAGTCGGGCCAGCGGTCGAGCGGCAGGTTGCGGTAGGCGGCGCCGGTCGCGACCAGCACCGTGCGGGTCGGGATCTCGGTGCCGTCGATCAGGGTGATCAGATGGCCGTCCGGGCCGGAGTCCAGCGACGCCACCGCGCACGGGCTGGCCAGGTGGGCGCCGAACTTGAGCGCCTGCACCGCGGCCCGGCCGGTCAGGGCCGCGCCGCTGAGGCCGAACGGGAATCCCATGTAGTTCTCGATGCGGGAACTCGCGGCGGCCTGCCCACCGGGGGCGACCGCGTCCAGCAGCACGGTCTCCAAACCCTCGGACGCGCCGTAGACGGCGGCGGCCAGGCCGGCCGGCCCGGCGCCGACGATGGTGAGATCGGCAACCCCTTTGGGCGTACGCCGATAGGTCAGTCCCAGATGCTGGCTGAGGATGCCCGGATTGACCCGTCGCAGGGTTTCCCGGGGCGTGACCACGGCGGGCAGATCGCCGGCCGTCAGGCCGGCGTCCGACATGGTCTGCCGTCCCTCGTCCGAGGTGTCGGTGAGCCACAGGTGCGGCTGCTCCTGGCGGGCCAGGAACGTCTGCAACGCCAGCCCGGCACCGGACGACGGGTCGCCGATCACCTCGAGGTTGCGCCCGGTCCGCCGGGCGAGCAGCACCCGGCGGGCCACGAAACCGCGCAGCAGCAGATCGCTGAGCTCGGTGTCCTGCGCCATGAGCAGGCGGAACGCGGCCGGGTCGATCCGGTGGATCACGCCGGCCGCGGCGACCCGCGCGGACAGCAGCCGGGTCTGCCCGGTGAGCAGGTTCAACTCCCCGGCGAACTGGCCGGGGCCGGCCGACAGGAACAGCTCCTCCGGCGCGGTCGCGGTGGGTATCCGGACCAGCTCGACGGTGGCGGTGTCGACCAGGATCAGGTCGCAGTCCTCGTCGCCGACGTCGAACAGGATGTCCCCGACGGCCACCTCGTGCCGGGTGCCGTAACCCGCCGCACGGGTGAACAGCACCTGGTCGAGCCGGGGGAAGGCGTTCGCGAAGAGCTCGCTTTCCTGCTCGCCGAGCTCGGGAAACGCGGAGGGGAAGGTCGACACCCCGGAATCGTCGCAGAGCCCTCCCACAGTCGCCAACGGGCGTCCGGTATGGTTCTCCCAACGCGGACGTAGCGCAGCTGGTAGCGCATCACCTTGCCAAGGTGAGGGTCGCGGGTTCGAATCCCGTCGTCCGCTCTCTTCCTCCCCGGGAGTCGCGGTGCTGGACCCTCGCACACCGGTCCTGGTCGGTGTCGGCCAGTCGGCCGAGCGCCTCGACGATCCGGATTATCAGCGCCTTTCCGCGGTTCAGCTGGCCGCGGCGGCCGCGCGTGCGGCCCTGGCCGACACCGGCGCCGATCCGCAGGCCATCGCCGAGAGCATCGACGTGGTCGCCGGGGTGCGGCAGTTCGAGATCTCCGTGCCGGGCGCCGAGACCCCGCTGGGCCGCTCGGACAACTTTCCCCGCTCGGTCGCCTCCCGGCTGGGCGCCAAGCCGCGCCGGGCGGTCCTCGAGGTCACCGGCGGCCAGTCGCCGCAGCACCTGGTCAACGAATTCGCGGCGGCCATCGCCGCCGGCGAGGCCGGCGTCGTCCTGCTGGCCGGCGGCGAGGCCATCTCCACCATCGAGGCGTACGCCGGGGAGGCCGACCGCCCGGACTTCACCGAGCACGTCGACGGCGATCTGGAGGATCGCGGTTACGGCCTCGACGGCATGGTGTCGATGACCCTGATGGCGCACGGCCTCGCCGACATGCCCGCGCAGTACGCGCTGCTGGAGAACGCCCGCCGGGCCCGCCTCGGCCTGTCCCGCCCCGCCTGCGCGGCGGCGATGGGCGCCCTGTTCGCCCCGTTCACCGCGGTCGCCGCGGCCAACCCGTTCGCCGCCGCGCCGACGATCCGCGACGCCACGGAACTGGCCACGGCCGGCGAGGCGAACCGGCCGATCGCCGACCCGTACACCCGCTACCTGGTGGCCCGGGACAAGGTCAACCAGGGCGCCGCCGTACTCCTCATGCCGTTGTCCGACGCCGAGCGCCTCGGCGTACCGGAAGATCGTCGGATTTTTCTGGCCGGCCATGCCGACCTGCGGGAACGTGACCTGATGGAACGACCCGACCTGGGTTCGTCGCCGGCCGCCGCGGCCGCGGCCCGGCAGGCCCTCGCGGTGGCCGGCATCGGTACGGACGACCTGCGCACGATCGACCTCTACAGCTGTTTCCCGATCGCGGTTTTCGCGGTGGCCGACGCGCTGGGCCTGACGGCGGGCGACCCGCGCGGCCTGACCGTGACCGGCGGCCTGCCGTTCTTCGGCGGCCCGGGCAACAACTACTCGATGCACGCCATCGTGTCGACCGTCCAGCGCCTGCGCGGCACCCCCGGTTTCGGCTTCGTGGGTGCCAACGGCGGTTCGATGACCAAGTACTCGGCCGGCGTCTACACCACCACCCCGGTCGCGTGGGCGGCCGGCGACAGCGCCGGCGTGCAGGCGTCCCTCGACGCGGTCCCGGTGGTGACCGAGGCCGAGGAGGCCGACGGCCCGGCGACGATCGAGACCTACACCGTGAAGTACGGCCGGGAGGGCCGCCGCCGCGGCATCGTCGTCGGCCGGCTGGACGACGGCCGGCGCTTCGTCGCCAAGGGCCCGGCCGGCTTCCTGGCCGACCCCGCCACCGAGCCGATCGGGGCCCGCGTGCGGGTGCGTTCGACCGGTCTCACGAATGAGGTCACCGTGCCGGTCGCCGACACCCCGGGTACTGTCTGACGAATGGCGAACGACCCCACGATCCGGTACGCAGAGGTCGATCCCGACGGCCTGGTGATCGCCGCCCTCACCGGCGAGCTCGACATCGACCGCGCCGACGAGGTGCGCGACAACCTGGCCGCCGTCTCCGCCACGCCCGGCTGCAACTATCTGCGCGTCGACGTGAGTGGCCTCGACTTCATCGACTCCTACGGCCTGGGCGCCCTGGTGAGCGCCCGCAACAGCGCGGCCGCGAACGGCGTGACGCTGACCCTGGCCGAGCCGTCCCCGCCGGTCCGCAAGGCGATCGAGGTCACCGGCCTGGGCGACGTCTTCGGCCTGTAGCTCACCGGCCGTCGACGTGGTGGCCGGGCCGGACGGCGATCCGGAGATGGTCCTCCGCCGGGTGCTGGGCGCCCTGGAATTCTCAACTCCGGCCTGACCCGACCGATCCCCAGGGTCGACGAACGGGGGTCCGGACAGCGCAACCGGGCGGCACCCGCACGGGCACTTGTCGTGCACCGAACCCCCGGCAATCTTCTCTCCATGCCCGGCCGACAACGCGCCGGACAACGCGGGGGAGATTGAATGTTGCGCAAGTCCGTGTACTCGCTGGCCGCCATGATCGCCGGTCTGGGTGCCGCGTTCGCCGGAACCGCCGGGGCTCAGGCCGCCGACGCACAGCCGACGACCGCCGCCAAGTCCGCCTGCGTGACCGACGCGAAGCTGGTGCCGAGCTGCAACGTTCTGTGGGGCGCTGCCGCCGGTGGTTTCACCGGTAAGCCGCGTGACCTGGAGCTGAAGAGCTGGGAGAAGCTCAGCGGCCGCACCTCCACCATCTTCCACACCTACCACAAGGGTGACGAGAAGTTCCCGACCGCCGGTGAGATCGCGATGAGCAGCGACCCGGCGCACCCGCGGGTGCTGCTGATGAACTGGCGCGTCGAGTACGGCTCGAACTGGCGCAACGTCGCCGCCGGCAAGCTGGACCGCCGCATCGACGCGTTCGCTTCGCGGGTCAAGTCGACCTACGCGAACAAGAAGTTCTTCCTGATCCTGAACCACGAGCCGGAGGACGACGTCCGCACGGACGCCCGCTCGGGCATGACCGCCAAGGACTTCGCCGCCTCGTTCCGGCACGTGATCAAGCGGCTGCGCGCGCAGGGCGTCAACAACATGGTCAGCGTCGTGGCGTACATGGGTAACGAGAAGTGGATGGCGCAGTCCTGGTGGAAGGACCTCTACCCGGGCAACGACGTCGTCGACTGGATCGGCCTGGACTCGTACGTCAGCTCGGAGCCCGGCTACTACCACCACGGTCTGTTCGGCGACGCGGTCAACCGGCGCGCCCCGGGCGGCGACGGCTTCTACGACTGGGCCGTCAAGAACCACAAGGGTAAGCCGATCATGATGGCCGAGTGGGGCGCCTACCACCGCATCAACCGGGTGTTCGACAAGTCCGCGCAGTTCAACAGCGTTCTGCCGGAGCTCGCCAAGCGTCCCGCGATCAAGGCGATCGTGTACTTCGACACCAAGCGTGACCAGTTCGGCGACCGCGACATCAGCATCAACAGCTCGGCCCGCAGCCTCACGACCTTCCGCAAGCTGGCCGCGAACCCGCTGTTCAACGTTCAGGTCCGATGATTTTGCTAGCCGCCCGGCCATTGGCCGGGCGGCTAGTTTGCTTATCAGGCCAGGTTGACCGGCAACTCATCAAGACCGAAGACGATCGAGGCCCGGCGGAACCTCAGCTCGGCGGGCGGCACCGCCGGCGACATCGCCGGGAAACGACGGACCAGAGCGGGGTACGCGACCCGCAGCTCCATCCGGGCCAGCTCCGCACCGATGCACCGGTGGATGCCGTAACCGAACGCCATGTGTGACCGGTTCGCGGCCCGGTCGGGGTCGATCAGGTGCGGGTCAGGCCCGAACTTCACGTCCCGGTCGGCACCGGACAGCGAGCACATCACCACATCACCGGCCCGGATCTCGGCGTCCCCGATCCGCACGTCCCGGACCGCGACCCGCGGGAACGCCACCTGCACCACGGTCAGGTAGCGCAGCAGCTCCTCCACCATCGCGTCGACGTCCACGCCGGCCCGCATCTTCTCGGCCATCACCGGGTTGGTCATCAGCACCAGCGCACCCAGCGCGATCATGCTGGCGCTGGTCTCCAGGCCGCCGGTGAGCACCCCGTCGGCGACCCCGGCCAGCTCCCGGTCGTCGATGTCGTCGCCGTGCGCCTTGATCAGCGCGCCGAGCAGCCCCTCCCCCGGTTCCCGGCGCTGCTGCTCGACCAGCCCGCCGATGTAGTCGAGCGAGTCGCTGATCGCGCCGAGCGCCGCGTTGCCGCCGGCCCCCAGGTCGAAGCGGGTGGTGCTGAGCTCCTGGAAGTACTCCCGGTCGGCGTACGGGACACCGAGCAGTTCACAGATGGTGAGCGCCGGGATCGGCAGCGCGAAGTCGTGCCACAGGTCGACCGGGCCGTCGGCGGCGGCGAGAGCGTCGAGCCGGCCCGCCACGATCGCCTCGATCCGCGGTTGGAGCCGCCCGAGGCGCCGCATGGTGAACTCGGGGGTGAGCATCTTCCGGAGCCGGGTGTGGTCCGGCGGGTCGGCGAACCCGAGCCCGCCCGGGTTCTGCTCCATCCCGATCCCGATCCGCGCGGCGAACTTGGCGAAGTCGTTGCTGTAGCCGTCGACGCTGCCCAGCACGGTCCGCACCGGTTCGTAGCCGGTGACCAGCCAGGCGCGGATGCCGAACGGCACCGGCAGCCGGGTGACCGGCTTGTCCGCACGCCACCTACCCATCTGCGGCACCGGGTCGAGGCCGTCCCGGTGCAGCGGCCAGAGGATCTTGTCGGGCAGCATGGACAGGCCCGCGTACGGCCCGTTTCCCCCGGTGAATCGGCGTGCGACCAGCCCCAGGACCTGAGACCGCACCGCCGACACCATCGATGTCATGCCCACCGCGTTCCTCCACCCCTCGCGTGTTCGGAGCATGATCACACGCGTCCCCTGGTTTTCATCGCAGTGCCGCCATGAAAATCCTCACTTACCGACCGCCCGGTGTCAGCGCCCCGGCGGGATTCTCACTCTGACCGGGCCGATGCGATGGACCGTTGGTGGGCGTGGTGGGATGCACGACCTATGAATCCCGTGCCCTTCGAGATGCCGGCCGACGCCGAGGACGGCGAACGCATCCAGGACGAGCTGCGAACCCGCCTGATCATCCCGGCCGACCGGGCCGGCCCACCGGCCACCGTCACCGGCCTGGACATCTCCTACGCGGTGGGCAGCCGGCACGCAGTGGCCGCGGCCGTCACGATCGGCGTCGGCGACCTGCGGGGCCGGGAGGTCGCGGTGGCCGAGGGCGACATCTCCTTCCCGTACGTGCCGGGCCTGCTCGCCTTCCGCGAGCTGCCGCTGCTGCTGGAAGCCCTCGGCCGGCTCGAGACGCCACCGGAGGTGCTGGTCTGCGACGGGTACGGCATCGCCCACCCGCGCCGCTTCGGCCTGGCCTCGCACCTGGGTGTCCTGCTCGACCTGCCGTCCTTCGGCGTGGCCAAGAACGACTTCATCGGCACCCACGACGAGCCGGGCGAGCGCCGCGGCGAGTGGTCGGCTCTGGAGGACGGCGGCGAGCTGCTGGGCCGGGCGGTCCGCACCCAGACCGGGGTGAAGCCGGTGTTCGTCTCGGTCGGTCACCGGATCAGCCTGGCCGACGCCACCGACCTGGCGATCGCCCTGAGCCCGCACTTCCGCATCCCGGAGCCGACCCGCCAGGCCGACATCATCTCCCGCGAGATTCTCCGCGACGGCCGCCACAGCCTCGACTGAGGAGCAGTGTCACCGGGCCGCCGCGAAGGCCGCCACGCCCATGTCGGTGGTCACGGCCGCGGCGGCCGAGTCGGCGGCGCGATTGAGTTCGGCGACGGCCCGGTGCTGGGCGCCGGGGGCGACCACCGTCCGTCGTGGTCGCGTGCCGGCCGCCGCCTCGACCAGCCGCACCACCGCGTCGGCGACCTCCCGCGGGTCACCCAGGGTCGGTCCCTGGTGGCCGGTCAGCGCGGCCACGTAGGCGCCGAACGCGGCACCGTAGGGCGCCATCCGATCGTGGTCGGCCGGCATGGTGGCGTTGACGCCGATGCTGGTGGGGTAGGACGCCGGGTCGAGGATGACCGACTCCACGCCGAACGGGGCCAGCTCGTCGTGCCAGGCCTCGGTCAGCGCGGCGAGCGCGGCCTTGCTCGCGGCGTACAGGCCGCTGAACGGCACCGTCACCCGGGCGGCGACGGAACCGATCTGGACCAGAGCGCCGCTGCCCTGTTCGCGCAGGTGCGGGAGGGCCGCGCGGTTGACCCGCAGCGCACCGAGCACGTTCAGGTCGAACTGCCGCTGCGCCTCCTCGGCGGTGAACGACTCGACCGGGCCCACGAAGATCCCGCCGGCGTTGTTCACCACGACGTCGAGGCGACCGGCCGCTTCCACCACCGCCGCGACCGCCCGGTCGGCGGAGGCCTGGTCGGTGACGTCGAGCTCGACCACCCGCAGATCGATGCCTTCGGCCGAGGCCAAGCCGGCCAGCTCGGCGGCGGCCTTCTCGTTGCGGCCGCGCACATCGCGCAGGCCGGCGAAGACGCGGTGCCCGCGCCGGGCCAGTGACTCGGCCGTCAACCGGCCGAACCCGGTGCTCGCCCCGGTTACCAGAACTACGTGACCACTCATTGGTTGCCTCCCGCATCCAAACGGGGTGGCACCCCGTTTCGAGCGGAAGGCTATCCGGGGTGGCCCCCCGTTTGTCAACCGGCTACGATTCGGGCCACAGCCGAAACGCCACGATCAGGAGAGACTCGGTGCCGGGCACGCGATCATTGCGGTCGGACGCACGACGCAACTACGACCTGATCGTGGCCGCGGCCGTCGCCGAGGTGGCGCGTTCCGGGGCGGAGGCCTCGCTGGAGAAGATCGCTCGCGATGCCGGCGTCGGCTCGGCCACCCTCCACCGGCACTTTCCGAGTCGCCAGGCCCTGCTCGAGGCGGTGTTCCACGACCGCGTCGAGGGGCTCTGTGCCCAGGCGCGCGAGCTCACCGGGGCGGCCGATCCCGGGCGGGCTCTCGCCGACTGGCTCCGGGCCGTCGCGGTGCACGGCGCCACCGCCCGCGGCCTCGCCGCGTCGTTGCTCGCGTCGGGGCGGGATCCGTCCCCGCCCTCCTCGTCCAGCTGCGAGTTCATGCTGCACGACGCCGGGAGCATGCTGCTGCGGCGGGCGCGGGACGCCGGCGCCGCCCGCCCCGAGGTCTCCATGGACGACCTGCTCACCATGGTCAACGCGGTCTCGCTGGCCACCGAGGACGGGCCCTACGCCGCGCGGCTGGTCACGCTGGCCATCGAGGGCATCCACCCCGGTCCGGCCTGAGGCCCCGGCCCGGCCTGAGGCCCCGGCCTCCGGGGAGACCGGGGCCGGTTCGGTCAGCCCGGGATGCCGTTGACCGGCGGGACGGTCACGGTGCGGTTGTCCGGGGTGCCGCCCAGGATGATCTGGCGCAGCGCCGAGTTGTTGGTGGTGCTCAGCTCGGAGAGCTTGTTGGCCGGGTTGGCCAGCACCTGGATGTAGTAGGTGCCGTTCGGCAGGTCGGTGATCTCGAACGACTGGCCGGGACGGCTCTGGCTGTAGGTGTCGCCGTTGCCGATGTCGAGGACCTCACGCACGGCGATCACCGTGTTGGCCCCGCACGACGTGGAGAGGTCGGTGTTGTCCGGGCGCCACTTGGCGTTCGGGATGGTGTAGTCGACCGCGTCCGTGTTGGCCAGGCAGAACGCCTCCTTGCCGCTGCGCTCCACCTGCTTCTGGTCGGCACCGAGCAGGTTGTACTGGGCGAAGTCGGTGAAGTGCCAGTGCTTGTGGCCCTCCCGGTTGTCCCACTCCATCGTCCCGGCCTGCACCGAGCCGACCTGGTTGCCCTTGGCGTCGAAGAAGTACTGGTACGCGTCCATCAGCTCGGTGCCGGTACGCCGGAACCCGTCCACGAGCAGCGGCGACGTACCCCCGTTCCACACCGTCGCGCCGAAGTTGACGTACCACTTCTGGTCTTCTTCCTGGGAGATGGAGATGCCCCAGGCCGGCAGCGACTTGAGGTCGGGCCGTGGCCCGGCCGCCGGTTTGGCCTTGAGCGTCGCCGGACGCTTGGCCGGCGCCCGGAACTCCGACCGGAACGCACTGACCTGCTCCCCCGCGTTCGGGTTGTCGGCCTCCGGCGCGGTGGCGGCCTTGACCGAGGCGAGCGACCGGCCCTCGGTGTCGCCGTCGACCACGGTGAGGTCGACGTTGACCGTCGACTGCTCGGCCGGGATGCCGAACAGCTTCTGGTAGGTCGGGTTCACCGTCGCCGTGACCGAGTATTTGCCGAGCGGCAGATCGAAGTCGTCGACCGCCGGCAGGGCGTTGACGTCCGAGTCCCAGCCCGCCTGCACGCCCCACACCGCGCCGAGCGCGAACGGGTTCTCCCCGCCGCACATCGTCGGGTAGGGCGTGGTGGCCGGGGCGTCCGGCCGGGTCCGCGCCGATCCCCAGGTGTTGCCGCAGAACGACGTCTTGTAGGAGGTGACCACCTGACCGGCCGCATCCTTGATGGTGAAGGCGGTGAAGTCCTTGAGACCGGTGAAGTCGGTGACCATGCCGGCCGGCAGCGCCACCTTCTTCGTCTTGCCGTTCTGCACCACGACCCGCTCGGCGGTGATCGGCTTGTCGTAGCCGGTGCGCTTCGCCCAGATCTCGAACGGGTCCTTGCCGGCGATCACGTGCAGGCCGAGGTCGAAGTACAGGTAGACCTCGTCGTCCCAGACGTAACGCTCGGCAGTGACCGCGTTCGTGGCCGCCACGAACTGCAGCGGTGGCGGGCTGGTCGCCGCCTGTGCGATGCCCACGCCGGTGGCCGTGAGCACCAGAACCGCAGCGGCGGCGCCGCGGGTCAGAAGCTTCCTCATTGATGTACCTCTCCGTGGGGAGTCCTGTCGGGGGACCATCCAAAGGGGACACCTGTGTAGCGCCTGTGAAGTTCTCGATCGGTTGGCACGAATCCGGGATGGTCACGGTCATCGGCCGAAAGTCATAGCGGCGGGCGGCAAATCCAGCTCAGGGCGGATGGCCGGGGCTTGCACCGATAAGGGAGGCTTCGGCCATGACGATCGACGACGAGAATCGGCCCGAGCGGCAGCGGGTGACGCTGACCGGCATCAGCTCCCGGGCGTGGGAGCACCCCGCCGACCGGGGCGCGCTGACCGCCCTGCGCGAGTTGCGGGGCTTCGACGACCTGGTGAAGGCGTTCTTCGGCATGTGGAACGAGCGGGGGTTCCGCCTGTCGTACCTCGCCGGGGCGATCCGGGTCGACCACCGGCAGTACCCGCGGGTCTACCAGCGTTACACCGAGGCGGCCCGCACCCTCGACATCGAGAACCTGCCCGAGCTGTACGTCGAGCAGGCCCCGATCATCCACTCCCGGTCGATCGGCATGGACAAGCCGTTCGTGGTGATCAGCACGGCCGCGGTGGAGAAGCTCGACGACGAGGAGCTGCGCACCATGCTGGGCCGGGAGCTCGGCCATGTGCGCAGCGGCCACGCCGTCTACCAGACGATCATGACGATCCTGACCGGCTGGGTCACCAACGTCAGCTGGATCCCGGTGGGCGCGCTGGCGATCCGGGCGATCATCGTGGCGATGTACGAGTGGTGGCGCAAGGCCGAGCTGTCCGCCGACCGGGCCGGGCTGCTGGCCGCGCAGGACCCGTCGGCGTCGATCCGGCTGTTCATGAAGTCGGCCGGCGGCGGGGACCTGTCGCAGATCGACACGGCCGCGTTCCTGGAGCAGGCGGCGGAGTACGAGGGCGGCGGCGACCTGCGGGACAGCATCCACAAGCTGGGCATGACGGCGTTCAACAGCGAGCCGTTCCCGGTGGCCCGGGCGGCCGAGTTGCGCCGCTGGGTCGACTCCGGCGAGTACGCCCGGATCCTGGGCGGCGACTACCCGCGCCGCGACGACGACCGGAACGCCTCGGTGACCGAGGACGTGAAGGCCGCCGCCGCGCACTACCGGGACTCCTTCCGCGACTCGGACGACCCCCTGGTGAAAGTGGTCCGCAAGGTCGGCGGCGGCGCGGCCAACCTGGCCGGTTCGGCCCGGGACTGGGTCAGCGGGCGATGAGGCTCAGCGGACGCTGAGGTCGTGGGCCGCCATGGTCTCCTGGCGGCCCTCCTCCTCGCGCAGGATCGCGGCGTTGAGCCACTCCTCCGGGATGGCGAACGCGTCGACCAGCTCGCGCATCTCCGGTCGCAGCTGCTTGAGCAGGTCGTTGACCTTCCCGGTGACCGCCTTGGCCCGGGCCGGGGTGAGCCGGCCGTGCTCGAGATACCAGCCCTTGTTCGCCTCGATGACCGTCAGGGCGTACAGGTCGCACATCTTTTCCAACCGGGGCTCGGTGGCGTGCGCGACGAAGGCCTCCAGCACCACCCGGTCGACGTGCGCCTTCGCCACCGACAGGACGTGGTCCTGGACGTCGTTGAAGATGTCGAACTGCCGGTCCCGCTTCTGCGCGGCACCCCGGCGCAGCCGCCGGATCACCCCGTCGAGCTGGTGCTTCTCCCGGTCCTCGAACATGCGCAGGTGCCAGCCGCGGTCGGTGAGCGCGACCTCCTCGTCCCGGCCCGGCACCGCGTCGACGAGCCGCTGGATCAGCGACCGCGCCGCCGTGCGCTCCAGGACCATCTCGCGCACCTGCTCGGCGACGAACGCGGCCCGCCCCCACCCGTCGAGCGAGCCGAACGCGTCCCGGTAACCGGTGAGCAGCCCCTTCGCGACCAGCTGGAGCAGGACGGTGTTGTCACCCTCGAACGTGGTGAACACGTCGGTGTCGGCCTTGAGCCCGGGCAGCCGGTTCTCGGCGAGGTAGCCGGCCCCGCCGCAGGCTTCCCGGCACACCTGGATCGTGTGGGTGGCGTGCCAGGTCTGCACGGCCTTCAGTCCGGCCGCCCGCGACTCCAGCTCGCGCTGCCGGTGCTCGTCGACCGCCCCGTCCGCCGTCTGCACCTCGTGCAGCGCGATCACCAGCTCCTCCTGGGCGAACGTCAGCGCGTAGGTGTGCGCCAGCGCCACGAGGAGTTTCCGCTGGTGGACCAGGTAGTCGTTGACGACGATCTCGCGCTGCTCCCCCGGCGCGCCGAACTGGCGGCGGGTCTCGCCGTACCGCACGGCGATGGTCAGCGCGCTCTTGGTCGCCGAGGAGGACGAGCCGCCGACGACCACGCGCCCGCGCACGAGCGTGCCCAGCATCGTGAAGAACCGCCGCGTGTCGTTCTCGATCGAGCTCGTGTAGGCGCCGTCGGACGAGACCTGCCCGTAGCGGTCCAGCAGCGCGTCGCGCGGCACGGTGACGTGGTCGAACGAGATCCGGCCGTTGTCGACGCCGAGCAGGCCGGCCTTGTGGCCGTCGTCGCCGATCGTCACGCCCGGCAGCGGGTTGCCGTCCTCGTCGCGGATCGGCACCAGCCAGGCGTGCACGCCGTAGCTCTTGCCGCCGGTGATCAGCTGGGCGAAGACCACGGCCATCCGACCGTCCTTCGCCGCGTTGCCGATGTAGTCCTTGCGGGCCGCCTCGTGCGGCGTGTGCAGGTCGAACGTCTCGGTGGCCGGGTCGTAGGTGCACAGTGTGCGCAGCTGCTGGACGTCCGAGCCGTGCCCGGTCTCGGTCATCGCGAAGCAGCCCATCAGCCTCGCGGTGATGATGTCCGGCAGGTATGCCGCGTGCTGCCGCTCGTTGCCCAGCGCCACCACCGCCCCGCCGAACAGCCCCCACTGCACGCCGGCCTTCACCATCAGCGACAGGTCGAGCTGCGCGAGCATCTCGGCCGCGACGACCGAGCCACCGGGGTCGGCGCCGCCGCCGTACTCCTTGGGGAAGCCCGCGGCTACGCCCGGGTCGACGGGCAGCTCGGTGATCAGCCGGGAGATGCGTTCCCGAGCCTGCTCGATCGTCTCGCCCGGCACGGCGACGAAGTGCGAACCGGCGAGCTGCTTGCGAGCCTCCTGGCGCACGTGCGCCCAGCGACCGTCGAGTGCCTCTTGAAGACCCGTCATGGGTACGGACTGTACCCAGGGTTATAGGGTTCAGGCTGTGAAACGGGACACGATCGCGGCGCGCCGCGCCGCCGCCACCGACGATCGGCGCAGGCACATCGTCGAGGCCGCGGTCCGAGCAATCGAGGCGTACGGGACGGAAGCCGGCCTGAGTGCGATAGCCGACCAGGCCGGCGTTCCCCGCCCGCACGTGTACCGGCACTTCACCGGCAAGGACGACCTCGACCAGGAGGTCGGCCGGCACGCCGCGCGCGAGCTGAGCACCTGGATCCGGCCGAGCCTGACCGCCCGCGGCACCCCGGCGTCGATCATCCACGGCCTGATCGAGCGGGTCGTGCAGTGGGCGGTCGACCACCCCAACCTGTACCGCTTCCGGGCCCGGCTGGGCTCCCCCGCCGCGGTCGACGAGCTGGTCGACGCCCTGGCCGCGTACCTGCGGGCGGCCGGCTACGACACCCGCCCGCCGGCCTACGTGGTGGCCGGCGTGATCGGCCTGGCCGACGCCGGCATCCTCTGGTGGCTCGACCACCCCGACGAGACCGGCCGCGCCGCACTGACCGACTGGCTGGCCGACCAGGTGTGGCTGGTGCTGGCCGACATGCTGCGCCGCATCGGCCACCCGTTCGACCCGGACGCGACCCTCAGCCCACGGTCCTGACCACCCGGTAGGTCACCGAGCTGGACCCGACGACCGTGCCGGCCGGGATGCCGTCCCGATCCGCGGTCAGCCGGGTGCGCTCCCCGATGAACGCACCGGTCACCGGGTCGATGACGATCTCCCGACGCTCCCCGGCCGCCACGATTCCCAGCGCCGTGCCGGTGTGACCGTCCAGCGTGGTGGTGCGTTCGGTGATGGTCAGCGCCGGCAGTAAGGCGAGGGCGCGGTAGAGGGCGGCCCGCAGGTCGGCCGGGAGAAGTCCGCTGCGCAGGGCGTCGGCCGCATAGACCAGCACCTCCTGGTCGGGATCCCGGCCGTGCCCGTCGGTCTCCCGGCGCAACTGGTCGAAGAGCCGGCGCGGATCGCGGGTCAGGTCGTCGACGAACGACGCGGTGGGCTCCTGCCAGTTGCCGGGGCGGTCGCACGAGTCCACGCCGGGCTGCGGGAAGAAGTCGCCGCAGCGACCGCGCCAGGTCTCCGGTTCCGCTCGCACGTCGTCGGGACCGGGACCGCCGACCAGGTAGGTGCGCTCGCCGGTGTCGGTCCGGCGCTGGACCCACTCGCCGTCCGGGTCGGCCGGAACCCACGTCTCGAAGCGCATACCGAACCGGTAGGACGACGCCGGGCCGTAGGCCATGCTCAACGAGTGGGTGACGATGTACCGGTACCGGCCGGCCGGCACCGGAGCGTCCGGGTTCTGGCTCTGCGCATCCGCGGCCAGGCTCAGGGTGTGCGCCACCTCGACCATGGCGCCGGGTGGGTGGTGACGGCGCTGCACGACCGCCGCCCCGGCGATGGCGATCAGGACGGCGACGGCCGCCGCGGCGAGCACTCTCCTCGGCGTACGGCTGCGGCTCTTGTGCAAGACGCGCGCCCGGGCGCGCCGCAGCGAGAGTGCGTCCGGCTCGGCCGGCGGATAGAGCTCCCGCAGGGCTTCGTCGAGGTCGCTCATGACTCGCCTTTCACCGCGGGGAGGGTGGCGCGCAGCGTGCGCCGCACGCGGTGCATCCGGGACCGGACGGTCCCTTCCGGAATGCCGAGGGCGACGGCGATCTCCCGGGACTCGAGCCCGGCGAGGCTGCTGAGCAGCAGCACCTCGCGATCACCGTCGGAGAGCGCGGCGATGGCCGCGGCGAGCTGCCGGAGATGGGTACGGGCATCAAGGCGTTCGGCGGTACGGTCGTGCCCGTCCTCCGCCTCGGCACGTTGCCCGGCCAGCCGTTCGGCCATCCGCGTCTGCTGCGCCTGGGTGCGATGGTGGCGGCGCAGCAGGTTGGTGGCTATGCCGTAGAGCCAGGCGCGCAGGCTCCCCAACTCGGCCCGATAGTCGGCACGCTGCTGCCAGGCGGCCAGAAAGGTCTCGGCGACCAGGTCCTCGGCGGCGGTGGCACCGGCCTGGCGGGCGAGATATCGCCACAGCCCCGGTGCGTGCTCGTCGAAGACGGCGGCGAGGTTCATACCGTTACTTGCCAGGAACGGCTCCCCGCGTTCACGCCCTCCGGTCGAGGGCCCGCAGCACTCCGTAGGTGACGGCACCGTAGACCAGGTGTGGCACGAGGTCGCTCAGCCAATCGGTGGCCGACCAGCCGCGCGGATCGGTCACCCGCAGGGCGGTCATCGACACGTCGGTGGAGGCCATCGCGGTGATGCCGGCCAGCGCACCGCCTACCGGGAGCGGTGGCCGGAAACCGGCCGCCCGCGCCACCCCGAAGGCGGCGCCGATCCCGACCCCGGTCAGCATGCCGGTGAGGCTGCCCAGCCCGGCGATCCGGTTGTCGCGGGTCTCCCCCTCGCCCGGGACGGACACCGGCAGCCGGTCCTCGATGGCTTCGACGGTCTGTTCCGGGGTGCTGCTGGTGCCCCGGCCCCGCCACACCATGTCCAGATAGGTCGCGGCGTTGAGCGCGGCCGTTCCCGCGGCTCCGGCGGCGGCTCCGGCCAGCATTCCTGTCCTCATGCTCTCGGCATGCCCGCCGCGCCGATCATCAAACAATAGTACGGTTGACGGTATATACCGCCGCCTGTAACGTCGCACCCATGCAAGAACCCACCTTCCTCATTCTCACCGCGCTGGCGGTCGAGCCCCGGCACGGATATGGCGTGATCCAGTCCGTCACCGCCCTCTCCGGCGGCGAGGTGAAACTCCGGGCCGGCACCCTCTACGGCGCCCTCGACCGGCTCACCGAGCGGGGCCTCGTCGAGGTCGACCGGGAAGAGGCGGTCGACGGCCGGCTGCGCCGCTACTACCGGCTCACCGACAGCGGCGCGGGGGCGCTGTCGGCCGAGGCCGCCCGGCTGCGGCGCAACGCGTCGGCCGCCGAGACGCAGTTACGCCGCCGCCCGTCGTTCGGCGGTGCCGCATGACACTGGAAAATCAGTACCGCCGCCTGCTACTGGCCTACCCGGGCCGCTACCGCCGGGCGCACGGCGCCGAGATCGTCACCACGCTGCTGGAGATGGCCGGCGACGGCCAGACCCGGCCCACCCGGTCGGACGCCTGGCATCTGTTCGTCAGCGGTGTGCGCCAGCGTTTCCGGCTGCCCGCGCGGCCCCTCGTCTGGGTCGCCGCGGCGCTGATCCTGCTGATCGGCGGGGGTTTCGGGTCGGCCGCCGGCTCGTGGGCGGCCGAGCAGACGTTCGCCGCCCTGCCCGGCGACACGACCCTGATGGCGCTGACCCACCAGGCGGCCGGCGGCGGCAGCCAGTACGGTTCGGCCCGCTCGTCGTCACCCTGGTGGACCCCGACCGTCACCGGGGTCGTCGACAATCCCGGCTGGGACCCCGAGGCCGCCCGGCAGACGCTCGCCGCCGACGGCTGGCGGGTCGGCGCGATCCGCGACCTCGACGGCGCCGCCTACGACACCGACCCGGCGACCGGCGCCATGGTGGAGGTCCCGATGCGCGGCACCCAGTTCGACACCGTCCGGGACGGCCTGCTGATGCGGGTCACCGGCTACGTCACGGCCGGCCGCGGCACGATCTCGGTGATGGTGTCGCCGGCCGACACCGGGGCGATGCGCCCGCTGACGCTCGCCGGCGTGCTTCTCGGGCTGACCGCCGGCTGGCTGCTGGCCGCGGCCGGGGCCTATCGCCTGCTCGGGCAGCCCGGTCCGGCCCGTCGTCGCGTCGCCGCCGTCCTGGCCGGACTGGCCATCGTCGCGCTCATCGTGCCGGCATTCGCGTTCTGGGTGAACCTCATGCGGGTTCTGGGGGCGTCCGGCGACGTCGTCCAGACCGTGCACAGTGCGCTCAACCGCTCGCCGTACTGGAGTTACAGCACGCCCTGGATGCTGGTGCAACTGACCGTCGGCGGTGCGGTGCTGGCCGGCGTGGCCTGGCTGGTGATGGGCCGGCGCGGCCGGTCAGCCGCGGCGGTGGACCAGATTCCCACCACTGGATAAAGCGGGCCCGGTCAACCACTCGCCGGGCGGCTGAGCACCGCGTCGAACAGGCTCCGGAGGACCTCCGGCGCGGTGCCGCTCAACCGGTCCAGCGGCAGGTCGTCCAGAAATGTCCCGCACAGCGCCGTGGCGATCAGCGACCGCCCCCGGCCCGGGTGGCCGGCTTCATGGAGAACCTCGGCGACGGCGAACAACGCCTGCGCCTGATAGGCCGGCTTCGCGACGGACAGCGCGAGTTGCTCGGCTCGCTCGTGCTCGCCGGCCCGGGCCAGACCTTCGGCGAGCCGGCTCCACACGTACGCCTGGTCGTCCGGGTCGCGAATGGTGCGCGCAGCCCGCTCGGCCCGGACGAAGTCGCCCACCTCCACGAAGGTCACGGCGAGGCGGACGATCACCCGGCCGAGGTGGGGCGACGTGGTCATGGTGCCGACGATCTCTTCGGCCCGGGCGCCCCGACCCGCCCCGGCGAGGGCCACCGCCAGTTCGCCGAGCACCGGCAGACCGACGTCGAATGCGCCGAGCACGTGTCCCGGCCGGCTGGTCCGACGGACGAACCGCTCCGCGGCGTCGTGATCAGCGGCCTCGACCAGGGCCACCGCGATGCCGCCCATCGCTCTTTCCCGGTGTTTCTGGTGGGGGATCACCCGCATCAGCCGTTCGGCGCCCACTCTGTCGCCGATACGCGCGAGCGCCTGCGCCAGCACGACCAGCGCTGCCGCCCGGCCATCCAGGTCGCCGATGGTCCGGCCAGGGTTTCCGCCTGGTCCGCCACCCGGCGAGCCCGGTCCTGGTCACCCGAGCGGGCAACGGCGACCGCGAAACGGGCGAGAACCTGCGCCCGGCCCGACCGGTCCCGGACGGCGTCCGCGATCTGGCCGGCGCGGTCGAAGTCGCCGGCCCGGATCAGGGCCTCGGCGAGCCGCCGCAGCGCATACGAGTGGGAGTCCCGGTCGAGCAGTTCGGCCAGCCGCTCGGCCCGGTCGATCTCGCCCGCCTCGACCAGGGCCTGGGTGAGATCGTTCAGTACCGACATGTCGACCTGCCGGTCACCGAGGCCTTCGGCCAGCCGCTGCGCCCGGTCGTGATCGCCGGCCCGGGCCAGAACCACGGCGAGCGACAGCAACACCCGGCCTTCGTGGTAGGGATCGGCGATGGTGCGGGCCAGACGTTCGGCGCGGTCCCCCGCACCGGCGTGCGCGACAACCACCCCGATATCGCCCAGGATCTGCGCTCGCTCCAGCGGTCGGGTGCCCGCGTCGGCGAGGTGCTCGGCCCGGTCGTGTCGCCGGACGCGGCGAGGGCGATCGCGAGCCCGCGGAGAACGCGGCTCGCCGGATACGACTCGGCGGTGGCGCGAGCCAGCTGCTCGGCCTCGGCCGCCAGCCGGCGAGCCTCCTCCACCGCACCGGACCGGACCAGGGCAAGCGCGACGCGGCTCAGCGCCTCGGCCCGGTCGGCGAAGTAGGAGAGGGCGCGGGCGAACCGTTCGGCGCGGGCGTAGTCACCGGCGTCCGTGCAGACCTCGGCAGCACGCCAGAGCGCCGTTGCCCGGAAGCGGTTGTCGGTCAGCCCGGCCGGGCCGGACCGGCCGGGGATCTGCCGGGCCCACTGCTCAGCCTCGTCGGCGAGCGCTCGGGCCCGGTCGCCCGCCCCGGCCCGGGCGAGAGCTTCCGCCACCTCCAGCTGCGACCTGGTCCGGCTCTGCTGGTCGGCGATGGCGGCCACGAGCCGGTGTGCGTCGTCGGCCAGCCGCTGAGCCCGGCCGCGGTCACCGAGGCCGGCGGACACCCCCGCCAGTTGGCTCAGCGCCACGACGTGCAGGTAGGGGTCGGTGATGAACGATCTCCTCGGCGCGGTCGCCGTCACCGGCGGCCGCCAGCGCGCTGGCAACCCCGCCGAGCGCCTTGGTCTGCTGGTAGGAACCGCTGATGGAGCGAGCGAGCCGTTCGGCCCGATCCGGGTGATCGTCCGCGAGAGCCTCCACCAGGTCGGTCAGCACGCCCGTACGATCACTCAGGTCGACCACCCGGTAGGCGAACTCCTCGGCGCCGTCGTGATCACCCGCGCCGGCGAGGGCGACCGCCAGGCCGCAGAGCATCTTCTGCCGATCGTGCGGCTCGATATCGAGGTGGACGATCCGGGCGGCATGCACCGCCGCCAGCCGCCGGGCCCGGTCGTGGTGCCCGAGCCGGGCGAACTCCGCGGTGAGGGCGGCCGGCACCGCCGCGTCGTCCCCCACGTCGATGACCGCACCGGCGACCTGTTCGGCGTCCGCCGCCAGCACGCGAGCCCGATCGTCGTCGCCGGCCTCGGCGAGAACCACGGCGAGCCGGATCAGGGCCGGCGCCCGGGCCTCCGGTTCGGTGATGGCCCGGGCAAGCTGCTCGGCCCGGTCGGCCTGGCCGAGCCGGGCCCAGACCGCGGGCAGATCGGCTGGGATCTCGCTGTTCCGGCTGGCCAGGAGGCCGCGGTGGAACGCCAGCCGCGCCGGCGCCGCGAGGTCGGGTCCGGCCGAGGCCAGGATCGTGTTCTGCGCCTTGGTGATCTCCACCAGGGCGGCGGTGTCCCCGCCCGACAGGTCGAGCATCCGGTCGTGCCGGCCCAGGTCGGTCACGAGGTCGACCGCTCGCCCACTCGTGCAGCCGCTCGCGGTAGCGGCCCAGCTGCGCGGGCCCGTACGCGCGCGCGGACGACTGCTGGATCTCTTCGTGGCCGAGCACGTAGACGGCCGGATGGGCACCCACCGCCCAGCGGTCGCGGCGCTCCCCCGCCGTCGTCACTTCCACAGTCGACAGCTTCTCACCGGAACGCAACGAAGCCGCCCCGGAGGGCGGCTTCCCGGACTCAGAAGGGGAAGGACCCCGGCCGGCTGCGTACCGTCACCCAGCGGGTCTCCGTGAACGCGTCGATGTTGGCGTCGGCGCCGCCGAAGCGGGAACCGGTGCCGGAGGCTCCGGTTCCACCGAAGGGGGCGTTGGCCTCGTCGTTCACGGTCTGGTCGTTGATGTGCACGATGCCGGTGGGGATGCGGTCGGCCAGTTCCAGGCCGCGCATCGCGTCGCGGGTGACGATGCCCAGGGACAGGCCGTACTCGGTGTCGGTGGCCAGGGCTATCGCCTCATCGATGCTGCCGAAGCGGGCCACCGGCGCGACCGGGCCGAAGATCTCCCTCGCGAACGCGGGTGTCGACGCGGTGACGCCGGCCAGGACCGTGGGGCGGTAGAAGAGACGATCGAATTCGCCGCCGGCGGCCAGGCGTACGCCGTCGCCGACGCTCGCCGTCACGATGTCGTGGATCTTGTCGCGCTGGCCGGCGTCGATCACCGGGCCGAGGGCGACCTGTTCCCGGGCCGGGTCGCCGACCGGCAGTTTCGCCGCCTTGTCGGCCAACCGCTCGACGAAGTCGTCGTAGATGCGCTCGTGCACCAGGTGCCGGCCGGTGGTCATGCAGATCTGGCCCTGGTGGAACCAGCTTCCCCAGGCGGCCAGGTTGACCGCGGCGTCCACGTCGGCGTCGTCGAGCACCAGCATCGCCGAGTTGCCGCCCAGCTCGAGGTGGGCCCGCTTGAGGTGGCTGCCGGCGGCCGCGCCGACCCGGCGGCCCGCCTCCGTGGAGCCGGTGAACGAGATGACGCCGACCCGCGGGTCGGTCACCAGGGCCTCGCCCACGTCGGCGCCGCCCGGCAGGACCTGCAACAACCCGTCCGGCAGGCCGGCCTCCTGGAAGATCCGGGCCAGGATCAGGCCGCCGGTCACGGCCGTCCGGGGATCGGGCTTGAGGAGTACGGCGTTGCCGAGCGCGAGGGCCGGTGCCACCGAGCGGATGCCCAGGATGATCGGCACGTTGAACGGCGAGATCACCCCGACGACCCCGACCGGGTAACGCCGGGTCATCGACAGTCGCGGTTCCTCGCTCGGCACCAGCGAGCCGTAGGGGCGGCTGGGCAGCGCGGCGGCCTCCCAGCACTCCTGCTCGGCGACGTGCACGGCGAAGCCGGCCATCCCGGGGACCGCGCCGACCTCCCGCACGTTCCACCAGGTGATCTCCTCGGCGTGCTCGGCCCACAGCTGGGCGGCGCGGCGCAGGACGGCCGCGCGGGCACTGTGCGGCTGGGCGGCCCAGTCCTTCTGCGCCGCGGCGGCGGCCTGCGCGGCCTGCGCCACGTCGGCCGGGGTGGCCAGGGCGAACTGGCCGAGAGTGTCGCCGGTGGCGGGCTCGACGACGTCGGTGGTGGCGCCGCTGCCGGGGCGCCAGGAGCCGCTCTCGAAGATCAGGTTTTGCCAGCGGGCGGGATCCAGCAGGGCCATCGTCGGCCTCCCTTCGAGTGGGCTGACCATAGGCCGGGATTTCGCCCAGATCAACACACTGTTTCAAATGTTGAACAGTAACCCGGGCCGGACGGCGGCTGATTCCGTTCTGATCTAGATGGTGAACCGCCGGGCGCTCCGGCTCGTATGTCGGGGAGAGGGTGGCACCCCACGCTGCCCCCGACCGAAGGACAGCAGATCTTGCCGCGCATCAGCCGGCGTCCCCTCCTGAGGGGCACGCTCACCGTCGCCGCCGCCGTCCTTGTCTATCTGGCCCTGATCGTTCCGGACGCGCTCGGCCGCACCAAGGCCGGGACACCCATCGAGGGCGCGTTCTTCCGGGTGCCGATCGAGGTGATCATCGGAGGGGCGGTCCTGCTCGCCCTCTCGCCGCGCTGGCGGCGGCCGGTCGCCGTGCTGTTCGGGCTGGGGCTGGGCGTGGTCGCGGTTCTCAAGGTGTTCAACTTCGGCTTCCGGCAGACGCTGGGCCGGCGCTTCGACATCGTTCTCGACCCGCCGCTGCTGCGCGACGGCTACAACGCGCTCACCGAGACCGACGGCCGGCTGTACGCGAACCTGGCCGTCGCCGGAGCCGTGCTGCTGATCGTGGCCGTGCTGGTGGCCTGCACCCTGGCCGTCCTGCGGCTCACCGCCGTCACCGCCCGCTACACGAACCCGGCCCGCCGCACCCTGGTCGGCCTCACCGCGGTGTGGCTCGCGCTGGCGCTGAGCGGTGTCACCCTGTTCCCGAACTCGCCGGTCGCCTCGGACACCGCCGCCGACCTGCTCAAGAACACCGTGAAGTCGGTGCCGGTGGCGCTGCGCGACAAGCGCGAGTTCGCCGCGCAGACCGAGAACGACCCGTACCACGGCGTGCCGCCGGCCGAGCTGGTCAGTGGCCTGGCCGGGAAGAACGTGGTGATCGGCGTGGTGGAGAGCTACGGGCGCACCGCCCTGACCAACCCGGCGATGACCGCGATCGTCAACCCGGTGCTGGACGCCGGCCAGAAGAAGCTCGACGCGGCCGGCTTCGCGGCGAAGACCGGATGGCTGACCTCGTCGACGTTCGGCGGCGGCAGCTGGCTGGCGCACGCGTCCTTCCAGTCCGGGCTGTGGATCGACAACCAGCAGCGGTACCGGCAGCTGGCGGCCAGCGACCGGCTCACCCTGACCAGCACCTTCCACGACGCCGGCTGGCAGACCGCCGGCATCGAACCGGGCAACACGGTGGCCTGGCCGGAGGCCTCCTACTACGGGTACGACACGGTCTACGACTCGCGGAACATGGGCTACAAGGGCACCCGTTACGGCTGGTCCCGGATGCCCGACCAGTACACGCTCGACGTCTTCCAGAAGAAGGTGTACGGGCCGCGGACCAAGCCGGTGATGGCCGAGATCACCATGACCTCCAGCCACGAGCCGTGGACCGCGATCCCCGACATGGTCGACTGGGACAAGATCGGCGACGGTTCGCAGTTCCAGGCGAACCCGCTGGACCGGCACGAACTGTGGGATTCCGCGCCGAACACCCGGATCCAGTACGCCAAGTCGATCGGCTACTCGGTGGACAGCCTGATCTCGTGGGCGACGAAGTACGGCGGCAAGGACCTGGTCCTCGTCATGTTCGGCGACCACCAGCCGATCCCGCTGGTCAGTGGCGGCACCAACGCCAGCCACGACGTCCCGGTCACGATCATCGCGCACGACCCGGCCGTGCTGGACCGCATCGCCGACTGGCACTGGGCCGACGGCCTCCGCCCCGCCGCCGACACCCCGATCTGGCGGATGGACCAGTTCCGGGACCGGTTCTTCACCGCGTTCCGCAGCCAGGGTGGCGTGGCGATGTCGGCACACCGCTGAGCCACTGTCACGATTTCGCCGGCTGGGCAGTCCTGTCGGTATGAAAACCGCAACCGCGAGCAGGGCCGGCCTGTTCACCCTGGCCGGCCTGCAGACGATCGTCTCGGTCTGGCAGTACTTCTTCCCGCGCTCGTTCTACGACGACTTCCCGACCGTACGGCTCGACCCGCCGTACAACGAGCACCTGCTCTCCGACGTCGGCGGCCTCGGCCTGGCCCTGACCGCCATGCTGTACTTCGCCGCCGTGGTCCTCGATCGCAAGGTCGTGCTGTCCGCCCTCACCGGTTACACGATCTACGCGGCCACCCATTTCGCCTTCCACGTCCGGCACTTCGAGCACTTCTCGGTACGGGACGCGCTCGGGGTCGGCACCGGACTCGGCTTCGAGGTGGTGCTGGCTGTCGCACTGCTGTTCGGGACTTTGGTCCTGCCGGGTCGGGATGTTCTACCCGGGTCTGCACAGCCCGCGGAGAGGAGTCTCAAAGGCGAGAGATAAACAGACCTCCGGAGGCAACGATGACCACCACCGCCGCTCACGCCCACCAGCTCGAAACCGTCGAAGCCCCGGGCCACATCCTCACCAAGCCCGCCGCCAAGGTCCTGGCCGTCCTGCGGGTGGCCACCGGGTTCGTCTTCCTCTGGGCGTTCCTCGACAAGACCTTCGGCCTCGGCTACTCGACTCCCTCCGCGAAAGCCTGGATCAACGGCGGCTCCCCGACCAAGGGCTTCCTCGCCTCGGTGGAAGCCGGACCCTTCCAAAGCTTCTTCCACAACATCGCCGGCGCCGGCTGGGCCAACTGGCTGTTCATGCTGGGCATGCTCGGCGTCGGCCTCGCCCTCATCCTCGGCATCGGCCTCCGCGCCGCCGCCGGCGCGGGCACCGCGATCATGGCGATGATGTGGCTGGCCGAGTGGCCCCTCGCCAGCGGAAGCTCCAACCCGATCGTCGACTACCACGTCGTCTACGCCCTGGCCGCCATCGTCTTCGCGCTCACCTACGCCGGACAGACCTGGGGACTCGGCAAGATCTGGGCCAACCTCCCCATCGTCCAGAAGAACCGCTGGCTCATCTGAAAATAAAAATCCGAAGCCGCCTCTCGGGGCGGCTTCGCCGTGTTCGCCAGGGGCCGCAGGAAGCGGGCGTACGAGACGGCCAGGACCGCCATGACGGTGAAGATGATCCAGGCGGTGGTGGCCGGCCCGGCGACCGTCAGGGCGTAACCGGCGATCAGGGCGCCCAGTGGGGCCGCGCCCTCGGTGACCACGGCGGCCGCGCTGACCACCCCACCAGGACCAGGAGTACGACGGTCCGGAACAGGATGTTGGTCGTTCCGGCGGCCACTGTCGCCGGCCGCAGGAACGGGATCCGCCAGGTCCAGCGGAAACCCTCAGGGCGCCGCCGAAGGCGCGGCCGCCGAGGTTCGCGCGCGGCGAGCCGGTGACCACGCTGAATGTTATCCGTCCCGCCCCAAATGACCGTCCCTCCACATCGGAGTGACGGGGTTGCCCGGCACCGCGCGCGACGACTTGGATACGAGCGACACGACTATCGGGGGAAGTCGCATGAGACGCTTCAGCTTGCTCGCCGTCGCCGCCCTTCTGGTCACGGCATTCGCGCCCGCACCGGCCGCGCGGGCCGCCACCGGCACCAACGCCGTCGTCCTCTGGAACAGCAACGCACAGACCGCGATCTACGAGGTGGCCCGTCAGGGGCCCTACGTCGCGCCGCGCAGCTTCGCCATGGTGCAGGGCGCCGTCTACGACGCGGTCAACGCGATCGCCGGCACGCCCTACCAGCCGTACCTGCGGGCACCTCGCGCCCACCGCGGTGACTCCGCCGACGCGGCCGTGGCGGCCGCCGCGTACCGCGTACTCCTCTCGTTGTTCCCGGCCCAGTCCCCCGACCTCGACGGCATGTACGCCGCCGCCCTGGCCCCGATCCCGGACGGGCGCGCGAAGCGCGGCGGCATCGCCGTCGGCGAGCAGGCCGCGGCCGACATGATCGCGGCGCGGGTCGGCGACGGCGCCTTCGGCCCCGCCACCTGGACCGTGGGCACGGCACCCGGACAGTGGCGGCCGACCCCACCGGCGTACGCGTCGGACGGCGCCTGGGTCGGCGACATGCGGTCCTTCGTGATTCCGCGTAACGACATGTTCCGCACCGCGGGGCCGCCCGCGCTGACCAGTGCCCGCTGGTCCCGCGACCTCGCCGAGGTCAAGGTGCTCGGCGGCGTGCACAGCACGGTCCGCACCCAGGATCAGACCGAGGCCGCGATCTGGTGGCACGACCGGCGCCTCACCGAGTGGGAGATCAAACGGCAGTTGGCCGGCACCCGGCATCTGTCCACCCTGCAGACCGCGCGGATGTTCGCGCTGGCCGACGTGGCCAACGCCGACTCGCTGATCGCCTGCTTCAACGAGAAGAAGTACTGGAGTTTCTGGCGGCCGGTCACCGCCGTCCAGGAGACCGGCGACCCCACCTGGATGCCGCTGCTGACCACGCCGCCGTTCCCCGACTACACCTCGGGGCACACCTGCTCGACGTCGACCATCATGGTCACGCTGCGCGCCTTCTTCGGCCGCGACGACATCCCGTTCAGCGCCTACAGCGCCGACTCCGGCACGACCCGGCACTTCACCAGCTTCTCGTCGGCCCTGGCCGAGGTCGTCGAGGCGCGGATCTGGGGCGGGGTGCACTACCGCAGCGCCGACGTGGACGGGGCGCGGATCGGTGACGGGGTGGCCCGTTACGTCCTGGCCCACGAGTTCGGGCGCCGCTGAGCGTCAGGCCCGGATCAGCTGCCGCAGGCGGTCGAGGAACCGCTGGTCCGGCAGCCGGTCCGGGCGTGCGTCGAAATAGTTGACGGTGCTGAGCGCGAACCAGTTCTCCCCGGACAGCAGGATCGGCAGCAGCGGTTTGCCCCGGTCACGGGCCCGGTGCAGCTCGTTGCCGACGTTCGCGGACGCCTCCGCCGCCGGGGACATCACCACGATCATCGCGGTGCAGTCGTCGACCCGGTCGCGGACCACGTGCTCCCACCGGTCGCCGACCTCGAGCCGGTGCCGGTCCAGCCACACCGGGAGGCCGCCCTTCGCCAGCAGGTCGACGAGCCGGTCCACGTAGCCGACGTCACGCCGGCTGTAGCTGACGAACACGTGCCCCCGGTCGAGGGCGAGGGGCTCGGACCCGCGGTACAGCTCGCGGAAGGCCGCCAGTTCGGAGTCGGCGTCCCGCGGGGCGGCCGACATCCGGCAGAGCACGGTGACGATCGCCTCGAGCTTGGCCCACGCCGGCAGCGTCCGTCCGTGGAGGACAGCGCTGACCGTCTCGTGCGAGACCGAACCGGCCTGCCGGCTGATGATCCGGGTGGCCGGCATGCCGGCCACCCGATAGAGGTCGTGCAGCCGCACGAGCAGCTCGCGGTGCGGGCCGTCCGGGACCTTGTCCGGGCCGGGCAAAGCGATCGGCACTCGACGCTCCGAACGGGGTCAACGGGATCGGAGCAACCAATAGTAGGCGCCGCGGCCCGGACGGGTCACTTGGTGGCCCGGCCGGTGATCAGGTCTCGGAGGCGGTCGACGAGGCCGACACCCGGTCCGGCCAGCTTGTGGAACAGTTCGCTGTTCGGGGCGCCCGGGTGCGGGCGGGTCGGTGCGAGCTTCTTCGCCGTCTGCACCTTGCCGGCCAGCTCGACGAGTTCCTCGTGCGGGATGCGGCTGCGCAGCTGCGGGAACTGCTCCGTCTCCTCGTCCTGCACGTGGTCGGCGAGGATTTCCTCGAGCTTGCGCAGCGTCTCGTCGAAGTCGGCCGAGGAGACCTCGAGGCCCTCCAGCCTCTTCATCGTCTCCTCGAGTTCCTTGTGCTCCTCGACGTCGTGTTCGACCGCCTTGTCGCCCTCCGGCAGGTACTTGCGCATGGCCGGGTAGACGTACATCTCCTCGGCCACGGCGTGCCGGACCAGTTCGCTGATGGCGGTGTCGGTGAGATCCCGGCGGATCATCGGGTCGCGTACCGTCCAGATCTCGCCGATCAGGGCGGTGACGTCGCGGTGGTCGGCGGTCAGGACATCGACCACGTCCGGGTTATCGGCCATCGTTCCTCCATTGAACTCGAAGCTGGACGGCCGCATACCCCAGAACTCGGCGGCATAACTCGGCTTTCATCGGGCATCCGGCGGTGATGAAGGCTTTGACATGGCAGGGCACCGGCAAGGTCTCGGTGGAGACGGTGCCGGACCCGAGGATCCAGGATCCGACCGACGCGATCGTGCGCATCACCTCCACCGCGATCTGCGGGTCCGACCTGCACCTGTACGACGTGCTCGGCATGTTCCTCGACAAGGGCGACGTTCTCGGGCACGAGCCGATGGGCGTGGTCGAGGAGGTCGGCGCCGAGGTCACCCACATCAGGCCGGGCGACCGGGTGGTCATCCCGTTCAACATCTCGTGCGGCCACTGCTGGATGTGCGAGCGTGGCTTCTTCGCCCAGTGCGAGACCACCCAGGTGCGCGACCAGCACAAGGGCGCCTCCCTGTTCGGCTACACCAAGCTGTACGGGCAGGTGCCCGGCGGCCAGGCCGAGTACCTGCGGGTGCCGCAGGCCCAGTTCGGCCCGATCAAGGTGCCGGACGGTCACCCGGACGAGCGCTACCTGTTCCTGTCCGACGTGCTCACCACGTCGTGGCAGGCCGCCCGGTACGCGGATATCCGCCCCGGGGACACCGTCTTCGTCACCGGTCTCGGCCCGATCGGCCAGATGAGCGCCCGGATCGCCCTGCACCTGGGCGCCGGCCGGGTCATCGCCTCCGACAACGTGCCCGAGCGCCTGGCCATGGCCGCCCGGCACGGCGTGGAGGTGCTCGACACCTCGAAGGTCGACGACGTGCCCGCGGCGGTGCTGGACCTGACGAACGGGCGCGGTGCCGACGGCGTGATCGAGGCGGTCGGGATGGAGGCGCACGGCTCGCCGCTCCAGGCGGCCGCGGTCAAGGCGGCCGGGATGCTGCCGGATGCGATCGCCCGCAAGGCGATCGACACGGCCGGCATCGACCGGATGGCCGCGCTCACCGACGCGTTCGGCGCGGTGCGGCGGGCCGGCACGGTGTCGATCATCGGGGTGTACGGCGGTCAGGCCGACCCGATCCCGATGATGGACCTGTTCGACAAGGGCGTGACGCTGCGGATGGGCCAGGCCCACGTGAAGCGCTGGGTGGACGAGATCATGCCGTTGCTGACCGGCGACGACGACCCGCTCGGCGTGGACGACCTGGTCACCCACCGGCTGCCGCTGGGCGAGGCGCCGCACGCGTACGACATGTTCAAGAAGAAGGAGGACGGCTGCATCAAGGTCGTCCTGAAGCCCTGAAAAATCTTGGCAAAGCACTTGGCACTCCTCGGTGCCAAGTGCTAAACAACGACCGGTTCGCCGGGCAGATGCTCGCCGGTCCCGGGACGACGGCCATGCCGCTCGACCTCTACCGCTCCGGTGACCACTTCGTGCTGCACTGCGACCTCGCGGGTGCCGACCCGGGTTCGGTGCACGTCGGTGTCGACAACCGGGTGCTGACCATTCGCGCCGAGCGTTCCCCGCGCACCGATGACGACCTGCAGTGGGTTCGCCGCGAGCGGCTCACCGGCACGTTCGAGCGCCGCATCACCGTCGGCGACGGCCTCGACCTCGACGCGATCACCGCGCCTGGCAGGACGGCGTGCTGACCGTGACGCTCCCGGTCGCCGAGACCGTCGAGTCCTGACGCGAGCGGGCTGGGCGGGAGGTGCTCCCGCCCGGCCCGGTCCGTCAGTAGGGGTCGCCCGTTCCGGGCAGGCGGCCCCGGGCCAGGCCACCGGGTCGGCCGGGCTGGTCCGGATCGGCCGACAGCGGCGGGCTCGGCGCGAGGCCGGCCCGCGCGGCGATCCCGGCGACCAGTTCGCGCAGCGCCGCCACCGCGTCGTGCCGCGGCTGCCAGCCGAGTTCCGCGGTTGCCCGCGCACTCGACATCAACGGCGCGTTCAGGGCCAGGTGCACCCAGCCCGCGTCGATCGGCTGCAGCCGCAGATGCCAGCTGAGCGCGGCCGCCCCGGTCAGCGCGATGGCCGGCACCGGCACCCGGACGCCGCGGAACACCTCGGCCGCCAGTCGCGGATCCAGAACCGGGCCGGCCGCGATGTTGAACGCGCCCCGGATGTCGGTGCGCAGAATCCGGGCGTACGCGTCGGCTACGTCGTCGGCGTGCACGGCCTGCATGCGCAGTCTCCGGTGCGACGGCACCACCGGGATCCGCTCGTGCCGCAGCAGCCGGGCGGGCAGCAGCGGCCCCGCGAAATACCGGGCGATCTCGGTGCCCGCCTCCCGCTGGAAGATCAGACCGGGCCGGACCCGCACCACCCGCAGCCCCGGATGATCCCCCTCGATCTCGTCGAGCATCCGCTCGACCAGGGCCTTGTGCCGGCTGTAGGACGATTCGACCACCCCGCTGCGGGGATGACTCTCGGTCACGAACTCGTCCTTCGGTCCCGGCGAGTAGACCCCGACCGAGGACGCCTGCACCAGCGTGCCGACGCCGGTCCGCAGCACCGCCCGGGCGACCTCGCGACCGCCGAGCACGTTCGTCCGGAACAGCCGGCGCGGGCTGTGGCTGGGCTGGATCTGCCAGGACAGATTGATGACGGCGGCGGCACCCCGGAAGATCGGTTCCAGCCGCGCGGCCGCGCCCTCCCCGGCCACGTCCACCGAGTGCCAGTCCACGTCCCGGTAGACGCCCTCCGGTTCGGGCAGGCGCCGGGCCACCCCGGCGATTTCGAGATCGGTTTCGGTCCGCAGCCGGCGCAGAAGGGCCGTGCCCGCGTTTCCCGTCGCTCCGACGATCACCACACGCATGACGTCGGGCATACCCGCACTACGGCCGCCGAACCGTGGTTGACCGGTACCCGGACGGGGAACATGCCGCTCGTGCACATGATCACCCTGCCCGACCTCCCCCTGCCCGGCCACGGCGCCACCGCGGAACGCCTGCGCGGCCTGGCCGCCCTGGGCCGCGCCGACCTGGTCGATTGCCGGCTGGCCGAGGGCCACCTGGACGCGGTGGCCATTCTCGCCGAACTCGGCGAGAACAACGACGGGGAACGCTGGGGCGTCTGGGCGGCGGCTCCTTCTTCCGTACGGGCGGAGCACGGTCCCGGCGGCTGGCGGCTCAGCGGTGACCGCCCGTGGTGCTCGGGCGCGGCCTGGTGCACGGACGCCCTGGTCACCGCGGCCGCCGAGGACGGGATCCGGCTGTTCGCGGTCCGCAACGAGCGCCCGCACGCGACCCCGCTCGACGGCACCTGGCCGGCGATCGGTATGGCCGGCAGCGACAGCCGCACGATCCGCTTCACCGAGGCACCCGCGCGTGCGGTCGGCGGCCCCGGCGCGTACGTCGATCGGCCCGGTTTCTGGCACGGCGGCGTCGGCGTCGCCGCCTGCTGGTTCGGCGGCGCCCTGGGCGTGGCCGACACCCTGCTCGACGCGGCCCGCCGCACGGATGCCGGCCCGCACGCCCTGGCCCACCTGGGCGGGGTCGACGTCGCCCTGGGCGCGGCCCGCGCGGTGCTGGCCGAGGCCGCCGCCGCGATCGACGCCGACCCGAAGGCCGATGCCCACCGCCTGGCCGTGCGGGTCCGGTCGACGGTCGAGGCCGCCGCCGCCGAGGTGATCGACCGGGTCGGCCGGGCTCTGGGCGCCGGCCCGCTGTGCCGCGACGAGGCACATGCCCGGCGCGTCGCCGACCTGACCGTCTATCTGCGCCAGAGCCACGCGGAAGGCGACCTGGAACAGCTGGGCCGGCTCCTGGCCGAGGGCGAGGACCGGTGGTGAGGCCGATCGCCGGCGAGGGCACGCCCGAGGGCACCTGGCGGGCGTGGAGCGCGCCGGATCGGTGGCCGGCGCTGCCGCTCGACCCGCCCGGGCCGCCGCTGGTGGTGGCGCCGCACCCGGACGACGAGATTCTCGGCGTGGCCGGGCTGATGAGCGTGCTCGGCTCGGCCGATCTCGCCGCCGTCACCGACGGCGAGGCCTCGCATCCGGGCTCGTTCGTGCACACGCCGGAGGAGTTGGCCGCGATCCGGCGGGCCGAGACCGACGAGGCGCTGCGCCGGCTGCGGATCGACGGCACCGTGTTCCGGCTCGGGCAGGCCGACGGGGCTATCGACGAGGACCGCCTGGCCGCAGACCTCACGAAGCTGCTCACGCCGGGGCGGTGGTGCCTGGTGACCTGGCGCGGGGACGGGCATCCGGACCATGAAGCCGCCGGGCGGGCCGCGGCGCGAGCCTGTGCCGAGACCGGGGCGCGACTGCTGGAGTACCCGATCTGGACCTGGCACTGGGCGTACCCCGATGATCCGGACGTGCCCTGGCAGCGGGCCCGGCGGATCGATCTGCCGCCGGCCGCGCAGGCGGCCAAGGCCGCCGCGATCGCGGCCTTCCCCAGCCAGATCGAACCGCTCGGCCCGGCCGAGGCCGACGCCGCGATCCTGCCGCCGCACGTGCTCGCCCGGTTCGCCCGCCCGTTTGAGGTGATCTTCGAATGACCACGCCGATCAGTTACTTCGAGCAGATGTACGCGGCCGACCCGGACCCGTGGAGCTTCGAGACCCGCTGGTACGACGCCCGTAAGCACGCGCTCACGGTGGACGCGCTGCCGCGCCGCCGCTACCGGTCGGGCTTCGAACCGGGCTGTTCGACCGGCATGCTCACCGCGCGCCTGGCCGGCCGCTGCGAACGGCTGCTGGCCGTCGACGCGGTCGCCGCGGCGGTCGAGACCGCCGCCGGACGGGTCGCCGGGCAGCCGCACGTCGAGGTTCGCACCGCGCGGATGCCGCACGAGTGGCCGGACGGCAGGTTCGACCTGATCGTGCTGTCCGAGCTGGGTTACTACTTCGCCGACGCCGACCTGACGACCCTGCTCGACCGGGCGGTCTCGTCCCTCGACGCGGACGGTGACCTGGTGGCCGTGCACTGGCGGTGGCCGGTCGAGGAGCACGCCCGCCCCGGCGACGAGGTGCACGCCGCGATCGCGGCCCGGCCCGGCCTGCACCGGCTGGCCCGGCACGAGGAGGCGGACTTCATCCTGGAGGTGTTCGGCCGCGACCCGGCGTCGGTCGCCCGGCGCGCGGGCCTGGTATGACCCGGGTCGCGGTCATCGTGCCCGCCCACGACGAGCAGTCCCTGCTCCCGGCCTGCCTGAGCGCCCTGCGCGCGGCCGCCGCCCCGGTGAACGCTCGTCTGATCGTCGTCGCGGACGCCTGCACCGACGACACCGCCCTGGTGGCCGCGGCGGGCGGCGCCGACGTCGTGACGATCGAGGAGCGGAATGTCGGCCGGGCTCGGGCCGCCGGGGTCGAGCAGGCCCTGCGCGGCGGAGCGTACTGGCTGGCCACCACGGACGCCGACAGCCGGGTACCGCCGAACTGGCTGCACTGGCAGCTCGATCACGCCCGGACCGGCGCCGACCTGGTGGCCGGCACGGTCGAAGTGGACGACTGGTCGGGCTGGCCCGGCCCGCTGCCGTCCCGGTACGAGCGCCTCTACCGGGAGCTGGTCGCGGGCGTTCGGCACGGGCACATCCACGGCGCCAACCTGGGCTTCCGCGCCTCCGCCTATCGGGCCGCGGGCGGCTTCCCGGAGCTGCCCCGCGACGAGGACCGCGGCCTGGTGGCCCGGGTCCGGGCGAGCGGCGGCCGGGTGGTCACCGACGCCGGCTGCCCGGTGCGCACGAGCGCCCGGCCGGACGGCCGGGCCCCGCACGGCTTCGCCGCCCACCTGCACGGTCTGGCGTCGGACAGCCTGGCCCTGGACAGCCGAACGGCCCGGTGAATCACCGGGCCGTTGCTTTCGAGGGGGCGTCAGGACTTGAAGGCGTCCTTGACGTTCTCCACGGCCTGCTTCAGCTTCGAGCTGCTCTGGTCGGCCTTGCCCTCGGCCTCGAGCTGCTCGTCGTCGGTGGCCTTGCCGACACCCTCTTTGACCTTGCCGCCGACTTCCTCGGCCTTGTTGTCAACCTTGTCGTCGAAAGCCATCTCTTGCCTCCACATCATCGTGCGAACGACATGGGGGATACCCGTGCTTGCTGATCGGCAATCATTTCGATCCGCTGATAAACAGCTGATAAGCATCTGTGATCGGTGCCGATCGCGAATCCGCGATGGACAGGGCCTCGGATTGCCTACTAGTTTCGTAGGTGTTGTAGAGAATTGCAGAGAGGACTCCACCATGAGTGCCGACGCCTTCGAACCGGCCATCCCGTCGACCGCATCGCCGGAGGTGGAGTTCATCAGCCTCACCCACCCGAACCCGTCGACCGAGCTCGACCCGGTGCCCTCGCGCGGCATCGACCTGAAGTTCTTCCGCAAATACGTGCGGACGCTCGAGGAGGGCGGCTTCGACTACACCCTGCTGCCGTACGGGTCGGCCAGCGCCGACTCGTTCGTCGTGGCCAGTGCGGTCGGGCAGCTCACCGAGCGGATCAAGCCGATCGTCGCGCTGCGGCCCAACACCACCTTTCCCACCGTGGCCGCGCAGAAGCTCGCCACTCTCGACCAGCTCACCGAGGGCCGCGCGGTGGTCCACCTGATCACCGGCGGCAACGACGCCGAGCAGGCCCGGCAGGGCGACCACCTGCCCAAGTCCCGGCGCTACGCCCGCACCTCGGAGTACGTCGACATCCTGCGCCGCTCCTGGACCGAGCCGGCGCCGTTCGACCACGACGGCGAGTTCTACCGGTTCGAGGGCTTCGGGCCGGGCTTCCTGCCGTACGAGGGGCCGATCCCGATCTCCATCGGCGGCCAGTCCGACGAGGCCTTCGCGATCGGCGGCGAGAAGGGCGACATCTTCAGCTTCTGGGGCGAACCGCTCGACGACCTGCGCGGCGAGATCGACCGGGTGCACCGGATCGCCCGCGAGTCCGGCCGCACCACGCTGCCCCGCATCTGGGTGACGTTCCGGCCGATCATCGCCCAGACCGACAAGCTGGCCTGGGAAAAGGCCCACGAGTACGTCGACCGGGTCGCCGCCAACTTCGCCAAGGTGCGGCCACTGGCCCAGGGCACCCCGCAGAACGTCGGCTCGCAACGGGCCCTGGCCTTCGCCAACCGCGCCGACCTCTACGACCGGGCGCTCTGGACCAGGACCGCGGCCGCCACCAACGCGGCCGGAGCGTCGACCGCCCTGGTCGGCTCGCCCGAGACGGTCGCCGCGGCGATCCTCGACTACGTCGACCAGGGCGCGTCGCTGGTGTCGATCCGCGGTTACGACACCCTCGCCGACGCGGTCGACTACGGCCGTTACATCCTGCCGCTGGTCCGCCAGGAGATCGCCCACCGCAAGGCCACCGGGCAGCGCAGCGGCTTCCAGGCCGAGCACCCCGGGAACTACGGCACCGAGTACGCCGGGTACGCCACGGCACCCCATGCCGCCTGAGACCCGCCGCCGTTCCGCCCTCGCCGCCCAGTTCGCCGGAGCCCGGGCCCATCCGGGTCCGGCGCTGGTCGCCACCGTCACCGGCCTGATCAACGGCGCCACCATGGTGGTCGGCGCCACCGCGATCGGCTGGTCCACCGACCACCTCGTCATCCCGGCGCTGGGCGGCGAGCACGTGCCGGCCGGCACCTGGTGGATCAGTGCCGGGCTGGTCCTCGGCATCTCCGCGGTGCGCTGGACCACCATCTTCGTGCGCGGCATCGCCACCGGCCGGGTGCAGTACCGAGCCCAGGCCGAGACCCGCCGGGCGGTGGTCCGCCGCTACCTCGAACTCGACCCGGGCTGGCACCGCCACCGCTCCCCCGGCCAGCTGCTCGCCCACGCGGTCTCCGACGTCGACGCGCTCTGGTCGCCGATGCAGTTCGCGTACTTCGCGGTCGGCATGGTCTTCATGCTGCTGCTGGCGCTGGCCGAGCTGTTCCACCGCGACCCGCTGCTCGGCCTGGTCGGGGTGGCCCTGATCGCCGGGGTGCTCGCCCTCAACGTGATCTACCAGCGCCGGCTGGCGCCGCGCGCCCGGGCCGCGCAGGCCGCCCGCGGGCAGGTCGGCGCGGTCGCGCACGAGTCGATCGAGGGCGGCCCGGTGGTCCGCAGCCTCGGCCTCACCGACCGCGAGGACGCCCGCTTCGCCCCGGCCGTGGAGAGGCTACGCGCGGCCGACCTGCGGATGGCGTCGATCAGCTCGACCTTCGATCCGCTGCTCGAACTGCTGCCGACCGTGGCCGTCCTCGTCGTGCTGGCCGCCGGCGCGCCCCGGGTGCAGGCCGGCGCGCTCACCGTCGGCGACCTGGTCGGCGTCGTCTACCTGCTGATCACCATCTCGATCCCGCTCAACGTGATCAGCCGCTTCCTCTCCATGCTGCCCATGTCGGGCGCCGGCCGGGAGCGGGTGCACGCCGTGCTGGCGGACCCGGACGTCGTGCGCTTCGGCGCACGGCGGCTCCGCCACGTGCGCCCGCTCCGGGTCGAGCTGCGCGACGCCGGCGTCACCCGGCAGGGCCGGCCCATCCTCGACCACGCCTCGCTCACCCTGGAGGCCGGCACGGTCACCGTGGTGGTCGGCGCGGTCGGGGCCGGCAAGACCACGCTGCTCGACCTGGCCGGCGGGCAGGCCCACCCGACCGGCGGCGTCGTGCTGTTCGACGGCGTCGACGTGCGGGAACTGGCCCGCGGCGCGGTGCCGGAGAACGTCGCGGTGGTGTCGCAGAACCCGTTCCTGTTCGCCGAGTCCGTCCGCGACAACCTCACCCTCGCCGGGAACTACACCGAGCCGCAGATCTGGCGGGCCCTGCGCGCCGCGGCCGCCGACGACGTGGTGCGCGGCCTGCCCGACGGGCTCGACACGGTCGTCGGTGAACGCGGCGCCACGCTGTCCGGCGGGCAGCGGCAGCGGCTCTGCATCGCCCGCGCGGTGCTGCGCGAACCGCGGCTGCTCGTGCTCGACGACGCCACCTCCGCGCTCGACCCCCGCGTCGAGCGGCAGGTGCTCGAACAGCTGCGCGGCGGGCCGACCGTCCTGATCACCAGCAACCGGCCGGCCGCGATCGAGTTCGCCGACCGGGTGGTGCTGGTGCGCGGCGGCCGGATCGTCGCCGACGGCACCCCGGCCGAGCTGGCCGGCGTACCGGAATACGAAAGGATCGTCACCGCGTATGACCACTCTCGCGCGTCCTGACCTGAAGGGGTTCCGCACCGCGCTGCGGGTCTCCCCTTCGCTGCGCCAGGGGCTGCCGGTCACGATTCTGCTCGCGCTGGCCGCCGGGGCCGGCCGGATCATCGCGCCGCTCACCGTGCAGCACGCCATCGACGCCGGGCTCGCCCCGCACACGATCGCGCCGGCCGTCACCATCGGCGGGATCGCGGTGCTGGTGGCCGGCTCGTCGTCGATGGTGCTGAACCGGCGCATCCACGACCGCATCGAACGGGCCCTGGCCGGGCTGCGGCGGGCCGGGCTGCGCCGGGTGCACGACATGGCGGCGAGCCGGGCCGACCGGCTCCCCAGCGCCGACCTGGTCACCCGGCTGACCAGCGACATCGACCAGGTGACCACGTTCCTGCAGGGCGGTGGCATCCAGTTCCTCACCAACGCCGCCCAGCTCGTCATCGCCACGGTCATCATGTGCGCGTACAGCTGGCAGCTCGCCGTACCCGTACTCGTGATCGCCGGTCTTCTCCTGGCCGCCATGGCGGCCATGCAGAAGGTGATCGCCCGGCGTTACCACCGGGCCCGCGGTGACCTCGCGCGGATGCAGTCGGCGGTCGCCGAATCCGTCCTCGGCGGCCCGGTGATCCGGTCGACCGGGACCGGCGAGCGCACCCGGGCGAAGCTCGACGAGGCCGTCGACCAGGCCCGGGACAGCCTGCTGCGCACCCTGCCACCGCTGCACGGCAACACCTCCCTCGGCGAGCTGGCGATCTCCACGATGACCGTCGCGGTGCTGCTCGGCGGGGTGTGGTGGGGGCGGCGGACCGGGCTGACCGCCGGCGAGGTGGTGGCCATGGTGTTCCTGGTGACGTTCTTCGTGCGGCCGCTGCAGTTCCTCGTGCAGAGCCTCGGCGAGGCGCAGAACGCGCTGACCGGCTGGCGGCGCGCCCTGGAGCTGGTCACCACGCCGAGCGCGGTGGTCCGGGACGGAACCCCACTGCCGGAAGGGCCGGTTTCGGTACGCGTCGCGCACGTGTCGGCCCGCTACGGGGACGGGCCCCTCGTGCTGCACGACGTGACCGTCCGGCTCGAAGCCGGCGAGCACGTGGCGATCGTCGGGCGGACCGGCTCCGGCAAGTCCACCTTCGCGAAACTGCTCACCCGCCGGCTGGAACCCGCAACCGGAACGATCCGGCTCGGCGGCGTGCCGCTCGAGGAGCTCGACGACAACAGCCTGGCCGGGCGGGTCGTCATCGTGCCGCAGGACCCGTTCCTGTTCGACGACACCATCGTCGCGAACGTGCGGCTCGGCCGGCCCTCCGCGACCGACGACGACGTGCTGGACATCCTCGCCCGGCTCGGGCTGCACGACTGGTTCGCCACCCTGCCGGAAGGCCTGGACACCCCGGTCGGCCTGCGCGGTGACCGGCTGTCGGCCGGCGAACGGCAGCTCGTCGCGCTCGCCCGCACCGCCCTCGCCGACCCCGACCTGGTCATCTACGACGAGGCCACCTCGGGCATCGACCCGGCCACCGACGTCGCCGTGCAGCAGGCCCTCGCCGCGCTGACCCACGGCCGCACCACCGTCTCCATCGCCCACCGCATGATCACCGCCGAGACCGCCGACCGGGTGCTGGTCTTCGACGACGGCCGGATCGCCCAGGCCGGCCCGCACCGGCGGCTGGTGACCGAGCCCGGACCGTACGCGGGACTCGTGACGGCGTGGAACCGCCAGTTCGGAGGAGTGGCATGACCGAGCTCGGTTTCAACACCCGGGTCTCGTTCCCGGCCGGCGAGGCCGCGCGCGGCCTGCGCGAGGGCATCGACCTGTTCCGGGCGGCCGAGGACCTCGGCTACCAGTCCGGCTGGGCCTACCAGCGGCACTTCGACAACTACCTGTCGTCGCCGCTGCCGTTCTTCGCCGCCGCCGGCCAGCACACCAGCCGCATCACGCTCGGCAGCGCGGTCATCCCGGCCCGCTACCAGGAGCCGATCCTGCTCGCCGAGGCGGCCGGCACCGCCGACCTGCTGATCGGAGGGCGGCTGCACCTCGCCTTCTCCAGCGGGACGGACATCTGGGACGAGGTCTTCGGCGCGGTCGGCACCGACGCCCGCACCGAGGGGCAGCGGCGGCTCGCCCGCTTCCTGACCGCCGTGGCCGGCGAGCCCATCCACACCGTCATGGCCCGCCGCGGCGTCGGCGGCCCACCGGTCGGCACCCCGCTGCGGGTCACCCCGAACAGCCCCGGCCTGCGCGACCGCATCTGGTACGGGTCGGGCAGCATCGCCTCGGCCGTCACCGCCGCCCGGCAGGGCCTGCGCCTGATCACCGGCACGATCCTGCACGACGTGCCGGACGGGGAGACCTTCCCGGAACATCAGGCCCGCCTGATCAAGGAGTACCGCAACGCCTGGACCGCCGCGCACGGGTCATCCGCGCCACCGGTAGCGGTGGCCGCCTCGATCCTGCCCGGCCCGACCGCCGCGCTGCGTTCGGTGTACGCCGCCTACGACCTCGAACGGCGCACCCACGGCCCGGCCGCCTCCCGGCCGCGCGGCGCTCTCGAGCCGGCACTCTCGGCGCAGCTGCCACCCGGCATGGTGATGAGCCCGGTCCACCACGGCTCACCGGCCGAGGTGACCGACGCCGTCCTGGCCGACCCCGGCCTGTCCGCGGCCGACGAGCTGATCCTGTTCCTGCCGCCGGCCTTCACCCTGCCCGACAACATCCGCCTGCTGACCGACCTGGCCGAAACCGTGGCGCCGGCCCTCGGCTGGACCCCGGCAAGCTGACCCGGCAGATCACTCACCGCCACCCCGGCGGACCGCCTGCCGCCAGCATCCCGGCGGATCGCCCGCCGTCGGCACCCCGGCGGATCGCCCGCCGCCCGCACCCCGGCGGATCGCCCGCCGTCGGCACCCCGGCGGATCGCCCGCCGCCCGCACCCGGCAAGCTGACCCCGGCCCGCGGCCCGCACCTCCCGGGTCCGGCGGCGCCGGCCACGGAAAGGGAACCATGCACGCGATCCTTGTCAGTCGCTTCGGCGGCCCCGAGGTGCTCGAACCCGCTGACATCGCCGAGCCGGCGCCCGGGCCGGGGCGACTGCTCGTGGACGTCACCGCGGCCGGCGTGAACTTCGCCGACACCAGCCGGATCGCCGGCACCTACACGCCGAGGCCGGAGCTGCCGTTCGTGCCCGGCACCGAGGTGGTGGGCCGCGCCGGGGATGGGCGGCGGGTGCTGGCGACGACGTTCGGCGGAGGCGGGTTCGCGCAGCGTGCGGCGGTGGCGGAGGCCGAGGCCGTGCCGGTCCCCGACGCGGTCGGCGACGCCGAGGCGCTCGCCCTGCTGGTGCAGGGCCTGACCGCCTGGCATGTGCTGGCCAGTAGCGCCCGCATCCGGCCCGGCGAGACCGTGGTGGTCAACGCGGCGGCCGGCGGTGTCGGCACGCTCGCCGTGCAGCTGGCCCGGCACTTCGGAGCGGGCCGGGTGATCGCGGTGGCCGGCTCACCGCAACGGCGTGCGCTCGCGCTGTCCCTGGGCGCCGACGTGGCCGTCGACGGAGATCCGGACGGCTATGCGGAACGTGTCCTCGAGGCCGGCAACGGCCCGGTCGACATCGTGCTGGAATCGGTCGGCGGGCCGGTCTTCCGCGCGGGCCTGGAGGTGCTGGCCAACTTCGGCCGGCTGGTCACCTTCGGCAACGCCTCCCGCGAGCCGCGACCCCTCATCGATCCCGGCGAGCTGACCGACCGCAACGCCGCGGTGATCGGCTTCTGGCTGCGCCCGGCCCTGACCGCCCCCGGCGCCTACCGGCCCCCGCTGGAGGCGATGTTCGACCTGGTAGCCAAGGGCGAACTCCGCCCACTGACCGCCGCGTCCTACCCCCTCGCCGACGCCGCCCAGGCCTTCACCGACCTACTGGCCCGGCGCACCACCGGCAAGATCACGCTGCGCCCCTGAACAGCTTTCAAGGACAGCAATGCCGATCTTGTGCAGTTGGCGTTCGGAGCGAACACGAACCCCACAAGATCGGCCTGAGGGCCGACCGGCGGCGGCCGGAAGGCGGCGGGTTGGTCATGCCGTCACTTGGGCTCGGCGGAGGGCTCGCAGGCGGCGGGCCTCGGCCGGGTCGGTCACCGGGACCGCGGCCAGCAGCTCCTTCGTGTACGCGTGCTGCGGCTGCTCGTAGACCGACGCCGTGTCGCCCAGCTCGACGATCCGGCCCTCGTAGAGCACCGCCACCCGGTCGGCGATCTGGCGCAGCACCGCCAGGTCGTGCGAGACGAAGACCATGGTCAGGCCGAACTCGGTGCGCAGGTCCTCCAGCAGGGAGAGCACCTGGGCCTGGGTGGTCACGTCCAGCGACGACACCGGCTCGTCGCAGACGATCAGCCTCGGGTGGGGTGCCAGGGCACGGGCGATGCCGACGCGCTGCCGCATGCCGCCGGAGAGCTGGTGCGGGTAACGGTCGTACTCGCGCCGGGCCAGGCCCACCCGCTCCAGCAGGTCTTCCACGTGCGGGCGCGGATCCCGTACACCGGAAAGGCGCAGGGGGTCCGCGATGCTCTCGCCGATGGTTCGTCGCGGGTTGAGCGACGACATCGGGTCCTGGAAGACCATCTGGACCGAGCCGCCCGGGCGGCGCCGCAGGTCGGTGCCGTCCAGGGTGATCGTGCCGGCCGTCGGCGTGAGCAGGCCGGTCATCAGCCGGGCCAGGGTGGTTTTGCCGGTGCCGGACTCGCCGACGATGCCGAGCGTCTCCCCCGCCCGCACGTCCAGGGTGACGTCGTCGACCGCGCGCACCGGCTCGCCGCGGCGGCGCTGACGGAAGTGCTTGCGGACTCCGGCGAGCCGCAGCAGCGGCTCGCCGTCGATCGTCCGCGGCGGCTTGGGGTGGGGCACGGCGGCGAGCAGTTCCCTGGTGTACGCCGCTTCCGGCGCGACGAGCACCGCGTCGGTCCGCCCCTGTTCGACCGCGACACCGCGGCGCATGACCACCACGTGGTCGGTGGAGCCGGTCACCACGCCGAGATCGTGGCTGATCAGCAGCAGCGACGTGCCGGTGGTTTCCCGGACCTCGTCGAGCAGGTCGAGGATCTGCGCCTGCACGGTCACGTCGAGGGCGGTGGTGGGTTCGTCGGCGACGATCAGCTGGGGTCGGCAGGACAGGGCCATCGCGATCAGGGCCCGTTGCCGCATGCCGCCGGAGAACTGGTGCGGATAGCTGGCCGCCCGCCTCGCCGGGTCGGGGATGTGCACCTGGCGGAGCACCTCGACGGCGCGGTCGCGGGCGGCGCGCCGGCTCGCGCCGGTGTGCAGGCGGTAGACCTCGGCGATCTGGTCGCCGATGGTGTGGAACGGGCTGAGCGCGGTGAGCGGCTCCTGGAACACCATGGCGATCTGCGCGCCGCGCACCTGCCGCCAGCGGCGTTCGGTCAGCGTGGTGAGGTTGTCCGCGCCGAAGGTGATGCGGCCCTCGACCTGGGCGGCGGTGTGCAGGCCGAGCAGGGCGAGAGCGGTGGCGCTCTTCCCGGAGCCGGATTCGCCGACGATGCCGAGCGCACCCCCGGCCGGCAGCTCGAAGGACAGCCCGTCGACGGCGACGGTGTCGCCGAACCGGATGCGGAGATCCTCCACGACGAGGTCGGTCATCGCAGCTCCACGCGGGGGTCGACGGCGGCGTACAGCAGGTCGGCGACCGCGTTGGCGATGACGATGAGCAGGCCGGTCAGCAGGGTCACGCCGACGACCACCGGCAGGTCGATCTGGTTGACCGCGCCGACCAGCAGTTGACCCACGCCGGGCAGGCCGAACATCGTCTCGGTCAGCACCGCGCTGGTCATGATGGCGGCGAGGTCGATGGCGGTGAGGGTCACGAGCGGCAGCAACGCCCCGCGCAGCGCCCGGCGCCGGACGATGCGGCTCTCCGGCAGGCCGTACGCCCGAGCCGTTCTGATGTGGTCCTCCGCCAGGGTCTCCTGGATGCCGGCGCGGGTCAGCCGCGCGTAGGCGGCGGTCTGGATGACCGCGAGCGCGACCCAGGGCAGCAGCAGGTTCTGCGCCCACGCCAGCGGATCGGTGGTGAGCGGCACGTAGGTGGGGAACGGCAGCCATTGCAGCTGCACGCAGAAGAGCAACAAAAGCAGAAGACCGACCAGGAATACGGGTACGGCGTAGCCGGCCAGCACCAGCCCGTTGACGACCCGGTCCAGCCAGCGGTAGCGCCGCAGCCCGGCGAGCAGGCCCGCCCCGATGCCGGCGACCAGCGACAGCACCTCGGCCCCGAAGGCCAGCGAGGCGGAGACCGGCAGCCGATCGGCCAGCAGCGCGGTCACCGGCTGGTCGGTCTCGAACGAATAGCCCAGGCAGGGGGCGGGACAGTGCCGGGTGTTCGGCCCGGCCGGATAGTCGCGCCCGGCGACGATCCCCTCGAGGAAGTGCCGGTACTGGGTGAACACCGGGTCGTCGACGCCCATCGCGTGCCGCACCTCGGCCAGCCGTTCGGGGGTGCAGCCCTTGCCGCAGGTGAGCACGGCCGGGTCGGACGGGGCCAGGTAGAACAGGCCGTAGAGCAGCAGCGACAGCCCGAACAGCACGAGCACCGCACCGCCGAGCCGGCGCGCCAGGTAGCCGATCATCGCAGCACCTCGCTCTGCCGCGGGTCGAGCGCGCGGCGCAGGCCGTTCGCGACCAGCACGAACGACAGCAGGGTGAGGAACAGCAGGCCGCCCGGGATGATCACATACATCGGGTCGGCCCGGAACCAGGTCGTCGCGGTGGACAGCATCTGACCCCAGGACGGGGTGGGCGGGCGCACGCCGACGCCGAGGAAGGACAGGCCGGCCTCGACGACCATGTTGGTGGGCAGCAGCAGCGCCGCGTAGGTGAGCACCGGCGCGGTCAGTCCGGGCAGGATCTCCCGGCGGGCGATCCGGAACCAGCCGGCCCCGGAGAGCCGGGCGGCCGCCACGTAGTCACGGGTGCGCAGGGTCAGGGTCTCACCGCGGGTGATCCGGGCGGTGCCGCCCCAGCCCAGCACGGCGATGACGGTGGCCAGCAGCAGCGGCCGCGGCCAGTCCTGCGGCACGATGGCCAGCAGCGAGATGGCGATCACCAGGATGGGCAGGGCCAGCACCAGGTCGACGAGCCGGGTCAGGATGCCGTCGGCCCAGCGCCCGCCGAGCCCGGCCGCGGTGCCGACGAGCAGGCCGATCAGCACCTCCAGGATGGTCGCGCCGACCGCGACGCCCAGCGACACCTGCGCGCCGTAGACGACCCGGGCGAACAGGTCGCGGCCGGTGCCGGGTTCGAGGCCGAGCCAGTGGTCGCCGCTGATCCCGCCGAGCCGGCCCAGCGGCACCCCGCCGCGGGCCGAGTCGAGCAGGTTGTCGTGATACGTCGTGTAGTCCTGGCCGGCCGCCGCCGCGAGCAGGGGTGCGGTGGCGGCGACCAGGATCATGAGCAACGCGATCGCGGCTCCCACCAGGAAGCCGCGATCACGGCGGAGTGCTCTCACTTGACGGAGATCCGGGCCAGGTCGTAGGTGCCGCGCCAGCCGTCCGGTACGGCGTTCTTGACGTTCTTGCCGAACAGGAAGACGTCCTTCTCGTGGGCGAGCGGGATGGTCAGCGCGAGCTTGCCGATCGTGGTGTCCAGGGCACCCCACCGGGCCTGGGCGGTCGACTGGTCGGTGAGCGCGTTGATCGCGTCGATCTCCGCGTTGACCTGCGGATCGTTGTACTGGGCGAGGTTGAAGTTACCGCCCGCCGTGATGATCTGCCGGCCGTCGAAGATCGGGATGAGGAACGGGCCGCCGGACGGCCAGTCGGCTCCCCAGTACTGCAGCGACGCGCTCGGCTCGGTGGCCGGCTTGCCGGTGACGTCCCGGTAGGTGGCGTCGTCGATCGCGGTCAGCTTCACCGTGACGCCGGCCTGCTTGAACGCCTCCTGCACGGCGGCCGCGACCTTCGGGCCGTACCCGCTGTCGTCGGAGTTGGAGTGGGCCAGCTCGATCGTCAGGTTGCTCACGCCCGCCTCGGCCAGCACCTGCTTGGCCTTGGCCGGGTCGCCGGTGTCACCGGCCGGGAAGTGGTCGTACGGCTGGTAGCCGAGAGCCTTCTGCGGCGGCAGGAAGGTGGTCGACGAGCCGACGATGGTACTTCCGCCGAGCGCGTTGACAACCGAGGTGCGATTGACGGCGTACGAAAGGGCCTCGCGCACTTTCTGGTTGTCGAAGGGTGCCTTCTTGGTGTTGAACGCCAGGTAGTAGGTGGCCGGGAACTCGCCCCGCGCGACCTGCTTGTCCAGTGGACCGCCGGTGCCGAGCTGGGCCAGCTGTTCCGGGCCGACCGGGGCGTCGGTGGTGGCCGCGTTGGCGTCCTGGCCGGCCCCGCTGACCAGGCGCTGGTTGATGACCGCGGCGTCCAGGCCGGCGGTGACCTCGATCCGGTCCGGGCAGGCGTACCGCAGGGTGTCGCTCTTGCTCGACCAGTGCGTGTTGCGTACCAGCACCAGCGACTTCTTCGGCTCGTACGACTCGACCTGGTAGGGCCCCGACGAGATCGGGTGCGCCTCGTAGCCGACACCCTTGTCCTTCGCCTTCGGCACCGGCGCGAACTGGGTGGCGGTGGCCAGGAACGGGAAGTCGCCCTCGGGCTTGCTCAGCTTGAAGACGATCGTCCGGTCGTCCGGCGTCTCGATCGCCTTGATGCCCTCGGGCTGCTTGTACGGCCCCTGGTAGCTCGCCGCGTCCTGCAGCCAATCGCGCAGGTAGGGTGCACCGCCGGGCAGTTCCGGGGCGAAGGAGCGCTCGATGCCGTACTTCACGTCGGCCGAGGTGATCGGCGTGCCGTCCTCGAAGAACACGTCGTCGCGCAATCTGTAGGTCCAGGTCTTGGCCCCGTCCGACGGCGTGCCGAGGTCGGTGGCCAGGTCCGGCGCGGGCTTCGCGCCGGCTTCGCCGGGTTGCCGGTTGCGGGTGGTCAGCGTCCGGAACAGCAGCGACGGAATGTTGCCACCGCCGGACGTGTAGAGCCGGGCCGGGTCGAGATGCGTGATGCCACCCTGGTTGAGCACCGTGAGGGTGCCGCCCTGACAGGTGGCGGGATCGAACGCCCCGGTCGCGGACGTGCCGCCGCCACCGCCGCCGTCGCAGGCGGCCAGCAGCAGGAGGCTGGGCAGGACGAGGGTCAGAGCTCGCCGCATTGACACTCCTCAAGATCTATGGAGTTTGTATGCTATCCCCCTTTATTGAGGTTTGTCGTCCCGGGGGCCGGCTGCGCGGTGGCCGTGGGGCCGTGGACGACCGGCTTGCCGCCGACCCAGTCCACGCGGTCCAGCCACATCTGCCGGCCGGGCGCGACGCTGCCGACGGCGTCCGGTGGCCAGGCGTGGTAGAGCAGCCAGGTGGTGCCGTCCGGCAGCGTGACCGGGTAACAGTGACCCGGCCCGGCGGCCCCGGCCGACGAGCGCAGGATCGGATTTTCCGGCGCGTCCTGACACGGGCCCATCGGCGTGTCGCAGGTGGCGTAACCGACGGCGTAACCGTCCTGGTCGAACGGACCACCGGAATAGAAGAGGTACAGCTTGCCGTCGTGGCGCAGCATCTCCGGGGCCTCCACCACCGCGCCCTGCCACGGTTTGTCGTTGGTGAGCAGGCGTACCCGGTCGCCGGTCAGCGTGCGGCCGTCGGCGGTGAGGCGCTGGGCGTACAGGTGGCTGGGGACACCGATGTGGTTGCCGTCGTTCTTCCAGTACAGGTAGAGCGAGCCGTCGTCGTCGCGGAACGGGCTCGCGTCGATCGAGCCGCCCTCGTCGTCCTGGCAGATCAGTGGCTCGGGCGACGGGTCGGCGAACGGGCCGTGCGGGTCGTCGGCCACGGCCGCGCCGATGCACTGCCGGTCGGCCTTCCGCCGGCGGGCGGTGTAGTAGAGGACGTATTTCCCGGCGTCGGTGCGCAGCACCTCGGGCGCCCAGGTGTTGCCGTAGTCCGCCCAGGAACCGACCTGGGGCAGCACGTCGCCCCGCTCGGTCCAGTGCACGAGGTCGGTGGAGGTCAGCAGCGGCACGTTGGCGACGGCGCTGTTGGTGCCGTAGGCGAACCAGGTGCCGTCGACGTGCAGCACCCCCGGGTCGGGGAAGTTCTTGTCGTAGACCGGATTCGTGAAGGTCATCGGTGCTCCGGGGGTCGGCCCGGCCGCCTGCGAGGTGCAGGCGGCCAGGAGCAGAACGACCGCGGTGGCCACGGCACGCCGGATCACGGCTGGTGGATCCGCAGGTAGTCGAAGTGGGCGGTCACCGGTGGGGTGGTGCCGCCGTGCGCGTCCAGGCCGATCCTCGGCCGGCTGCCGGCCGGGAAGGTCCAGACTCCGCCGAGGTCCCAGGTGCGGCCGTCGGTGCTCGACTCGGAACGGAACAGGTGTTCGCCGCTCGCACCGACCCGGTGCACCAGCCGCAGCCAGGTCGTCGTGGCCGGGGTGCCCACGGTGATCCCGCCGTAGGCGAGCGAGCCGGCGTAGGGCAGCTCCCGTCCGAACTCGATCTGCCGGGTGTTCCAGATCGACACCACGTCGAGGCGCGCGAAGTCGTCGTCCCCGGCGTAGGCGATCAGCCCGGCCTGCTGATAGTTGCGCACGTCGTCGGTGCCGAGAGCCAGCGTCAGCTTCGTCTCGGCCGTCCAGTTCCCGGCCGGGGCGTCCCGCAGCAGCACCGACGCGGTGTTGCCGGTGCCGGTGAGGTCGCCCGCCTCGATCGGCCAGTTCAGCGTTCCGCCGGCCACGGTGACCGCGGCGTTCGGCCGCACCCACGACCAGCCGGCGCCGAGTGCACCCCCGGTGAACTCGTCCGACCAGGTCACCCGCCCCACCGCCGGGGCCGGAACCATGCGGGTGACCGGCCGGTAGAGGCGCTGCGCGCTGAAGTTGTCGACGTCGCCCCGCCCGGTGAACCCGGCGACCCGCGCCCCGGCCGGGACGGTGAGATCGACGCTGACGATCGGCCCGCTCTGCCGCGCCTCGGTGAGCTCCGCGACGAGATGCCGCCCGCGCACCGAGACCGCGAGGTTGTGCCACGCCCCGGCATCGACCCCGGCCGGCAGCGGCGCGGCGGCCCGCTTCCCACCGGCCGTGGCGATCAGCTGCCCGGCGGCGCGGTCCAGCACGACCCGGGCCGGACCGGCGATCAGGCCCGCCGACGATCCGGCCGGCACCCGCAGGTCGGCCTCGACGCGCAGGTCGCCGGCGGGGACCGGCCGTAGCGCGGTGCCGCTGCCGGTCGCGTAGCCGTCGGGGGTGACCCGCCACCCGGCCGGCAGCCAGCTCACCGGGTGGGAGAACGTCTCCGCGCCGGTGCCGGCCGGCGCCGGTTGCGGGCTGTCCGACGGGCCGGCGCCGGCCCGCGCCACCGGCCAGCCGTCGATCCAGTCGAGGCGGTCGAGCAGCATCGGTCGCCGGTTGATGCCGTACGGCTGGTCCAGGTAGGGCCGATCGCGGTCGATGGCGTGATAGACCAGCCAGTCCTGGCCCGCCAGATCGGTGACCACGCCGTTGTGGCCCGCGCCGATCCAGCGATTGCCGTTCTGGGTGACCACCGTCGTACCGCCGGCCCGCGAGGCGGTCAGCGAGATGCCGCGAGAGTCGGAGAACGGTCCGAGTGGAGATGCGGAACGGCCGGCCGAGACCGAATATCCGGTGGCCGGGCCGGCGCAGCAGTTCGCCGACGAGGCGAACAGGTAGTAGTAGGAGCCGTGCCGGACGACGTAGGCGCCCTCGTACTTGTTGTCGATCGCCACCATCGTCGGCGGGCTCGCCGCGGTCAGGCCGTCGGCGGTCAGCCGCACCACCGAGATGCCGCCGTAGTAGCTGCCGAAGTAGAGGTACCGGGTGCCGTCGGCCGCGGTCAGCTGGGCCGGGTCGATCGTGCTGAGATAGCCGCCGCCTCCGCCGGGACGCGGGGCCACGACCGGCGCGGGCTGCTGGGTCCACGGCCCGGCCGGGGTCGGCGCCACCGCCGCGCCGATCGCGAAGTCGGAGCCGTCCGGCGAGACCGTCGTGTCGGTGACCGCGTAATACATGACGTAACGGCCGTCGAGGTAGCGGACATCCGGCGCCCAGTAGGAGGCGCCGGGAGCGACATAGGGTGCCGCCGGGCCGGTGAGGGCATCCCCCACGTACGCCCAGTGGACCAGGTCGGACGAGCGCGAGATGGGGATGTGGTGGGCGGTCCCCTCGCCGGAGCGGAGCGGGTCGCTCGTGGCGTAGGCGTACCAGAAGCCGTCCTGACCGCGGATGACGGTGGGGTCGGCATAGGTGTCGGCGAAGGACTGCGACACCGGGTTGACGAACAGGCTCAGGGTCAGCAGGAGGGCGGCAAACACGGGATCACCCCTTCACACCGGTGTGCGTGACGCTCTGGATGACGTGGCGCTGGGCGGCGACGAACAGCAGCAGCACCGGCACGCTGGCCACCACGGCACCGGCCATCGCGATCGGATAGTTGGTGGTGGCGGCGTTCTGCAGGTTGCCCAGCCCGGCCGGCAGGGTCAGGTTCTCGGCGCTGTACAGGACGTAGATCGGCCAGAGGAAGTCGTTCCAGTTCGTCAGGAACGACAGCACGGTCAGCGTGGCGAGGGCCGGGCGGGCCAGCGGCAGCACGATGCGCGTGAAGATCTGCCACTGGTTGGCGCCCTCCATGAGCGCCGCCTCCTCCAGCTCGACCGGCAGTGCCGCGAAGAACTGGCGCAGGAAGAAGACACCGAACGCGCCGCCGGCCGACGGGACGATGATCGCCCAGAGCGAGTCGAGCCAGCCCAACCGGCTGACGATGAGGAAGTTGGGGATCAGGAACAGGAACGGCGGTACGAACAAGGTGCCGATCACCGTCGCGCTGACCAGCCGGCGGCCGTGGAAACGCATGCGGGCCAGGGCGTACGCGGCCATCGCGTCGACCGCCACGATGAGTGCCGCGTTGGCCGTGGCGGCGATCATGCTGTTGACGAACCAGCGCAGCACCGGGGTGGCCGAGTTGGTGGTGAGCACGCTCGAGTAGGCGTCGCCGGTGAACGGGCGCGGCAGCCAGGACAGTGGCAGCGCGGTGGCGTCGTTGTTGGTCTTGAACGACGTGGTGAGCATCCACAGCAGCGGTGCCACGAAGATGACCGTGAGCACCCCGAGGGTGAGCCAGAAGAGAACGCGGCCGGGTTTCACGAGGCCCCCCTTCGCTGGGTGAGGCGCAGGTTGAGGAGGCTGACCGCCATGAGCAGCAGCGCGAGGATGTAGCTCATCGCGGCCGCCATGCCCTGCCGGTTGTTCCCGAGGCCGGTCTCGGCGATGTACATGATGGCCGTCCGTGTCTCGTTGGCCGGTGCACCCTTTGTCAGCAGGAACGATTGTCCGAACATGTTCGCGGACGCCAGGATGGTGATTGTCGTGACAAACGCCATGACAGGTCTCAGGCCAGGCAATGTCACGTTGCGGAACTCGTCCCAGCGCGACGCGCCGTCCACCCGGGCCGCCTCGTACAGGTCGGGCGAGATGTCCTGCAGACCGGCCATGTAGATGACGGCGTTGAAGCCGAGCGTCCACCAGACCGTCATGCCGATCAGCGAGATCCAGGCCCACGGCAGGTCGGTGGTCCACGGGATGGCACTGCCGAGGTAGTAGTTGACCAGGCCGATGTTGGGGTCGAGCACGAAGCGGAACAGGATGCCGACCACGGCCACCCCGAGCACGTACGGCGCGAAGAAGACCGCCCGGAAGAACCCCCGGCCCTTGAAGGCCCGGTTGAGCAGCAGCGCCACCCCCAGCGGGCAGACGATCAGGAAGGGCACGCTGAACACCGTGAAGATGCCGGTGGCCAGCATGCTCTTCCAGAAGTCACCGCTGTCCCGGCTGCCGGGGGTGAACAGGTCGATGTAGTTCTGCAGCCCGGTCCACGGCTTGCCCGGCAGCAGGTAGTTGTAGTCGTGCAGGCTCACCCAGAGTCCGTAGATCGCCGGGATCAGCACGAAACCGATGAACAACACGCCGAAGGGCAACAGAAAGAGGTACGGCGTGAGCGGCCCGTGCCGGCGTACGGCACCACCCGGTTCTGCGGCCGGCGCAGCGACGGATCGCGCCGGCCGGGCGTCGACGGCCACGATCAGGCTCCGTACTTCTTCTTGTTGTCGGCCAGGATCTTGTTGGCCTTGTCGGCGGCGGAGTTGAGCGCCGCGGCCGGGTCCTGCTTGAGCAGCACCGCGCTCTGCACGCCGGTGTAGAGCTGGGCGAGGGCGTCGCCGATGCCGGCCACCGACGGCGGGAAGTGGGTGAACTGCACGTCCTCGGCGAACGACTGCAGCCCGGGGATGGCCTTGAAGTCGGCGCCCTGGGCGAGCTCGTTCTCGGCCGGGACCTTGGCGCTCTTGGCCCAGTCGGCCGAGTGCTGGGTGAACCAGTTGATGAAGAACCGGCTGGCGTTGGCCTTGTTGGCGTCGTTGTCTTTCTTGCGCGGCAGGACGAACTGGTGGCTGTTGCCCCAGACCCCGCCGGTCGAGCCGATCTTCGGCAGGGGCGCGGTGCCGATCTCGAACGCGGTCAGCGCGGCCACGTCGTTGACCTGCCAGATCCCCTGCCAGTTGAAGACGTTCTTGCCGTTCTTCAGCGACAGGTAGTCGGCGTCCTGGCCGACGTTCTTCGGGCTGTAGCCGTTCTTGACCAGGTCGACCATCCAGGTGAGCGCCTGCACGCCGGGGTCGGCGTTCCAGGTGGCGCTGGAGTTGTCGGAGCTGAACACGTCGCCGCCGAACTGCCACAGCAGCGACTCGAACTGGAACCCGCCGGTGAACTGGAACGGCGAGACCCACGATCCCTGGATGCCCTTGCTCTTCAGGGTGTCCAGCTGCGTCATGTACTCGTCTTTGGTGGTCGGTGGCTTCGACGGGTCGAGGCCGGCTTTCTCCATGACCGTCTTGTTGTAATAAAGACCAAGATTGTGTACGTCGATCGGGATGCCGTACCGCTTGCCCTGATAGACGCCGCCGTTCCAGACGGCCGGCGCGTAGTCGGACTCCTTGAGCCCGAGGGCGTTCGCGATGTCGTCGATCGGCACGATCACCTGCTGGGCGGCCTGGGTCGGCATGTCGTCGATGTGCATGGCGCCCACGTCCGGGCCGTTGCCGCTCTGCACGGCGGCCGGCAGTTTCTGGTAGAAGTCGGCCCACTGGAAGACGTTCATCTTCACCTGGACGGCGGGGTTCTCCTTGTTGAACTGGTCGACCATCTTCTGCGCGGTCTGGCCGTCGCTGCCGGTCCAGCCGTTCCAGAAGCTGATCGTCACGTTCGGGCCGCTGTAGCTGGCACCGCCGTTGCCACCGGCCGGGGCGGCGGTCGGGGCCTTGGAGGTGCCACCGCAGGCGGCGAGAGCGACGGCGGAACCGGCACCGCCGGTGAGGGCGAGGAAGCGGCGGCGGGAGAAGGAGCTGGCGGAGGGGTTCATGCGGGACTCCTAGCGTCGGTGGAAAGCTCCACGACGTTCCAGGACGCGGGCGGGAGGGTGACGGTCAGCCGGCCGTCCTCCACCCGGCCCGCGGCGGTGCGCGGAACGACGCGGTCGGGGTTGTGCTGGTTGTTGGTGGCGCGCTGGTCGTCGTCGGCGAGCAGCACGTGCGAGCGCAACGTGGCACCCGGCAGGGCGCGCAGGTCGACGGTGAGTTCGAGCGGGGTGGTGCGGTCGCGGTTGACCGCGAACAGGGCGGCCCCGCCGGTTTCGGCGTCCAGCGAGGCCGCGGCGGTCAGCGCCGGCACCGGGCCGTATTTTGCGGTCTCCAGCAGCGGCGACTCCGGCTCGACCCGCAGGGCGTCACCCCGGGCCAGCCGGGCGGCCGCCGCGAAGGGGTGGAAGATGCTCTGCCGCCAGGCCGGGCCGCCGGGCTCGGTGCGGATCGGGGCGATGATGTTGGCGAGCTGCGCCTGGCAGCCGATGGCCACCCGGTCGGCGTGGCCGATCAGCGAGATCAGATAGGTGCCGACCACGACGGCGTCGAGCACGTTGTACTCGTCCTCGATGAGGCGCGGCGCCTGCGCCCAGTCGAGCCCGGCCTCGCCCGGGAACCGGTCGGCGTACCACACGTTCCACTCGTCGAAGGAGATCCGCAGGCGCTTGCCGCTGCGGTTGACCGCCCGCACGTGGTCGGCGGTGGCGATCACGTCCTCGATGAACGCGTCCATGTCGACGGCCGAGGCGAGGAAGCTGTCCGCGTCGCCGTCGCGCTCCTGGTAGTACGCGTGCATCGAGACGTAGTCGACCTGGTCGTAGCACTGCTCGAGGACGGTCGCCTCCCACGAGCCGAACGTGGGCATCTGCCGGTTGGAACTGCCGCAGGCGACGAGTTCGACGGACGGGTCGAGACGGCGCATGGCCCGGGCCGTCTCGGCCGCCTTCCGCCCGTACTCCATCGGGGTTTGATGTCCGATCTGCCAGGGACCGTCCATCTCGTTGCCGAGGCACCAGAGCTTCACCCCGTACGGATCGGGGTCTCCGTTCTTGATCCTCCGGTCGGACATCTCGGTGCCACCCGGGAAGTTGCAGTACTCCAGGAGGTCGACGGCCTCGGCGAGGCCACGGGTGCCGAGGTTGACCGCGAGCATCGGCTCGGCGCCGAGCCGGCGGATCCACGCCATGTACTCCCCCAGGCCGAACTGGTTGCTCTCGATGGAGCGCCAGGCCAGGTCGAGCCGGGTGGGCCGGGACTCGCGCGGGCCGACCCCGTCCTCCCACCGGTAGTTGGAGACGAAGTTGCCGCCCGGGTAGCGCACCACCGTCACGCCGAGCTCGCCGGCCAGCTCGAGCACGTCCTGCCGGAAGCCGAGGTCGTCGGCCCGCGGGTGGCCGGGCTCGAAGATGCCGGTGTAGACGCACCGTCCCATGTGCTCGACGAATGAGCCGAACAGCCGGCGATCGATGGATCCGATTCGGAACGCCGGATCGAGAGTCAACCTCGCGGTGTGCATGGGCTAGGTTTTACAACGTTGTTTACTACGTTGTAAAGAGCTGGAAATTTGGTTTAATGGCGATCGAGAGGGGGCCGCCCGTGGGTGCCAGCATCAAGGACGTCGCGCTGCGCGCCGGGGTCTCGGTCAAAACCGTCTCCAATGTGATCAACGATTTCCAGTTCGTCTCCGACGCCACCCGGGCCAAGGTCAGGGCCGCTCTCGAGGAGCTGGACTACCGGCCCAACCTCTCCGCCCGGCTGCTGCGCGGCGGCCGCACCGGGGTGGTCGCGCTGGCCGTCCCGGAGATCAGCTCGCCCTACTTCGCCGAGCTCGCGGCCCAGTTCGTCCAACAGGCAAAGGGACACGGCTGGACGGTGCTGGTCGACGAGACCCAGGGCGCCAAGGACAGCGAGCACGTCGTCCTCGAGGGCATCAAGTCGCACCTGATCGACGGGCTGATCGTCAGCCCGCTCGCGCTCACCGCCAAGGAGATCGACCAGCGCCGCGACCACACGCCGCTGGTGCTGCTCGGCGAGCGGCTCGCACACGCCCCGGTCGACCACGTGAGCATCGACAACGTGGCCGGCGCGACCACCGCGACCGCGCACCTGATCGCCCTAGGCCGGCGCCGGATCGCCGCGATCGGCAGCCAGCCGCACATCTCCGGCGGCACCGCGGCGCTGCGCCTGCGCGGCTACCGTGCGGCCCTGCGCACCGCGAAGATCCGCTACGACGCGTCGATCGTGATCCCGGCCAAGAGCTACCACCGGGCCGACGGCTACGCCGCCATGCACGCCCTGCTCGACCTGCCGGCGCCTCCCGACGCCGTGTTCTGCTTCAACGACCTGCTCGCCATCGGCGCCCTGCGGGCCCTGCACGAGCGCGGCCGCCAGGTGCCGTCCGAGGTGGCGGTGATCGGCTTCGACGGGATCGAGGAGGGCGAGTTCCACACCCCGACGCTCAGCACCATCCGCCCGGACAAGGCGGAGATCGCCCGGCTGGCCCTGGCCCTGCTCGAACGCCGCATCACCGACGGGCCGGCCGCATCGCCGCGGGAGGGGTTCGCGTCGTTCGAGCTGCTCGCGCGGCAGAGCACGGCACGGTCCTAGGGAATCCGCCCGGCCCGGCCGCGGTTGGTGCCGACGTGGAGAAGAAGATCGGGTTCTTGTCGTTCGGGCACTGGCGGGACGCGGCGGGGTCGCAGACCCGCAGTGCGGCGGACTCGCTGTTGCAGACCATCGAGCTGGCCGAGGCGGCCGAGGAGCTCGGGGTCGACGGGGCGTTCGTCCGGGTGCATCACTTCGAGCGGCAGCTCGCCTCGCCGTTTCCGCTGCTCTCGGCGATCGGGGCGCGCACCCGGCGGATCGAGATCGGCACCGGCGTGATCGACATGCGGTACGAGAACCCGTTCTACATGGCCGAGGAGGCCGCGGCCGCCGACCTGATCTCGGGCGGCCGGCTGCAGCTCGGCGTCAGCCGGGGATCCCCGGAGACCGTGCTCAACGGCGCCCACACGTTCGGCTACGTGCCGCCGGAGGGGTCGACCGCGGCCGACCTGGCCCGGGAGAAGACCACCATCTTCCTGGCGGCGATCAGCGGCAAGGCGGTGGCCCGCACCGACCCGGCCCGCACCGGCATCAGCGGCGGGCTGGCCATCCAGCCGCAGTCGCCCGGCCTGCGCGACCGCATCTGGTGGGGCGCCGGCACCCGGCAGACCGCGCGGTGGGCGGCCGCGCAGGGCATGAACCTGCAGAGTTCCACACTGCTGTCGGAGGACACCGGCGTGCCGTTCGACCAGCTCCAGGCCGAGCAGATCCAGCTCTACCGGGACGCCTGGAAAGAAGCGGGGCACACCCGCGAGCCGCGCGTGTCGGTGTCCCGCAGCGTGCTGCCGATCACCGAGGAGATCGACCGGCTCTACTTCGGCAATTCCGAGAACGAGGACCAGGTCGGCCTGCTCGAGGGGGTCCGCTCACGCTTCGGCCGGACGTACGCCGGTGAGCCCGACAAGATCGCCGCCGAGCTGGCCAGCGACGAGGCGGTCCGCGCAGCCGACTCGGTGCTGTTCACGGTGCCCAACCAGCTGGGCGTCGCCTACAACGCCCGCATCCTGGAGACGATCGTCCAGCACATCGCCCCGGCGATCGGCTGGAGTTCCGGAACCAGGACGCCTTGAGGTAACGACTTCGGTCGATGAGACTCGGACGGTGAGAGCGCTCTCGCATCCCCCAAGCCGCGAGGGCGCGTCACTCCCCCTGGAGAGTCCCATGCGACACGCCATCCCCCGGCGTCGTCCCCGGCTGGTTACAGCCGCGCTCGGCGCCCTGCTCCTGCTCCTGGCCGGCGCCTATGCCGCCATCGCCTCCGGTGCCGCGCACGCCGCCGACACCCTGCTCTCGCAAGGCCGCCCCGCCACGTCGTCGAGCACCGAGAACGGCTCGTTCCCGGCGAGCGCGGCGGTCGACGGCAACACCGGCACGCGCTGGTCGAGCGCATTCGGCGACCCGCAGTGGCTGCAGGTCGACCTCGGCGCGACGGCCACGATCACGTCGGTGACGCTCAACTGGGAGGCCGCGTCCGCGAAGTCCTTCCAGATCCAGACCTCGGCCAACGGCAGCACCTGGACCACGATCTACAGCACCACGACCGGCGCCGGCGGGGTGCAGACCCTCGCGGTGAGCGGTTCCGGGCGGTACGTGCGGATGAACGGCACCGTGCGCGCCACCCCGTACGGCTATTCGCTGTGGGAATTTCAGGTTTTCGGGTCCTCGACCGGCACGCCGCCCACCACCCCGCCCAGCGGCGGCAGCACCATGCCGGACTCGTTCTGGGGTGACACCGGCGGCATCCCGGCCGCGCACAACGTCGTCGAGGTCAAGGTGCTCAACCGCACCAACGGCAAGTACCCGGACAGCCAGGTCTACTGGAACTTCAACGGGCAGACGCACTCCATCGCCGAGCAGCCCTACCTCGATATGCCGGCCAACTCGGCCGGCCGGATGTACTTCTACCTCGGCTCCCCCACCAGCCAGTACTACGACTTCATCGAGTTCACCACTCCGCCACCGCGACCTCGCCCTACCGGATCCTGGCACCGGGCAGCGACCCGGTCTTCCAGCCCGGCGGGCAGTATCAGAACTACCTGTCCTCGTACGCGTCGTCGGTCGGGGTCAGCGCCACCACCCAGCAGATCTTCGGCTGCTCGGGGCCGCTCGCGTCGAACGCCAGCCAGTGCGCGTCGCTCAACCGGCACACCGCCGACCTGCCCGCGGCCCAGCAGCAGACGGTGAGCAACTTCTACCGGGCGGCGCCGGCCAACTACTACGCCAAGTTCTGGCACGACAACGCGCTCGGCAACCTGGCCTACGGCTTCCCGTACGACGACGTGGCCGGCCAGTCCACGTTCATCTCGCACTCGGACCCGCAGTACCTCCTGGTCGCCGTCGGCTGGTGAGCGTTACCCGGCGCGGCCGCGCCGGGCCACCGCGAGCAGATGAGTGGCCGGCCAGTCGACCGGCCGGCCGCTCAGGTCGGTGAGGGCGGCGACCGGGGCGATCCGGTTCTCGATGACCCAGTCGTTGCGGATCGGGTGGGAGGACGGGTCGAGGTCGAAGCCCACCTCGGCGAGCAGTTCGGTCCAGTCGGCGAAGCTGAGGCCGCAGAACTGCTCGCGGGTCTCGGACAGCCAGTTGTCCAGGTAGTCCTTGCGGGTCAGGTAGTCCATCGCGGTCGCCAGCTCGATCCGGACGGTGTCGTCGCCGACCGGCTCGTACTCGCACGGGAAGGCGAAGTCGACCGCGAACTGGTCGAGGCGGGCGCGGGTGGAGAGGCTTCCGACGTACGCCTGAATCTCCTCGGAGCTGAGACCGGCCAGGTCGGGCCGGGGAGACGCGGGGTTGTCGCCGTCGGCGACCGACAGGCGCAGCAGCACCTCGCGGCGCGGGTCGTCGGGGCCGCAGACGTCGCTGTTGATCCAGACGCCGCCGGGCGCGGTGTGGTCGTAGATCCGGCGGATGAACTGGCGCAGCGACTCCCGCTGGGCACCGTAGGACCAGATCTCGTGGGTCAGGGCGAAGGTGAGCGTGGTGTCCACCGAGCGGTCCGCGAAGATCGCGCCGCCGAGGACGTTGCGCTGGTAGAAGTACACGTTGGCGTTCTGGAAGACGCCCTGCGCCTTCTTGTGCACGCACTCCTGATAGAGATGCCGGGCGATCTCGACGCCGATCAGGTCGCTCTCGTGCAGGGCCGGTTCGCGGTCGGCCAACTCCAGCAGCGAGCCGGCGCCGCAGCCGATGTCGACGATCCGGCCGGGTTCGACGTAACGGCGGACGGCCGACCATTTGCGTTCGGCCGCGCCGGCGAAGGCTTCGACGTACGTCCGGTAGTCGCGGGTGGCGGTGAGGCCGCCCTCGTCGCCGACCAGTGGATCGTTGACCGCGGTGCGGACCGCCTCGACCAGCCGGTAGCGCTCGAAGACGTCGATGGTGGCCGGGTGGGCCAGCTCGCGCCAGGTCTCGTCGCCGGCCGCCAGGCGCAGCAGGACGTCCCACGGACGCTCGGGCTTTTCGGGCAGGGCCGGGTCGTCCTCCACCGGGGCGATCGGGAAGCCGAGCTTCTCGTACAGGGCGGCGACCTCGGGCGTGGAGCAGGCCACCACGGTGTTCTCGGGGGTCAGGTCGAGTCCGGTCGCCACGGCCACGGTCTTCAGCGTCACCTCGGCGAACGCGCTGGTCGGGGCGGCGTCGAAGATCGGCACCACCACCGAGCGGAGGCCGCTGAGCACGCTGAGGCGCTCGATGGCGGCCTCCCGGCGGTGGTACGGGACCGGGTTGCGCTTGGTGTTCTCGTGGTTGGCCGACGTGACCGCCCAGACGACCTCCCGGCCGGTGTGGCCCTGCAGATAGTCCGCCTGGAATCGGGTCAGCAGGTGGTGCCGGCCGGGGAAGAGCAGGTACATCCCAAGATCGTAACTCGGCCCTATCTCCTACTGCTCATGTAGAGATAGGCTGGAGCCATGACCTGGGCACAGTGGCACACCGAGCACGAGCAGAAACTGGCCGACCCGCACGGATTCCTGGCCATCACCAGCCTGAACTTCCTGACCGAGATCCCGCAGCGGTTCCCCGACGCGCCGGGCGAGTGGTCGACCGGGCCGGGCGGCGTGGTCGTCGACCTGGCCGACGGCGAGTCTGTGACCATCGACGGCACCGAGGTCACCGGGCGGCAGGAGCTCGGCGTGATCGCCGAGCGCGACGGCATCAACGTCGGCGCCGGCGACGCCGTCATCGAGGTGGCCAAGCGCGGCGGCTTCGACATCGTCCGCCCGCGCCACCCGTCCAACCCGCTGCGGGTCGACTTCAAGGGCACGCCGGCCTACGAACCGGACGAGAAATGGGTGCTGACCGGCCGGTTCGTGCCGTTCCCGGAGCCGCGGGACATCACCGTGGGCGCGGCGGTCGAAGGGCTCGAACACGTCTACGAGTCGCCGGGCCAGGTCGAGTTCGAGGTGCTCGGCACGCCGCTCGCGCTCACGGCCTTCAACGGCCGCGCCCCGGGCTCGCTGTTCGCGCTGTTCACCGACGAGACGTCGGGGGTGACGACCTACGCCGCCAACCGCAGCCTGGCAATCGACGTGCCCGACCCCGACGGCACGGTGGTGCTCGACTTCACCCGGGCGACCAACCTGCCGTGCGCGTACACCGACTTCGCCACCTGCCCACTCCCGCCGGCGGAGAACCGCCTGCCGGTCGCGGTGGAGGCCGGCGAGAAGATCCCGTACGAACGGGCCTGAACTAGACGGCCGGGGTGTCGTGCGTGGTCCAGCGGTCGAGGGTGGCGCGCAGTTCGTCCGGGTCGATCGGCTTGGCCAGGAAGTCGTCCATTCCGGCCTGGTAGGCGCGGCGGCGGTCGTCCTGCAGGACTCCGGCGGTCATCGCGATGATCGGGATGTGCCGGCCGGTCTCCTGGCTGCGCACCCGGCTGGTCGCCTCGTACCCGTCGAGTTTGGGCATCTGGCAGTCCATCAGGATCGCCTCGTAGTCGCCCGAGGCGGCCAGCTCCACCGCCTCGGCGCCGTTGTGGGCGATGTCGGCGTCGTAGCCCAGGGCGTCGAGCGTGTCGACCGCGACCAGCTGGTTGATCTCGTTGTCCTCGGCGAGCAGGACCCGCTTGCGGGTGCCGGGCACCGCGGGCCGCCGGGCGTCCGGCGGGCCGGCCGGCGGTCGCAGCTGTTGCAGCAGGTAGTTGTAGAGGGCCGACGGGCCGACCGGCTTGGCCAGCACGTCGCCGCTGTGCACCGGGTCGGCGGCGTCCCGGGTGAGCAGCAGGCAGACCGGCCCGTCCATCTCGGCGACCAGGGCGGCGCCGTCCAGTTCCGGCGGGTGGTGGTCGACGACCGCGAGGTCGAACGGCCGGCCGGCCGCGGCGGCGTCGGCGAGCGCCCGCCGGGCGTCGGATGCGGTCGCCGCGGTGGTGACGTCCGTGCCCCAGGTGCGGACGTGCTCGGCGAGGAAGGCCGCGCTGGTCGGGTTGGGGTCGACCAGCAGCAGACGGCGACCGGCCAGTTCGTCGCGGACCCGGCGGGCGCGGTGGCCGGCCGGTTCGGTGAGGCTGAGCCGGAAGTGGAAGCGGCTGCCCTCCCCCGGCGTGCTGTCGACCCGTAGCTCGCCGCCCATCAGCTCGACCAGCTGGCGGCTGATGGCCAGGCCCAGCCCGGTGCCGCCGAACTCGCGGCTGGTGGTGGCGTCCGCCTGGACGAACGGCTCGAACAGCTCCTTGATCTTCTCCCGGTCGATGCCGATGCCGGTGTCGCTGACGCTGAACGTGTACTCGCGGCGGCCGTCCCGGACCGTGGGCGCCGCGTCCACGCGGATCAGGACCTGCCCGGCGTGGGTGAACTTGACCGCGTTGCCGGCCAGGTTGAGCAGGATCTGGCGGATCCGGCCCTCGTCGGCGCGGATCCGCTCGGGCAGCTCGGGTGGGTAGTAGGTGATCACGTCGATGTCCTTGTCCCGGGCGGCGGCCGCGGCGGCGTGCGCGACCTCCTCGACCAGGTTGCCGAGGTCGAAGTCGGCCGGCGCGAGAGTGATCTTGCCGGCTTCGATCTTCGAGAAGTCCAGGATGTCGTTGATGATCGCCAGCAGCGAGCGGGCGGAGCTGCGGATGGCTTCGCAGTAGCGGCGCTGCGCCGGTTCGAGCGGCGTGTCCAGCAGCAGCTTGGTCAGGCCGATGACGCCGTTCATCGGGGTGCGGATCTCGTGGCTGACCATGGCCACGAACTGCGACTTGAGCTGGGCGGCGGCGAGCGCCTCGTCCCGCGCCCTGGCCAGGGCCAGCGCGGCCTTCTTGCTGTCGGTGATGTCCCGCGCGACCGCGTAGATGGTGCCCTGGTCGTCGGCGGCCGTGGCGTTCCAGTTGAACCAGCGGTAGCCGCCGTCGGCGGCGAGGAAGCGATTGTCGAAGCCGGCCGCCGCGTGGCCGTCGACCTGGCGGGCCACCGTCTCGGCGGTGTGCTGCCGGTCGTCCGGGTGCACGAACGTCAGGTACGGGCGAGCGAGCAGGTCGGCGGTCGAGTGGCCCAGGGTGCGCTCCCACGCCGGGTTGACCCGCAGGAAGTAACCGTTGGTGCCGGCGATGCACAGCAGGTCCCGCGACATCGTGAAGAAGTGGTCGAGCTGCTGGGTCATCCGGCGCCGCTCGGACTCCTGCCGGTCCCGTTCGGTGACGTCGCGGCAGGTGACCACGAGCACCCCGGTCTGTTCGCCGGTGTCCTGCAGGTGCCGGAAGCCGACCAGTACCGGCACGGCGGTGCCGTCGCGGCGATAGACCTCGCAGTCGAACTCGCCGGTCTCCCCCGCGTCGAAGGTCTCCCGCAGTTCGTGCCACCGCCGGGTCGTCGCGCCGTCCCGCCACCATGGGTAGGGCGGGCGCCGCCCGATGAGCTCGTCGGCGGTGAACCCGGTCAAGTCGCACCAGCGGGCGTTGACCCGCAGGATCGTGCCGTCGGGCGCGACCGCGAGCACCCCCTCGATCAGCGAGCCGAGCACGGTCTCGCTGAAATCGCGCTGTTCGCGCAGCTCGGCGATCAGGTCGCGCTGCCGGGCGTCGACCTCGTTGAGCATGAAACCGGCACTGAGCAGCACCAGGTAGAGGGTCAGCAGCAGGCCGCTGATCGCGACGGTCAGGGCGAGCCCGTCGATGGCCCGCTGGGTGCGGTTGATCGCGGCGATCACGACGCCGATCAGGACGACGACGCCGCCCACCGCCGGGGCGAGCCGGCGCACGGTCCGGCCGCCGAGATAGGAGCTGCCGAACACCGCGACGGCCAGGCCGCCGCGCCGCGCCATGAGAACACCGACGGACATCGCCAGGAGCGATACCTCCGTCAGGACCGGCATGATGTACGCGTGGGCCTCCTCGGCGATCGGCGCGAGCCCCAGCCCGGCCGCCAGCACGGTCACCCCGACCAGCAGTCCCGCCGCGGTGGCCAGCAGTTGCGCGGGGCGATGGCCGCGGCGGGCGTCCAGGTCGATGGCGAGCAGGCTCAGCCCGATGAGCAGGAACGCCACCGGTGACCGCAGCGGCGGCCGGCTGGCGCCACCGTCGAAGCCGAAGTCCCGGCCCGGCAGATCCAGCACCGACAGGAGCGGCAGATCCAGCGTCGCACCCCGCCGGCGGATGATCACCACAGCACCGACGACCACCACGGCCGCCAGCAGCCGCCCCGCCCAGCGCCGGACCGGGCTCGTGGGCGGCGGCCCGGAAGCCCACAGGGCGGTTCCGGCGCAGATCGCCAGCAGGGCGCTGGTCAGCGACATCGGCGGCAGTCCCGGCGCGACCGTGGCCAGCGGCTGCGCGTTCAGCCAGTGGCCGGTCAGCACCACCACCCCGACGAGCACCGTCACCGCGGCGGCGGCCTGGTGGATCCCGGCGAGCCGCGCCCATCGCACACCACGAAACAGCATCACGCTCAATAGCGTCTCAACTACGATGCGTAGGTTGCTCACGTTTCGCGACAAATGGGGGTGGCCGTGGTCACGGCTGTACCGGTGCCGGAACCGGCGCGCCTGCTCGACAGCGCCGCCCTGTCCCGCCTCGGCCATGATCTGCGCAGTCCGCTGACCGGCATCATCGGCCTCGCCGGCCTGATGCGCCGCAAGATCACCTGTGGTGGTGCCGACCCCGTGCAGCAGGACCGGCAACTGCAACTGATCGCCGACAGCGCGACCGGCCTGCTGGCCACGATCGAGCGGGTGGTCGCGCTGGCCAAGCTGGAGACGCGGGACGACGAACCGCCCGGGTCCACCGACTGCGGCACGGTCGCCGCCGAGGTCGTCGCGGAACTCACCCCGGCCGCGGTCGAGCACGGCCGCCGCCTGCACGCGTCGACCGGCCCGGCACCGGCCGCGATCACCCCCGCCGCGGCCCGCCTGATCGTGACGGAACTGCTGGACAACGCGATCAAATACAGCACCGAGGCGGACATCGAGGTCACCGTCACCGGCGCGGCGATCAGCGTGGCCGACCACGGGCCCGGGCTGCCGGCCGGCGAACAGCAGCGGATCTTCCAGCCCTTCGAGCGGGGCACCGCCGCCGAGGAACGCGAGGTGGCCGGCAGCGGCCTCGGCCTCGCCCTGGCCCAGCGGGCCACCGTCCGGCACGGCGGCACGCTCGGGATGGCCACCGGACCGGACGGCACCGTCTTCACCGTGACCCTGCCCCGCGCCTGAGGAGGTCCGCATGGCCACCGTGCTGGTCGTGGACGACCGCGCCACCAACCGCGAGGTTGCCCGGATGACCCTCGACGAGGGTGGCTACGAGGTGATCGAGGCAGCGGCCGGACGGCAGGCGCTCGACCTGGCCCGCCGGCTGCACCCGGACGTCGTCCTGGCCGACGTGGTCATGCCGGGGATGGACGGTTACGAGTTCGTCGAGGCGCTGCGGGCCGACGCCGGCACGGCCGGCATCCCGGTGCTGCTCTACACCGCGAACTACGCGCCCGACGAGGCCGGGCCGCTGGCCGACGCGTACGGCGTGGCCCGGGTGGTGGCCAAGTCCGCCGACCCGGCCGAACTGCTCGCCGCGGTCGGCGAGGCCCTGCACCACCGGCCCGAACCGACCACCGGCCCGGTCACCAGCGAGCACCTGCGCACGGTGAACGCCAAGCTGGTCGAGAAGGTGCTCGCCCTGGACGAGAGCGAGGCCCGTTTCCAGGCACTGGCCGACCTGTCCCCGGTCGGGATCGTGTCCGGCAGCATCGACCTGCAGGCCTCCTACGTCAATCCGCGGCTGCTCGACATCACCGGCGCCACCGGGCACGACCTGCTGCGGCTCGGCTGGCTGCGCTGCGTGCCCGAGGAGCACCGGGACGAGTTACGGGCGGCCGCGAACGCCGACTTCTACGGCCGGATCCACCTGGGCGACGGCCGGCACCGGTGGCTGCACACCCGCATCCGGGTCACCCAGGAGGAGGGCGACGAGACCGGGTTCGTCGCCACCGTCGACGACGTGACCACCGTGGTCGAGGCCGAGGAGCAGCGGCACCTCGCCGAACGACGCCGGATCGCCGAGCGGTTCGACGGCCTGGCCCGGCTCAGCGGCGCCATCGCACACGACTTCAACAACATCCTGAACATCATCCTGTCGTTCAGCGAGTTCACCCAGGAGTCCCTGCGGGAGGCGGTGGACACCCGGCTGACCGCCGCGGTCGCCGACCCGATGCTCGGCGACCTCGAGAAGATCCACCGTGCCGGCCAGCGGGCCGCCCACCTGGCCCACCAGCTGCTCACCTTCGGCGGGCGCGAGGTGGTGCAACCGTCGGTGGTGCGGCCCAACACCGTGGTCGCCGAGGTCCGCGACCTGGCCGAGGCGACGGTCGGCAAACAGGTCCGGATCGAGACCCGCCTCGACCCGGCCGTCGGCAACACCCGGATCGACGGCGACCAGCTCAGCCAGGCCCTGCTCAACCTGGCTCTCAACGCCCGGGACGCGATGCCCGACGGCGGCGCCCTCACGCTGGAGACGGGCAACGCCGGTCCGGAGAGGCCGGCCGGTCTGCCGCCCGGTGACTACATCCGCATCGCGGTCCGGGACGAGGGCGTGGGCATGCCGCCCGAGGTGCTGGACCGGGCCGTCGAGCCGTTCTTCTCGACCAAACCGAAGGGCCAGGGCACCGGGCTTGGCCTGGCCACCGCGTTCGGCATCGTCCGGCAGGCCGGCGGCGAACTGGTCATCGCTTCGGCCCCCGGCCACGGCACCACCGTGAGCCTCTACCTGCCGGCCACCGGCGAACCACGGCCCGGCCACGCGCCGCAGGCCGCCGTGAAGGCGACCGCCGGGCAGACCATCCTGCTGGCCGAGGACGAGGACGGGGTCCGCGAGGTAGCCACCCGCATCCTGACCCGGGACGGCTACCGGGTGCTGGCCGCCGCCAACGGCCAGGAGGCCCTGGAGATAGCCCGCCGGCACGACGGCCCGATCGACGGCGTGCTCTCCGACGTGGTCATGCCCCACCTGAACGGCCCCGAACTGGCCGAGGCACTGCGCACGGTCCTGCCCGGCGTGCCGGTGCTGTACATGTCCGGCTTCGCCGGCCCGCTGATGACCGACCAGGGCCTGCTCGAGCCCGGCGTCACGGTGGTCGGCAAACCCTTCACCCGCGCGGAGCTGCTCAACGCCGTCCACGACCGCCTCACCGACAAAGCCCAGAAAGCCTGACCCTTCTTCCGTACGGGCGGCGACTCCCACAACCGCACTCGCACCCGACCGCCGGCACCGCGCGACCGGCGTGCAACACCGGCACGTGCCGCGACTCTCGCGCAACCGGACGTGGCCGCGATCATCTACCTTGAAGCGCCACAGGGGGTGGGCATCGTGGCGGGGGTTTCGGCGCGGCTGGTTCTGGTCACGACGGCGGTTCTGCTCGCGGGATGTGCGGCGGACCATGCGGGCCAGGGCGGGGATTACACACCGACCGTTGCGGAGAGCACGGCGCAGCGTCAGGCTCGCGAGCATGCCGACAAGCAGCCGGCGGCGTACGCCCGGCTGGCCGAGCGGTGGAAGGCCGAAGGGCTGATGCCCGCCCCGGAGGCTCCGGCGACCCCTGGGTCGGTGCCGCCGATCTGAAGGTCGACACGATGGACGGCTTCGAGATCAGCCTGAGCGGAGGCAGCACCGTCCGGCTACTCGTCGTCTCGAAGTGCCTTCACGAGGGCTGACGATCTCTCCGGAGTGGCCGGTGGCCGGGCCGTCCGGGGTACCGCGGCCAGCAGGACGCACCCGGCCACGGCGAGCGCGGCGCAGGCCAGCAAGGCCGAGCGGAAGCCCACCGCCTGGATGATGGCCCCGGCGAGCAGCCCGGAGACCAGCGATCCCACGGTCAGGGTGTTGGCGAACAGGGTGGTGGCCCGGCCCGGCGAGTCCGGGGCGAGGTCCTGCACGAAGGTGATGCCGAGCGTGCCGGCCACCGCCAGCGCGATGCCGCGCGCCACCTGCGTGCCGATCAGCGCCGGCATCGTGGTGGCCGACGCGACCAGGACGAAGTAGACGGCGAACAGCGCCATGCCGGCCAGGATCACCTTCTTGCGTACGCCGGCCGGGATCAGCATCGTGGCCAGCGCCGCCGGGATCTCCACCAGCGCGCACACGGTGAACAGCACGCCCACCTGGCTGTCCGGCCGGTGCAGGGTGCCGGTCACGTACAGCGGAAGGACCACCGAGCCGGACAGCATCGCGGTGTGGAAGCAGGTGAAGCTGCCGGCCGCCAGCAGCATCGCCCGGGGTGGGCGCCGCTCGTCCGGGCGGGTGGGCTCGGCGGGCCGCGGCCGGGGTGTCCGGCCGAGCAGCAGAAGGGGGGCCGCGACGAGGACGAAGACGAGGGCGGTGGTCAGCAGGAGCCGGCGGTATCCGCCCGAGGCCAGCAGCGCGGCGCCGATCATCGGCCCGATCGCCCACGCGAGCGACCAGGTCGAGCGCAGCGCCGGTGTCCGCCGGCGCGACGCCGAGCCGCCGGCCCGGTCGTGGTGGGTCCGGGCCAGGGCGAAGATCTGCGGGAAGGCCGCTGTTCCGGCGCTGAGCAGCCCGGCCGCGACGAGCAGCAGGACCAGGTAGTCGGTGGTCGTGGTGAGCGCCGCGTACCCGGCGGCGGCCGCACCGACCGCGACCAGGGCCGGCCACCGGCTCGCCCTGCGGTCGTAGCGGCGGCCGAGCCAGGTGCTCACCGCCAGCCCGCTCACCGAGGTCAGCGAGATGAAGACACCGGCCTGCAGCGGGGACAGGTGGGCCGTCCCGGTGCCGAAGAGGACGAGGTAGGGGCCGACCATCGAGTCGGCGATTCCCAGCGTCAGCACACTGAGCAGCAGCATGGCATCCCCTCCGGTTGATGCAGGCTAAGCTCCTTTGACTGGAACATACCGCCGCTGATGCGGGTGAAACATCGTTGGGTGGAATCAGTGTTTCTGGAACTCTTCGGCGGGGTGGCATGCCTGGACTTCGCCAACACGATGGACGGCCGGGCCACCGCCCATCCGGAGGAACTGCTGCACTCGTACGCCGATCTCAGCGCCTGGTCCGCGTACGCCGGCCTGATCGACGCCGGCACGGCCGCCCGGCTCGCGGCCCGCGGCAACGAGGCCGATCTTCGCGACGCGGTCGCGTTGCGCGAGGCGATCTTCGAGGTCTTCGCGGCCATCGGCCGCAAGCGGGCGGCCCCGGCCACCGCGCTGGGCGTGGTGCAGGCGCACTACGCCCAGGCGATGACGGTGGCTCAGCTCGTCCCCGGCGACGAGTACGAGTGGCGCTTCACCGGCGACGATCCCGGCCGGGCGTCGTGGCCGGTCGCGGTGTCGGCGGTACGGCTGCTCGCCGGCGGGCCGCTCGACCGGGTCAAGGTGTGCGCGGCCGAGGCCGGCTGCATCGGCCTGTTCCTGGACACCAGCAAGAACCGCAGCCGCCGCTGGTGCACGATGGACGGCTGCGGGATGGATGCGAAGATCCAGCGGCAGGCTTCCCGGCGGCAGGCCGCCCGCCGGACCTGAGCTCAGATCTTCCGGTCGCGCTGGGCGATTCCCTGCGGGCCGTACGGATATTGGCCGACCACCGGGGTGCTGGCCTCGGTGAGCAGCTCGGTCTCCTTCTCCGTCAGGTGCAGGCCGGCGGCGCCGAGGTTGTCCTCGAGCTGCTCCAGGGTGCGTGCGCCGAGGATCACCGACGTGACGGCCGGGCGGTCGGCGAGCCAGGCCAGCGCCACCTGCGACATCGACACGCCGCGCTCCCCGGCGACGCGGCGGACAGTGTCGAGGATGTGCCAGGTGCGGGTGTCGGAGTTGCGCGGACCGTACGCCTCCATGCCGCGGCCCGGGTCCTCGCCGAGCCGGGTCGCACCGGTGGGCTCGCTGTCGCGCACGTACTTGCCGGTCAGCCAGCCGCCACCCAGCGGCGACCACGGCAGGATGCCGATGTTCTCGTTGCGGCACACGTCGACGAGCTCGAACTCGATCTCCCGGACCAGCAGGTTGTACTGCGGCTGCAGGGTGACGATCGGCGCGAGCCCGCGGAACTCGGTGATCAGCGCCGCCTTCTGCAACTGCCAGCCGAGGAAGTTGCTGACCCCCACGTACCGGATCTTGCCGGCCCGGACGGCGTCGTCGAAGAACCCGAGCGTCTCCTCGATCGGGGTCAGCGGGTCCCAGGCGTGCGCCTGGTAGAGGTCGATCGTCTCGATGCCGAGGCGGCGCAGACTCGCGTCGAGCGCGCGGGACAGGTTCACCCTGGTCAGGCCGGCCGAGTTCGGGTCGTCACCCATCGGGAAGCGGCCCTTGGTGGCGATGACAAGCTGGTCACGCAGGCCGGACCGGGCCGTGAGCCAGCGCCCGATGACTTCCTCGGAGACGCCGCGCGAGTAGACGTTGGCGGTGTCGACGAAGTTGCCACCGACCTCGACGAAGCGATCGAGCTGAGCGTGCGAGACCTCCTCGCTGCTCTCGTTCCCGAACGTCATGGTGCCCAGACACAGCGACGACACGATCGTGCCGGTGCCACCCAGGGTGCGGTATTCCATCAGCCAGCTCCTTTTACCGAGATGATCTCATTACCCCGCTGGTTCCGGAGCGTGTCAACGGGGTAACTGATGTAACACCCTGATTCGAGGAGGCACCACCATGGCGACCCTCGCCCAACGTGTCCGCACCTTCCTGCAGAGCCCGCAGGGCCGCCGGCTGGTCGACCAGGGCCGCCGCCAACTGGCCAAGCCGGAGAACCAGCGCCGGTTGCGCGGGCTGTTCACCCGGCTGCAGGGCCGGCGCCGCTACTGACCGTCCGCCGGGGCGCGGCGCGGGCGCCGCGCCCCGGGATGCTCAGCTCAGCGCGAACTTCTGGGACGCGCTGCCGTTGCAGTCGTAGATCTGCAGGCGGGTGCCGTTGGTCGTGGTGCCGTTCGGTGCGTCCAGGCAGCGGCCCGACTGCGGGTTGCGCAGGGAGCCGTCGGCCTGCTGCTGCCAGACCTGGCCACCGACGCCGTTGCAGTCCCACAGCTCGACCTGGGTGTTGTTCGCCGTGCCGTTGCCCACGATGTCCAGGCAGCGGCCCAGGGCGCGCAGCGAACCGTTGCTGTTGTGGAACCAGTGCTGGTCGATCGCGTAGGACTGGCAGTCCCACAGCTGCACCCCGGTGCCGTTGACGCCGGTGTCGTCGGCGGCCACGTCGACGCACTTGCCGCCGGGGCCGACGGTGACTCCGCCGCCGTTGACCGCGAACTTCTGCGCCGCGGTGCCGTTGCAGTCCCAGATCTGCAGCCGCGTGCCGTTCGCCGTGGTGCCGTTCGGGGAGTCCAGGCAGCGGCCCGACTGCGGGTTGCGCAGGGAACCGTCGGCCTGCTGAACCCACTTCTGGCCACCGACGCCGTTGCAGTCCCACAGCTCCAGCTGGGCGCCGCCGGCCGTGCCGTTGCCGACGATGTCGAGGCAGCGGCCCAGGGTGCGCAGGGTGTTGTCGGCGTAGTGCTGCCAGTGCTGGTCGGAGGCGTACGACTGGCAGTCCCACAGCTGCACCGCGGTGCCGTTGACGCCGGTGTCGTCGGCGGCCACGTCGATGCACTTGCCGCCGGGGCCGGTGACCGTGCCGCGCGGGCCGTTCGGGACGTTGGTCTGGCCGGAGTAGCCGACCGTGACGATGTTCGCCTGGACCGCGTTGTCGGCGGCGTCGGTGGGATAGCCGGAGGTCATCACGCCCTCGAAGAACGTGCCCATGTTGCGGTTGCTGTTGTCGCCGCCGGTGCCCAGGATGATCGAGCCTTCCTGGTGCATCGGGATGTAGCCGCCGCGGTTCGGCAACGCGCCGTTCCACCAGGTGCTCAGGCCGCCCGACTGGGAGTTGCCGCCTTTGAGCGCGTACGTCGTCTGGCCGTTGTTCTTCAACAGGGCCGTGACGTAGGTGCTGTTGTTGCCGAGGTTCGCGGTGTTGGAGCCGTTGGCGCCCTGGAACATGCCGTTCTCGAGGTCGGCCTCGACCCACGGGCCGGAGCCGGTGCACGGCGCGAAGTAGCAGGTGGTGGCGATGCTGACGGCGTCCATGTGGCCGTTGCCGGTGTCCGCGACCTGGATCTCGGCGTTGCCGTAGTCGAAGCAGCAGTCGGAGCCGACGTGAGTGCCGCTGGCCACCATGTACATGCCTTCGGGCTGGCCGTTGACCGCAACCCCGGATCCGGCCGTACGCCGGTAGCCGTGCTGCGGGGAGATCCAGATCCCGTACACCTTGTGGCCGCCCGCGGTGACCGCCAGCTCACTGGCGTCGGCCGGGTAGTCGGCCGGTCCGGCGGTGCCGGCCGGCGAGACGGTGAGGTCGTTGTGCCGGGCGGTCTGGTCGTAGATCTTGGTGATGCCGCAGGTGGTGCCGTTGCAGAAGACGTCATGGTCGGCGGCGTTGGCGTAGCCGCCCGCTGCGAGCAGGCCGACGTCGTGGGTGGCGCGGTCGGATGCGCGGGTGACCTGGTAGAGCGGGCCGTTGTAGGTGCCGAACAGGGCGCGGGTGCTGCTGTGCGCGGCCACGCAGGGGGTGCCGGCCGCGCCGTAGATGTCGCACGGCAGCGAGGCGGCCGCGTGGGCGGCGCCGGGGATGCCGACGAGCAGTCCGATGACCAGGGTGAGCAGGACGAGCGGGGATGAGATGCGTCTGCGCATGGGGATGCTCCCGGGGAAAAGACATCGAGGGGTATCGACACCTCGGTGTACGCCCGAACGCTGGAAAACGTCAATAACCGATGAATCATGTTCGTTTTTGTTTGCACGAAGGGGCAATGGCGGAACGCGTAACTCGTTGGTTACGCTTTCCGGGTGGGCGACGGCGTGGACGACGTGACCGGCGCGATCGCCGATCCGGCGCGGCGGGAGATCCTGCTGATGCTGCGCGACGAGGCACTCTCGGCCGGGCAGATCGCCGACCGGTTCGCGATCAGCCGGCCGGCCGTCAGCCGGCACCTGCGCGTGCTGCGTGAGGCCGGCCTGGTGCGCGACACCGCCGACGGCCGCCGCCGGGTCTACACGCTGGTCACCGCGCCGCTCGACGAGCTGGCCGGGTGGCTGGGGCGGCTGATGCGCCCGTCCGGCTGGCAGCACCACCTCGACGCGCTGGAGACCGAGGTCTACCGCACCCGACGTGAGCGGCACACCGCCGCCGAGAACAAGGAGACCGCATGAGCCCGATCCCCACCGGCCGGCTGTTCGGCGACGACCTGGTGCTGACCCGCACCTTCCGCGCCCCGATCGACGACGTCTGGGCCAGCCTCACCGAGCCGGACCGGACGGCCCACTGGTTCGGCCCCTGGGAGGGCGATGCCGGGCCGGGCCGGATGATCAAGGTCCAGATGGTGCACGAGGAGGGCAAACCCTGGATGGATATGACCATCGAGGCGTGCGAGCCACCCCGCCGGCTGTCGGTGTCCAACGTCAATGACTACGGCAGCTGGCACCTGGAGCTGGAGCTGACCGAGGCCGCGGGCGTGACCGAACTGCGGTTCACCCACCACCTCACCGAGAAGGACAACCCCGGCGAGGTCGGGCCGGGCTGGGAGTACTACCTGGACGGCCTGGTCGCCGCGCGCGAGAACCGGCCCCACCCGAGCTTCGACGACTACTACCCGTCGATGAAGGAGCACTTCGAGGCCCAGCGCTAGACGAAGCCCCGGCGCCGGTCGAGCCGGCGCCGGGGCTGACGGTCAGGGCAGGGTCCACTTCTGGTTGGCGGCCGCCGAGCAGTCCCAGATCTGCAGGCGGGTGCCGTCGGCCGAGCTCGGGCCGGTGGCGTCCAGGCACTTGCCGAGCGAGCGCAGGGTGCCGTCGGCGTTCGCCGTCCACTGCTGGGCGGTGGTGCCATTGCAGTCGTACAGCTGGATCTTGGTGCCGTTGGCCGAACTGGCCGAGGTCACGTCCAGGCACTTGCCGAGCGCCCGGACCGTGCCGTCGGTGCCGACCGTCCAGGACTGGGCGGTGGTGCCGTTACAGGTGTAGAGCTGCACCGCGGCACCGTTGGCCGAGCTCGCCCCGGCCACGTCGACGCACTTGCCGCCGTACCCGGTGATCTGGCCGGTGCGGGACGGTCCGGAGCCCGCGTCGCCGGCGCCCGCCCAGACGTAGGTGCCGGTGGTCTTGGCCGGCAGGGTCGCGGAGAACTGGCGCGTTCCGGCCCGTACGGTGAAGGTCTGGTTTGCGGAAGTTTGGTTGACGACCACCGTGACCAGGGAGTTGTCAGGGTTGACGAAAGCCACGTTGGTGACCGTTCCGGTCGAGCCGGAACCGCTGCTCACCCGCTTGGCACCGGCCTTCACGAACTTCGAGAACTGGGCCACCATGTTGTAGTCCGGGGTCTTCCAGAACGTGTCCGGGCTCGACGCGCTCTGCACCAGCATGGTCGGGTCGGGCGAACCGGACCAGCGCTCCGGCGAGCGGTTCTGGTCGAGCATCGACACCCAGCCCTCGTAGAGCGTGGCCTGGTTGCGGAAATACTGCACGATCCGGTCGGCGCCCGCGGTCCCCCACACCGAGCGCTCGGTCATCAGCACGTCCTTCTCCGGGTACGTCGCCTTGACCGTCGCCATCACCGACGGCTCACCGGCGTAGTCGTGGAACGCGATCCCGTCGACCGAGGCGCGGGCGTCGGCGGTGAGCACGCCCGCCGCGTACGACGCGCCCTCGGAGAAGTTGTGGTCGAACGCCCAGATCTTGGTAGTCGGCAGTTCGGCCCGGACCGCCTTGGCCAGCTGCCGCTCCTGGTCGGCCGAGACCAGCATGCCCGGGTAGTCGGCCGGCGAGAACAACGGCTCGTTCTGCAGGGTCAGGGCAAAAATCGGAATTCCCAGCGCCGCGTACGCCCGGACCGCCTTGCCGTAGTAACTGGCCAGCGTCGGGATGTACTGGCTGAGCAGGCTCCCGCCGATGATGTTGTTGCTGGTCTTCATCCACGGCGGCGCGCTCCAGGCACTGGCGAAGATCTTCAGGTTCGGGTTGATCGCGAGGGCCTGCTGCAGTGTGGAGATGATGTGATAGTCGATGTCGCGCTGGATGGAGAAGCGGGCCAGCGTCGGATCGGCCGCACCGTCGTCGTAGGTGTAGAAGTCGTGCGACGTGAAGTCGCTGGTGCCCAGGGTGATCCGGGCGACGTTGAAGCCGGCCCCGTTGACCGGGTCGACCAGCGCCCGCAACGCGGCGTCCCGGCCGGCCGCGCTCATCCGCGAAAGGTTGTAGATCGTGGACTCTTCGAGAGAGGAGCCGACGCCGAGTACGGTCTGGAACTGCTGACCGGTGTCGACCGTGATGGTCGCCGTGCCACCGGCCGCGGCGGTGGCCAGATCGGCCTGTTTGCTCAGCTGGTAGGGCGTGCCGGCCAGGCCGGTGGCCGGGTTGGTGTACCAGTTGCCGTTCTTCGGTTCGTAACCGGCGGTGCGCGATTCGGAACTGAGATAGACCTGGACGGTGGTGGCCGCGGCCGCCTGGGCCGGGGCACTCAGGCCGGCGGCGGCGAGGACGGCGGCCAGCACGGCCGCGAAACGGGTACGGGACATCGGTGGGGGTCCCCTCGGAAAAGTATTTTCACAGCTTGAATTAACTGTCCCGAGATTTTGGCGCCTTCGATAGAGCTCAGTCAATAACCGGTGTGGTTCACTCGACGCGTGGTCGTCCTGCGCCCGTTCGACATCTCGCTGCTGGGCCTCGTGCAGCCCTGGTTCCGTCACCCCGAGGTGAACCGCTGGCTGGGCGGCCCGGAGTGGCCGGCCCGCGAGTTCGAGACGGCCGAAGAATTCGGAGTTTTCTTTCGCGGGCGCATCGTGCTGCGCTCGCACTCGTGGGTGGCCTTCGACGACCAGGGTGCGGCGGTCGGGCACATCGGCGGCGAGGTCTACGACCGCTGGTGCCGGTATTCGGAAGGGCCGGACGGGCCGGTCATCGAAGCGGTGGAACCCGGGCCGGCCATGGGATTCGCGTACGTGGTGGATCCGGCCCGCTGGCGGCAGGGGTTCGGCACGGCCACGCTGCGCGCCTGCATGGCCGCACCCGAGGTGGCCGACGTGGTGCTGTTCGCGGCCGGCATCGAACCGGACAACGTCGCCAGCGCCCGCTGCGCCGTCGCGGCCGGCCTGCTCCCGGAAACCGCCGAACCGGACTGGGAAGACATGACCTACCACGTCCGGCGCCGCCGGCCGAGGTGACCCCGCGCTACATGGCGTACTCGCCGCCGCAGGACTCGGCCAGCGATGGGCCGAAGAGGGCCGCCGGGAAGTGGGCGCCGGGCTTTCCCTCGCCGGCCAGCAGGCGCACGGCCACCTCGGCCGGGACCGCGCCGGTGAAGGACTGGGCCTCGCCGACGCGCAGCCAGCCCTCGGCGATGGAACCGTCCGGCCATCGCGCGGTGGCGTGTCCCCAGGAGAACTCGCACGGCCGCTCGCGGGCCTTGACCTCGACCGCGGCCAGGCGGCGGGTCGCGAAGGCGCGCAGCGGCGCGAAGTTCAGCAGCGCCGTGGCCACCGGGAGGATCGCCCGCATCACCGGCGACGCCGGGGCCTCGCTCGACGCGGCGATCACCGATGGGGCGCCGCTGGCTCGCTGGGCGGCCATCAGCTCACCGAGCGGCATGCTCGCGGTGGTGACCGTTTCACCGTCCGGCAGGGTCAGGCGAACCACCTCGCCGGCCAGCGGCGCCGGAGCGAGCCTCCCCGCCCGATAGCGGCGGCCGCCGTATCGCCGGCCGCCCTCGACGCCGGGAAGGCCTTCGAGGATCGTGCCGGCCAGAGCTTCGCCGAGCCGGCCGGCCTCCAGGTCGAGCGAGGGCACCATGTCGACCCGGACGTGCGCCGGTTGCGGCCGGCCCTCGCACAGCTTGACCACGACACTCTCGGTGGCGGTCACGCCGAACCCGGCCCCGGTGACCAGGGTCCGCCCGGCCGCGGTGGCCGCGTCGCTCCGGCCCAGCACAACCGAGACGGCGGCGACATCATTGGCGAGGTCGACGTAGTGGCTGGCGGGCAGGCAGGCCTCGATGATCGGCCCAGCAGTAGCGGTGAACGGCCCAATCGTGTTGATCACAACGGCCGGCCGCCGCCGCCGAATCTCGGCCGCCATCGCCACAACCGAGCCGGCAACGACCACCCCAACCGCGCCCGCCGCGCCCGGACGCCCCAAGATCAGCTGACGCTCGCCCGTTCGCCCCCCAGCCGCCTGACCGTCGATCCCCTCACCGTCGAGCGCTCGGCTTTCCGACGCCCCACCGCCGATCCCCTGACCCTCGATCGCCTGACCTTCGACCGCTCGGCTTTCCGACGCCCGGCCGCCGGTCGGCTGGCCGCTGGTCAGCTGACCGCTGGTCGCCCGGCTTTTGGTCGCCTGGCTTTCCGACGCCTG